>JBBAVG010000001.1:0-21228 GCA_040397805.1 Phycisphaerales bacterium
GTCGGCTCGTGTCCACGGGTTCACCTCACCCGCTTCGCGGGTTCAGTTCACCCGTGGCAACATTCGTGGGCCCTGCGGGCCCGTGGCGAGGGTGTTCCTCGGTCCCGGAGGGACCGATGGGATTGGGTTCGCCGGAGCTTCGACGACGCTCCGCCTCAGGGCGAGAGCATGAACCGCTCGGGCAGGATGGGCCGGAACATCAGGACGGCCTTCACGCGTCCGTCGCCGCCCACCAACGCGTCGGAGAGGAGCGCCTCGGCGAAGGTCGGCACCGTGGGCAACGCGGGGCCGAACGGGGTCTCTCTGGCCATGGGCCCTTGCGTCGCGTCCGGGGCGGGCGGGTCGGGTTCGGGCACCAGCACCAGCACCTCGTCGCGGCCGAGCACGGTCTCGAGGAGCATGTGGTCGAGCACCACGCCTTGACGCGGCGCCGCGCTGCCGGGCACGGGTCTGGCGACCAGCGGGTCCTCGAACGGGTCGCGGTCCTCGATGCCGACCGCCCGGCGCGGGTCGACGAACTGCGGCACGATGTCGATCTGGAGCGACGGCGTCGCGGCATCGGCCCGCGATGGCGTCATGTAGCATCGCATCAGCAAGCGGAACGCCCCCGACGAGATGTCGACCGGGCCAGTATCAAGGGCGATCGCGTGGAGCCCCTCGGCCTCCGGGCCGCGGAAGGCCTGCGACCATCGTGGGGTCTGCGCGAAGAACTGGCGTTGCACCGGTCCGGCCACCCGCAGCGATTGCTCGAACTCGGCGACCTGGAAGGCGGGAAGGGCCATGATCCGCATGCCGCTGCGGATCCAGATGGAGCGGGCCGGCTCGGCCAGCGGCGAAGGACACTCGGCGAAGGGTGCCAGGGCCTGCGAGAGCGTGACGGTGGGCGGCGGGGCCTTGGGGCGGGGGTTGGACTTGGTGGGCGTCGGCGGCGGGGTTGGAGGCAACGCGTCGTTGACGATCCAGATGGCCACTTCGACGCCCGCGACATCGGTGAGCGAGGAAGTGGGCGGTGGCTCCGAGGCGGCGGGCGGCAGAGGGGCCGAGGCGCAGCCGCCCACGCACGCGGCCATCGACAGCGCCAACAGGAGGGTTCGACGCACCTCGCTGCGCATCGCTCAGACTCCGGTGGCCGGTTCGAGATCGTTGATGCGATCGATGAGCTGGCGGAGCACGGCGAACTTGTTGCGGTTGTGGCGGAAGACCAGCCGCGGACGCAGCAGGTGGTCGCTCTCGCCCTCGAGCGGGCCCGAGAGCCGCATGCCGCCCTCCTTGATCAGCGAGCCGAAGTCCCGCTCCAAGACCTTCACGTCGCTCTCGCGGATGGGGTTGCGCAGGCGGATGACGAAGTCGTCGCGTACGTAGCGCGACGAGTGATAGTTGCGGTAGAAGCGGATGATGTGGTTGGCCGCGTCGACGGGATCCTTCGCGAGGTAGTAGATGCTGGGGTCCTCGGGGCTCACCCACCCGCGGGCGATGAGGTCCTTGCGGATCCACGAATCGAAGTTCTTCCAGAAGTCCCCGCTTGCCCCCTCCACGCACACGATCGGGATGGGCGTGGCCTTGCCGGTCTGCACGAGCGTGAGGGTCTCGAAGGCCTCGTCCATCGTGCCAAAGCCGCCCGGGAAGAGCACGACGGCTTCCGCCTGGCTCAGGAACATGAGCTTGCGGGTGAAGAAGTACCGGAAGTTGATGAGCTTCTCGTCGTCGCGGATGACCGGATTGGTGCTCTGCTCGAAGGGCAGGCGGATCGCCACGCCGAAGCTGGCGGCACGCCCCGGGCCCACGTGCCCGGCCTGCATGATGCCCCCGCCCGCGCCCGTGATGGCCATCCATCCGGCCTGCGCCATGAGGCGGCTGAACTCCACGCAGGCGGTGTAGTCGGCGTGCGTCTCGGGCGTCCGGGCCGACCCGAAGATCGTGACCTTGTGCGGCTCCTTGTAGCGGCCGAAGACGCGGTAGGCGTAGCGAAGCTCCTTCACAGCGTTGGTGATGAGCTTGAGCTCGCCGGTGTCGCGGCCGTCAGGCAGCAGCTTGAGCGACGTGCGGACGAGATCGTGCACGAGGCGGCCGTCGAACGTCGCCGGATCACCCCCGACGCTGCGGATGAGCGCGTCGATCGATTCGGCGAACTCGGGCGACTCCGAGGCCCGGCCCGCTTCCAGCGCGGGTTCGCTGACGGTGGGGGTCTTGGGATCGGGCGGGAACGACTGAGGGCGTTCGTTGAGCGACATGTGTCCGAAGGGTACGCGTGGTGCGGCCGGAGCCGCCGTGCCCGCTCGCCGATCAGCGGGGCGACGAGGGGGCCGGACCGCCACGCTGCGGCTCCCGAGGGCGATCCTGGGAGCGGGTGGCGTTGCGCTCGATGCGCTGCAGCCGCTGGACGGCCTCGCTGGGTATGCTGCCGACGAGCTTGCGGATGAACCGGGAGGTGCCGCTGAAGCTCTCGATGCCGATGGAAGGGTCCCACAGCGGTCCGGTGAGACGCGCGGTGAAGAGTTCGTTGCGGATGTCCTCCATCACCTTGGAGACGAGCGGGATGCGGGTGCGGCTGTTCCCGCGGATGCGGACATCGACCGTCGCGTCGGGCCATTGCATGGAGCCGTAGCCCACCAGTTCGACGCCGGGCGACGAAATCCACGCCTGCTCGAACTCGATGGTCGTGCCTTGCAGGAAGAAGTCCGCCTGGGCGTAGTCGAGCCGCTCGTTGACCGGCAACTGGAGGTTGGAGATGCGGATCAGCGGCACCACCAGGGGCATCGACGCGACGCGGCCACCGCCGACGCTCGCCGTACCCCTGCCGCGGCGCGATTCGGGTGTGCCCGTCAGGCCCGTCAGCGTCACGCCGAAGTCCACCATGCCCCGCGAACCGTCCGGCGTCGTGTCGGCCTCGAAGGCGGGCACCTGCACGCCCGCCGAGGCCCGTGACGCACGGAAGTCCGCCAGCACCGAGGCAAAGCGGATGTTGGAACCCTGGGCCCTCGCCGTGAACTCGCGGCGGCCGTCGGGGCGGGTGGCGGACATCGCGGCTTCGCCAGAGACGCGGCCACCATGGCAGTCGCCGGAGAACTGCTGAATCGAGATGCCGCCCGGCATCGACGCCCCCGCGCTGCTCGCCCGCACCTTGGCGTTGGTGACGGCGACGTCGGCGGCTTGCAGCGACTCGCTCAGGATGAACGCGTCGAAGCTGGCGGCGGTGGCGGCATCGGGCCGCGAGGCGGTGAAGTCGAGCACGGCCTTGGCGTCGGCCAGCTTCAGGCCGGCATCGAGGCTGACGTTGCCCGCGTTGATGCGACCAGCCGCGTTGAAGCCGCCGATGCCCCCGCTCGCCGGGAAGGTCAGCGAGAGCCTCAATCCGTCCGTCGCCACCGGACCATCGACCTGCATGAGCAGGTCCTTGAGCATCGTCCGGACGTCCTCGGGCAGACATGCCCGCAGGTCGGGAACCAGCGACGGCGCCGCGACGCTGAAGAGCATGTGGGCGATGGTCTCGCCCGCGGGATCGACCTGCCACGAGCCCCTCGTGCCTGCCGTCCAGGTCGGCGCGACCAGTTCGAGGTCCTTCCATTCGCCCGAGTTTCGCCGGAAGTCGATGGCCCCCGACACTTTCGAAAACGAGACCGGCGTGCCCGCCTCGACCAGCGCCAGTGATCGCGGACGCACCGACCCCGCGGCTTCGAGGCCGGACCCCTTGGCGTTCGTCAGCGACACGTCCGCGTCGAAGATGCCCGTCACTCGACGCTCGGTCAGGAACGCGGCCACCGCCGGAGGGAGCGATGCCTTCACGAGCGTCGCCACGGGAACCGAGGCGAAGTCGGCCTCGGTCACGGCGAGGCGGAGGCCTTCGCGGTCGCCCGGCACCGGCGCGCCGTCGGCGCGGATGACGCCGTCGATCACGGCTCGTGCGACCACCCTCTCTCCGTCGGTCAACGACAGGGGCCGACCGTGGAAGCGGACCTGCGTGGGCTGGGAGGCGTCGCCGGGTTCGATGGTGACGAAGGGCGACTGTTCGCTGCTCTGCTCGCACGTGATGCCCACCCGCGTGCCGCGAGCCGAAAGCTCGAGGCCCTTGGGGTTCCACGCCGCGACGCGAACCTGCATCGACTCGCCCGGTTCCCTCCGCAGCGTGGTCAGGAGATCGGTTCGGCCCGCGGGCTGCAACTCGGTTCGCGCCGCGGCGATGTCGATGGCCGCCTGCGGCGAGAAGAGCCACACCAGATCCTCCACGGGCGTCGAGGCCTCGATGGCGGTCGCTCCCGCGTCCAGCGACAGTCGCGAGGAGCCTCGCGACGCCGGGCCCGTCGCGGGTTGCTGCGGGTCCCTGACGGGTTGCTGCTGGTCCCTGACGGGTTGCTGCGGGTCCCTGACGGGTTGCTGATGGATCGACGCGTCGAGCCGGATGTCGCCCATCGCGCCGGCGTCGGTGCCGACGGGGCCGGCGTTGCCCTTGAGCTTGAGCTCCAGGGCGTCGTGACGGATGTCGAGGGTGCCGCCGATGTTGGCGAGCGAGAAGGCGGCCGGGGCGCCGGTCTTCCGCGGGGTCGATTGCATGCCGGTCACGTCGACCAGGATGTCGTATCCCGCGTCGCCGTAGGCCTTGGCGTCGTCGCCCTCGAGTTGGAAGACCTTCGCGTGGGCCTTGCCGCGACCTTCGAGGTGCAGGTCGCCGATGAGGTCGCGCAACGGGCGGCCGTCGGGGGAAAGTCCCGCGGCGTTGGGAAGGGCAAAGAGCAGGTACTCGTCGGTGGGGACGTTCTCCGCCTTGACCTCGACCATGGGCACGAAGGGCGCGTCCGGAGCGTCAAGTTTCTGGAGATCGCACTTGGCCGCGATGCGAGCGGTGGCGCCGGTGAGGCCCTCGTAGGTGCCACCCTCCACGGTCGTGTCGTAGTCGACCTTGCGCATCAGCACATGGCGGCCGACCATCGGGTACGGGAACGCCTCGGGGAGGATGCGCACCTCGTCGAAGGCGATGTCGACGGTGTCGTTCCAGATGCTCTCGGGCCCTTCGAGGCGAGTGACCTTGACGGTGACCGTGGCGGTGCCGCCGGGCTGGAAGACGGGCCGCTTGAGGATCTGGGCGATGTCGGCGAGCTCCACCGTGTCGGCCGCCGTGCGGCGGGGCTTGGCGAGCAGCTCGTCGCGTCGGGCCGACAGGCGGGCGTGCCGATCGGGTTCGATGACGAGTCCCGCGTCGACCAGGTCGCGGTACTTGGCGTCGTTGAAGAGCGTGTCGATGATCTTGCCGCGTTGTTTCATGGCGGCGGCGAGATCGGCGTCGACAGGCAGGCCCGTCACCTTCACGTCGACGGTGACGCCCGCGTCGTCGGTGAGGGGAGAGACGAAGGTGGTCGCCGACACCTTCGCGCCGTCGGGGGTGTCGCCGATGATGCGAGTGAGGTGGAGCGAGTTCTCGTCGAAGGTCGCGTCCACTTCCAGGTTGTGGAAGCGGTAGGGGAATCGCTCGAAGGCCGCGGATCCCTTCTTCAGCGAGAGCGTTCCCTTGACCTTCACGTCGGCGGCCTTGCCCGCCGCCGGAGGGCCGCGCGTGATGTCGACGGTGGTGTTGATGATGCCGGTGGGGTTCGAGAACTGCTCGAGCCGCCGCCGCACGATGCCCGGGGCGAAGAGCACGACGGTGGGCTGCTCCTTGAGCTCGAAGTCGCTGCACACCAGCCGCGCCGAGAAGGGGGCCGCGTCGCCCGTGCCGTCCACCGAGAAGGAGACGTCGTAGGGAAGGTCCTCGATGGTTCCCCGCATCGACCCCGAGATCGTCCGATCGCTGAGCACGAGTTCGCCGCGGACGTCCTCCATGCGGAGCAGGCGGTCCCTCAACTCCTGCGGCACGGGAATCACGCGGTCGTTGATGTCGATGCCGGGCTTGGGCGTGATGGGCAGGTTGAGCGCGACGTTCTCGAGGGCGGTGCGGGCCTCGAGCCCGCCGGTGCGAAGGTGATAGGTGAGCGTCGTGACGCCGATCGTGCCGACCAACTCGAGCGAGCGGAACCGCTCCCGCAGCGGCTGGGGCACCGACTCGGCCGAAAGGTCGCCGAGCTCGAGGCCCGAGGCCCTCAGCGTCAGCGTGTCGGCGGCGACGCGGCCCGTCACCTCGAGCGGCTTGTGCGACGGGGATTGCCCGGGCGTGGGCACTTCGCGGAGACTGACCTGCAGGCCTCCCTGAGCATCCGTGGCCGAGATGACGCGTCCCTCGAGGTCGAACTGCTTGAGTGACCGGAACGAGCGGGCATCGTGTTCGCCGATCTGGATCACGCCGCTGTTGAGCGTGATCTGCGGGATGAGATCCTGGGGCGACGGGCCCCGTGTCCCTTGCGGCCTCGAGGCCGGACCGGGTGCTTGCCGCGAATCGGCGTTGAAGGCGTCGAGGGCGGCGATGTTGACCGATCGATCGACGATCGACTGGCTGATGCGGATCACGGGTCGATCGAGCGTGATGGACTCGACCACCCGGCCACCTCCGAGCAGCGCGTTGAGGTGGACCTTGGCCTTGATGCGGGCGGCGGCGAAGACCTCGCCCGCGTCGCCGGCGACGCCGGGGGCGCGCAGGGAGGGGTGCTCGATCACCACGAACCCGCCGGGGGCGAAGGTCACCTTGGAGGCCGAGGCCGTGCCCCCGAAGGCGGCCCCGAGTTGCGACAGCACGATCCGGCCGAGCACCCACTGGCTCGTGAGCGTGAAGTAGCCGACCAGCAGCAGGCAGGCGAACAGGCCGCCGCCGATGAGCAGGCGGCGGCGACGCGAACGGCGGGGCGCGGGTGCGTCCTTGGAGGCGGGCGTGGACACTCATGGCATGGTATTCAGGGGTACAGGCTGACCTTGCGGCAAAGAGTGCCGCGGGCGGAGCCGCGTTCGGGTTCGCTACCGTTGGGCCATGGCCAAGGCGAGGCGTGTGTTCGTGTGTCGTTCGTGCGGGAGCGCCCAGTCGCGGTGGCTTGGCAAGTGCCCCGACTGCGGCGCATGGGACAGTCTGGAGGAAACCACCGTCGATCCGGCGGCCGAGCAGGACGCCCAGCGGGGCATCGCCGTGGCTGCCGGCGAACTGGCCCTGCAGGCCGACGGCGAGGATGCACTCGGTCCCGGCGGGGGTGCGGTGACCCTGGCCGAGATCGCCGCCGCGGGCGACTCGGTGCGGGTTGATCGGCTCCCCGGTGGCATCCGCGAACTCGACCGTGTGCTCGGCGGCGGACTGGTGGTGGGCAGCGCGGTCCTCATCGGCGGCGAACCGGGCATCGGCAAGTCGACCCTGCTGCTCCAGAGCGCGTTCGCGTGGGCGAAGGCCGCCAAGCGGGTGCTCTACGTGTCGAGCGAAGAGTCGGCCCAGCAGGTGGGCATGCGGGCCACGCGATTGGCCTCGGGCGATGAGGCTGCGGGGAAGATGCCCGAGCACCTCTTCATCCTCGCCGAGACGAACCTCGCCCGCATCGTCGAGCAGGCCCGCAAGGTGAAGCCCGCCGTCATCGTCATCGACTCGGTGCAGATGATCTACAAGCCCGACGTGCCCGCCGCCCCCGGCAGCGTGACGCAACTGCGACGGTGTTGCGCCGACCTCGTGTACCTCGCCAAGGCCGCGGGCATCGCCATCGTGCTGGTGGGGCACGTGACCAAGGAGGGCAACCTCGCCGGTCCGCGACTGCTCGAGCACCTGGTGGACTGCGTGCTCTCGTTCGAGGGCGACCGTTACCACAGCCATCGCATCGTCCGCAGCGCGAAGAATCGCTTCGGAACCACCCTTGAGATCGGCCTCTTCGAGATGACCTCGACGGGCCTGCGTGAGGTCCCCGAGGGAGCAGGTGTGCCCGCGGCCCTGAGCGCCGACCCTCGACCCGGCAGTGTCGTCTGCCCCATCATGACGGGGACGAGGTGCATGCTCGTCGAGGTGCAGGCGTTGACGGCGACGGGGTTTCTGGGGGCGGCCAAGCGGAAGAGTTCGGGCCTTGACACCAACCGGCTGGCCATGCTCATCGCCGTGCTCGAGCAGCACGGCGGGCTGCGGCTGGCCGACCGCGACGTCTTCGCCAGCAGCGTGGGGGGCATCCGCGTCGGCGAGCCCGCCTCCGATCTGGCGTTGCTGCTGGCCATTGCCGGGGCGCACTACCGGCGGTCGCTCGACGGCGCGACGGCGGCGGTGGGGGAGGTGGGCCTCGGCGGCGAGGTGCGGGGCGTGCCCCAACTCGAGGTGCGGTTGCGCGAGGCGGCACGGCTCGGGTATAAGCGGCTCGTGACGCCCGTGCTGCACGCCTCAGAACGAGGCATGGTCAAGTCGCTCAAGGGCGTCGAGTTGCTGCAGGTCAAGACGGTGGGCAAGGCCATCGAACTGCTGGGGTGAACCCCTCGAGAGGCCGGCACCCGCCAGCCGCGTCGCTAAGAACGTCGGCGTTCCTAGTCCGCCGCGCAAGGAACGCCCGTGTGCGCAACGAGGGACCAAGGCACGCCTCCCGGGCGCGGGGCCGTTGTTCCAGAGGCACGACACGCATGCGGCCGCTCAAGTGGCCTGTTCAGAGATCCACGATCTGCATGTCCGGCTCGGCCGTGGGCAGGGCGGCGGGCATGTGCACGTCAGTGCCGAAGCAGGCGAGGGCCGGGATCGCGGCCATCTGGGTGCGGATCGAGGCGGCGTTGAAGGCGTCGGCGTAGGGCGTGGCGACTTGGAGGCCCGCCGCGACCTGGCCGCGGGTCGTCTCGATGACGACGGGAATCTCCTTGTCGATCGGCGCGGGCTTGCCCGCCAGCACCGCCAGGAGGTCGAAGGCCACCTGCCCCTCGCTCTTGGCCATCTCGATGACGGGAATGGCCTGCTCGAAGGCCTGCAGACGGCCCTTGGCGTTCTCGTAGGTGCCGGCCTTCTCGGCGAACGTGGCCCCGGGGATCACCACGTCGGCGCGGTCGACCAGCGGGTTGAGCAGCGTGTCGATGAGGGCCGTGAACTTGCCCGACAGCGAGGTGAGCAGTTCCTGGCTCGTCCAGTCCTTGGGGGCGTTGCCCGTCAGGAGCACCGCGCCCACGTCGCTCGAGCCCGTGCCGTGGCCGAGCCGACGCAGGAAGCCGGCGTGGTCGGTCACGTTCGCGGCGCCGAAGATCGCCTCGAGCACGCGACGCACGCCGCGGGCGTTGGGGGCCTTCTCGGCGTACATCTTGAAGGCCTTGGGGCTCTGCTCGTCGATGCCGGCGGGGAAGACCTTGTCCTGGCCGACGAACGGCACCGGGCCGACGGCCACGGCGGCGTTGGGGTCGATGGACTGGATGAGCCGTCCGAGGGCGTAGGCCTCCTCGCACGTCAGGAAGGGGCTCACGAGCAGGCCCGCACGCTTGCCCGAGGCCACCGCAACGCGGAGGCCGTCGAGGGCGTCGTCATAGGCCTTGGTGAAGTCGCACTCGACGGTGGCGCCGAACTGCTTGCGCAGGGGCGAGCGGAGGCGATCCTCGCTGTGGACGAACTTCCAGCCGTAGCGAACCTCGTCGGTGATCCAGTGCTTGTTCACCGCCAGGTTCGTGCGGGGCTTGAGGCGGTGCACCTTGGCCTCGTTGTGGTTGATCCAGATGTTGTCGCCACTGGCCGTGATGGGATCGATGCCCGCCGATTCCTTGAGGAACCAGACGCGCTGGGCGAAGAGGAAGTCCTTGTCGAGCAACGCGCCCACGGGGCAGAGGTCGACGACGTTGGCGGAGAGTTCGTTGTCGAGCGCCACGCCGGGGAAGACGTCGATCTCTTCCTTGTTGCCGCGGCCCTGCACCATCAACTCGGCCGTGCCGCTCACCTCGCGGGTGAACCGCACGCAGCGGGTGCACATGATGCAGCGGTCGGAGTAGAGCAGCACGTGGGGGCCCACGTCCTTCTTGGGCTGCTTGACCTTCTGGTCCTCGAAGCGGGACGAGCCGCGGCCGTACTGGTACGAGTAGTCCTGCAGAAAGCACTCGCCCGACTGGTCGCACACGGGGCAGTCCAGCGGGTGGTTGATGAGCAGGAACTCCATCACCGCCTTCTGGTTCGCCACGGCCTTGGGCGAGTCGGACATCACCACCATGCCGTCCATCGCCGTCTGCTGACAGCTCGGGACCAGCTTGCCGCCCATGAAGGGCTCGATCGCGCCCGTCTTCGCGTTGGGCACCTGGCATTCAACGAGGCAAATGCGGCACGAGGCCACCACCGAGAGGCCCTCGTGGTAGCAATACTGCGGGATCTCGATCCCGTTGGCGTTGGCGATCTGGAGAATCGTCTGGCCAGGCGCGAAGTCGCAGCGGCGGCCATTGATGGTGATGGTCGGCATAGGCGGCGGAGTGTAGGTCCGGCGTCCGTTCGCCGCGAGCCGTCCGCGTTCCCGAGTGAGCGTCCATTCAACCCGGGGCGGACGCCGAATGCCGACCCGTCCGGCCCTTGTTCACCCCCGACCGTCCGGCGGGGCTTCAGGCCGTCACGTCGAGGCCGCCGGAGGCCGCCTCGGACGCCATCTGCTGGGCCTTGGCCGCATCCTGGATCAAGGCGACCGCCGCTTGGCCGGCCTGCTTCATCGCGTCGAGCGACTTGACGGCCACCTTCGTGCTCACCTGCGAGGCGACGCGTTCCGAAGCAAGGGCCGAGAGGGTCGAGGCGTTGATGTCCATGGCCTCAACATCGGCCGGGAATGGCCCCCGGTTCAGCACGCCGCGCCGTCGACGCGCTGTCGCGAGGCGGCAAGACGCTCGGCCCGAAGCATCCAGAAGGTGTGAATCACGCGCGTCACGGCGATGGCCGCGGCGAATCCCACGATCGTGGCCCATGTCGAGGGGATGCCGCCGAACCGCATCATCGAGTACTGCGTGGCGAGCGCGATCAGGTACAGCAGCGGCGAGAGGCACATCCGCTCGAACTGCACCAGTGTCGCGTCCTTGATGTACGACAAGTGGCCGTACGCGGCGGAGCCGGAGCCGTCGGCCTTGGTTCCGGGCATGTGGTTGGCGATCCAGTGCAGCACGTAATAGACGGCCACGTCGGAGACGGCGTCGGCGATGAAGGTCACCGACGTGATGGCCAGGTAGCTGCCCTGGCCGAAGTGCTGCTCGGCGAAGCGGGCGGCGATGGTGGTCGGAACCAGCGCCAGAAGGCCGGCCACGACGATGTTGATGTTGACGTTGACGATCCGCCGACGATACAGACGGAGCAGGCGGGCCTTGAGGCCCGAAGACGACGTGGCGGCATGCTCGGCGTTCGTGTCAGAAGGCACGGTTCACCACGGCATCGGCCATCGCGAGCAGCATGTCGCGGGCGGGACTTGGCGGGAGTGGAAGAATGGCCTCGCGGGCCGTTTCGACCAGCAGCAACGCCCGCTGGCGGGCGTGCCGCACGCTCCCCGACTCCTCCAGCCGCGACGCGAGCTCCGCCGCGGCGATGGCGGCCTCGCGATCGCCGGCCGCGAAGTCGCCGCAGGCACGCTCGAGCAGCCGCAACGCCTCGCCGCGGGCGGCGGGGGAGCACTGCCCGAGATGGTGCACCAGCGGGAGCGTCATCTTGCCCTTCTCGAGGTCCTTGCCCACCGACTTGCCCACCGTGCGCTCCGTGCCGGTCAGGTCGAGCAGGTCGTCCTGGATCTGGAAGGCCACGCCCAGGTCGCGTCCGAAGCGGTGCAGCGAGTCTCGAACCTCGGGGCTCGCTCCTGAGAGCAAGCCGCCCAGCGAGCAGGAGGTCGCGATGAGTTCGGCGGTCTTGCGGCCCACGATCTCGAAGTACGTGGCCTCGTCGAGCGAGTAGTCGCCCCGGTGGTGCAACTGAAGCAGTTCGCCCGAGCACGTCACCATGCTGGCGTGGCCCACCATGATCGCCGCCTCGTTGCCCGCCTCGCGAGAGCACAGGTGGTAGGCCGAGGCGATCAAGTAGTCGCCCAGGATCACCGCCGTCTCGTTGCCGTGGAGGCGGTTGACCGTGTCGCCGCGTCGCCTGGTGTCGGCCTCGTCCAGCACGTCGTCGTGCACGAGCGTGGCCATGTGGACCATCTCGCACGTCGCGGCCGCCGCCACGTGACGCGGCGTCACGAGCGAGCCGGGGTCGCCGCCCTCGCCGGCGCGAGGGTGCGAGGCCATGCCGCAGACCAGCACGAGCGTCGGTCGCAGCATCTTGCCCCGGTACCGCTCGATGTGGCGCACAAGCTGCGTGACCGGTGGCAGGTCGCTGGCGAGCTGGGCATCAAAGACGCGTTCCACGTCGCGCAGCGACGCCTGGACGGCGACGAGCACCGTGGCGAGGGCGGGATCGGAGGCGAGCGGCGGCTGCATCGCGTGGGAATGTAGCCCGCGGGCGGTCGAGGCGGCGGCGTCCTCACGCCGCCTGACGCGTCTCGGTCGCCGGTACCGACGGCAGGGAACCCGCCGAGTCGGAACCCGTCGTCGCGTTTGGAGCGGCCGCCGGCGACGGGGCCGGGAGCGGCCGGCGTGCGGCGGCACGCGTCGCGGCGCGATCGAGCACGCCGAACGCCCGCTTCAGCAGCGCGAGGTCCTGATCACGCCCCACCAGGCGGCCCGATTCGCCGAGCACGTCGAGGAAGTCCTCGAGGATGAAGCGGATGCGAGACGCCGGCGAATGGGCGAACGCGATCGACATGCCCGCGGCAAGGCGACCCGTCGTGAGCGACACGGGTTCTCCCGTGACCGCTTCGGCCTGCAGGAACCCGATGTTGTCGAGCGACTCCTCGCCCGAGGCCCCGTCGACCGCGTCGTGCGCACGCTCGAGCGTGGCGAGCCCCTCCTCGTCGCAGGTGCACCCGAGCTGCACGGCCGCCAATCGCAGCAGCGACGTGGGGTCCTCGCGGAGCACGGACGCCGCGGCCTGCGCCGTGGCGAGTCGGAACGACTCGGTCACCGGCCAGTCGGTCAGTGTGGCCGCCGCGCCGCACAGGCGGGCCGCCGCCACTCGCACAGGCGAGGGAAAGGATCCTGCGGCGATCAACGACGAGGCCGCCTGCCAGAGCGCCGTCTCCCGCCACGGCCTCTGCGTCGCAAGGGGCTTGAGCCCCGTGGCGGGCGACGCCGGATTGAAGCAGCCCGACCCGCCGTGTCGACCTCGCAGCAGATCGGCCATCGTCGCCCGGGCCGGATCGCGAGCGAGGGTCGCGGCGGCGATGATCAGGTCGTGGGCGAGCGTCCATTCGTCCTCGCCCACCTCGTGCCATTGCAGCGAAGAGACGTCGAGCCGAGCCGGGAAGACCGCCGGGAATGACACCGGTCGCTCCTGCGTCCAGTCCGCCCAGAGCGCCTCGTGGTCGGTTCGCTCCAGGGTGTGCACCAACAGTCCGGTGTCGCCGCAACGCTCCACGACGGCGTCGAGGGCGTGCGAGCGGCACGCCTGGGCGGCATGGGCGTCGGCCCCGAGCGACCACCACTGCACCGGCAGCGGCGAGGCTTGGTCAAAGAGCGGCTTGCACCACGGCCCGGGCGACTTCACGCCGATTCGCAGCGGCAGGGCGGGCCATCCGCGGGCGACCAGCGTGTCGCGGATCGACGACGACAGATGCGCCAAGGACGGGAAGATCGCGTCGGCGTCGTGGCGATGCACCGCCGAGAGCGCGCCGTCGACGCCACGGATGAGGAGTCCCGCCATGCGGAGGGCTGCGCGGTCGGCCAGCGCTCCGGGCCACGTGGCGCGGGGTGCGGAGTAGGGCTGATAACGCGGGAGGGGCGGCGGCGTGGTCATCTCGTCCGAGCCATCGTCGGGCCGCGAGCGGCACTTCATCTCACCTTGTGTCCCCGACCGCGGGCGGGGGCGGCCGCACCGACTGCGCGGGTCGGGCCGCCTTGCCGGGGGGATCACGGGTTGCTGATGTGGCGGGCCTTTTTTCTCGACTCCTCGGACTGGTTCTCCTCGATGCGGCGACGAATCCGGTCGGCGATTCGGACGTCGGCGTCCATCGAGTCGAAGCGGTTGGTGATCGCCCAGCGGAAGTTCGCGTGCAGCGAGTACAGGCAACGAATCGCGCCCCACGTGCAGTAGATGGTGAGCAGGCCGGTGACGCACGCGGCGGGGATCGAGAGCACGCCCGCGCCGTTGAAGATGATGAAGACGAGCGTGCCGCTGAACGCCAAGCCGAACAGGATGCCGCCGATGATCGCCACGAAGCCCGAGACGCGGAATCGTTCGGCCGTCTCGTCGTCGCCCGCCCAGAGGCAGAGCGACGATGCGTAGTAGCAGAACGAGAGGAATCCCGCCAGCGAGACCACGAGCATGATCGCCGCGGCGATCAGCCACTCAAGGCGAGGGCCGAGGAACAGTTGCATGTACAGGCAGCCGCACGTGACCACCGGCGCGAACGCGAGCAGGCGGTTGGTCATCTGCCATGCCGAGCGGGCCTCGCCGGTTCGCGGCGAGGGTGCGGGCGAATGCACCATCCACGCGCCGACGGCCCACGCGAGGAGGCCAAGCGTGGCGACCAGGCCGATGCTCGCGGTGAAGGCGTTGCCATTCGAGATTTGCTCGGTCTGGATCGCGACCACGAAGGCCGCGGTGCCCACCGGGCCGCCCAGCAGCATCAGCAGCGAACCGGTCCGCAACGCGTGCAGGTGCTCGATGGGGGCGTCGTTGATCGCCGCCTCGCCGCGAGGGCGACCCACCACGCGAACCGCCGTGCCGCACTCCGGGCACCGTCCACCGACGCGAAGGCCGCGGATGTTGTAGCCGCAGCGGCGGCACGGCCTGTCCTCGGCGATGATGGCGTCGAGGCGTTGCAGGGAGTCGGAGTTGATCGGGGCGCCGGCGGACATCACGAGGGTGGGAGGGCGGGACGTCCGCGATACCGGCGACCGTCAGCGGAGGTTGCCGAGGAACTCCTCGAAGCGGTCCATGCCCTTGTTGATCTGCTCCTCGCTGCAGGCGAAGGAGATGCGGAGGTGGTTGCCGCCGCAGCCGCCGAAGTCCTCGCCGGGCACGAAGGCCAGGAGGTTCTCCTCGAGCATGGCGTTGCACATCTCGAGGGCGGACCGCACGGGCTTGCCCCCCTTGGTGGTCTTGCCGAACCACGCGGAGATGTCGGGGAAGGCGTAGAACGCGCCGGTGGCCGGGGCGTTGATCACGCCCTGGATGCGGGAGAGCCGGGCGTTGATGACCTTGGCCCGTGCGGCGAAGGCCTGACGCATTATCTCGACCTGCGGGGCGCACTGCGTGAGCGCGGTGCGGATGGCGGGATAGACGAAGCTGGTGATGTTGGTCGACATCTGCCCCTGCAGCGTGGCCATGGCGTTGGTGAACTTCAGGCCGAACTCGCCGGGCATGGCGGTGTAGCCCACACGCCATCCGGTCATGCCGTAGGCCTTGGAGAGGCCGTTGAGCGTGATGACGCGGTCGGCGATCTCGGGCATCGAGCCGATCGAGAAGTGGGGGATCGATCCGAAGGTGATCTTCTCGTACAGCTCGTCGCTGAGCACCAGGATGTCTGGGGCGATGGTGCGGGAGGCCTCGAGGATCACGCGGCCGATGGCGCGGAGCTCGTCGGGCGTGTACATCGTGCCGCAGGGGTTGCTGGGCGAGTTGAGGATGACCAGTCGCGTGCGGGGCGTGATGGCGGCCTTGATCTGCTCCGCGGTGGCCTTGAACCCCGACGCGACGGTGGTGGGCACCTCGATGACCTTGCCGCCGGCCAGCTCGACCAGCGGAGCGTAGCTGACCCATGCCGGCACGGGCAGCACGCACTCGTGGGGCTGCTGGCCGTGGGGCGGATGATCGAAGATGACGTGGCACGCCACGTACAGCGAGTGCTTGCCGCCGCTGCCGATGGTGATGTGATCGGGCGTCAGCCCGGGAATGCCGTTCTCGGTCGTGAACTTGTCGGCGATCGCCTTCCGCGTCGCCGGATCGCCCAACGTCGGCATGTACTTGGTCTGTCCGGCCTGCAGGGCCGCGATGGCGGCGTCCTTGATGGGCTGGGGCGTGTCGAAGTCCGGCTCGCCGGCCGCGAACGACAGCACGTCGAGCCCCTGGGCCTTCATGTTCTTGGCCCTGTTCATGAAGGCGACCGTGACGGATGGCTTGAGATTGAGGACTCGGGGGGACAACTGGGGCATGACCGAAACATAGGAGCGAATCAAGCGATTCCGCCTGATGAGGGGGACGACTCCGCCCGATCTCCCGACGTCGGTCGGATCGGACCGCCCCCACGCGACGCCATGGCCACCCTCTCGACGGTTCACGCCCCATGTCCCTCCTGCCGCACCGTCGTGCAGGCCTGCATCGTCGGCACGAGCCGCCGGCTTCCGTGTCCGAAGTGCGGGGAACCGGTGCTCGTCAAGGAGTCTCCCGTCGCCGCTCATGCGGGGAGGCCCCTGGGGCTTGACGCCCACCTGCCGGCCTCGGCCGTGGCCCGCCGCCAGCCGTCCTTTCCGTGGCTGGCCGCCATGATCGCGGTGGGGTGCGTTGGCGGCCTGGCGTGGTGGCTTGTGGCCAGGCGTGGCATGCCGCTCGACGCCTCGTCGTGGAAGGCGATGGTCGTCGGGGTTGCCGGGTTGCTCGCGCTGGCCGTGCTGTTCGTGGTGTCATGGCGGGCGGCGGTCATGGTGCTCAAGGTGGCCGTCCCGATTGGCTGCGTCGGCTTTGTCGCATGGAAACTGCTGGGCCCCTCCGGACTGCTCGACGAGGGACCCCTCCGCCTGCTGGCCACGGCCCCCGGCGGACAGCCGCGTGCCGCGACCGGCGCGCCGCCGCCCGACTTGCTCAAGCTGTTGGCCGAGGTGCAAGCCTCGGGCGGGTTGGCCGATTCGGCCGCACCGTCCGCCTTGCCCGCCACACTGCCGCCGAAGGTGGCCGACGGGGCCTCGCCGGTCACGTTCATCTTGGAAGGGGCGGCAGGCATCGACGTCGGCGCCAGCGTGAGGCGTGCGCTCAGCGAGATGGGGCCCGGCGGCAGTCCGTCCTGGTCGATGTCCACCCGCGGAACGAACGTCTCGGTCACGCTCTGGATGGGCGGCGACTTCGATCGCATCGCCAAGGTCCTGCCTCTGGGCCGTGAGAAGTCGCGCGACGAGGCGACCCGCCGCATCATCATCGAACTCGACCCGGCCCGTTGCATCCGGCGTCGCTGACCGCGGTCCCCTCTCGCGATCAGTTCCTCGCGCCGGCCGCCGGAATCGCAACCAGCACCAGGGCGTCGAAGAGAAAGTGCGTCGCCGCGACGATGCCGAATCCGCGGAAGATGAAGAGCGAGCCGAAGTAGAGGCCCGCGAGGCCGTAATAGGTGAGCAGCGTCAGGTCCGCGCCGCCGCCCGGCAGCGTCGTTCGGTGATACAGCGCGAACGCGCCGGCCGAAAGGAAGATCGCGATGGTGGCCCCGACGCCCGCGGTCGCGCCCAGGCCGCGAGTGACGAACAACTGCACGAGCGTGATGCCCACCAATCGGAAGAGCAGTTCCTCGTACAAGCCCGCTCCCGCGCTGAGGGTGAGCCGCGCCTGCCAGGGAAGCGTCGTGATGTCGACCGTTCGCGACACCTCCATCAGGCCCGGTCGGGACTGGAGCAGCAGTCCGAGCATCAGCAGCGGGAAGGTCCAGACGATCGACTCGACCAGCATCGTGAAGAGCACGGGCAGCCGCACGACCGTCGGATCGCGGCGAGCCACGTGCCACCCCACCAGCGTCGTCGCCAGCAGGATCGCCGGGATGTGGAAGCTCGCGACGCCGAAGGCGCGGAAGATCCGCTCCACGAAGCTGTACGCCGCGATCGACTCGCGAACCCCCTCGGTGGGATGCTGCAGGTACAGGATGGACCCGAGTTCGTAGAGCACGAGGAAGGGCAGCAGCAGCCAGAGCACCTGCAGCGGCTGCTTCGAGACCTCGCCGTACGAGTCGCGCGAGGCGCCGCCGCCGGTCGGGAAGAGCCGGAACGGGCTGGTCGAGGTCTTGGAACGGGCCCTGGCCATCGGGAGAGCCCAGCGTAGGAAAGTCGTGGCCCCTCGGTCGCCGCCCCGCCCGACCGCCGACGTACCCTCCATGCAGGATGGTCGACCCGATCCAGCAACTCCGAGCCTTCGTCCGCCAAGGCGCCGAAACCGCCAAGCTGCTTGATGTCGACTTCATCCCCGTCTACCGCTGCGGCGTGCTCGACGTGCCGATGCCCGAGATCGTCCCCGACGACGCCCCCGCGCCGGTGCCCGCTCCCGTCGCCTCGCCTCCATCCCTCGCGGCCGGACCCACCGCCAAGCCCAAGGCCGTCGAACCCCCGCCGCGTCAGCCGGTTCGGCCCCCTCCGTCCGTCGCTCCCAAGGCGCCTCCGCCGCCGGTCGCCCAGGTCTCGGCTCCTGCCGACCCCTGGCCCGCGCCCACGCCCCCGGAGCACGCACGAGCCCGAAGCGTTGATGAACGCCACGCGGCGATGGCCGCGCTCCGCGAACGCTACGACCGCGAACAGCCGCACCGACACTTCAAGCCCGTGTTCAACACGATCGTCTGGGGCGAGGGCGATGTCGCCTCGTCGCTGATGTTCATCGGCGAAGCTCCGGGCGAGGACGAGGACCTGCAGGGCAGGCCCTTCGTCGGTCGCAGCGGCCAACTGCTCGACAAGATGATCGTCGCCATGGGGATCGAACGGTCCTCGCTCTACATCGCCAACGTGCTCAAGGCCCGGCCCGCCAACAACAAGTTCCCCGTCGAGGCCGAAGCCGCCCCGAGCCTGCCATACCTCCTCGAGCAGATCGCCATCGTCGGCCCCGCACTCATCGTCACCCTCGGCCTGGCCGCCACGCGGATGCTCCTCAACACCGAATCGAGCATGAGCGACCTCCGCGGCCGCTGGAGCGAGTTGACGCTCCGCGACGGACGCGTGATCCCCGTCATGCCCACGTACCACCCCTCGTACGTCCTCCGCAGCTACACCGAGGAGGTGCGGGGCAAGGTCTGGTCCGACCTCAAGATGGTCATGGAGCGACTCAAGCCCGCCTGACGCGGCTGCCCGAACGCTCGCATGCGCTCGCCCTTGCGGCTCAGCCGCCCGCGCTTCCCTCGCCGCCCGGCAGCGTCATGCTCCACGGGTTGAGATACGCATCGATGTCGCCGCGGGTGATGACCTTGCCCGCGTTGTCGGTGCGGCCCACGCACGTCTCATAGGCGAGTTGGCGGACCGTCTTGCCCTGCTTGAAGGCCTCCTTGGCCAAGGCCGCCGAGGCGTCGTAGCCGATCACCGGCACCAGCGAGGTGCACATGGCCAGCGAGCCCTCGATCAGGCTCTGGCAGCGTGCCTCGTCGGGCTGCAGGTTGGCGAGCAGGTTGGTGGTGAACATGTCGCACCCCTTGGCGAGCAGGTGAATGCTCTCGAGCATGTTGGCGGCCATCATCGGCATCGCCACGTTGAGGTCGAGCAGCGAACCCACGCCGCCGAACCCGCCGTAGGTGATCGCCGCGTCGTTGCCGATCACCTGGCAGGCGACCATGACGAGCGACTCGCAGATGACCGGGTTGACCTTGCCGGGCATGATCGAGGAGCCGGGTTGGACGGCCGGCAGGACCAGTTCGCCAATCCCGCAGCGGGGGCCCGACCCCAGCCAGCGGATGTCGTTGGCGATCTTCGAGAGGGACACCGCGAGCGTCTTGAGTTGGCCCGAGGCCTCGACGTACGCGTCCTTGGCGTGCTGGGCCTCGAAGTGATTGCTCGCCTCGCGGAACGTGATGGCGTCCTTCTTGCCTCGGGTGAAGGCCTTGGAGAGCTCCGCGGCGACCAGCGACCCGAACTGCTCGTGGCAGTTGATGCCCGTGCCCACGGCCGTGCCGCCCAGCGGCAGTTCGCACAAGGCGTGCATGGCGGTCTCGAGCCGGGCCAGGCCGTGGCGAAGCTGCGAGGCGTAGCCGCCGAACTCCTGCCCGAGCCGGATCGGCGTCGCGTCCTGCAGGTGCGTGCGGCCGATCTTGACGATGCTGTCCCACGCCTTGGCCTGTCGCTCGAGCTGCTCGGCCATGCGGCGGACCGCCGGGGCGAGATCCCGGTGGATGGCCACCGCCGCGGCGACGTGCATCGCGGTGGGGAAGGTGTCGTTGGAACTCTGGCCCATGTTCACGTGGTCGTTGGGGTGGACGCCCCCGGCCTTGAGATAGGAGGCGTCCTTCGACGACCCGATGGGCTTGCCCCGGGCGAGGCAGATGAGGTTGGCCACCACCTCGTTGACGTTCATGTTGGTGCTGGTGCCGCTGCCGGTCTGGAAGATGTCGACCGGGAAGTGGGCCTGCCAGCCCCCGTGGTCGGGCAGTCCGGCGGCGATCAGGTCGCACGCCTCGACGATCGCCTTGGTCCGCTTGGCGTCGAGCCGGCCCAGCGACTTGTTCACCTTCGCGCACGCGGCCTTGGTGGCGGCGTACGCCGCGATGATGCCGAAGGGCACCGGCCTGCCGCTGACGGGGAAGTTGAGCACCGCCCGCTGGGTGGATGCGCCGTAGAGGGCGTGCGCGGGGACTTGCATCTCGCCCATGGTGTCTTTTTCGGAGCGGGTCGAGGCGGGAGCGACGGGGGTCTTCTTGGCCATGGCCGCAGGGTACGTCTCGACGCCCCCGATCGGCCACGATGCGCTGCGGCGGTGGTTATGCTTGCGTGATGTCCACTCGCCGCCGCACGCGTCACCTCCCGTCGCTGTTGGCCCTCGCCGGTCTCCTTGCCGCCGCCGGATGCTCCACGACGTCGTCGGATCGCCCGCCCCTCTCGGTTCTCCGCGACACCTCCGAGTCGGCCACGCGGCGTCTGCAGGCGGTCTCCGACCTGCGCGCCTCGCAGAGCGCGGCCGAGCGGGTGGGCGTCGATGCCGTCGCGCCCCGCGACGTCTACAAGGAGATCGCCTGGACCACCGGCCAACCCCCCGCGCTCCGCGCGGCGGTGGTCGATGCCCTGCTCAACGACCGCGACGAGTCGGTCGTGAACGATGCACGGGACATGGCCAAGATGATGCTGCCCAAGGAGGGTGCCCGCGAGGTGACCGTGGCCATCTGCCGCAACGCCGGCTCGAAGGGGTGGACCGACTTCACGCCCGCCATCGTGCGTGCCTACGCGCGTACGTTGCCGGGCGTCGAAGAGTCCGATCGGGTCGAGCGGTTCGCGCTGCAGGACCTCCATCCGGGTCGGTCCGTGGAGGAGGTCGTCTTCGGCGTCTTCCTCGACCCGCCGCAACTGCCGCCCACCGAGGCCATTGATTGGACCATGCGTCATCGCGCCGACGCGTGGAACGTGCTCGCCAGAATCGACCCAGAGGGCACGGCCCGCGCCGCGATGATGGATCGGGCGGCGGGCGTCAAG
>JBBAVG010000001.1:21328-22435 GCA_040397805.1 Phycisphaerales bacterium
ACCTTCCACCAGCGTTCGCTGTCCGAAGGAAAGCGCGTCGACGGGCCGGTCAAGAGCGAACGTTTCGAGCGACGGGTGGCCGAACTCTCGTGGGCCGACCTGGTGGCGATCCTCGCCATCGACGAGGCCGTTCGCCAGCCTCATGTCGTCCGGGCCCTGTTCGCGCAGGCCCGCGCCGACCGGGCGGACACCTCGACCGAATACGGAGGACTCGTCGCCTTCAGGCGGAGCGAGGTCGCGCAAGGCCCCGCCGAGCGTGCCGTCGTCATGCTCTACATGCCCAGGAGCAGCCAGCGTCGCGGCGACACCCAGTTCGTCGCCAGCGACGAGATGATCGCCGCGTCCGACCACGCCATCGCGCACTATCACTTCCATGTCCAGAAGGAACGCAACGCCGAATACGCCGGCCCCAGCGATGGCGACTTCGACTACGCGACCCGTCACGGCCGCGGCTGCCTCGTCTTCACGTCCGTCGGCGAGGGCCAGTTGGCCGTCGACTATTACCACCCAGGCGACCTGGTGATCGATCTCGGGACGATCACCCTGTCGCGATGACCCCTCGGATGCCGGTAACGGGCCCGCCCTCAGGCTCGTAGAAGCAGCCGCAGACCCGCCTCCAGATGGGCGGCGGCGGCGAACCTTGGTGGCAATGCCGCCCGCCGCGCCTCGTTGGGCGTCGCGATGGGGGCCTCGGGAAGGCGGACGTCGTACCCCTTTGGTGTTCACCGCGATGATCGCGGCAAGTCGTGGAGCAATGATCTCATGTTCAATCTTCGTTCGGTGATGGTGGTGGCAGCTTCGGTGTTGATGCTCGTGGCGGCGGCCGGCACCGCCCACGCCCAGCCCGGCGGCCGTGGCGGTCGCGGGGGGATGGGTAGTGGCATGATGGAGGGCATGTTGCCCCAGATCGGCAGCCGCCAGATCGACAAGTTCGCCAAGATCCTCGCCCTGACCTCCGACCAGAAGGAGGCCGCCGAGGCCCTGCTGGAGGGGTACTCGGGGCAGGCCGCCGCGGCGGCCAAGGCGATGCGGGACGCGAGCCAGCGGGCCCGCGACGAGTTCCGCGAGACCAACGACCCGGCCGTCTTCGAGAAGATGCAGGAGAGC
>JBBAVG010000001.1:22535-27228 GCA_040397805.1 Phycisphaerales bacterium
CGCAACGAGGTCTATCAGGGCGCGATGGAGAAGATGATGGAACTGCGTCGCACGGGCGACATGGAAGGCATGCAGGACATGGTCGAGAAGGGCCGCGAGGCGGGGCGTCGCGTGCGAGACGTCAACCGCCGCTTCTTCCGCCAGATGGTCGAGGCGATGCCCGAGGACAAGCGGGTGGCCTTCGAGGCGGCCTTCAACCAGCAGAGCTATCCCGACATCTACCGCAAGGGCTACGCCTCGCGGGTCTCCGAGGCCGCGACGGGCATGGCCGACCTCACGCCCGAGCAGAAGGAACAACTCGCGGCGGTCGCCAAGCGGTTCGCGGAGACGCTCTCGCCCCTGCAGGCCAAACTCGTCACCGCCACCGAGGAGAGCGAGGCCAAGTTCAACCTGATGGACATGATGGCCCGCGGCTGGAACCAGGAGGGCCCTCTGGCCGACCTCCGCGAGGAACGCCGCGACCTCGAACGCAAGTTGATCGATGACATCCGCAAGGTCCTCACCGACGAGCAGGAGACTCGCCTGCCCGAGCGGAGCGAGGAAGATGGTGACGGCCGCGGCCGATGGGGTGGTGGTGGTGGTGGTGGTGGTGGTGGACGCGGTCGGGGCGGGCAGAACTGACGTCCTCGTCAGAACCTGATCGCCACCGACGCCCGGCCGTCTGGAAGATGGTTTCGCGATCTCCGCGGGATTTTCGGGCGGATCCGCCGCCGACGGGCATCCTTGGCGGGCGCGGTCGGTATCGTCATCGCCGATGGCGAGGTCGCGCACACATTGAAGCACGCGGCCGGTCTGATCGCTGCCGCCTCGGAGAACCCCGTTCATGTCCATGTCCATCCGTCGTCGCGTCGCTCCTGTCCTGATGGCATGCGCGTGTCTGGGGGCGTGCCTGCCCTCGGGTGAGGCCGGTGCGCAGCAGGTGGTTTCGATGTCGGTGAGCATCGGCGGCGCTGGGCCGGACGCGACCGGTTCGATGATCACGAAGCGGTTCCTCGACCGCGCGGCCAAGGTGTCGGGCATGTCGGCCGAGCAGGCCGAGCAGGCGGGCGTGATTCACGACGGGTACGCCTCGGCCTACGAGGCACGCCGCAAGGCGCACCGCGAGGCCCTCGACGAGGCTCGGCGGTCGTCGGAAGATACAGGCGATTTTTCGGCCTTCATGGAGCGACTGCCCGGCCTCGAGAAGTCGTTCCGTGACGATTCGGTCGCGCTGGAGACCGACTTCCTGAAGGACGTCCGTTCGCTGCTCACGCCGTCGCAGGAATCGGCGTGGCCCAAGGTGGAGCGGATGCGGCGGCGCGACGTCGGCCTCCCGGCAGGATCCATCAGCGGCGAGTCGATCGACGTCATCGCCCTCGTCGACGAGTTGGATCTCGCCACGACCGACCGTGCAGTGCTCGAACCCGTCCTCGAGTCGTACGAACTTGAACTTGACCGCATGATGGTCGCTCGACTCGACGGGCGGGGCGATCGCCAGGGATGGACGCCCGGCAAGCCCATCGACATCCAGGAGATGCAAGCCTCCATGGCCAAGGCCAAGGAGGAAGGCACCAAGGTCCGCGACCTCCACCGAGACGCGGCACGCAAGGTGGAGGCGTTGCTGCCCGAGGGGCTGCGCGCGACCTTCCTCGAGCGGGTCCAGTCCGCGTCCTTTCCTCGCGTCTACCGCAAGGGCCGCACGCTCCGCGAACTCGAGGCGGCCGCGGGGATGAGCGACCTCGACGAGTCGCAGCGGTCGCAGGTGGCGGACCTGCTCGCGTCGTACCAGCGCGACGCCGCCCCGCTCAATGCCGCGTGGGCCAAGGCCATCGAGACCTCCGAGGACGACGGACAAGCGGGCGGGGCCGGCGGCGGCGTGGTGCTGTCGTTCGGCAACGATCCCGAGGAGCTGCAGCAGGCCCGCAAGGCCCGTCGCGAGCTCGACGAACAGGTCTCCAAGCGGCTGCGGGCCATGCTCAGCGACGGCCAGCGCGACCGGCTGCCCAAGGCCGGTCAGGGCGGCGGCGAAGAAGGGGAACTCGAAGGGAACGCCGTCATCATCCGCCGGGCGGAATGACGACGCGAGGGTGATACGCTTCGGCAAGCGTTCGGTGGTCCAGCACATGCCCGCGACGCGGGCGCACAGGGGAGTCGGCCATGACGAGTCTGATGGTGGCGAACACGGTGAATGAGCGGCGGACCGTCGCCGGGAGCTTCGCGTGGATCTCCCGCGCCGCGTTGATGATCGTCGCGGCGTTGGTCGTCTTCGTGACGCCGGCCCGTGCCCAGTTCGGCATGATGGGCGGCGGTCAGGGTCAGACGATGGACCCGATCACCAAGCGCAGCTTCGACGCCTTCGTCAAGCTGCTCGGCTTCGACGCCGACCAGCAGGACACGGCCAAGGCCCTCTACGACGGCCACACCGAGGCGAACCGGGCCCTGCAGAAGGAGATGATGGAGAAGATGGCCGCCCTGGGCGAAAGGGCCCGCGAGGACGGCGACTTCTCCGTCTTCCAGAAGGACATGCCCGCCATCACCAAGGACATGACCGCCAAGGGCGAGGCCCTCGAGAAGAGCTTCTTCGACGACCTCAAGGCCGTCTGCACCGAGACGCAGTTGGCCCAGTGGCCCGCCGTCGAGCGACATCACCGTCGCGGCAAGGCCATGCGGTTCGGCATCGTCAGCGGCTCGGCCGTCGACCTCGTCTCGGTGATGGATCGCATCAAGGCCACGCCCACCGATGCCGGCGTCGTGAAGGACGCGCTCGACGCGTGGGAGCTCGAGATCGATCGGCTGCTCGTCGTGTTCGAGAAGGATGCCAAGGACGCCCAGAACGACATGATGGAGGGCGGGGCCATGTTCGACATGAACAAGGTCCAGACCATGATGAAGAAGTTCTCCGAGTCGGCCGCGCAGGTGCGGGACGTCAACCGTTCCTACGCCCGTCGCATCGAGCCCGCCCTCAGCGACGAGGATCGCGCCAAGTTCGTCGCCGAAGTGCAACGGCGGAGCTTCCCGCGCATCTATCGCCCCTCGCACCCGCAGCAGATGATCGACGCGGCCATGGGCTTCGCCGACCTCACCGCCGACCAGAAGGAGCAGCTCCAGGCGGTCAAGGACTCGTACGGACGCGACGTGGCGGGCGTGAACGAGCGCTGGGCCAAGGCCACCGAGGAGAAGGAGACCGAGGCGGGCGGCTCGATCATGGTGATGATGCAGGGCTTCCAGGGGATGGGCGGCGATCCCAACGATCCCGTGAAGGTGGCCCGCGATTCCCGGCGCGAGCTCGACGCCAAGACCAAGGAGCGGATCGAGTCCATCCTCACCGCCGAGCAGAAGGCCAAACTCCCGAAGAAGAAGTCCGAGGGCTTCAACCCCATGGGCGACTTCATGATCGACGAGGACGAAGGCAATCAGTGAGCGTCGGGGCCGTTGTGCCCCCCTTGCACGGATCGGATTCAGCACGCATGCCCAAGACCACCAGGTTGCACGACGTAGATGCCGCGGTGTCGGCGCCCGGACAGGGAGCGGGAGGTCCCGCGCCGCTGACGGCCGTGCCCGAGGCCGACGCGTCGCTGGCGGACCTGATCGCGCCCGAGCAGGCGGTGCGTCTGCGGGCCATTCCCTACGCGTCCGACGGGCGGCGACTGCTGGTGGCGATGCTCGACGCCTCGGACGTCGTCTCGGCCGACGAGGTGTCGGTGTGCGCCGGGCGCCCGGTCCGTGCGGTGGCGGTGAACCGCGAGGTCTTCACCGAACTCATGCGCGGCCAGTACGGCATCACCGCGGCGCAGATGGCCGCCCGGCTCGGCGGCGCGGAGGGGGGCGACGACGACCTGGTCTCCAACCTCGAGGCCATCGAGGCCGACGACCTGCACCGGATGGCCGAGCAGCCCTCGCTCATCAACCTCGTCAACCTGATCATCCTCGAGGCGATCCGCGCCAGGGCCAGCGACGTCCACGTCGAGCCCTTCGAGAAGAAGTTGGCCGTCAAGTACCGCGTCGACGGCGTGCTCGTCGAGCAGGAGCCCCCGCCCAAGCAACTCCAGCCCGCGATCACCAGCCGCGTCAAGATCATGTCGGGCATGAACATCGCCGAGCGGTACGCCCCGCAGGACGGCCACATCTCCCTCCGCTTCGAGGGACGCAAGATCGACATCCGCGTCAGCACCGTGCCCACGCTCTACGGCGAGAGCGTCGTGATGCGCATCCTCGACAAGGACGCCGTCACGCTCGACCTGGCCACGCTGGGCATGCGCCAGGCCGATCGCGACTCGATGCAGCGGCTCATCGACCTTCCCCACGGCATGGTGCTCGTGACCGGGCCCACCGGCAGCGGCAAGACCACGACGCTTTACGCCGCCCTCACCAAGCTCTACGACCCCACCCTCAAGATCATCACGATTGAGGACCCCGTCGAATACGAACTCTCGGGCGTCAACCAGATTCCCGTCAACCCCAAGCGTGGACTGAGCTTCGCCGATGGGCTCCGCAGCATCCTCCGCCAGGACCCCGACGTGATCATGGTCGGCGAGATCCGCGACTACGAGACCGCCGAGATCGCCGTGCGGGCCGCGCTCACGGGCCACCTCCTCTTCTCGACGCTCCACACCAACAACGCCGTCAGCGCGGTGGGCCGCCTGCTCGACATGGGCATCGAGCCCTTCCTCCTGTCGAGCGTGCTCGAAGGCATCCTCGCCCAGCGGCTCGGTCG
>JBBAVG010000001.1:27328-29878 GCA_040397805.1 Phycisphaerales bacterium
GTCGGGCCCGAGTTCCAGAGCATGCGTCGCGACGGCATCGCCAAGGCCGTCGAGGGCCTCACGACCATCGAGCAGGTGCTCATGGCCACCCAGGACGCCGACGCCGAACTCGCCGCCTCCGTCTGAATCGTTCCGCACCCATGGCCACCTTCACCTACAGGACGCTCAACTCGCCCGCCGGCGCGACCATCGAGGCCGTCGACCGTGCCGCGGCCGTGCGGGAACTCGTCCGCCGCGGCGAGACGCCCGTCAGCGTCGTCGAGGGCGGCGGCGGCTGGACACCCTCGGGCACCGCGGGTTTCTCGCGGGCCCCCTCGGGCATGTCCCGCGTGATGGGCCGCGCCGACACCGCCACCTTCATCCGCGAGTTGGCCACCGCCCTCTCCGCGGGCCTGCCCTTGGTCGCCTCCCTTCGCACGATGATGCGACAGGGACGTTCGCCCCGGCAGAAGGAGATGCTCGAGGCCATCGTCGCGCAGGTCGAGCAGGGCCGCTCCCTCGCCGACGCCATGGCCCCGTGGCAGCGGACCTTCGGCGAACTCACCGTCAACCTCGTCCGAGCGGGCGAAGTCTCCGGCCAGTTGGCCGAGGTGCTCACGCAGGCCGCCGAACTGCTCGACAAGGACCTCAAGCTCCGCCGCAGCATCAGCGGCGCGATCCTCTACCCCGTCATCATCTGCCTGCTGGTGGTGATCGCCGTCATCATCATGGTCACGTTCATCGTGCCCAACATCCTCAAGCAGCTCGCCGGCCAGGCCACCGAACTTCCCTGGCCCACCCGCGTGGTCCAGTGGGTGGGGGACTTCTTCGGAAGCATGTGGTTCGGCATCGTGCCCGGCTGGCTCGCTTCGGCCATCATCGTCGGCCTCGCCGTCATGGCCGCCCGCCGCTACTACGAGACGCCCGAGGGGCGTCTCGCCGTCGACGTCCGGCTCATGCAGGCCCCGCTCCTGGGCCGGTTGCTCAAGGACGTCGCCGTCGCCCGCTTCACCAGGACGCTGGGCACGCTGACCGCCGCGGGCATCCCCATCCTCGCCGCCCTCCGCGTCACCAAGGGCACGCTGGGCAACCGCGCCATGGAGCGTGTGATCGACGAGGTCGCCGAGCAGGTGACGGCGGGCAAGACCATCGCCGAGCCCATGGAGAAGAGCGGGTACTTCCCGCCCATGCTGGTGCAGGTGGTCAACCTGGGCGAACGCAGCGGCAAGCTCGACCAGATGCTGGGCAACGCCGCCAAGGCCTTCGAGGAGCGCACCGAGCAGAGCGTCAAGCTCTTCACGACCGCGCTCCCGCCGGTGCTCGTCGTGGGCCTGGCGTGCGTCGTGGGATTCGTCGTGATGGCCATCCTCCTCGCGCTCCTGCAGGTGCAGGACGCCGCGATGACCGGGTGAGCCCTCGCGTTCGTCGTGTGGTGGTCAACGGCCGTCGGGACATGCCCGACGCCATGGAGTTCCTGAGATGAAGCGTTCCGGCAAGCACCAGTTCCGCCGCGGGTTCACGATCATCGAGGTGATCGTCATCGTCGTCATCCTCGGCATCATCGCCGCCGTCATCGCCCCGCGGTTCCTCAGCCGCGTCGGGCAGAGCAAGATCGCCGTCGCCAAGGCCAACGGCGAGTCCCTCGCCAGGGCCATGAGCGGCTACATCCTCGACTGCGGCATGCCCGAGTCGGGCGCGGCCATCACCATCCTCTTCGAGCGGCCCGCCGCCGTCTCCGAGAACGCCTGGAAGGGCCCCTACGTCAACAACCCCGACGAACTCCGCGACCCTTGGGGCAACGAGTACCAACTCGTCATCCCCGGCCAAGTCAACGTCGACTTCGACATCGTCAGCCTTGGCGCCGATGGCCAGCAGGGCGGCGAGGGCGAGAACGCCGACATCATCAACGGCAAGCGCTGAACACCGCGTCCCACGCATTCCAGATGCCGCCGCCCGCCGCGATCATGCCGACGTCCGATGACCGTCGCCCCGTGCACGCACGCGGGCGAGGGTTCTCCATCATCGAACTCATCGTCGTGATCGTCATCCTCGGCGTGCTGGGCGCGTTGGTGGCCCCGCGACTGGGCGGCTTGGGCGGACGCCAAGCCCGGGCTGACGCCGAGGCCGTGGCCGACCTGCTCTCGATCGCCGCCCGGCGCGACGCCGTCGTCAACCGCCCGCTGGCGATCGACTACGACGAGGAACGCGGGAGCCTTCGCATCCTCGCCTTCGCCGCCGACGAGGCCGGCTCATTCGAGTGGCGGCCGGACCTGCTCGCCCCGCCCGCGTCGCTGCGAAGCACGGTGGTCGCCGCCCTGCAGACCGACGGCAACGAACTCGACGCCCGCCGCTGGCGTGTCGAGTTTCCCGCCGGCGAGCAGCGTCCCGCCCTGTCCATCCTCCTCAAGGACCCAGCTCGTGGCGACCAGTGGCGGGTCGATCTCGCCTCCGGATCGATGCGGGCGCTCGTCGTCGCCGCCGACGCCCCCCAAGGGCTGGGCGACGGGTCGATCGACCTCGATGCCGCCGGACGATCGGAGGAGGCATGGTGATTCGACGCCATGCCGCCCA
>JBBAVG010000001.1:29978-128762 GCA_040397805.1 Phycisphaerales bacterium
GGACATCCTCGTGGCCGTTGTGCTGCTGGGGTCGGCCTTGGCCATGATGGTCGGCATGACCGGACGGGCGATGCGAGCGCAGCGGGCGGGCGAGGAGATCCAGATCGCCGCGATGCTGCTCGACGAACAACTCCAACTGGTCCTCGCCCGTGGGCCCGACAACTACGGCGCACGCTTCGCGGTCGAAGGGGCCTGCGACGCGCCCTTCGAGTCGTATCGCTTCAAGCTCGACATCACGGCCGCCTCCGGCTCCGCGTACGTCGTCGTCGCCACCGTCACCTGGGTCTCCGGCGGCCGCGTCCGGACCGAGTCCGTCGAGACCCGCATCGCCCCGCGTCGGGGCGATGAGCCCGACCCCGACCGAAAGCCGCAGGAACCCGTCGATCGTCTGCTCTGATTCCCCTTGGTGTCCGTACTCGCATGAGGCCCGCCCGTCCACATTCCGTCACCATGCCCCGCGGCTTCACGCTCGTGGAGTTGGTGGTCGCCACGGTCATCGCCGTCATCATCGCCGGCGCGACCGCCGTGTCGATGTCGCAGATGGTCAAGGCCAGGGTCGCCTCCAGTTCGCACCAGCAGGCCTATGCCCGCGCCGAGGCGGTCGCGTCGAGGATGGCCCTCGATCTCGCCAACGCCGTCCGCGATGCCGACCTGGCCCAGTGTCGCGTCCAGATCATCAGCGGCGGCGATGGCCCCGGCCAGCGAGACCAACTCCTCGTGCTGATGCGGTCCCTGCGCAACCTTCGGCCGCAGACCGTCGAAGGTGACGAGTACGAAGCCCAGTACCGCATCGGTCCCTCGCCCGATCCCGAGTCGCCCGGCGACTGGTTCTGGCGTCGGGCCGATCAGGCCCACGACGAGTATCAGGACGGCGGGGGCATCGCGTCGCCAATCGCTCCCGGCGCCGTCTCGCTCGACATCGTGGCCACCAACGGCACCGACTGGCTCGAGGCGTGGGATAGCGATTCCGACGGTCTGCCGCACGCCGTTCGCTTCACCGTCGTCGCCGATTCCGACGACCGCAAGACCCGCGCCACCGTGCGGCGCGTCGTGGCCATCGATCGTGTCCCCATCGCGCCCGTGGCCGACGACGCTGCAACCCCGCCCGACACCGGCAACCCTGCAGGTCAGGGTGGCCAGAGCGGCGGCACTCCGCCCGCGTCCGGCTCGGGATCCGGCGGCGGAACAGGTGGCGGGGGCACGGGTGGTGGCGCTGGCGGCGGGAGTGGTGGCAGTGGTGGTGGGGCAACCCCTCCGCCCGGCGGCGGCACCCCGCCCGCAACGCCCACGCCCGGCGCCTCCGGTGGCTCACCCACGCCCACCGGCGGCGGGAGGACACCACGATGATCCGCGTTTCGCTCCCGACATGTCGACGGGGCTTCGCCACGTTGCTGGTCTTTGGCGTCATCGTGATCGCCGCCGTCATCATCGGCATGATCCAATCCAGCGCGTACGGCCAGGCCGGCGCGGGCCGCGAGTCCATGAGCCGCGTGCGGGCGTACTGGGCCGCCAGGGCGGGCCTCGAAGAGACCATCGCTCGCCTCGAAGCCGCCACCGAGGATCCCAATCAGGACAACGCCTATCAGGCCCTCGACGACATGACCCAGGCCGCCACCGGTCGCGTCGCCGGCGCGTCGTGGCGCATCGCCTCCACCGACGGCAAGAGCGAGGTGCTCGGCCCCGCCGATGCCCATGCCAAGATCAACGTCAACAGCCCAGATTCGAGCGTCCTGCTCAACATCGAACCCTTCATGTCCGAGAGCGCGGTCGACTCGATCAAGGACTGGATCGACGCCGACGACGACATCAACCTCCAGGGCGCCGAGTTGACCTATTACCTCACGCTCGAGAACGGCTATCAGCCTCGCAACGCCCCGATGCGGAGCATCGCCGAGCTCGAACTCGTCGCCGACATCGAGCAACGCGACGTACGCGCCGAGGACTGGAACCTCAACGGCATCCTCGACCCCAACGAGGATGACGGCGACCTCTCCTGGCCCCCCGACAACGCCGATGGCATCCTGGACCAGGGCTGGTCGGGCATCCTCACCGCGTCGAGCGTCGATGGGGGCTTGGCGGCGTCGGGGCAGCAACCCCTCGACCTGTCCACCGCTACCGAGGCCGATGTTGCCGCGAGGGTCTCCATCTCCGCCGATCAGGCCAAGGTCATCGTTGAGTACGTCGCCAACGCCACCGCCCCGACCATGGGCGACTTCATCCGCCGCGACCTCAACCAGCTTCGCCAGATCACGGCGCGGCAGCAGGGCCAGCAGGCCACTGGGCAGCCACGCGTCACGCCGCTGAACACCGACGAGTTGCGGGTGCTCATCGACGAGGCGACCATCGGTCCCGGGGCGGACGCCGGCGCGGGCCGGCTGCCCGGCAAACTCAACATCAACACCTGTGCCGCCGAGACGGTTCAGTACCTGCCGGGCATGACCCCCGAACTCGCCGACGCCATCATCGCCGAACGATCCGGCAAGGCGGGGGGCTTCACCTCGATCGTCGACCTGCTCGAGGTGCCCGGCATGTCGCGGGGCCAGTTGTCCCAGTTGAACGACCTACTCTGCGTTCGTTCCAACGTCTTCTCGGTAACGTGCCGCGGCAGGGACGATACAACCGGTCTGGAAGTTGAAATCCGGGCGGATCTCGATCGTTCCTCCCTCCCCGTGAGTCTCTCGGGAGTCATGGTTCGCTGACAGCCGGTGATCTTCATGCAGGGAAGCAACGCTCCAAAACCTCGTTCGGCCCCCCGTTCGACGCAGACTTCCGCCGATGTGGTCGTGGCCGTCCGGTCGCGGCCCGCCGGCCATGCCGCCGTCGCCGTGTCCGCGACCGCTTCCGGCTGGAAGGTGCATGCCACGGCCCTGCTCGACGGCCAGTCGGCCGTGGCCGCCTTCGTCGCCACCCATCAGGCCGCCGCCCTCGTCCGCCTCACGCCCTTGGGCGACTCCATCGCCCGGCTCGTCGAAGTGCCGGTGGCCGACAACGCCCAAATGACCGCGGCGGCGACCCTGCTCGCCGAAGCCGAGATGCCCTCGTCCGTGCCGGCACACCGCCGCGCGGGCGGCTTGCTCCCCGGCGCGTCCAAGCCCGGCATCCGTCAGGCCATGGCGGTGGGGTGGCTCGACCGAGGCACGTCCGTTGAACCGCTGGGCACGCGAGCGGAAACATTCTGCACGCCTGCGTCGGCCATGGCATTCCTTCGCGGCGAGCAGCCCTGCGTCGCCTGCACCGACCCAGCCGGTGACGCCTTCGCCGTCTTGGCGATCGGTGCCGAGCGAGGCTTGGTTCGGATCGTGCTTGAGGACTCCACCGACGCCTCTTCGCTCGCGGCCATGGCGAGAACCTCGCTGCTCGCCGCCGCGAACGCGGTGGGCGAAGCCGCCGATGTTCGGCCCGCCGAAGTGATGCTCGACGCGGCGTCCCGCGCGTGGCTCGCCTCCAAGGTCGAAGGCTTCCGCGACGAACAGGCGTGGATCGACCAGTACGCCTTGGCGGTGGGGGCGGCCATGGTGGCGACCTCCCCGGAGGCGGCGTCGATGGCGAGGTTGACGGCCCAGCCCCCGCTCATCGTCGAACCCGCCCCGGTGCGTGCCGCCAAGTGGTTGTCGCAGGGCGCTCGCCCCTGGGGCGTGGGTCTGGCGGCATGCCTCCTCCTGCTGCTGGCTCCATGGGGGTTGGCCTCGGCCCGCGACGCGGTCCTGACCGGTCGCGTGCGGGTGATCGAGGAGATGAAGCGGGGCAACGCCGACGTCGACCGCCAGGCGGCCCTCTACGCGCAACTCGACATCAGCCGCTGGCCCATCTCCAAGTTGCTCGCCGACATCTCGGCCGCGACGCCCGTGGGCGTTGCCGCCACCGACGTTCGATTGGCTCCCGAGCAGGGATTCTCCTTCCAGGGCACGGCCACCTCCGCGGACCTCGTGAACGTCTTCCAGCGGAATCTTGGCGATACCAAGCTCTTCCGCAGCATCAAGGTGAATCGCACCGAGACGACCTCAGCCGGGAGCGTCGAGTTCAACCTCTCGGCGGACCTGATTCCGGCGCAGGCGCACGCTCCGGTGAAGCCCGCTTCCGACTTCGCGGCCGAATCGTTGTCGAAGCGATTGCACGGCGTCGAAGTGGTGGCCGGCGCGACGCCCGCAGGAGGGGCTGGCGATGATCGCGCCCGTCGCGGCGACCGCCGCGTCGAGACGGAACAGGCCGAGTCGCGACGGCCCGTGGCTCCCTCGGACGCGATGCCCCCCGCCGTGACCGACGAGGAGATCAAGAAGATGGACCGCGCCACCGCCAACCGCGCGTGGGTGGCTCGAAAGGTGTACGTGCAGAAGAACCCCACGCTCGACCCGGCCGTGAAGCAGCGACTGCAGGACGAGGAAGCCAAGATCCGCACGCACGCGGCGACCGCGCCGGGAGGCGGCTCATGAACGCCCCTTCCCCCGGCAAGCCCGTCGGTCTGGTGCGGCGATTCGAGTCGATGTCCCGTGCCACGCGATGGGCCATCGGCGGCGGTCTCGTGATCGCGGCCTACTTCCTCGTGGTCGAACCCGTCGTCGACGCCACCAGTCGGCGCCTCAGCGCAAGCGAGAGCAAGGCCGCGGTGATCGCCTCCCACGCCAAGACCGCGCAGGCCATGCAGATCGCCTCCGAGGTCCGCGCGCAGGGCGTTCGAAAGTTCGGACTCGTCGACCTTCCGGGCGATCCCGAGAAGCGGCCCCTCGAGTTCAACCAGCAGGTCGACGAGATCCTCAAGCGCCACGGCGTGCGAGAGAGCACGAGCACGTCGCGGACGTCTCCGCTGGGCGCAGGGCCCCTGGCGGCGAAGATCACGGGCGAGTTCAGGGTCGACCGCATGATGCGAGACATTCAGTTCGCCGCCGATCCGGACGCCGCGGCGGCCATCCTCGCCGACCTCGAGCGAAACCCCATCGTGTCGACGATCTCGCGCCTTCAGGTCAGGCAGGCCGACGGACGTGACCGCAACGCCAAGATGGTCCGCGTGACCATGACCGTCGAGACGTGGCTCCAGGCGCGAAAGGGGAAGAAGTGATGGCCGGCGTCTCACCTCGATCGTCGTCCGGCGAGGCGTGGGCCGCGGCCGGTCGCCTGCTCACCCCGGGCGCGTGGGCCGCGACGGCGATCGTCGCCGCATCCACGCTCGCGTGCGGCTGGTTCCTGGTGCCCCTGGTCATCGACGCGGTCACGCCCGCGCCCAAGCCCCTCAAGAAGATCGACGACCCGCAGAAAAACGCGGAGCAGCAGAAGGTGACCTTCGACGGCTACCTGGCGCAGGTCAAGGGGCGGAGTCTCTTCTACGTGCCCCCGCCGCCGACGGCCTCGGCGGCGGCCGAACCGGTCGACACCGACAAGCCCCCGCCGCCCCCCAGCACGTATGGCGGCCCGTCGATCGTCGCGATGCTCTCCGACATCGTGTGGTTCTCCAACGGCCGCAAGCTGAAGGTGGGGGAGAAGCACGACGACCTCGAGGTCGTGGCGCTCAGTCCGCCGTGGTCGAGTCGGCTCAAGTGGAAGGGCGTCGAGTTCGACGTGGGCTTTTTCGAGCGAAGCCGCCTGACCAAGGACGTCAAGGAGTCGCTCCCCGCGATGGTCGAGACTCCCGCAGGGGGCCAGGCCGAGTCGAAGGACGGCGGTTCGGAACCCGCCGCCACGCCCGAGCAGCAGCCCCCGGCGGCCGACCCTGCTCGCGAACCCCGTCCGGAACAGGCCCGCGGCGAGCGCGATCGGCGTCCGGAGGGCGGGCGACGAGGTCGCGGGGGCGAGCCCAGATGAACCGAATCGAGATCAGCGCACGGGGATGCGACATGTCGGCGAACGTGAAAGGACACCGAGTGAATCGATCGATGAACACGGCGCGGCGGTTCGAGAGCGGGCTGGGGCGGGGCGTGGCCTTCTCGGCCATGGCCTTGGCGATCGCCGCCGGCGCGGCGATGGCGATGCAACCCGCCGGCGACCCGGCGCAGGGTGACGCTCCGTCGGTGACGGCGGTTCGTCGCCAGGTGAGCGGCGGCCCCACGGTGCTGGCCTTCAAGCAGTTCACGGTCGAGCAGATCGTCCCCTTCCTCGTCGAGAGCACCGGCAAGGTGGTGATGCCGATGCAGGACGTGATGACCCGCAAGGTCACGGTCATCAACGACAAGCCCATTCCCCGCGAGCAAGCCCTCGACCTGGTCTACATGGCGCTGCTGCAGAACGGCGTCGCGGTCATCGAGACCGAGACGACCATCACGCTCCGCGACGTGGCCGACATCACCAAGGGCGACATCCTCGTCATTCCGCCCGACGAGTCGGTGCTCGCACGCACCGACCTGGGCGTCATCGCCGAGAAGGTCTTCCGCCTGCGGAGCAACACCGCCAAGGCGATGGGCGACGTGATCAAGGACAAGGTGCCCGACTACGCGAAGCTCTCGGTCGACGAGGAGTCGAACCAGCTCGCGCTCATCGGCAACATCGCCTTCCTGCAACGCATGGAACGGCTGATCACCTCGCTCGATCGTCCCGCGGCGGGCGCGCTCACCACCGAGACCTTCCGTCTGCGATTCGCCGACGCCGAGGTGATCAAGGCCAACATCGAGGAGCTCTACGGCGGCGGAGCCGCGGCGGCGGCGACCTCCGGCAGCGCTGCGTCGCGTCGCCGAGGCGGCCAGGAGCGGGGCCAGCAGCAGCAGCCCATGTTCCGGTTCCCCGGGCAGGGCGGCGGCGAGCAGCCGGCTGCGGCCGCCAGCGAGGAGCTCCGCGTCACGGCCAACACCCAGCAGAACGCCGTCACCGTCGTCGCCGACGAGGCCGTGCTCCGCCAGATCAAGTACCAACTTGACGAGTTCTGGGACAAGCCGCTGCCTCCCGAGGCCGTCGTCCCCAAGGTCTACGACCTGCGTCACACCGACCCCGTCAAGATCGCCAACATCCTCGATGGCCTCTTCGCCAAGGCCGGCACGTCGCGCCCGACGGGTGGCGGCGGCGGCGGTGGCGGTGGCGGCGGCGGAGGAGGAGGGGGGGGCAACGCGGCCGCCTCGTCGGGAGCGTCGCAGGGCGTCGCCCGCCTCGCCGGCCAGTTCTCCTTCCAGCCCGTGCCCGATGCCGGACGGCTGATCGTCGTGGCCAAGAGCCCCGACAGCATCACCGCGATCGACCGGATCATCCAGGAACTCGATCAGCCCCAGACCGTCGGTCTCCCCGCGGTGGTGGAGCTCAAGCACGCCAACGCCGAGGATCTCGCCGAGCAGCTCAACGCGCTCCTCGCCGCCGACGGCACGCTGGCCCAGGTGCGTCGCGCCGAGAGCGGCTTGGCGACGGCCGACACCAACACCAGCCCCTTCGCCACCAACGCCGCCACCGACGCGACGCAAAACGTGCAGGATACCGCCACCAACGCGGCCAACCTCTCCTTCTGGTGGCAGCGCAGCCGTACCACCAACGAGACGACCAAGCGCAACGCCTCGAACCTCATCGGCAACATCCGCATCGTGCCCGTGTGGCGTCAGAACGCGCTGCTGGTCGTCTCGCCGCCCGAGTATCGCCAGTCGATCGTCGAGATGGTCGATTCGCTCGATCGCCCCGGCCGCCAGGTGCTCATCTCCGCCATCCTCGCCTCGGTCTCCGTCGACGACGCGTCGGCGCTCGGACTCCGCTGGTCGAGCCAGACCATCACGCCCACCCGGGGTGACAACTCCGTCAGCCTCACCAACGGCTTCCAGGGGAGCAACTCCAGCTTCGCCGACTCGCTCTTCGACAGTTCGGTGCTCCAGAGCAACCTCAACCTGAACGTCCTGCTGCAGGCCCTGGCCGAGAAGACCGCCGTGAGCGTGCTGAGCGAACCCAAGATCTTCACCAGCGACAACCAGGAAGCCACGTTCTTCGACGGGCAGGACATCCCCTTCGTCAGCGATTCGCAGCTCACCGACCAGGGCACCCGCAACCAGACCTTCGACTACAAGGCCGTCGGCATCGCCCTGCGGGCCCGCCCCCGCATCACCGTCAACGGCGACGTCGACCTGCGCGTCAACGTCGAGCTCTCCTCGATCGCGCCCGGACAGACCATCGACGACAGCCTGATCGTCAACCGACGCGAGACCACCACGCAGCTCATCATCAAGGACCGCCAGACCGTCGTCATCTCCGGCCTGCTTCGCCAGGAGGACAGCGACATCGTCCGCAAGGTGCCCCTGCTGGGCGACATCCCCGTGCTCGGCCTGCTCTTCAAGAGCAAGGAACGCACCAAGACCAACAGCGAGCTGCTCATCTTCATCACGCCCATCGTGGTCAACAACACGGGCGAGAACGACGCCCTCAACGTGCCCTACCGCGAACGGCTCGACAAGCTCAAGAGCGACCTGGCGCCCGGCGACAAGCCCAAGGACGACAAGCCGTCCGAACCCCCCGCGGCGTCGCCCGCCCAGCCTCCGCAGCCGCCCGCCACCCCTCCCGCGGAGCCCACGCCGTGAACCAGCCAGGCGGGGTTTCGCCGGGCGAGCGACGCCGCGGCGTCTTCGCGTGCGTCTCGATGATGCTCGTCGCCGCAGCGCTCTCCGGCGGCTGCGTGGTCGAGCGAACCCCCGTGGCGGGTACGCCCGTCAAGCGGGCCGGAAGCACGCCCGCCAAGCGTGAGCCCGCTCCCCCGCGGGCGGACGCCAAGGAGCGGTCCGCGGCAAAGCTCCCCGATGGTCCCATCGCCAGGCGAGAGCCCGGCCGTACCGTCGCCACCGACATCAGCGTCGAGGTGCAACCCCGCGGCTCGGTTCGCTACGACGGGCAGGCGCTGCCCATGGCCTCGCCCGACGGTCGTTGGCTCGCGGTGCAGGAGGGAGAGCCGCCCACCTGGGAGGCGATCCTCGCCCAGCCCAACGCCATGCCCTCCGCAGAGACGCGGATCGTGGTCTACGACCTCGCCGCCGCGGCTCCCGCCAAGGTGCCACTGGCCGAACCCCTGAACGCCGGGCTCATCCTGGGTCGAAACGCGGACGACGAGGGGTTTCTCATCGAGTCGCCTCGACCCGACGGCTCCCGCTGGATCGGCAAGGCCTCGTGGCTGACGGGCCGCGTCCGCTGGCTGGCCGTGGGCGATGCGGTCAACGCCTTCGGATTCCTGACGCCTCGGGGCGAACTCATCTACTCGCGTCGACGCTCCCACGAATCCGACTTCGAGTTGGTCGTTCGGGCTCCCGACGGACACGAGGCGGCCAAGCGAGCCATTGACGGTTCGTACACGCACGCGCTCTCCGCCGCGGGCGACGCGGCCATCTTCGTCTTCCGGCACTCGCGATCCGGGACCGACCTCGAGGCCATCGAGGTCGATCGACGTGACGAGGGACGGCCGAGCCTCGGCCAGACTCGTCAGCAGTGGAGGATCCTCTCGGCGGCCGATCCCGTCGTCGCCCATCAGATGTCGGGCACGTATGGCGGCGGCGATGGCACCGACTCGGTGGCCATGTTCGACCCTCGCAAGAACCGCGTGGCGAGATTCGACCCCGCCACGGGCGCGGTGGAAGGGCTCGTCGTCAGGTCCATCGGCGCCGCGCCGTCGACCGGCCAGTGGATGACGCCCGGATACTTCTGCACGACTCCCGGCGGTCTGGTCTTCATCGCCAAGCCCGCCGACGGATGGCCGGTGTCATGGCCCGACGACGGCCCCGTGGCCCGCGTGCTGGCGGCTCCGTACGTGGCCAAGCCGCTGCGGCCCACGGACAAGGGTGTGCCGATGTACCTGCTGGTCGGGCCCGTCAAGGGCGACGAGCGGCGTCTGGAGATTACGCGAATGGCCGTCGTGCCACCGCCCGGCGTCTGAGGTCAGTCGCCGCTTGAGATGTTGTCGTTGGGCTGGCCGTTGGGGTCGGGCGCCACGGTCTGGTTGGTGACGACGACCTCGACGCGCTGGTTGGCGCGGTCTTCCTGGCGGTCGAAGGTGCGGCCCACCACGCGGGCGTAGTCGCCGCAGGCCACCAGCCGCAGGCTCTCCCACTTGAGCCCGCCCTCGACGAGCACCACGGCGGCGGCCTGGGCCCGTTGGTACGAGAGTTCCATGCCCCTCAGGGGGTTCCGCATGCTCTCGAAGGGGCTGGCATGTCCCCGGACCTCGATCACCCAGTGCTGGTCGCGGATGGCCCGGGCCGTCTCGAGGAGCGTGGTGCGGGCCGACTGGGAGAGAATGGCCTGCCGATCGTCGAAGTCGACGGCGGCGGTGATCTGCTCGTAGTCGCTCGGTCGCGGCGCCTGAAGCGAGTCGCTCTCGCCCTGGGGGCCCTCCTCGCGAACCTCGCCGCTGGTCCGCTGCAGCATGCGGCGGATGAGCGGGGCGTCCGAGGGGTCGGTGGAGTTGATGTCCACCTTGTTGTTGAAGGCTTCGCGGATGCCGATCATGAGGTCGAGCATCTGGGCGTTCTGGCTGGCGTCGTTCGTGGCCTCGCCCTCCGAGTTGCCGCCGCCCTTGGGTCCCATGTTCATGGCCAGGAGCACGACGAAGAAGCCCATCATGAGCACGGCGTTGTCGGCGAAGGAGATGAGCCACTCGGGCGCGCCCGATTCCTCGTGCTCGCCGCCGCCGTGACCGCCGCCGTGGCCGCCACCGCCATGACCGCCACCGCCGTGGCCGCCTTCCTCGTGCTTGTCGTGGTCTTCTGCCATCGTCAGGTCCGTGCGTCAGGTCCGAACGTCAGGCCGCCAGTCCGAGCTTGCGTCGGGAGGCGATGGGGATGAACGCGAGCATCTTGTCCTGCGTCACGCGGGGGTTGTCGCCCGCCTGGATGGACAGGATCGCCTGCAGCATCATCTCGCGGGCGAGGATCTCCTCGCCCGAGCGGATGGAGAGCTTGTCGCCGATCGGGCCCGCGATGGCGTTGGCGATCAGCGCGCCGTAGAGCGTCGCCACGACGGCGAGCGCCAGCATCTTGCCCAGGACGCCGATGTCGGCGTCGGCCAGCTTGGCGAACATGCCCACCTGCCCGATCAGCGTGCCGACCAGCCCGTACCCCGGGCCGTAGTTCTTGATCAGGTCGAAGAACTTCTTGCCCGACTTGTGGCGATCCTGCATCGCCATCAGTTCCATCCGGGCCGTCGCCTCGATCTGCCCGGGTTCGATGCCGTCGACGGCCATCTTCAGTCCGGCCGCCAGAAAGGGGTCCTTGATGTTCGCCATCTCGCTCTCGAGGGCGAGGATGCCGTCGCGGCGGGCCTTCTCCGAGAGGGAGGCCAGCTGCTTGATGGTCGCTTCCATCGACTGCGACTTGTGGAACATGAACGACCGCAGGTAGCCCGGCACGCACTTGAGCTTCTCCATGGGCATCGCCATGAAGCACACGCTCACCGAACCGCAGCACACCGTGAGCACGCCCTCGATCGAGAAGAACATCATGAAGTTGCCATGCGACACCTCGAAGAAAACGATGAAGAGGGCGAGGAACCCGATGATGCACCCGATGAGGCTGGCTTTGTCCATGGCCGTGCTTCCGCGACAACGTACTGGGACCCGTCGAGGTATCGGCCGAATCGGGAGACGGATGGAGGCGAGCCTGTCGGTCGGGCCTCACCGCCTGACGAACGTGCCGTGATCGCGGTCCTTGACGACCCCCGGGAAGGGGAGCGCCCGCCCGTGGGCGACGCAGTAGACCCCCGGCGGGAGCACGCCGCACGCGAAGAGGGCCTCGGTCAGGTTCTGCAGTGCGTCGCTCCGCTTCATCTCGTACGGCCGCATCGCCCCCGTGAGCACGATGGGCACCACCGGATCAGGGAGGCGGCGGCGGAGCTCCTCGCCGGTGAGCTCCAGCGTGTCCGTGCCGTGGAGGATCACGATCCCGCTGGGCGGCGGCGTCCCCGCCGCGGCGAGTTGCACCGCCGCCACGATGCGGGCCCGGTCGTCGCCCGTCATGTGCAGGCTGTCCTTGCTCATCAGTTGGTTGATGCTGATGGTCGCGTCGTCGAGGCGGAGGCGACGGAGCATCGTGCCCACGATGCTCCGCCGGTTGTCGAGCGAACCGGTGGCCTCGTCGTAGGTCTTCTCGATGGTGCCGCCCGTGGTGATCAGGACGATGTGCCGCATGGGACGAGGGTAGGTGGGGCAGCAAAACGAAACGGGCCCCGGAGCGAGTCCGGGGCCCGTGGAACGTCAGTAGCGGGGGGACTGGCGGCTTACTTCTTGCCGGCCTTGCCGCCCTGCTGCTCCTCGAGGATCTCCTTCATGATGCCGGCGGGCATCGGGCGGTACTCGAGGAACTCCATGGTGCTGCTGGCGCGGCCCTGGGACATGCCGCGGAGGCTGGTGGTGTAGCCGAACATCTCCGAGAGGGGCACTTCGCAGGTCACGAGCTTGACCGGGTCGCGGTCCTCGGTGTCGATGATCATGCCGCGACGGGACATCATGTCGCCGGTGACGTTGCCGAGGTAGTCGTTGGGAACGGTGACGACGACCTTCATGATCGGCTCGAGGAGCACCGGCTGGGCCCGGTCGCAGGCCTCGAGGAGGGCCAGGCGGCCGGCCTGCTCGAAGGCGACCTGCGACGAGTCGACGTCGTGGTAGGAGCCGTAGGTCAGCGTGACCTTGATGTTGATGAGGGGGTAGCCGAACTTCACGCCCGTGACGGCCGTCTGGCGGACGCCGTACTCGATCGAGGGGATGAACTCCTTGGGGATCACGCCGCCGACGATGCCGTTCTCGAAGGCGATGTTGTCGGTGAAGTCGAGCTCCTCGGCGGCGGCCTGCTCGGCCGTGAAGGGCTCGAGGGTGATCACGCAGTCGCCGAACTGGCCGCGACCGCCGGTCTGCTTCTTGAAGAGGCCGCGGACGTCCTCGACCTTCCGCTGGATCGCCTCGCGGTACGAGACCTTGGGCTTGCCCACGTTCACGTTGATCTTCATGTCGCGGACGAGCTTGTTCTTGATGATCTCGAGGTGGAGCTCGCCCATGCCCGAGATGATCGTCTCGCCCGTCTCCTCGTCGAACTTGGAGCGGAACGAGGGGTCCTCGCGGCGGATCACGCCCAGCGCCTCCGACAGCTTCCGCTTGTCGTCCTGCGTCTTGGGCTCGATGGCCATCGCGATCACGGGCTCGGGGAAGTGCATGCGCTCGAGGATGATCGGCTCATCCGCGTCGCAGAGCGTGTCGCCCGTGTACGAGTCCTTGACGCCCACGACCGCCACGATGTTGCCCGCGGTGGTCTCGTCCAGGTCGTTGCGGTGCTGGGCGTGCATCTCGTAGATGCGGCTGACGTTCTCCTTCTTGCCGTTGCCCGGGTTCAGGAGGCGCGTGCCCTTCGCGAGCGTGCCCGAGTAGACGCGGATGTACGTCAGGTCGCCGTGCTTGTCGGAGACGACCTTGAAGACCAGCGCCGAGAAGGGCGCCTTGGGATCGTGCGGACGGGTCATCGCCGCGTCCTTGTCGCTCGGGTCCGTGCCCTGCACCTCGGGCTTCTCGGTCGGGCTGGGCAGGAAGTCCACCACGGCGTCGAGCAGCAGCTGCACGCCGATGTTGCGGAGCGCCGCGCCGCACAGCACCGGATAGCACTTGCGCTCGATGACGCCCTTGCGAACGGCTGCCTTGATCTGCTCGATCGTCGGCGTCTTGCCCTCGAGGTACAGCTCCATCATCGAGTCGTCGAGCTCGGCGACCTTCTCGATCATGTCGTGACGCCACTTCGCGACGTAGTCCTTCATGTCGGCGGGGACGTCCGCCTCGCGCATCTCGTCGCCCTTCTCGCCCTCGAAGAAGTACGCCCGCTCGGTGATCAGGTCGATCACGCCCTTGTGGTCGTGGCCCAGGCCGATCGGGATCTGGATCGCGATGCCGTTGGCGCCAAGACGGCTCTTGATCGTGCCGAAGCTGAACTCGAAGCTCGCGCCGATCTTGTCCATCTTGTTCACGAAGCACAGCCGCGGCACCTTGTACCGGTCCGCCTGGCGCCACACCGTCTCCGACTGCGCCTCCACGCCTTCCTTGCCGTCGAACACCGCCACCGCGCCGTCGAGCACGCGGAGCGAACGCTCCACCTCGATCGTGAAGTCCACGTGGCCGGGGGTGTCGATCAGGTTCAGCTTGTACTCGCGGCCGCTGCGTTCCCACGGACAGGTCGTCGCCGCCGACTGGATCGTGATGCCGCGCTCCTGCTCTTCCTGCAGGAAGTCCATCGTCGCCGTGCCCTCGTGCACCTCGCCGATCTTGTAGTTCTTGCCCGTGTAGAACAAGATGCGCTCCGAGACCGTCGTCTTGCCGGCGTCGATGTGGGCGCAGATTCCGAAGTTGCGAATGTGGGAAAGGTCGGCTGCCATGACTGGATCTTCCTCGAGAGTGAATGTGCCCCCCGAGCGACGCTCGAAGGACTGGTGCTGATCGAATCGTCTCGCCGGAACCCCGCGGGTCCCGCCGGCCGGTCGCCCCGATCCCCGCCCGTGGCGACAACACGCCGGCGGTTCGCTCGCGACCGTTCATGCCTCACGCAACCCGGCGGCATCAGCCCGTCGGTGCCGGCGAGGCGACTGTGAAGGGGGCTCGAGGGCCGCAGGAACGAATCCCCGCTCCCGCACGTGGCCGAAGCCCCGCCTGAAGCCGTGCGTGAAGACGACACCCGGTCGCTCGGCGACCGAACCGCCTCCTCGCCTTGAGGGTCCGTTGCCGCTCGGCCAACAGGCCCGGACGGAAGGGAGCAATGGTAGGTGACTCCCGAACCGGAGGAAAGCCCCTGCCGGTCCCTTGCCGGGACTCCGGGGCCTTAGCGGAATCCGAACATGGCCGCCTCGGCGGATCCAAAAACACCGTCGGCCGATCCCTCGGGGGATCGGCCGACGATCATCGCGGTCCGAAGTCGTCCGCTTCTCGACGGACGGGATGCGATCAGTACTTCACGCTGCAGCCGTAGGGCTTGGTCTGCGCCGTCGAGACGTTCGAGCCCGCCAGCAGTTCGTCCACGGCCTTGGCCACGTAGTTCACCTTGCCCGGCGTCTCCACCGAGCGGTCGTCGTCGATGGCGCCCTCGTAGGCCAACACGCCGTTCTTGTCGATCACGTAGCAGTGGGGCGTCGTCTTCGCGCCGTACGCCTTGCCCGTCTCGCCCGTCGTGTCCATCAACACCGGGTACGGCAGCTTGTACTCCTCGATCGCCTTCGCGTTGCGATCCTTGCCGCTGCCCTGCTTGCCCTCGCGGTTGCTGTTGATCGCCAGGAAGACGACGTCCCTGCGCGCGTACTTATTGTGCAGGTCGTTGAACGTCATGTTCGTCTTGTGGTGCTTCACGATGTACGGGCAGTCCGGGTTGAACCACTCCAGCACCACGATCTTGCCCTTGAAGTCCGCCAGCGAGACTTCCTTGCCCGCCGTGCAGGTCAGCTTGAAGGCCGGCGCGGGCTGCCCGATCGTCGCCGCTGACGTCGACTCCTTCTTCTTGTCGCCATCCTTCTTCTCCTTCTTCTCCTTCTTCGGCTCGGCGTTCTTGGCCTCGGGCGCTTCCGCGGGCGCCGGCGTCGCCGCCTTCTCCTGCGCGAAGCTGGTGCCGCTCGTCGCCATCAGGAACAGGCCCGCCGCGACCGCCGACAGAATCAACGTGGACTTCATCTCGAATGCTCCTTCTCTTCGGGGGCCGCTTCGCCCCCTCGTGCTGTTCGGTTCGTGATCCGCGCGAGGCGCGCGCCCCGCGATTCGAACCACCCCCGCCAAGACTTCAACGTGATCCGCTCTCCCTCGACGCCCCGGACGTAGACGAGGCCGCCGCCGGCGGCGTGCCGTCAAGGTTCCAACTCGTCACTCCGCCCGACTCGTCCTCGCACTGGATGATCCCCTTGGCTTGCTTCGACGCCAACGCCACCTCCAGCCGCGGCACGCTTCCCCCCTCGCTCCGCGACTCGCAGCCCGGTTGCAGCGTCGTCGCCTCGCACCCCGGCCCCGGCATGAACGTCAGGCGACGCAGCCGCTGCCCCGCCTTCGCCTCGACAATCAGCGAGCTTCCCTCCATCCGCCAGTCGAAGGGCATCGGCCCCTTCATCTCGCGAGGCAACGCCGCCTCCGCCTTCGCCAATGCCGCCGCCCCCGTCGGCTCGCCGGCTTCCGCCCCGAGGCGCACCGTCGCCGTCGCTCCCACCCGACCCGGAAGGCACGCCTCGCGGCACACCAGGATCTCGCTCCGCAGCGAGATGGCCACATCCCCCTCCACGCCCTTCGCCACCGTCAGCGGCACGAGTATCACGCACTCGCGCTCGTAGATGTGGTCGACGATGTCTCCTTCGGCCACATGACGCGTCGGCACCGGCCACCTCGCCGCTCCGAACGTCAGCCGCGGATCCGACCCGGAAAAGTCGAGCGTGGGGGCCGCGCCCGAGTCGTTCTGCCCGTTCCAGTAGAGGTGCCATTCGTCCGCGATGCGGAACCGCACCCCGATGATGGTGGTGGTGCCCGCCGCCAACTGGCGACTGGGCAGGATCAGGTCGCAGGCGACGTGCTTGGCGCCCGGCCCGGGATCGGGCTCGGCCGCCACGCCATGCGACGCCCCGCTCGTGAGGGCGAGCGTCGAGGCGGCCAGAATGCAACCCAACGTTCGCGCCACGTCACTCCTTCATCGACCATCGATCAACGCGGGGACCACCCACCGATTGCCCGCGACCCGCCCCCGGCCTGTCGAGAGGCCAGGGCCCACTCCCCGTGGGCGACGCAAGTGGGGGACTACCCTCCCTCATGCTTGATTCCGCCAGACTTCCACTACCGGGAGTGCCGCGGCTGTGTTCGCGCTTGGCGCTCGTCCTGCTTTCGCTGGCTGCCGCCGTGTGGACGCCCGGCTGCGACAAGAACATCACGGACCGCGACATCCGGGGCGTCTCCGCCTCGGAGGTCCGCCGCCTGCTCGACGAGTCCAAGGCCAAGGACAAGCCCGATCTCGTCCTGCTGATCGACCCCCGAACGCCCGCCCAGTTCCAGGCCGGCCACATCGCCGGGGCCCGCAACATTCAACTCGACGAGTTCCAATCGCAGTCGACCCGGCAGGGCCGAATCCCCGCCTATGAGCGGTTCGAGACCCTCGTGGTCTACGGCAACGACCCCGCCTCGACGGTCGCCCGGGCCATGGCCAAGCGCCTGCTGGCAAACGACTACAAGAATGTCTACTGGTTCACCGGGGGTACCGCCGAGTGGGTTCGAACGGGCGGGACGCTCGTCCCGGCATCGCCGGCGACCCCCTGATCGGGTCTCGTTTGGACGCTCGCGTCGCAACAGGCCAGTGGCCGGCGGCCGGGTGAACGCCTATCATGCAGGCCCTGCACCAAACGGTTCAGGGAACTTCGGAGCACTTGGCCATGGGTTACAAGCACAAGAATCACAAGGGTCTGCTCAAGCGGATCCGCATCAGCAAGTCGGGCAAGATCCGCCACAAGACGGCGGGTCACAAGCACTTGCGGTCGGGCAAGGGCGGCAAGAAGCTCCGCCAGCACCGCAAGGACCCGTACATGTCCAGCGCGGACACCAAGCGGCTCGAGAAGCTGCTGTTCCGTCGCCTCCGCGGCCGCACGCAGCCCCGCACGGCGATCAAGCGCAGCCCGACCCCTGCCGAGCGCAAGGCCGCTCGCGCCGCGGCTGAGGGCAAGTAACTGCTCGCTCCGGGATGCGTCGCCTTCGGGTGACGCTCACGCACGCACCACTGTGTCTGCCGGGAACCAAGTCGGCCGCCTGTCAGGGCCGCTCCGTTCAGACCTCTTCGATGGAGTCTCGACATGCCTCGTGTACGCAAGGGCGCGGCTCGCGCTCAGGCCCGCAAGAAGATCCTCCGCAAGGCTCGTGGCTACTACGGCACGAACCACCGCCACAAGTATCGCGCCGAGAACGCGGTCATCCGCGCCGGCGTCTACGGCTACCGCGACCGTCGCCGCCGCAAGCGCGACTACCGCAAGCTCTGGATCACCCGCATCACGGCCGCGTGCCGCATGCGTGGCGTCCGCTACAGCCTCGTGATGAACGGGCTGCGTCTGGCCGGCATCGTGCTCAACCGCAAGATGCTCAGCCAGATCGCCATCGAAGACCCCAAGCTCTTCGACGGCATCGTGGCGACGGCCGTGAAGTCGTCCCGCGCGTCGGTCGCGAAGAAGTGATTCGTCGCCGACCCTGATCGATGCAACTCGATGCAACGCACGCGAGCCCGGTCTTCCACCGGGCTCGCGTTCTTTTTCGGTCCGTTCGGGCTCGTACCCTGCCATTCGCGCACGACGCGCGGGATCGGAGCTTGGCATGAGTTGGTGGGTGTCGGCGGCGTACGAGCAGAGCCCGGTGTTCCTCTACTCGTGGATCTTCTGGGTGATCTTCTCGATCGTCTGCCACGAGCTCGCGCACGGCTGGGCGGCCATCCGCGTGGGCGACGACACGCCGCGGATGCTCGGCCACATGACCTGGAACCCGCTGGTGCACATGGGCGGTGCGAGCCTCTTGATGTTCGCCCTCTTCGGCTTCTGCTGGGGCCTGATGCCGGTGAACCCCCAGCGGTTCCGGGGCCGCTACGCCGACTCGTGGGTCGCGCTCGCCGGGCCGGGCATGAACCTGCTGCAGTTCATCGTGCTCGTGCCGGCGTGTGCCGCGTGGCTCGCCTTCGCCGACGGCGTGAGCGAACCCCTGCGATCCAACATGCGGATCTTCCTGTACGCCGGCGCGATGATCAACCTGATGGGCGTGCTCTTCAACCTTGTGCCCGTGCCGCCGCTCGACGGCTCGAAGGTGATGGCCAACATCAGCCGCGGTTACCGCGAGCTGATCGAGAGCGAAAAGGGCCAGATCGCCACCTTCATCGCCGCCATGCTCCTCTTCATGGTCGGGGGCTCGAAGATCTGGGTCGTCACGATGACGATCACGTTCGGCGCGATTGCCGCGGTGGCGAAGCTGATGGGCGACGGCACGACGTCGATCTTCGGCTCGAACTGACAACGCGGCCGGTCATTCGGGCGGCAATCGCTTCGCGTACGCCGCCACTTCCGCGGGCAGCTCGCGGATGCCACGTCGCGTGGCCTTGCCGACGGCGTACTCCATGGAACGTCGCATCCGCGTCTCGACCTTTTCGGTGACGGGCAGGCCGAGTTCCCGCATGGTGTCGAGCGAGAACTTCCACGCGAGGAACTCCTCGAGGCAGCGGGGCTTGTGCACGCCCAGGCCGATGGCGTGGTGCCCGACCTCGTGGAGGAAGATGGACATCGACAGGGGCGTCTTGGGCTTGGGCGACTCGAGGAACCGCCGCTGCGTGCCGTCGCGGTACGTCAGCAGCGTGGCGATGCCCGACATGCTCTTGCGCCAGCGCCGAACCTTGATGTCGTACTTGGCGAGCATCTCGCGGACGACCTGGTCGTACCGCTCCTGCATCGTCCTTCGCCCGCCAACGCGTGCCTTGGATGTGGCCGTGCGGGTGGTTCGGGTAGCGACACGGCCGCCCGCGGGACGAGCGAAGAGGGTGGGTTCCGCGTCCGCAGGCGATGGACCGGGGCGACCACGGTGGGCGGTGGGCTTGGCCTCTGGGCCGGCCTTGCGGCGGCCCGGGCGACGCTTCGGCGTGGCCTTGGTGGGCCCCATGCCCAGCGCCTTGGCGAGGGGCCGGAGCAAGTCCCACAGGGTCACGGCGCGGCCTCCGCTGGCGGGGCCGCGAGCACGTCGCCGGTCTTGGGGCGACGTCCGCAGGAGAAGTCGCCCCAGAGCATGGCCCTGCTGCCGGCGGGCTGCACTTCGAGCAGTTTCAGCAGGGTGCCGTTGCCGCAGGCGATGGTGCCGTCATCGACATCGACGATCGAGCCCGCCGGGGCGGCGTGGGTGCCCTTTGCCAGGGCACACCGCAGCAGCTTCATGGGCTGATCGCGGAACATGACAGTGACGCCCGGCCACGGCGTGAGGCCGTGCACGCGACGGAGGCACGCGCGGGCCGGGGCGGACCAGTCGACACGACCGTCGGCCTTGGTGAACTTGCCCGCGAGCGTGACGGCGGCTTCGTCCTGCGTCCTGGGTTCGAGCTTGTCGCGGTGACGCGCCGCGAGCACGCTGAGCACCAGTTCCGCCCCGTCGCTCGAGAGCAGGTCGTGCATCTCGCCCGCGGTGACATGGTCGTCGATGGGTCGACGCGAGGTGCCGAGCACTTGCCCGGCGTCCATGCGGTCGGCGAGGGTGATGACGCTGTTGCCAGTCACCTCGTCGCCGGCGATGATGGCGGCGTTGATGGGAGCCGCGCCCCGCCAGCGGGGCAGCAGCGACGCGTGCAGGTTGATCGCGAAGACCCCCTTGAGGAGCTCGGGCGAGAGTTTCTGGCCAAAGGCGATCACGACCCACGCGTCCGCGCCCAGGTCGCGGATGAACTCGACGGTGTCGGGGGCGTTCACCTTCTGGGGCTTGACGATGTGGGCACCCGGCAGGTTGCCGGCGGCCCATGCACCGACGGGCGTGGGGGTGAGGGGCGACCCGCGGCCCGCGGGCTTGTCGGGCTGTGTCACGACGGCGACGATGTCGTGGCTCTTGGAGAGCGCCTCGAGCGTGGGAAGGCCGAAGGCCCCGGAGCCGAAGAAGACGAGTCGCATGCCGCGGCAAGGATAGGGGGCGGGGGCGGTGTCGGCGGAGTGCCGCGGGAGCGGCCGATGCGTTCACGCCCGTTCACGCCCGTTCGAGGTCGCGAATGGCGGTCTTGTTGCGAAGGCGCGACATTTGGGTCATCTTGTCGATGATGAGCACGCCGTCGAGGTGATCGAGTTCGTGCTGCCAGCAGCGGGCGAGCAGCCCGGTGCCGGTCTGGGTGAACTCGCGGCCGTCGAGACCCAAGGCCCGAATGGTGACGGTGGGGGGGCGGAGGACATCGCCCCGGATGTCGGGCAGGCTGAGGCACCCCTCCTCCATGGGCTCGACGGGCCCGACGGGGCTGGAGATGACGGGGTTGATGTAGACGACGGGCCCCTGGGTGGCGGAGACGGGCTCGGCCGCGGCGGACCGCTTCTCGTCGGGACGGACATCGACCACGAAGAGCCGGATGGAAAGTCCGACCTGCGGGGCGGCAAGCCCGATGCCATCCTCCTCGTACATGATCTTCGTCATCGCCTTGGCGATGTCACGGATCTCCTGCGTGACCTCGGGCACGGCCTTGGCCTTGGCGCGGAGCACCTTCGCGGGATAGATCTCGAGGTGAAGGGTGGAGGGGTCAAAAGCCATTGCTGCGGGAAGGGTACGCGTTGCGAACGCGGCTTTACATCCGCTCGACCGTCGGCAACCCCAGCACCTTCAGGCCGTCCTCGAGCACGCGGCGGGTGAGGTGGCAGAGCCGCAGGCGGCCGTCGCGGACTTGCGGCTCGGCCTTGAGCGTCGGGCACTGGTCGTAGAAGGTGCTGAAGCACCCCGCGAGCTCGAAGAGGTACTGGCAGAGGCGGTGGGGCTCGAGCGAGTCGGCGACCGAACGCACCGTCGCCGGGTAACGCAAGAGCGCGATGGCGAGGTTCTTCTCCGCCGGCTCGCTGGCTCGCGCCGGGGCCGAACGCCACGACTCGCCCACGCTCGCCTCCGTCGCCTTGCGGAAGATGTTGAGGATCCGAACCAGCGCGTAGAGCAGGTACGGGCCCGTGTTGCCCTCGAAGGCCAGCATGCGGTCGAAACTGAAGACGTAATCGCGCACGCGGTCGTTCGACAGGTCGGCGTACTTGAGCGCGCTCATGCCGAGGTTCTCGGCGATCACGCGGCAGTCGGACTCCGAGAGCTCCGTGTTGCGAGTCCGCACCTGAGCCATCGCCCTCGTCACCGTCTCCTCCAGCAGGTCGGCCAACTTCACGCTCTCGCCCGAGCGGGTCTTGAAGGGGCGGCCGTCCTCGCCCAGCACGCTGCCGAACGCCGCGTGCTCCATCACGGCGTCGAGGCCCGTTCGCTTGTTGCGGGCGTAGCCGGCCTTGCGACCCGCGCCGAAGATCTGGCGGAGGTGCAGGTTCTGCCGCGCGTCGATGGCGTAGACGATGCGGTCGGCCCCGTACTGCTGCACGCGGCGGCGGATCGCGGCGATGTCGGTCGTGGCGTAGAGGTAGCCGCCGTCGGTCTTGCGTACGAGGCACGGCTCCTTGATCGCGCCGTACTCGGGCGTGTCGAGTCGCACGATGAGCGCGCCCTGGTCGACTTCGGCGATGCCGCGGGATTCGAGGTCGGCGACCATGGGCGCCAACTCGTCGGCGTAGCTCGACTCGCCCGCGCTGTGCTCGTCGGTGACGTTCACGTGCAGGCGGCCGCACGCCGCGATGCACACGTCCATCGTCACCTTCTGGATGATCTTCCACACCGCGTATGTCTGCGGCTCCTTGGCCTGCAGCTTCACCAGCGTCGCGCGGGCCTCGAGGAACTTCTCCGTCGCGCCCTCCACCTGCGCCTCGCACTCGGCCGTGGCCTTGGGCCCGAGCCCGAACCGGCGGCACGCCTCGAGCCCCGCCAGGTCGCGTTGGCATTCCGCCTGCGCCGTCCGGTACGCCGCATCCAGGTCATCGAGCGTCACCTTCGCGAGGTCCAAACGCCCCTCGCGCGACAGCATCATCAGCCGGGCGGTGACCATGGCGATGGGCAGGCCCCAGTCGCCCACGTGGTTCTGGCGGATCACCGTGTGCCCGAGCCGCTCGAAGGCGCGGGCGAGCGCGTCGCCGATGATCGGGCTGCGGAGGTGCCCGACGTGCATCTGCTTGGCGAGGTTCACGCCCATCAGATCCACCACGATGGTCTGGGCGGGCGAGGCGGGTTCGAGCCCCAGCGTGCCCGTGTCGAGCGAGGTCGCCGCGGCGGACAGGGCGTCGGCCCGCAGGCGGATGTTGATGAACCCCGGCCCGGCGATCGAGGCTTCGGTGAGGGGCTCGCACAGGTCGTCGACCTTCGCGGCGGCGACGAGCGTCTTGGCCACCTCGCGCGGCGGCTTGCCCACCCGCTTGGCGAGCGACATCGCCGCGTTGCACTGGTAGTCGCCAAGGTCGGCCTGGGCGCAGGCCTTGATCAGCGGGTCGATGTCGGCCGGCAGGTCGGGGAAAGACGCGAGCATCGCCTCCCGGAAGCGGCTGGTGAGCAGGGAAAGCGGGTCTTGGACGGGGGCCTGATGCATGGGCGGGGAGTGTAGGGTGGCGATCCGCTACCCTTGCGTCACGACGCCATGCGACGACTGGTCTTTCCATCTCTCTTGGCCGCCATCCTGCCTTGGGCCGGCGCATGCGGGGCGCGCCAGGCGACGCAAACGCCGGCAGGGACGCCCGCGGCCGCGAGAGCCAAGACGTACACGCTCTCGGTGCTGCGTGATCGCGAGCACTTGCCGCGGGCACTGACGGCGGCCTCGCTGGGCCTGCACGGCGCGGTCACGCCCGATGGCCTGCTCGCCAAGTGCGACCTCATCGTGCCTGCGGCCCTCGACGCCCCGCAGGCGGTCCGCGCGGAGCGGATCGAGCGTTTCGCCGCGCCCGCCGGGTCGAGCATCGTGCAGGTGGTGGTGACGGTGCCCAGGGATGATCAGGCCCTGGTGCGGCTGCTGCCGTGGGTGGAACTCTCGTCGCGCGGCCTCGAGGCGGTGCAGGCGGCGAAGGGATGCTTCATCGAGCTGCCCGATTCGTTCATCGCGTGGTACGACCCGACCTCGGCGCTCACGCCCGAGCGGGTGCTGCAGGGATGCTCGGGCACGTCGGGCGCGCTGCGGATCACGTACGTCTTCGTGGTGCCCGAGGAGCGGGCCTCGGCGTCGCCGGTGTTGCACGTGCGGGACCTGCAGTTCTGAGCATGAGCAGGGCGCGATTCGTGCCTGAGCCGGATTCTTTGTTGCCTTGCGGCGGCTGCCGGAGCATGCTGCAGGCAACGGGGCGGCCCGTGCGGGGTTCGTTTGTGACTGATTCGCGGGCACGCCGAGCGAAATCCGGCCAGAGCATCAACCACGAGGTCTGACCAAGATTTCGTGGCCGGATGTGGCCCGCGGCACCGTTCCCGTGGGTGGGGCCGCGCAGCCGTCATCTTCGGCGAGCAGAGCTTTCGTCATCCGTCGAAGCCGAAGGTGCCTCGCTGATCCCGTTAAAGCCGCAACTGCCATGAAGGGAGCGTCGTTCATGAATCGTCTGCTGGTCTGCACGGCCTTGGTCTTCACCTCGTCGGTCGCCTCATGGAGCGAGGCGCAATCATGCGGCGACTGGCAGCAAGTTGCTGGACAGAATCTGCCGCCATCTCGATGGCTGTTGGCGATGGCGCACCATGCCGACAACGGAACGACGGTGATGTTCAGTGGGCAACTGCTCGCCGATTGGGCCGAGCGAAATGACACGTGGATCTACGACGGTGCATCTTGGCGCCAGGCATTGGTCGCGGGGCCGTCCAAGCGAAGCGGATCAACGATGGCGTATGACGAGCGGCGCGGGCGGACGGTGCTCTTCGGAGGTTCCGTGCAACCGATCGTCGGCGACGGGCGGCGTGATTTTTACAACGATACGTGGGAATGGGATGGTGCGAGCTGGCGACAGGTCGCCAGCGGAGGACCACCGCCCCGGATGGGTGCCGCCATCGCCTATGACCCGATCCGCCAACGAATCGTCCTCGCGGGCGGCGTGATTTACAACGGGTCATGGACGGCGTTGTCGGACTGCTGGGGCTGGGACGGGGTCTCGTGGGTTGAGTTGCCGTCCCTTCCCCGGGCCGTCGGCTACGCACCGATGGCGTTCGACGCGGCGAGGGGCAGACTCGTGTTGTTCAGCGGCACGTGCGGTCAGTACTGCGGACTCAACGGCGAGACCCTGGAACTCGGCCCAGCGGGCTGGGTTGTCGCGGCAACGGGAGGGCCGATCGCGAGAGCAAACCACTTCATGGCCTACTCGCCTGAACTCGGCGGAACGGCTCTCTTCGGGGGCACGTTCGGCAACCCCTCCGGCGAGATGAACGACACGTGGCTTTGGAGAGATGGTGCGTGGAGTCAACTGCAGCTTCCGACCGTTCCGCCCCGGAGGGAGGCGGGGGGAATGGTCTACGACTCGACGCGTCGGCGACTGTTCATCTTCGGAGGCGGCCTCAACAGTCCTCCGACGCTGCTGCAGGATCAGTGGGAACTGGTCGCTCCGCCTCGCTTGGAGATCGTGTCTCAGCCCGTCAATCAGTCGGCTGCCGTCGACGCGCCCGTTTCGTTTCTCGTACAGGTTCAGGCAGGGAACGATTGTGTCGTGCCCGTCACCTACCAATGGCAGCGTCGAGACCCGCTGGTCCTCGACGCCGACTCGCCGGGCGCATGGATCGACCTTCAGGATGGGTCTCAGTTCGTGAACACTCGCACTGGCGGGCTCATCATCGCCCACCCGATTCCGGCTCTCGCCACGGGCTATCGCTGCAGGATCGGCGGCGGCTGCGGGTGCCGCCCGGAGGCCCGGTACATTTACAGCGATGTCGTGAACTTCGACATCGCCTGCCCCGCGGACTTCAACGCCGACGGTGGCGTCGATTTCTCCGATGTGGAGACGTTCTTCCTGCGGTGGGAAACCGGGTGCTGAGTACGCGAGGAATCAGGGCGTGACGCCGCAACCGTCAGGTACGATCTCGTGTCAGGAACACTCGCGGCGCGGCCGTGAGTTCAAAGGTGCGAACTGGTTCTGCCTGCGGGCAGTCGTCGTGCAGAAAGCGTGATCATGAGAATCTTGGGAATCGTCGAAGCATGCGTGGCAAGTTGGAGGGATCGAGGGAGGCGCCTCGCGATGTTCAGGCTGATGCTGGTGATCGCGCTGCACCTGATCGGCGGGCGGGCCTCGGCGCAATGCGAGTCGTGGACCCCCATGGGGGCGGGCATTGGAGGACAAGGTGGTGGCTTTGGAGTCCACTCGCTCGCCGTGCTTCCCGGCGGCGATGTGGTTGCGGGGGGTGCCTTCTACCAGGCGGGCGGGGTTGCGTGCAACCACATCGCCCGATGGGATGGTGTGGCGTGGTCGCCGCTCGGTTCCGGTATGGACTGGAGCGTCGCGGCACTTGCCGTGCTCCCCACCGGTGATTTGGTTGCTGGCGGCGCCTTTACACAGGCAGGGGCGACTTCGTGCAACTACATCGCACGTTGGGACGGCTCACAGTGGTTGCCCTTGGCGTCCGGGATGAATGGTCCCGTACTGGCCTTGACAGTGTTGCCGAACGGTGACTTGATCGCTGGCGGCGACTTCACCGTTGCAGGCGGTCTTGCGTGTCAGCGGGTGGCTCGGTGGAACGGGTCGGCGTGGGCTCCACTCGGAAACGGGTTGGATCAGGGGTCAGTGTTGGCGCTTGCGGCACTTTCGGACGGAGGCTTGGTCGCGGGCGGCTCATTCGTGCTTCACGATACGGGAAGTTCAGGCATCGCGCGTTGGGATGGTCATGCGTGGTCTCCGATCGGAACCAACTTCAACGCTCATGTCGCGTCACTTGCGGTATTGCCCAGCGGGGAGTTGGTCGCTGGCGGGAATGCGGCAGCGTCGAACATCTTCCGTTGGGATGGGACTGCATGGTCGTCGCTCGGAACCGGAGTCGATGGAGGGATCTTCGATCTCAGCGTGCTGTCCAACGGAGATGTTGTCGCCGGAGGCGCCTTCCAAACGGCGGGAGGTGTGGCAAGCCAGTATCTCGCTCGATGGAACGGGATGGCTTGGGTGCCGCTGACGGCTGGTGTAAACGGACCAGTTTCGGCCCTGGTCGCCCTCCCCGACGGCGGTTTCGTGGCGGGCGGCGACTTCACGGAAGTCGGTGGTCTCGCTTGCAGTCGGATTGCCACGTATCGAGAGCGACTCTCGATTACTCGGAACTCGGCGGGGTCGACCATTTGCGCAGGGGCTGCCGTCACGCTTTCGGTCGATGTGGCGGGTCTCTCGCCTCAGTTCCAATGGCGGCGCAACGGCGAAGCGATCGCAGGCGCGTCGGCGCCGACACTGACGATCGATCCGGCGACGATCTCGGATACCGGCATCTACGACTGCGTGGTGTTGGGCGCGTGCGGTGACATCGCCGTCACTTCGCCGGCGATGCTGATCGTCATCCCGCCGCCCGCTGTCGCTACTCAACCCGTCGACCAGGGTGCGAATCCCGACACGCCGGTGTCGTTCTTCGTGCAGTTGCAGCCGGAAACGCTCTGCACGAGGCCGCGGCCCTTCAGCCACCGGTGGGAACGTCGCAACCCGGCGGTGGCGGATCCCGCGTCGCCAGATGCGTGGATCGAACTGCAGGATGGTCCGGATTTCGTCAACACCCGGACGAGCGCCTTGCTGATTCTCCGCCCGATCCCCGCGCTAGCCACGGGCTATCGATGCCGGATCACCGGCGGGTGCGACTGCGGCACCACCTACACCGACGTCGTCAACTTCTCGATCGGGTGCCCCGCCGACTTCAATGCCGACGGTGGCGTCGACTTCTCCGATATCGAAGCGTTTTTCGTGCGGTGGGAGAATGGCTGCTGATCGGTCCGTACAGGACGATTCGACCGGTGCTTCGTGGCGCCAACCTCGCATGCGATTGCACTGATCCCACGACAACCCCGTCGGGGTTGAAACGCATGGGCCGATTTATCCGGGGGTGTCGGCGAAACGCCGACACCCCCGGCTCTCGACGGGCACGCCTTCGGCGTGGCGCACGCGTCGACGAGCGCGAGAACCCAACCGCGAAGCGATTCCCGTGAAGTATCCGGAGGTGGCCACGCGTCGTGGCCACCTCCGGATACTTCGGAGAAGGACGCGATCCCGAAGGGGTCCCCGAGGGAACGCGCATGACGCTCGACAACGCGACCGCGGCGCGAACGAGCGCGTGGGTGGATCGATCGGAAACCCCTTCGGGGTTGTGCGCGTGCGTTCGGTCCGGGGGTAGCGGCGAAGCGCCGCAACCTTCGGCGATGTTCGAGAACGCCTTCGGCGCAAGGACTGCCAACCCTCTCCGGCTGCCGCGTGCCTCACCGCCCCTCGGCCTTGGCCGCGAACTTCGTGCGCCACCGTTCATCCATCGCCTCGATGCTCGCCGCCTCCGCGCAGCGCGTCCGAGATGGGTCCGGCGCATGCATCAGGATCATCGCCTCGCGCAGCGAGAGGCCCAGCGGATGGGCCGACTCCCGCGTCATCGTGTCGCCCACGCCCACCTCGCCCGGCGTCAGCACGCGCAGGTACGGCCCGCACCTCGCCCGCTCCAGGAACGCCTTCACGATCTGCGGCGAACCCAGCGCCGCCGCCAGCGTGGAGCAGGGCACCCGCGGGAATGTCACCTCCACCCTCGCCCCGCCCACCCGGTACACGTCGCCGATGCACACCGTGTCGTCGTCCAGACCCGCCACGGTCAGGTTCTCCCCGAAGCTCCCGTGCGGCAGCGTCAGCCGCGACAGGAACGCTTGCCAGTGGGGGTACTCCTCGGCGGCAAAGGCATACGCCGCCTGTGTCGGCCACCCGTGATGACGCCGGTCGGCCTGGTCGTCGCCCGAAAGGCCTCGCTCGCCCAGGTGCACGCGGTCGCCCGCAGGCGCCTTGAAGATGCCCGTTCGGAGGACCTTCCCGCCCGCCGCGACCTCGCGGACCGCCGACACGTTGACCGACACGATCTCCATGCCCCAGCATAGTGGCCCCGCCCGCGGCGGCCGTACCCTCCCATAGGGCGGCACGCGCCGCTCCTCGACACCCACGATTCGAAGGGGTCACTCATGCCGGATACACCCTCCCGCGCCGGATCGTCCGATGGACTCGAAGGCGTGCTCGCCGCTCGCGTCTCCCGCCGCGGATTCATGCAGTCACTGGGCGTCTCGGCCGCCGCCGCCTCCGTCGCCGCCAGCGCCGAGGCCGTCGCCAACGGAGCCACGCCCAATCCCGATGCGCCCTCCGTCATGGGGCCGGGCCCCATCGACCTCGCGCTCACCGTCAACGGCAAGCAGCACGCCCTCAAGGTCGAACCGGGCACCACGCTCCTCGAGGCGCTTCGTGTCCACGCCGGCCTCACCGGCACCAAGGAGATCTGCGACCGTGGCTCCTGCGGCGGGTGCTCGGTGCTGATCGACGGCGTCCTGACCATCAGCTGCATGATGTTGGCCATCGACGCCGCCGACGCGTCCATCACCACCGTCGAGGGGCTCGCCAAGCCCGACGGCACGCTCCATCCGTTGCAAGAGGCCTTCATCCGCCACGACGCCCTGCAGTGCGGCTACTGCACGCCGGGGTTCCTGGTGGCCGGCGCGTGGCTCATGGCGTCGACGCCCAAGCCCACGCTGCCGCAGATCCAGCAGGCCATGGCGGGCAACATCTGCCGCTGCGGCACGTACACGAACATCTTCAACGCCGTGCTCGAGGCCTCGGGCCAGAGCCCGATCATCGACGGAACGATCGCTTGAACGTCGGGAGGAACCCATGAGCCCTGATGCCGCGATGCTGCCCCCCCTGTCAAACCGCCCGCTCAACGCCGGTTCGTCGATGAACGACGACGCCTCGCGTCTCGACGCGTTGGCCAAGGTGACCGGCAGCGCGAAGTACGGCCGCGACGTGTACCCCGCCAACGCTCTTTTCATCGCCTTCGTGCGGTGTCCCTACGGCTCGGCGACCCTCGAGGCGTGCGACACCGACGCGGCCAAGGCCGTGCCCGGCGTGGTGGAGGCCGAGATCACCCGCCGACAAGGCAACTACCACGGCGCAACGGCCGGGCACGTCGTCGCCGAATCGCCCCATGCCCTCCGACGCGGACTCGCGGCGTTGGCCTGCCGCTGGAAGCGCAAGGGCGATGCCGTCACCACCATCGAGCAGGGCATCGACGCCGAGCCCGAGGTGCCCATCGACGCCAAGTCCATGCTCGAGCAGGCCGGCGAACGCACGCTCGACGCCGTCTACTCGACCGAGGTGCAGACGCACAGTTCGCTCGAGACGCACGGCGCATGCGTGGACCACAAGGGCGACTCGGCCGTCGTGTACGTCTCGACGCAGGGCACGTCCTCGGCCCGCGACGGGCTTGACGAAGCCCTGGGCCTGCCCGCCAGCAAGTTCGAGGTGGTCTGCGAGTACGTGGGCGGCGGCTTTGGCAGCAAGCTCAACGGCGCGGGCAAGGAGGGCATGCTCGCCGCGAAGATCGCCGCCAAGTACAAGCGGCCCGCGTATCTCTTCGTGAACCGGGCCGAGGAGCACCTCGACACCGGCAACCGGCCCAGCAGCCGCACGCACGTGCGAGTGGCCTTCGAGGCCGACGGGACGATCAAGGGCGGCCACATCCAGACGTGGGGAGGCGTGGGTCCCAACCGAGGCGGCGGCGGCGTGAACGTGCCCAGCGGGCGCTATCGCCTCGGGCAGATCACCACGGCGCATGCCGACGTCTCGCTCAACGCGGGCATGCCTCGGGCGTTTCGCGCGCCTGGCCACCCGCAGGGCGCGTTCCCCGAGGAACTGATGCTCGATGAGGTCGCGGCCCGTTGTGGACTCGACCCGCTGGCCCTGCGGCTGCGTCTCATCAGGGCCGACGCCATCCGCGAGATGGCCGAACTGGGCGCCAAACTCATTGGCTGGGACAAGCGTCCTGCCAACGGCAGCCAGACCGGCACCATCCGCCGCGGCATGGGCATGGGCGTCACCTCGTGGGGCCGCTTCCCTGCCGCGGTCGAGGCCGAGGTGATCATCAACCGCGACGGCTCGGTGGAGGCCCGCACGGGCACGCAGGACATCGGCACCGGGCAGCGGACGGTGGTGGGCATCGTGACGGCCGACGCCATCGGCGTGCCGCTGGAGGCCGTGACGGTGCGGATCGGCCGCTCCACGCTCCCCGCCGGCCCCGGTTCGGGCGGCAGCGTGACGACGGTCAACTCCGCGCCCGCCTTCATGGAGGCGGGCAAGGACGCGGCGTCGCACCTGCTCGAGTTGGTCGCCGCCCGCACGGGCACGCCGGCGGGCGAACTCTCGATCGCGGACGGCGAGGTGCGTCGCGGCGGCGTGAAGGTGCTGGGCTGGAAGGAGGCCTGCTCGCTCATTCCCGACGCCATCACCGGCAAGGGCCGCAACAACCAGCGCACCGTCGCGGCCGACAAGAGCACCGGCACCAGCGGCGGCGCGCAGTTCGTCGATCTCGACGTCGATGTCGAGACGGGCGTCATCAAGGTCCATCGCATCGTGGCGGTGCAGGCGTGCGGGCGGGTCGTCAGCCGCAAGCTCGCCGAGAGTCAGGTGATCGGCGGCGTGATTCAAGGCCTGAGCTACGCGCTCTTCGAGGAACGCGTGCTCGATCGCCAGACGGGCGCGATGGTGAACCCGAACCTCGAGTGGTACAAGATCGCCGGTCCCGGCGACATGCCGCTGATCGAACCGGTCATGTGGGCCAAGGACAAGGAGACGGCGGGGCCCAGACCGCTGGGCGAACCGCCGACGATCCCGACCGCGGGGGCCATCGCGTGCGCCGTCTTCAACGCGATTGGCACGCCGGTGCGGAGTCTGCCCATCACGCCGGGCAAGGTGCTGGCCGCGATCGCGAAGGCGGCGGCGGGCCAGGGAGGTGCCAAGTGAATCCCTTCGTCGTCGTTCAACCCAAGTCCCACGCGCAGGCCGCCGCGGTCGTCGCCGCGGGGGGTTCGTATAAGCTGCCCGTGCTCAAGGCCGGCGGCATCGACCTGCTCGACCACCTGAAGGAAGGCCTCGTCGCGCCCGACGCGGTGGTGAACCTCCGAGGCGTGGCCATGTCGGGGCCGGCCGTAAGCCGCACGCCGGAGGGTCGCGTTCGCATCGAGGCCGGGGCGACCTTGGCCCAGATCGCGGCCGATCCGATCGTGCTGGAGGCCGCGCCGGTGCTGGCGCAAGCGGCGGCGAGCGCGGCGACGCCGGCGATCCGCAACGTGGCGACGGCGGCGGGCAACCTGCTGCAGCGTCCGCGGTGCTGGTACTACCGCCATGCGCAGTTCCCGTGCCTCAAGAAGGGCGGCTCGACGTGTTTCGCGGTGGAGGGTGAGAACGCCCACCACGCGATCTTCGGGCCCGGGCCTTGCCACATCGTGCATCCTTCGAACCTCGCCCCCGCGCTCGCGATCCTGGGCGGCACGGTGCACTTGGTGGGCTCGAAGCGATCGACGTTGACCATGGCCGACCTCTACCACATGCCCGACAAGGGCATCCTCAGCGAGCACGAACTGCAGCCCGGCGAGGTGATCACGCACCTCACCTTCGCGCCCGAGGCCATGAGCGGCTTCCATGCGGTGAAGGCCAAGCAGAGCTTCGATTGGCCGTGCGCCTTCGCGTGCGTGAGCGTGCGGGTGGAGGCCGGGACGATCCGCGAGGCCAAGGCGTGCGCGGGGGCCGTGGCGCCCGTGCCGTGGATGCTGCCTCGCGTGGCCGACGCGCTCCGGGGCGTGAAGGTCGATGATGATGCGGCCATCGCGAAGGCGGCCTCGCTGGCCGCCGAGGGCGCAACGCCCATGCGAGACAACGGCCACAAGGTGGCGTTGCTGGTCGCCAGCGTGCGGCGGGCGACGCTCCGCGCCCTGGGCCGCGAGCGTCCCGCCTTCCGGGAGATCCGCGCATGAGCACCCAGATGCCCGACTTTCGCCCCGTGGAGCTTCGCGTGACGTGCCTGTCGCTGCGGCACAAGCTCATGTACGTCGACGAACGCCAGCGACTGCCCGGCATGGTCGACGCCGAGAGTTCCACCCGCATCTACTTCTGCACCAAGACGCAGGAGCAGATCGGCCCCGACGATCAACCCGTGCACCCCGACGCCTGCACCTCCGCCCGGTCGTGCCACCGCTGCGTCTGAACGCCGTCACGAACCCAACGCATGCTCCTCACGCTCGCCCACTCGCCCGACCCCGACGACGCCTTCATGTGGTGGCCCATCACCGGCAAGGTGCGCCCCGACGGCACGCCGCTCGCCGGCGCCGATGGCAAGGCGAGGATTGATACCGGCGGCATCGAGTTCCGCGCGGTGCCCGCCGACATCGAGGTGCTCAACCGCCGTGCGGCGGCCGAAGCCGATCTCGACATCACCGCGCTCTCCTTCCGCGCCTGGTGCGACGTGAAGGACCGCTACGCCATCACGCACTGCGGGTCGTCCTTCGGTGAGGGGTTCGGGCCCAAGGTGGTGGCGGGAGCGGCGGTGAAGGATGTCGTGGACTTGCGGCGTGCGGGCCTTCGCATCGCCATCCCGGGCCGACGCACCACGGCCTTCCTGCTGCTGAGCATGCTGCTGGGGCCGGAGACGACCCGTGCGGCGGTCATCGTGGAGATGCCCTTCGAGCAGGTGATCGGCGCGGTGGCCCGGGGCGAGGCGGATGCGGGGGTGGTGATCCACGAGGGGCAACTGCTCTTCGCCGATGCCGGGCTGCACTTGGTGGTCGATCTGGGCCAGTGGTGGGGGGCCACCACGGGGTTGCCGGTGCCCTTGGGGTGCAACGCCCTGCGGCTCGATCTCGACGCGAGGTTCGGCCAGGGGACGATCGCGAAGGTGAGCCGGTTGCTGCGGGCGTCGATCGACTTCGCGCTCGCGAACCGGGCGGAGAGTCTTGCGTACACCATGCCCTTCGCCTTGGCGAACGCCGCCAAGAAGGGAGCGACCGAGAGCGGTCGCCCAACGCTCGAACGAGTGGATCGTTACGTGGCGATGTACGTGAACCGCTGGACGGTCGACATGGGCGGGGAGGGCCGCGAGGCGGTGCGTCGGCTGCTCGCGGCCGGGCACGCGGCGGGGCTCTCGCCCGATCCTGGCGAGGTGCTGGTGGTGTGAGCGAAGCGGATCGTCACATGACGGTCGCGGAGGAACCGACGAGTCGAGCGGCGGGCAAACGCCGAGCCGTGGTCGTCGGCTCCGGCGGGGCCGTGATCGTGCGTGCGCTCTTCCACGGGTTCACCGGGTTCACCTCACCCGTGGCTACTACCGTGGGCCCCGTTGGGGCCCTGATCCGTTCGACCGCGATGGTCTTGCCTTTCACCGCACCTTCAACTGTTCGAGCGACGCCGACTCGGCCGCGCTGTTCTCATTGCGCTTCCATTCGGCGAGGAGTTGCGTGGCGGCGGTGACGCCGAACTGGCGCGACCACGCGTTGAGCACGAGCCGGGCATCGGCCTCGAACTGCTCGGGACGCAGCGCGTCCTTGAGCATCTGCAGCAGCACGCCCTGCTCGATGATGGCGGGGTCCGGCGCGGTGAGCAGCGGCCCGGCCGCGAGCCACACGGCGTCGAGCGCCTGCTCGTCGTGGGGCATGCCCGGCGTCCACTTCGCGAAGAGCGTGAAGACCAGTTGCGAACGTCCGGAGCGGAACGCCGCGAGGATGCCCTCCCGCAGCAGCGGGGGGGTGAGGGCCTGAGGCTTGTTCTCGAGCAGGGTCTGCGCGATCTTGGCGATGTCGGCGTCGCGGCCGAGCAGCTTGAGGGCCAGCACGCCTTGCTCCCACTTGTCCTGCTGCAGCAACTCGCGGAGCCCCTCGTCGACGGCCACCGCGCCTTCGAAGGGGAGCGGGTCGGTCGTGCGACGAACGGCGGGGCCGGGCGTGTAGAGCGGGTCGCCCAGCACGGCGATCTTCCACACGGGCTGGCCCTCCTGGCGGATGGAGGGGGCGAAGGGCGCACCGGCCATCAGGCGGCCCGCGACGGCGGGCGTGGGCGTGAAGGCCTGCAGGAAGGGTTCGTGGACCGAGCCTGCGTAGACGAAGACGCCACGCTCGAGCCAGCGGCCGCCGACGGTCTCACGCTTGCCGGGGAAGAGCAGCGACCAGGAGTGCACGAAGTGCAACGCCGCGGGGCGGGTGAGCATGGGCAGGTCGCCGGGCTTGCACTGGCCGGGCTCTAGGTCGAAGAAGTCGTTGTTGCCCTTGGTGTTGACGAGGATGAGGTCGGCGGTGACGGGCCGCGACGCGAGCGTGCGCCACGTCGGAGCGCCCTGAGAGGGCGTGTCGGAGACCTCGCAGCGGATGCCCGACTGCTCGAGGAGCTGCGCGGCTTTTGTGCCGTCGTATTGGTTCCACGGGGCGGTGTCGGGGTAGCCGTCGAAGATCCACGCGCGCCTGGGGTGGAGGAAGAGCGAGCACATGGCCCGGTACGCCGCCTGCGAGGGCGTCCCGAACACGTGGCCCGTCCACGCCCACCGGGTGGTCATGTCGAGGCCTTCGCCCTCGCGGCCGATGCGGTCGGAAAGGGCGACGAACTCCTTGCCCTTGGCGATCCGCTCGGGGATGTTCATGCACAGCGTCACCGACTCGAGCGTGTCGCCCAGCGAGCGCCACGACAGGCCCGATTCCTTCGCCGCCTGCTGCACGCGGGCCTCGAGCGAGTCGGCCTCGGAGGGGGTGACGAATCCGTCGATGTTCCCCTGCGAGGGCTTCTCGAGGAAGACCAGGGGCTGGCCCCACGCCGCCGCGAGGGGCAGGGCCGCCGTCCACGCCGGGTCGTTGGGGCTCGCGAAGACCAGGCCGGGGGGCTGGTGCCCCAGGTCCTGCCACTTGACGGCGATGGTGGTCTTGGCGGCATCGGGATCGGCCACGCCCCACACCTTCGAGATCGCCGCCTGCACGCGGGTGGTGACCGAGGCGTTGAACGCCGGTTCGCCGGGCGAGGCGGTCGAGGAGGGGCTGTTCCACCGCACCACGCGCTCGGGCGCGAAGGCCCGCACGAACCTGGCGATGTCCTCGCGGCCTTGCACCGAGCCGTCATCGATCAGCACCGGGAACCGCGTGGCACGCGACCACGACGAGATGGCGTCGATGTACGAGTGGGGGTCGCTGACGATCACCACGCACGAGGTGTACGAGACGGCGTCACGGAGCTTCTGGATGCGCTGGCCGAGGCGGGCCTGCGGGGGAATGGCCTCTGCGGGTGGCGTTTGCGCCAAGGCCGGCGGCAACGCCGCGGAGACAAGCAGGCAAGCCACGGTGGTGATGCGGACGCGATCCATGCGACCGGATGGTACGGAGGCCGGGGTGAGGTCGACGCCCTGCCATCCCCGCGTCAGCCCTGGCCGTCGGCGGCCCCTGCACAGCGCCGAGCATGTCGCTCGCTGGCCTCTTCGGGCACTACTAGCATCTGCGATGCCGCGGGTGGCGCCTCGCCCCGGGCCTCGAGGAATCACATGAATCCGATCACCGCCTTCATCGCCTCGTCGGGTCTTTGTGCATCGCGGGCGTTCACTCCCGCGCTCCTCGCCGCCCTCTTCCTTCGCTTCGGCGCCGAGTACGACCTGCTTCAGGGATCGGTGAAGGACCTGATCGGCAGCGTGCCCGTCGCCACCTGGTTCACGTCCGACCTGTGCATCGGGGTGCTGGCCGTCCTCGCCGCCCTCGAGTTTGCCGCCAACCGCAATCAGGAGGCCCGGGAGGCGCTCGCCTACGTCGACAAGTGGGCCAAGCCCGCCATGGCCGGCGCCATGACGCTGGGCCTGCTCTCGGCGCAGGACGCCGCCTTCGCGGAGGAGGTGTTGCCCCAGCAGGCGGGCATCGGCGACAGCATCATCGCCGCGACCGCCGCCGCGTTCAACTACTCGATCGTCGCGGTCAGGAACGGCGTCCAGCAGCTGCTCTTCGACGTCGATCCCGACAACTCCACCGGCCTCCACACCGTGCTCTCGTGGGCCGAGGACGGCATCGTCGTCTTCGGGATGGTCGCGTTGCTCTTCTTCCCGGTCCTTGTCTGCGGCCTCATCGCGGTGGGCATCGGCCTGCTGTGGGCGCTCCGGGCGTGGGCCCAGCGGCGGGAGAACGCCGCGAGGGTGCCCTGCGCGTCGTGCGCCGCCCCGATGTTCCGCAGCGCGGTGCGGTGCGGTTCGTGCCGGGCCGCCAACCCCGCGCCGATGGCCGTCAACTGGCTGGGCGTCGCGTCGACGAACCCGGCTCCGGTAGAGGGGCATCCCGAGGAGCTCCTGTCGAAGCGTCGGTGTCCATGCTGCGCAGCCCGGCTCGAGGGGCATGACGTCGCCCACCCATGTTCAGCCTGCAACACGCCACCCTTCGAGTCGATGGAGGCCGTCGCGAGGTTCGATGGCGCGATGCAGGCCAGACTGCCCCGAACGTTGGTGTTCGGGCTGGTGATGGGGCTGGTGCCCGTGCTCGGCATGATCGCGGGCGTGCTCTACTTCCGGACGCGGGTGGTGGCCCCGTATCGCCAGTACGTGTCGGGGTTCCGTCGCTTCCTGCTCCGGCTGCTCCTGCGCATCCTCATCGTGGTGCTCGTGCTCTTCCAACTGATCCCGCTGCTGGGATCGCTGGCGATTCCGCTCCTGGCGCTCGTGAACCACCGCGTCTTCCGCCGGGCGTTCCTCTCGCAGGCCGAGCAACGCCTTTCGGCCGGAGCGGCCGCTCCCTCGTCAACGCCCGATATCGCGACCGCGTGACGCGGCCGGGTCGAGGCTCGCGAATGCCTCCATCGCGAAGCGATTCGCGTTGAAAGCCGGGGGTTGCGGCGTTTCGCCGCTACCCCCGGTGATGCGACCAGAGGAATCGGACCCCGGAGGGGTCGTCGTGGGAACGTGCACAACGTTCGACGGCGCGGCAACGTTGCATGCGATGGCGGCGGGTTGATACGCGGGGCGCGCGACGATGGAGTCGTCCGACCATGGCCCGACACGAATCGGCGTTCGAGTACCCAGGGCTCGCCCGCAAAGCCGGGCAGCGCCCTGGGCTACCTGCCGGTTCGCCCGCGGAGCGGGCTTCGGAAGGGGCACACGCGAATCGGCGCCCGCATGAGGCCCCCCCCCCCCCGGCCGCCCCGTTGGTCACTACCATTCACACTGTCACGACGCCCCTCCCGTTCAGGAGACGCGAGCCCATGTTGCCATCGCCGCCGATTCGGTCGTGCCGGGGAGCCTTCACGCTCATCGAACTGCTGATCGTCATCGCGATCATCGCCCTGCTCATCGGCCTGCTCCTCCCGGCCCTTGGCAAGGCCCGCGAGACGGCTCGTTCGGTCGTCTGCCTCTCCAACCAGCGTCAACTCTCGACGTCGTTCTTTCAGTACGCCGGCGATTACCGAGTCATCCCCGGCGCGTACTGGCAGGGCCCCGTCAACCTCGACTGGTGCGGCAAGAACAACGCCCGCTACCAGGCCGCCCCGCAGAACTATCGCCACCCCCTCGAGGCCTCCGTCCTCCGCGAGTACCTCCAGACCATGGACAAGATCATGGAGTGCCCGACCGGCAAGCGGCTCGCCAACACCATCTTCGATTACACCATGCTCATCCGCATGGGCGGCGCGAAGACCGATCTCATCTGGCAGGCCAGCTACCCGCTCCGTCCGCAACTCGCGAACTCCGAGCGGGCGTGGTTCCAGGCCCTGCCGCTGCTCATCGAGGAAGACGAGAGCTTCTACAACCGCGCGTATGACGACGGCAGCTTCGCGTGGAACGACCAGTTCACCACGCGTCACGACAAGGGCGCGAACATCGCCTATCTCGACGGCTCCGCCGGCAGGTTCCGTCCGCCCTCCGCGGGCAACGTCCGCATCGAGGAACCCAGCGATCTCAAGGGAACCAACCTGCGGCTGCACGCCAAGAACCGCACCTTCGACCTGCATTTCTCCGCCGCCAACGAGTGGGGCTGGGTCAACTCGCCTCGCTGAACCCGCTCAGCACGCCGAGAGGTGGAGCGCGGCGGCAAAGGCCTCGCCCAGCCGATCGATCTGCTCCGGGCGGTGCGACGCTGTCACCGTCAGGCGGAAGTAGCGGGGGCTGGGGCCGCCGGGATACTCGATGAGCGGCGCGTAGATGCCCTGAGCCAACAGGTCGTTGTGCACCCGCTCCATGCGGTCCACGCCCCCGCCCAGCACGAAGGTGAAGACGGGCACCGGGTCGGCGTGCACGCGGATGCCGCAGCGGCCCAGCGATTCGCGACAGCGGTCGGTGTTCCGCCGCAGGGTGTCGACGAGCGCGGTGTCCTTGGCGATGATGCCCAGCGCGGCACGGGCGGCCATGGCGATGGGCGTGGGCACGGGCGTCGACCGCCGATAGACGTCGCTCCCGTCGCGGATGGCGTCCACGAGCGGCCGCCGGCCGATCACGGCTCCGCCATAGCACCCAAGGCCCTTGGCGAGCGTGGTGGTGATGCACAGCCGGGCGTCGTCGAGCCCGAGGTGATCGACCGTGCCCCTGCCGCCGTCGCCCATGACGCACAGGCCGTGGCAGTCGTCGACCACCAGCGTGCCGCGGCGGGCGGGCAGCACGCGGAGCAGTCCTTCGAGGGGGGCGATGGCTCCGTCGGCGGCGAAGATGCCGTCGGTGAAGATCGCCACGCCTTGGTCGGCGTACTGCCGCACGAGCCACGCGGCCGAATCGGGGTTCAGGTGCTCGTACTCCATCACCTGCATGCCGGCGGCGGTGGCGGCGTTGCGGATGCTGCGGTGGGCCTTGGCGTCGACGAGCGCGATGCCGTGCGTCGTCACCAGCCCCTGGGCCACGGCGAAGTTCGCGGTGTATCCCTCGGCGAGCAGGATCGCGGCCTCCTGGCGGGTGAAGGCGGCGAGCTCACGTTCGAGCGCGTCGTGGACGACCGTGTTGCCGGTGGTTTCGCGCGAGGCGGTGGTGCTGATGCCGAACCGGCCGAGCCCTTCGGCCGCCGCGGCGAGGACGGCCGGATGCTGGGCCAGTCCGAGGTAGTTGCACCCGGCGAAGGCGAGCACCTCGCGACCGTCGAGCACGAAGGTCGTGGCGGTGGACGATTCGACGCAAAGCCGTGCCATGAGGGGCCTCCCTGCACCGTGCGGAAGGTCGCGTGAACGATCGCGACCGCCGGCGGTCCTGCCGGCCGGAGGAAGGGTAGTCGCAAGGCCGCGTGACCAGCCCCGTCAGGCAGTCAGGGTGGCGGCTCGGTAGACCACGCCCCGGGCCTTGAGTTCCGCCAGCAGGTGGTCGACCGCGCCCGGCTGGTCGGCGAGGGCCTCAGGGGCGTTGACGCCCGGCCGAGCGAAGCGGCCGTCGGCGATCATCCGGGCGACGATGGTGCAGGGGAAGGCGGTGGTGCGGCTCATGCTGGTGCACGCGCTGGCGACGTCGAAGAAGTCGAGCAGGTCCCATTGGAGCGAGACCTCGCGTCCCTGCTGAACGCCCCAGGCCTTCACCCGCATCACGGTCAGGTCCTGCTCACCCGGCTGGTACGTCCACTTGGGGAACATGACCGCGCTGGTCACGTCGAGCGGGCGGACCTTCACGCCCCCGACCTCGATGGGCTCCTTGGAGAAGAGCCCCGTCTCGCGCATGACCCGCATGAGCTCGATATGGCCGGGGTATCGGAGCGTCTGCTCCTTCATGAAGGGCACGCCGTGGCGGCGGGCCACCGTCTCGATCAGGCTCCGCAGGCCGTCGGTGTTGAAGGCCTCGAGGGTGCCCACGCCCTCGAAGTCCATCAGGGAGGCGTCGGTCAGGGCCTCGCGGGTCACCACTTGTCCGGCCTCGACGAACCGCGACGGACGGGTGTATTCCTCGATCACGTCGGCGGGGGAGAAGCCCGCCTTGTACTCGAAGGGCCAGTGACGCTCACGGGGCAGGCCGCCGACGAAGATCTCGATGCGGTGGCAGGGCTTGAGCAGCAGGGCGGCATGGGCGGCCAGGATGTTGCTCATGCCCGGGGCCACCCCGCAGTCGGTCACGCAGGTCACCCCCGCCGTGCGGGCCAGGGCGTCGAGCTCGAGGAAGTCCTCGGCCATGAACGAGATGTCGCAGTAGGGCTTGCCCGCCTCGATGACCGCCTTGAGGGCCCCGAAGCCGATGCGGCTCGAGAGGGCGCCGAGCACGATGTCGAAGGGGGCCACCGTCGAGCGGATGGCCTCCGGGGAGCCCAGGTCCACCTTGAGCGTCCGGATGCGGCCGGGGGCCTTGGCCGCCACCCGGGCGAGGGCCTCGTCGCGCACATCGGCCACCGTGACCTCGAACCCGGGGTCGGAGGCCAGATCGAGGGCCATGACGCTTCCCACCATGCCCGCACCGAGGACGATCGCTCGCTTCATGGGCCAACGGTACCCCGGCCCGGGAACGGGGTCGCTACGCTGGCGGCGTGTCCTTCTCCCATGTCCCAGTCCTGCCTGCCGAGGTGCTCGCCGTCCTTCGCCCTGCCCCCGGCGAAACGTACGTCGACTGCACGGCCGGCCTAGGCGGGCACGCGTCTCAGGTGAGCTCGGCCATCAAGGCCGGCCCGTGGGACGCGGCAGCGGGAAGTGGGGCCACGGTGGTGCTCTGTGACCTTGATGCTGGGAACCTGGCCCGTGCCGGTGGGGCCGTGGCCCATGCCGGCGATGGGAACGTGAATGTCGTGCCGCTGCAGGGCAACTTCGCCCAGGTGCCCTACGCGCTCGAGTCGCGGGGGCTGGCGGCGGACATGCTGCTGGCCGACTTCGGCTTCGCCTCGACGCAGGTCGATGACGCCGCCCGCGGGTTCTCGTTCCAGCGGGAAGGCCCGCTCGACATGCGGATGGACCCTTCGGCGAAGGTCGATGCCGCGACGCTGGTTGCCTCGCTGTCGGAGCGGGAGCTCGCCTCGATCATCGAGGAGTTCGGTGAGGAACGCAACGCGAGACGCATCGCGAAAAAACTTGTGCAAGAGCGCGCGAGGGGACCGATACTGACTACCACCCACTTGGCTGAACTCATTCGGGGGGTGGTGGGGCGTCAGGCATCCGGCGGCATCGACCCCGCGACCCGCACCTTCCAAGCCCTACGCATCGCCGTCAACGACGAGATCGGCAGCATCAACGCCCTGATGGCCGCGGTCGACGCCGAGGTGCGGCGTGTGCTTGCAGGTCACGGCCACTGGCTCCGACCCGGAGCTCGACTGGCATTCATCACCTTCCACTCGCTCGAGGATCGCCCGGTGAAGCGAACGCTCGCGGGACTCATTCGCGAGGGAGCGGAAGATTTGACCCGCGGCATCGTCACGGCGACTGAGCAGGAAGTTCGGGACAACCCTCGGTCGCGGTCGGCCAAGTTGCGGGCCATCCGGGTGCCGGGTCCGACGGCGGGCTGAGGCTGGGGCGTTTCTTGGTGATGAATCGATGCTGGATTCCCCTCAACAGTGGGATCTTGACTTGAAGCGATGTATGATCCTGCAGCAGTCTCCCTGCCCGTCGGTGGAGCACCCAGGCCGCGGCGATCTTGGCACGGAAGCCAAGGTCCGGCCCAGAGGGCGACGGGGGGGACAAACGCGGCATGCCTGACTGGCCCCGCCGCAAGGACGCGTGAAGAGCCGTGACTCGAGAACTGAAGCTGGCCCTGATCATCGCCGTCACCCTGATCCTCAGCGTGATGGTGCTCATCAGCGATCATCTCTCCGTGCAGCGTCGCCCCGTCGTCGCCGCCGAAGTCGCCGTGCAGCCCGATCGCGTTCCGCCGCCGCCGGTCGTTGAGGCCCCCGCGCCGGTCGCGAGCACCGTGGGTGACGCGTTGGACGGCACGCCTTCCGAGGTTGCCACGGATCAGGCCGCCGATCAGGCCGCCGATCAGGGCGAGGGTCCCTCGACGACGGTCGCGATGGGCGAAACCGACGAGCACGCCGAGTTGGCCAAGGCCATCGAGCGCGTGGGGGGCACCGTGAAGGATGGCGAGATCGTCATTCCCGAGAACGCCGCCAAGGCGAAGGCTCCGGTCGTCGAGTTGACCCAGGAAACCCCGACCGCGCCGGCGCCCCGCTCTTCCATGGCTCCCAAGCCGACCACGGCGGGCAAGTCGACCACGTCCGGCCCCAAGGGCCGCACCCACGTGGTGGCTCCCGGCGATTCGGCCTTCAAGATCGCCCGTCAGTACCTGGGCGACGGCAAGTACTGGAAGCAGATCAAGGAGGCCAACCCCAAGGCCTTCGCCAATGACGCCGAGCTCAAGGTGGGCACGGAGATCGTCATCCCCGAGGTTCGCCAGGCCGCCCCCAAGGCCGCCCCGGCTCCCGTCACGCCCACGAAGTCCTCGCCGACCCGTTTGGCCCAGGACCCCAAGTCCCCGACCACCAAGACCGTCGCCTCCAAGAGCACCGTCGCCTCCAAGGGCAAGGACTCGTCCAAGGGCAAGCAGTACACCATCCGCAAGGGTGACACCCTGCACGCCATCGCCAAGCGGGAGTTGGGAAGCTCCGGTCGCGTCGATGAGATCATGCGGATGAACCGCGGCGTCATCAAGGATCCCACCACCCTGCCCTTGGGCGTCGCGATCGTGCTGCCTTCGGATCGCTGAGTGTCGGCCTCTGGTCTCGGGGGCCGCGGGGCCGCCCGGCGTTGCATCACCTCCGGCGGGAGCATCACGTGTTCGGAAAGCTGGCGACCCTCATCGCGTGCATCGCCGCCTGCGGCGGCTGGCTCCTGTCGCTTCGGCACGAGCGGGTGCAGGCGCTCAGCGAGTTGACGCAGGCTCAACTCCGCATCAACCGGCAAGACGAGCGGCTCTGGATGCTCCGCACCCAGGTGGCCGAACGCATCACGCCTCCTCGCATCGAGGCCTTGGCGGCCGGTTTGGTCGACCTTCAGCCCATCATCCCCTCGGAGGTCTTCACCCCCGATCAGCTGGCGATGATGAAGCAGGGCAAGAACACCGGGCCGGAACTCATCGGTCCGCCGCTCCCACCCGGCATGGCCGAGCAAGCCAAGGTCGCGATGGGGGGCCCGGGTCGCGATGCTCAGGCCGCGCCGACGCGAGTCCCTTCGAGGCAGGTCAAGGCCTCGCCGGCAAAGGCGAGTTCCTCCAAGGCCACGCCTTCGAAGGCCGCCGCTTCCAAGTCCGAGGGCCGCAACCAGGCCAAGCCGCCCGCTCCGAAGCGCGTGGCCCGTCGTGATCGCAACGGTGAGGAGAACTGATGGCCCAGGCTCTCCCCGACGACGAAGTCGCCCCGGCGGTCGTGCCCACGACGACCCCTTCGCCGTTGGCGGCGAGTGACGGCCCCCCGCCCAAGTGCTTCCGTGTGATGTCCATGCTGCTCATGGGCGCTATCACCTGCGCCATGGTGACGGTGCTTGGTCGCGTGGCCCAGATCCAACTCCGGCCCAGCCCTGAGTTGATCGAGCAGGTCACCCCGCGCGTGAGCGTCCGCAAGGAGCTGCCCCTCCGCGGCGACATCACCGATCGTCGCGGTCGACTGCTGGCGGCCACCCGGTTCACCGAGCGAGTCATCATCGACCCGACCCTCGTCGAGGACCCGCACCGTACGGCCAAGGTCATCGCCAAGGCGGTCGACGCCTCCGAAGAGGACATCGGCAACAAGCTGATCTGGGCGATGTCGGAGAACCAGCGTCGCACCCAGGCCATCGCGGCCGCCGCGAACATGGGTGTCGATGTGGGTGCCGAGGCGGTCGACGATCTCGATATCGTGGAAGCGCCTGAGGCAAACGGTTCGGGGCTGCCTGTGCCGCCGCCTGCCGTCGAATCGGACCAGCCGGCCCCGGCGTCCGATCAGCCGCCCAAGCTCAAGAAGCCGATTCGCTACCTCGCGCTCAGCGGCAAGTTGTCTCCCGAGCAGGCCGATGCCGTGCGGCAGGCCATTCGGGCCAGCCGCCCGGCGAGGTCCTCCAAGGGCGAGAAGGCCTTCCAACTCCGTGGCGTCAGCCTCGAGACCCTTCCCGTCCGCGACTTCTGCGGCGGCCCCGAGGTCGCCAACCTCGTCGGTCTGTACGGCTTCGCCGGCAAGCACAAGACGGGCATGGAATCGAGCAAGGACCCGCTGCTGGGGGGCAAGGTCGGCAAGGTCGGCTTCGTTCGCGACGCGTCCGGTTCACCCCTCTGGGTCGAGCAGGGGCAGATCCAGCGGGCCGCCGCTGGTGGCGACGTGGCCCTCAGCATCGATCTCGAGATCCAACGCATCGCCATCGACGAGTTGACCCGCGGCGTCGAGGACTGCGACGCGCAGGGCGGTCGCATCGTGGTGATGGACCCGATGACGGGCGAGATCATCGCCATGGCCGACGTGTACCGGGAGGTGCCCGGCCTGATCGATCTGCCCACGCTCGATCGGAAGCTGTACTCCGACCGCAAGCTCGTCCGGGCCAAGGCCAACGAGATTGCGGCCAGCCGCGCTCGCTACCGACTCGTCAAGCCCGACGTGATGCCCGACGGCAAGCCCAAGTTGCCGGGGCTCGGTCGCAACCGGTGCGTCGAGGATCTCTACGAACCCGGCTCGACCTTCAAGCCCTTCGTGTGGTCCACCCTGCTCGACCTGGGCAAGACGTGGCCGGATGAAGTCTTCGACACCGAAGGCGGCGGCCCGTGGATCACGCCGACCGGACGAGCCATCAAGGACGTGCACGGCGAGCCCTCGATGACGTGGGCCCGGGTGCTCATCAACTCGTCGAACATCGGCATGATCAAGGGCGCCCAGCGGATGACGCCCAAGGAGTTCCGCGACGGCATCACCCGCTTCGGGTTCGGTCGTCGCACCGACATCGGCTTGCCCGGCGAGACCGCCGGCATGGTCACCCCGCTCAGCCAGTGGAAGGTGACGACCCACACCTCGCTCTCGTACGGCAACGAAGTGGGCGTGACGGCCGTTCAGATGGCTCGGGCCTTCGCGGCCTTCGCCCGCGAGGGTGAGTTGGCGGGCACGCTTCCCCGACTCACGATGGTCGCCGCGGATTCGGGTTCGCCCGGCGGCGTGATCTATCGTGTCTTGGCCCAGCGTTCGGCGGAGGCCACCCGCGACACCCTGAAGCACGTCGTCACGTCGATGGAATCCAAGTACGCCAAGGCCATGCCGGACGGCTCGCCGTGGAAGTACACCCTGTTCGGCAAGTCGGGCACGTCGCGTCCCCCCTCGCCGCCCTTTGGATACGTCCAGCACCAGTACATTCCCAGTTTCGTCGCCGCGGGACCCATCGAGGCGCCTCGCCTCGTGGCCTTGGTGGTGATCGACGACCCGGGCCCCGCCCGTGTGGCGAGACGGACCTATTACGGTGCGGCCACCGCGGGCCCCATCGTGCGTCGCACGCTCGAGCGAGCGTTGACCTACTTGGGCACGCCTCCCTCGCAGCGTGGGCCGATGGTCGCCGATTCCGGCCGCCCGATGGAGTGATGTTCAGGGTCGCTCAAGGAGCGGCTGGTGCCGCGGGCTCGACGGCGGCGGGGGCCTTGATCGGGCTCTTGCCCTGCCAGATGTCGTTGCGGGTGCCCGTCTTGACGATCTGCTCCATGAAGGCGGCGTAGGCAGGTTGCAGGTCCGCGGCCGTCCGGCCCGTGTAGATCTTCAGCAGGTCCACACCGCCTCGGCGGTACGAGTAGATCGATGCCGCACGATCGCCGGCTTCTCGTCGGATGCGAGGGATCAGTCTTCCGGCGGCGGCATCGGCGATGAGTTGCCTGAGACCGTCGCGATACGCGCCGCCATCACCCTCGTTGAGGAAGTGCACGAGCGCCCAGACCTGAGCGTAATAGAACAGTGCCGCGTTGGCGTCCTTGGCGATGAGTTCCTGGGGCGTGCTTCGGGTGAGGTCCAGCAGCGACATGAGCTTGCCGGCCCGAACGCCCCATCGAAGCTGGTCGTAGCGTTCGAAGTTGGCCCACGGCAGGAAGGTCGGGGTCGCCGCCTTGCCCGGGTCCCAGCGGAAGCCCTCCATGTACGTCGCCACGCCTTCCTCCAGCCACACCGGCAGCGAGTGTCGGAAGGTGCGTTGCGTGTACACGTGCCAGCCCTCGTGGGCCGTGATCGTGAAGGTGTCGCGACGGCCGATGTCGTAGAGGATCGCCCGACCCTCGTACGAAAAGCCGCCCTTCTGGATCCGCAAGTACGTGCCCGCCTGATCGCCCATGATCCGCTCGGTCATCCGCTCCCACTGGGGGCGGGTGTCGAGCATGTAGATCTCCATCATCGACCGAGGCTCGGGCAGCGGACCCAGCGAGCTGCGATAGTGCGAGGCCGCCGCCTCGACGAAGGCGGGCATGTGGTCGAGCAGGAACTCCTTGCCGCTGGTGGTGTAAATCCGGTAGTTGGCCGTGGAGAGAATCTGCCCTGCCGCGGCATCAAGCGTCCACGGTTCCGACTGAACCGACACGCCCTCCAGCGGGGCCTCGGGCAGCACGCTCGGCGAGGGCGTCGCTTGGCTCGGCTTCGAGACCGGAGCCGCGACGCGGTCGGCACAGCCCGCCGCCGTCAGGGCGGCAAGCAGGAGCAGCAGGCGAGATGCGGCACGTGGCGAGCTTGGCATCGACGGTGCTCCGACAGGGGGACCTCTTTCAGTCCGTCACCCGCCCAGACGGGACGTGACGGCGGACAACTCCTCGTGGGCCTTGGCGAGCTTGGTCTTGGTTTCTTCGACCATGTGCGGCGGGGCCTTCTGAGCATACCCCGGATTCGCCAGCCGTCCCTCGTACGTCTGGATCTCCTTCTGCAGTTCGCCTTGACGCTTCATCAACAAGGCTCGCTCGGATTCACCAATGCCTCCGCCAGCGTCGCCCGGAGCCGCATCGAAGAGATCCGCCGCGGCAAAGGGCTGGGCCTCGAAGGTGAACCCGCAGGCTTCGGCCGGAGCCGCCTCGAACGAAAGACCCGAAAGCGTCCCGAACGTCGAGAGCAGCCCCTCATGGGCTCTGGCGAACTCGTGGTGGGAGGCCGGCACGTGGATGCGGATCCGTCGCTTGGGCGCGACGTTCTGCGCAGCCCGAACCTCGCGGATGGCCGTGGCCAACGCCCGCACCCGCTCGAACTCCGCCTGCTCGGCGGGCTTGGCCTCCGGCGAGAGCGAGGCATCGAGGGTGGGCCAGCCGGCGTGTGCCAAGAGCGGGCTTCCAAGCCGCAGGCCCGGGAACGAGAGGCCGCGCACGGGCGTGCCCTTGAGGGTGGAGACATGCTCCCAGACGGCCTCGGTCATGAAAGGCATGAGCGGGTGGAGCAGCCGCAAGAGCGACGTCAAGACCTGCAGCAGGCACGCCTGCTGGGCGGGGTTGGAGGCGACGGTGGGCTTGACCGCCTCGAGGTACCAGTCGCAGAAGTCTCGCCACACCACGTCGTAGAGCGCCTGGGCGTAGTCCGCGAACTCGTAGCGTGCGAGCGATTCGTTGACGCGAACGCACGCGACGTGAAGGCGGCCGAGCATCCACCGGTCGGCGATGGTGAGGGCGGCGGGATCGATCGGGGCGGCCGAAGCGTCACCCGCGCCCGCGAGCATCGAGATGGTGAAGCGGGCGGCGTTCCAGACCTTGTTCGCGAAGTTGCGGCCGACATCGAACTTGGGGCTGGTGTTGCGGCCGGTCTTGGAGTCCTTGACCACCGGCAGCCGCACGTCCTGCGTGTTGGTGGCGGTGGTGCACAGCGTGTAGCGCATGGCGTCCGCGCCGTGCGAGTCGATGATGTCGAGCGGATCGACGCCGTTGCCCAGCGTCTTGGACATCTTGCGTCCCTCGCCGTCCTGGATGACGGCGTGGATGAAGACGTCGCGGAAGGGCACGGGCCCGCGGCCGTGTCCTTCGCCCAGGAAGTAGCGGTTGAACATCGTCATCCGCGAGACCCACAGCGTGATGATCTCGCGTGCGGTCGAGAGCGACGAGGTCGGGTTGAACGCGCCCAGCAGTTTCGGGAAGTCGGCCACGCCGGTGTCGGCGGCCGCCCGGGCGGCATCGGGCCAACCCATCGTGGAGAGGGGCCACAGGGCCGAGGAGAACCACGTGTCGAGCACGTCGGTGTCCTGGACGAAGCCGCGGGCCTCGAGCAGCGACGTCACCTCGGCATCGCCCTCGGCACGCACGCACACGGAGACTCCGCTCGAGGCGGGCAGGTGCGCAGGGACGTCGCCGGCCTTGCCGGGGGGCGTCGAATCCTCGCGCACGGCGAGGCGGCCGGCCTTGCTCCACGCCGCCAGGCGAGTGATCGTGTCGGCTGCGTCGGCGGGGGAGAGGGGCGACGTGGCGGCATCCCGGCGCCACACCGGAATGCGGTGGCCCCACCAGAGTTGACGCGAGATGCACCAATCGCGGATCTGCTCGTGCCACTGCTCGAACGTGCGGGCATAGCGGGCCGGGTGGAAGGTCATCGCGCCATCGGTGGGGGCCCCGGGGCGTTCGCCCGAGCCGCTGCCCGTGCGCTGCGACGGCGTGAGGGCCGCGTTGGCCGACTCCGCCAGCCGGGCATCGGTCACTCGCACGTACCACTGATCGCTCAGGAAGGGCTCGATGACGGCCTTGCTGCGGTCGCTGTGCTTGATGCTGTGGCGGTACGGACGAGACTTCTCGAGCAGCCCGTGCGACTCGAACTCCTTGAGCACGAGCTTTCGGGCCTCGGCCATCGTCTTGCCGACGAACAGCCCCGCCGAACCGATGTCGTCGAGCCCGTGGCGGTCGCTCACGCGGCCGTCGGGGCCCATCATGTTGACCAGGGCGTGGCCGGGGCCGCCGGCGAAGAGATCCATGCGTTCCTTGTGACGCTGGTAGAGCTCGTGGTCGTTGCCGTCGTGCGCGGGCGTCACCTTCAGGAACCCCGTGGCGTATTCGGCCTTCGGGTCCGCCGCCTCCTCGTCGCTGCGGGCCATCGCCTTGGGCAGCACGACATAGTCGTCCTCGACGATCGGGATGACCCGGCCGACGAGCGGCAGTTCGACGCACAGCGACCTCAGCGCCTTGGCGCGAGGGTCGTTGGGATTGACGGCCACCGCGGTGTCGCCCAGATACGTCTCGGGCCGCGTGGTGGCCACCGTCAGCCATGCCTGCTGATCCTCGGGCATCGACTCGGCGTGGGGGAAGCCTCGGGCGGCCAACTCGCCCCAGGTCACGGGCACGGCGTCGGACGGCGGCATGACGCCCGCCAGTCGCTCCTGCTGCGTCGATGCGCCCTGAAGGTGCACGAGCGGATACCGAAGGTAATGGAAGGCCGAGTCGACCTCCTCGTCATAGCACTCGTCGTCCGCCACGGCCGTCTGGAGGGCGGGGTCCCAGTTGACGAGGCGCTTGCCCCGGTAGATGAGCCCGTCGGCGAAGAGCCGGAAGAAGGCCTCCCGCACGGCGCGGGCGCACACCGGGTCCATCGTGAACCGCTGGCGGTCCCAGTCGCACGAGCACCCCATCTTCTTGAGCTGGTTCGTGATCGTCGCCTCGTACTCGTCCTTGAACGCCTGGATCTTGGCGATGAAGGCCTCGCGGGTGAAGTCGGTTCGCCGCTTCTTCTCCTCCTTCATCACCCGCTTCTCGACCACCGCCTGCGTGGCGATGCCCGCGTGGTCGGTCCCCGGCATCCACAGGGCCTCGCACCCCTGCATGCGGTGCGCACGCACGAGCACGTCCTGCAGCGTGTTGTTGAGGGCATGGCCAAGGTGCAACGCCGCCGTCACGTTCGGCGGCGGGATCAGGGCGCAGTAGGGACGGGCCGCTCCTGACAGAACCCGTTCCGGGGAGGCGTGGAAGGCCTTGGACTCGATCCACCGGTCCCACACCCTGGGCTCGTGATCCGCGGGGCGGTACTGCTTGGCGAGTTCGGGGCCGGTGGTCGATGAAACGGATGAGACGGGTGGAGTGTCGGGGCCGGACATGGCTCGCGGAGTGTAGGTGACGCCCGGCGACTCCCCCCGTACCTTCTCGGGTCCTGACGCCCGATCACGCCCAATCACGCCCGATCACGTCCATTCACGCCCACTCGACATGACGACCGGACCCGCACCCGCACCCCGCTCGCACCCCTCGGCTCGCCCGCCTGCCCGTGACCCCCGCTGGTGGCAGGTGGCCGCGCTCGTGGGCGTCTTCGGCGTCGCGGCATTCTTCGTGCTCCAGGCCCTTCGGCCCGCCCCGACGCCCGTCGATGCCGGCGAGGTGCGAGGGTCGTCGGCCTCGCTCGACGAGATCCTCAACGCCGCCGCCACCCTCAAGCGCGATGGCACGTTCAACAAGGCCGAAACCCTCCTTCGCGAGGCCATCACTCGTCATGTCGCCGAGCAGCGGCTCTATGTCGAGTACGCCGAGGTGCTCGTCGCCACCCGCCGCGAGAAGGAGGCCTATGAGCAGTACGAGAAGGCCCTCGCCGCGGCCGACGGCACCCACGCCATCCACTTGGCGGCGGGCACCGTCGCGAGCATGATCGGTCGTCTCGACCGCGCGGTCGAACACTTCGCCGCCGCTCAGCAGGCCGACAAGACCGACTGGCGTGCGCCCCTCTTCCTGGCGCAGGTGCAGATCAAGGTGTCGCAGAACGCCGAGGCGACCAAGAACCTGATGCTCGCGGTCAACCTCAAGCCCGATGCCGCCATCGCCTGGGGGTCGCTCGCCGAACTCGAACTCCGCGACAACAAGCTGTCCCTCGCGGCGCAGCACGTCGCCAAGGCACGCGAGCTCGAGCCGGGCTCGACCGTCTGGCGGGTGCTTGAGGCCCGCATCCTCAAGCGGGAGAACAAGCCTGACGAAGCCCTCGCCCTGCTCGCGGGGCTCGACGCGGCCCAGCGGCTCGAGCCGGGCGTGCTCAACACCATGGCCGAGTGCCTGGGCATGCTCTCCCGCCCCGGCGACGCCGCGAAGCTCTACGGCGAGGCCTCCCAGGCCCAGCCGCTGCGGGGCGATCTGGCCATGCAGGCCGCCGTGTGGCACGATCGTGCCGGCGAGCGGGCGGCCGCGCTCGTGTACGCCAAGCGTGCCGCCGAGGCCGGCGAAGAGCACGCCGCGGAGCTGGTGGCCAAGCTCGAAAAGGCCGGCGGGAGTTCCAAGAAGAAGCGGTGACGGGTCACGCGTCGCGACGCAGGCCGTCGAGGAAGGCGGCCACCGCCTCCTCGCATGCGGGCGCCGTCGCCGGGTCGACCCACATCCCGCTGTGCCCACCATCCGTGATCTCGACGAGGCGGCCTTGCGGTGCCGCCGACGCGATGGCTCGCCCGTCGTCGAAGGGGCTGATCGGATCCGCCGTGCCGTGGAGCACCAGCAGCGGACAGGTCAGCCGCGAGGCGTCGGACGCACGATCGAAGGGGCCTTGGCCGCGGCCCAGTCCCGGGCAGCGCTGAATCAGCCCGAGCAGCCGCAACGCGGGGCCGAGGTTGAGACGCCACGGCATGCCCATGGCGACCATCATGTTCCTCGCGGGCGTGCGGACGAGGCGATAGGGGCACTCGGCGACGACGCCGATGACCTGGGGCAGCCGTGATGCCGCGGCGATGCTCACGCCCGCGCCCAGCGACCAGCCGATGAGCACGATCGGGCGTTCGCCGCCGACGCGGTCGATGAGGGCGAGCAGGTCGTCGACCTCGTGCACGCCGTGGGTGCAGCAGCCGCCGGACTCGCCATGGCCCCGCATGTCCCACGCGACGACCGCCGACGCCCGTGGCAGGAGCGGCCTCAGTCGCGTCAACGCGCCGATGCGGGAACTGCCCCAGCCGTGCGTGAGGACGATGAGCGGGCCCGCCGGATCGTCGCCCGCGATCTGCCACGCCTGCAGCGTCACGCCCGAGCGGTCGAGCGTCCACGAGTCGAAGGCCCGCGGCCCTTCCCGCAGTTCGCTCGGGTCGCCCGGCAGCCCCTTGGCGAGCGACGACGCGTAGGTGCGACGGGGCGCACGCGCGAGCACGACGGCCGTCCATGCGACCATGATGCCGACGCCCAGCAGCAGTCCGGCGGCGAGCAGGCCGAGCAATCCCGGGATGTTCAGGGCCCATGGGGGCATGAAGCGAGTCTAGGGTCTGAGTTCGGCGACTCGCCCGGGCTTTCGTTGGCGTCACCGCTTGAGGTCGAACGACACCACCGTCTTGGCGCCTCCCTCGGCCTCGACTTCGACCCACAGGCGGGCGTCGGGAGCGATGGTGGATGGGGTCTCGACGTGGGTGTGCCAGTGGTCGCCCTCGATCTCGGCCTTGGCCTTGATCGAGCCCTTGGCGTCGGCCCCGCCGATCCAGAACCGCACGGCGACCACGCGGGCCGTGCCTCCGGACACCCAGACGTCGACGGGCGCGTCGGCATCCGGCTTGAGGTCGCCGTCGCGAGAGGCCTTGATCACGTAGTCGCCCTCGCGTTGTTCGCCGAGTTCGACCGTCGGTCCGTGCTCGTGACCGTGATCATGGTCGTGGTCGTGGCCATGGTCAGCTTCCTTGGCGGGCGACTGGGCGGGGGCGGGTTCCTTCTTGTCGCAGGCGACGGGCAACGCAAGGGCGACGGACAGCAGCGCGAGGGACGTCAGACGGGTCGTGGTCATGGAGTGGTCTCCTTCTTGGTGGACACGGAAGGCCCCGCGACGTCGCGGGGCACGCGGAACGCCAGCGCGTAGCCGGCGGGAAGCACGAACAGGTTGAGCACCGTCGAGGAGGCAAGGCCTCCGAGCACCACGGTGGCCAGCGGCGCGAGCAACTCGCTGCCGGGTTTGTCGCCCGCCATCGCGAGCGGCAGCAGGCCCAGCGCGGCCGTGAGGGCGGTCATCAGGATCGGCGTCAGCCGCTCGAGCGATCCCTGCACGATCGACTCGGCGACGGTCTTGCCCTCGTGTTTCTGCAGGTGCGCGTAGTGGTTCACGAGCAGGATGCCGTTGCGCACGGCGATGCCGAAGAGCGTCACGAAGCCCACCATGCTCGCGATCGAGATGACGGGGGCGACGTATCGCTCGCCGCCGATGCCCAGCAGGGCCAACGCGTTCGACCAGGGCGCCGACGAGGCCGTGAGGAAGATCGCCGAGATGCCGCCGATGAGGGCCAACGGCAGGTTGAGCATCACCAACCCCGCCACGCGGCCGCTGCCGGTCGAGTACTGCAGCAGCATGAACATCACGACGGCGACGATGACGCCCATCGAGAGAATCGTGCGGCTGGCCGATTGCTGGGCCTCGAACTGGCCCCCGTAGCGGACGGTGCAGCCCGCGCCGTGGACGATCGGATCGACCTTGGCCCGCACCGCCTCCACCAGTTGGCCCAGGTTGTACCCCGGCGCCACGTTCACCGAGATGATGGCCTTGCGACGGGCGTTCTCTCTCGCGATGAGGTTGCTGGTCCGCTCGGGCCCGACGTCCGCCACCTCGCGAAGTCGCACCATCGCGCCTTCCGTGCCGCGGAGCTGCAGTTCCTGGATCTGGTCGATCCGCTCACGCTCGTCCTCGGCCAGTCGCACCACCAGCTGCAGGCGACGCGCGCCCTGGTTGATCTCGGCGACCACCTCGCCTCGGAGGCTCTGCTGCACCTGCGTCGCCGCCGAGGCGGGCGTGAGCCCCGCGGCGGCAAGATCCGGGGCTCGGTAGCGAATCGGGAGCGAGGTCACCATGATCTCGCGATTGGCCGTGATGTCCGAGGTGCCGGGGATGGCCCGCAGCTCCGTCTCGATTCGCTTGGCCAATCGGCGCAGCGTCGGCAGATCCTCGCCGAAGACGTCGATGGCGAGCGCGGCGGGCGTGCCGGAGAGGATGTGGCTGAGCCGGTGCTCGATGGGTTGTCCCACCGTCGCCGTGACGCCCGGGACGTCGGCGAGAATCGCCTCGATCTCGAGTCGGACCTTGGCGTCGTCGGCGCCCGGCTTCATCGTCACCTCGATGTCGGAACTGCTCACCGGCTCGGCGTGCTCGTCGCGTTCAGCCCGGCCCGTGCGCCGCGTGACGCTCTGGACGCCCGTGATCTCGGCGAAGCGACGCTCGATGCCAGACGCCAGGCGGTCGCTCTCCTTGAGCGACGTTCCCGGGGGCGCCATCAGGTAGATCGTGAACGTGCCTTCCTTGAATGAGGGAAGGAACGAACTGCCGAAGGTGGAGGCCAGCGCCAGCGAAAGGCCGGTCAACGCCGCCGCGCCGGCCAGCACCGTGCCGCGACGACGCACGGCTGCCCGGAGCAGCGGCTCGTATCGACGCTTGAGCCACCGCACCAGCGGCGATTCGCGTTCGTGGTTCGCCGCTGCGCCGGCGCGGGATCGCAGGATCCACGTGCACAAGGCCGGCGTCACCGTGAGGGCCACCACCAGCGACGCGAGGATCGACGTGATGTACGCGATGCCCAGCGGCCGGAAGAAGCGGCCCTCGAGCCCCTGCAGGAAGAGCAAGGGCACGAAGACCAGGCAGATCAGCACCGTCGCGAAGACCACCGACGAGCGGATCTCGTTGCTGGCCTCGAGCACCACCTGCATGACGTCGCGACGCTCGCCAGGCGGCAACGCCGATTCCAGTCTGAGGCGCCTCAGCACGTTCTCGACGTCGATGATGGCGTCGTCGACCAGTTCGCCGATCGCCACCGCCAGCCCGCCCAGCGTCATCACGTTGATCGAGAGCCCCCACGCCCACAGGAGCAGCAAGGCCGCCGCGAGCGACAGGGGCAGCGCGGTGAGCGTCACCAGCGTCGCCCGCACGTTGAGCAGGAACAGGATCAGGATCACCGCGACGATGAGGCTCGCCTCCACCAGCACCCGCACGACGTTGTTGATCGCTCGCTCGATGAAGCGAGAGGCTCGGAAGGGGTCGCGGTTGAGGATCATGCCCGCGGGCATCGCCTTCTCCGCCTGGTCGAGGGCGGCGTCGACGCGTCGCGTGAGGTCGAGCGTGTTGGTGTCCGGACTTTTCTGCACGCTGACGACCACGGCCGGAACGCCGCGGTCGGCGCCCGTCCCGCGACGGGGGGCCGGGCCGATTCGCACGTCGGCCACCTCGCCGATGGTGACGGGAACGCCGTCGCGATAGGTGACGATCGTGCCGCGGATGTCCTCCACGCTCGTCACGCGGGCCATCTGTCGCACCGGCAACTCGAGGTGCTCGACGTCGGCCAGGTACCCCGCGCCGGCGGTGCTGTGCGCCCCGCGCGCCGCCTCGACCACGTCCGACACGGTCAGGCCGTGCAACGCGAGTCGGTCCTGGCGCACGTCGACCTGGTACTGCGGCAACTCGCCGCCGATGGCCGTCACCTGCGCCACGCCCGGCACCGCCAGAATCGTGTTGCGAAGGTCGAACTCCGCGAAGGCGCGAAGCTCGAGCGGGCTCACCTTCCCCTCGGGCGACGAGAGCGCCACCAGCATGATCTCCCCGGTCAGGCTCGTGACCGGCGTGATCTCCGCGTGCGCCTCGTCGGGCAGCCGCTCCTCGATCGCCGACAGACGTTCGGCCACCAGTTGCCTCGCCCGGAAGAGGTCGCTTCCCCAGTCGAACTCCACCCACACGATCGACAGGCTCGTCGTCGACGACGACCGCACCCGCCGCGAGCCGGGCAATCCGTTCACCGCCGACTCGATCGGGAACGTCACGTTCATCTCGACCTCGTCCGCGGCAAGTCCGCCGGCCTCGGTCATGATGACCACCGTCGGCGCGTTGAGCTCCGGGAACACGTCCAGCGGGAGTTCCCTCGCCTTGAGGCCCGCGAACAGGAGCAGCAGGCCCGATGCCGCGATGACCAGCGAGCGGTGACGCAGCGACCACGCGATGAGGTTCGACAACATCGATCAGTGCTCCTCGGCGTGGAAGGTTCCGTCGGCGTGGAAGTGGCCCCCCTTGGTCGCCGTGCCGCTCAGGGCCAGCATCAGTTGGTAGTGGCCGCTGACCACCACCTCGTCACCCGCCTTGACGCCGCTCAGGATCGAGATCCACCGGCCGTCGCTCGCCCCCAGGTCCGCCTCGAGCCGAATCGCCCGGTCCGGGTTCTTGGGGTCGCGTCGGAAGACGTGCGGCATGACACCGTCCCGGACCACCGCAGCCAGCGGAATCGCCAGGTCCTCCCCGCCTCCCTCCAGCGTCACCTCCAGGTGTGCCGCCACGCCGGCCTTGGCCCACGCCACCGGCGACGTCGGTTCCATCATCAGGTCGATCGTGCGGTCCTTGGGATCGGCCGCCAGACCGATGCGGAGTTCGCCCGTCACCGGTGAGGTCGCAGTCACGGTCCCGCCCTGAGGCAGCACGACCGCGCACGCAAGGCCGTCCCGCAGGCGGCCCAGGTCCGCCTGCAACGCCGTAGCCCGGAAACGCAGCCGCTCGGGCTGCACGAGCGTCAACACGTGCCCGTGCTCCTCGGCGAGGCCGCCGGGCGTGATCAGCAGCGACTCGACGACGCCGGCCGCGGGGGCGTGGACCACGAAGTCGATGCCGGCGGCGGCGGACTGTCCCGCCACTCGACGGAGTTGGTCGCGTCTGGCCTGCAGCGAGCGCAGCTCCGCCTCGGCCTGCTTCTGCTCGGCCTCGAGGGCCGCGTCCTTCTCCATCACGTCGGCCAGGTCGGCTTGGGTCGCGGTCAGCGTCGCCCTCGCCTCCATGAACTGGGTCGCGCCGCCGCCGCCCGCCTCGCGGAGTCGCTCCAGTTGCTGGAGGCGTTCTCGCCACAACGCCACCTTCTCCTCGAGGCTCTGCTCGTGAAGGCGGTGCGCCTCGCGGAGGGGCCCCATCGAAGCCACCTTCGCCTCGACGGACACGATCCGCTCGCCCAGGTCCCGCCACGCGGCCGAGTCGACGCGGTAGAGAGGCGTTCCGGCCTCCACCCGCTGGTACTGCGACACCAGCAACTCGATCGTGCCGCCCACGGGGGTCCGACTCTCGCGGCGAGCGGTGGGGGGCAACTCGAATCGGCCGGGAAACCGGAGCGTCCGTGACACCGCGCGGTACTCGACCTTCGCGAAGGCGACGCCGAGATTGCGACGCACGGCCTCGGGGATGTCGACGCGGTTGGTGGGCGCCGGGGCGTGCTCCGCTCCGTGAGCGTGGTCGTGCCCCTCATGCGAGTCGTGGTCGTGCGGCCGGTCGCACCCGGCGACCAGCGAGATCGATGTCAGCAACAAGGCGGCGACGGATCGCGGGCCGCATTCGCGGGGGTGCGAGCGTGGAGTGTTCATGGATTCCTCCCTGCGTGAGTGTCGGTGTCGGTCGAGCGCACAGGACCCGTCAGTTCGATGCAATCGATGGCGGCTCGGGTCTCTTCGAGTCGGGCCTCGATCGCCCGTCGCCGCGTGTCGGCCTGTCGTCGAAGGCTCTCGAGGAGCACCAGCACGTCGACCTCGCCGAGTTCGGCGGTGCGGCGGGCGTCCTCGAGTTGCGCCTCGACGAGCGGAAGCATCTCGCTCTCCATCAGGCGTCGCCGCTCCGCCGAGGCGTCCGCCCTCGCGCGTGCCGCGGCCAACCGCGAGATCACGTCCTCGAGCAGGCCTTCGGCCCGGGCCCGGACCGCCTCGCGATTCGCTCGGGCCTCGGCGATTCCCCGCCTGTTGGCGTTGACGATCGGCACGGGCGAGAGCAGGTTGAGCAGCACTTGGTCGTCACCGTCCTCGCGGCCGAAGCCCGGGGCGACGAAGAGATCGGGATACTGCTTGCGGACCTCGAGTTCCAGCGACCTTTCGGCGACCTCGTACGCTGCCCGGGCCGCCATCAACGCGGGGCTTGTCTGCGCGAGGGCTTCCGGCGGCACGTCACGCTCGACGTGCGCCGGCCACTCAGGCTGCATCGCCACCGCCGCGGTCGGGGCCACGCCCATCAGGTGGCGTACGTCAAGGTCGGCCTGCTGCCGCTGGGCCATCGTGGCCGAGAGCGAGGCGGCGGCTTGCGCCCGTTCGATGCGGAAGAGGCGAGCCTCAGCCCGGGTGATCTCGTTCGCTCGCTCGAGCGCGTCCACGGCCGTCAGCACGCGGTCCAGCCGCTCGATGAACCCTCGGTCCGCCTCGGCGGTCTCGTGGAGCGACGACCAGTGGGCCCACGCACGCCGCAGCGACATCCGCGTCCGCCACTCGGCCTCGGCCACGCGGGCCACCTGGGCGGCATGCTCCAACCCCGCCCGCTCCTGCTCGATCCGCAACCTCCCCGAGATCGGCAGCGTCAGCCCGATGTTGGTGAGCACCTTCCACGGGTTGGGACCGCCCTGCAGCACGCGGGTCACGTCGACGCCGATCGTCGGGTCGTCCCAGCGTCCCGTTTCTTCCGCCGTCGCCTTCGCGACGCCCGCCTCGAGCCGTGCCACGCGGAGGTCGGCGTTGTAGACCAACGCGACCACCTCGGCCTCCGCGAGCGAAAGTCCGTCGGAGACCTCGAAGCCGCCCGGTGACGATGTGTCGTCCCCGGCGGGGCCGTCCGGTGGCGTCAACCGAGACAGGAAGTCGCCCCGATGGCCGTCAAGGTCGAGCGGTCGACGTTCATACTTCTGGCACGCCCCCTGGCTGAGGGCCCAGAGCAGCGAGAGCGAAGCGAGGATGGCCCGGCGGCGATGTCGGCCGGGCGGAAGCGCGAATGGCATGGAGAACCCTCGTGACGGGGCCCCGCCGAAGCGACCTGTCCCGGGACGACGGAACCGATCGGGGCGGGCATGGACGTGGACGCGACGACACCCCCCGCCTTCAGGGCGGGGAAGCGGCCCACGCTACACGGTCAATCGAGTGGATCGCAAGCCCGACGACACCCAGCACGCCCGAGGGGGTTCGTGCACCGAGCGTCGAATGAGCGCCAGGCGAATCGTCGAGGGCGCACACCATGCGGCGGCGAGGACCCCGCACGCGGACGATCGAGCGTCGCCGCCGGATCGTGACGGCGCGTGGTCGTCGGCGGGCAAGGCCACATGCAGGTGGCAGTCGCAGTCCGAGGACGCGACGGCGTGATCGTGACCGTCATGGTCAGCTTCGCCTTCAATGCTCACGCCGGGGACATGCAGCGTCGTGCCGGGACATCCATGATGGAGCGTGCCGTGGGCATGCGCCTCGCACGGTTCAAGTTGGATGCACACCACCCTTCCGCCCGCCATCCCGAACATGGTCTGGGCGAGCAGCAGCAGCATGGCGGCGAGTTGGACGGTCCACGGTCGCATCGGAGAAGGGAGAGTTTAGGTACGAGATGAATCGACCGTCAGAGGCATATCGCGGCATGCCTGTTGACCGAGGGCCACAGATTCCACCGGGACGGGGGGCGGTGATGTCAGGCCCTCAACGCCCGGACCCCGACGAGCCACTCCACCAACAAGAGGCCGAACGCGGCCGCCAGGAAGTGCCGCCACAGGGGGGTTCCCACCCTCTCATCCCCGGGAGCGGGCGGCTTGGCCCGCGGCATGGTCACCGTGACATCCGCCGGCACGAGCATCGTTTCGGCGGCGTTCAGCAGGTTCACCGCCACCACGGGCTCGGCCACCTGCTCGCCCTTCACCTCGTAGACGCCCACACGGGTCAGGATCCCCACGCTTCGCTCTCCCTCGCCTTCCGTCGTCGCAGGGTCGATCGCGACCTCGAGGGGGCCGCTCACGGTCAACGCGCCGGCGCCCGCCCGCAGCACCACCGGTTGGGTCGTGAGCCACGCCCGCCCCGGCGCGCCGCCGTGCCGCTGCAGAAGGAACCGGATCGACTCGGCCATGAAGACGGGGAAGGAGGGTTGCAGCAGCCAGTTGCTTCGCCCCAGATCAAACGCGGCGATGATCCGCCGGACGCCCTGGTCGCTCGCCGTCGCCAGCAAGAGTCCGTTCCGCGAGTTGATCAGGTCGTCGATGCTCGCGCGTTCCGCCGAGCGGACCAGCACCCCAGGGTCGTCGATCACCAACGCGTCGAGCGACACCGATGACAGCAGCGGGTGCGACCGCTGCCAGAAGAGCGTCTGCATGCCCGCGGCTTGCGTGCCCTCCTGGCGTTCGAGTCCCGATCCCGGCATCGACGCCCCGAAGGACATGGAGGGAAGCGGGCAGGCCTTCAGGGGCGTCACGCGGTCGAAGAGCACGCAGTCGAACACGCCGAGCGAACGCGTCGAGGCCAGTCGCTCATAGTCGTTCCACGACACCCGCTCGACCATCCGCAACCCGAGTTCCGACACCACGTCGTCGAGCAACGCCGCCGCGGCGGGCGGCGCATCCTCCGCCGGGCGAACCACGAGCAAGGCGGGCCTGATGGGCGAATCCAGCACCCATTGCACGGCGTTGTCGGCAGCCAGGGCGTCCGGGTCCGCGATCTCCACCTGCAGCAGGCCCGAACCCGTCGCTGGCAGATCGATGGTCGCTCCGCCGCGACCCCCCGATCCCGCCGTCAGGGGCAGGCTCAACACCCGACGATCGATCTCTCGTCCGGCCACGGTCGTTCGCAGCGGGATGGCGTCGGTGCTTTGGCCGCCCGCGGCAACGCGGTTGGAGGCCAGTTGCACGAAGACGCGAACCAGCGACGGGTCCCGAACGTCACGTCGAACCGTGAGCCCGACAATGCCCCGGTTGAACGGCGCAGGCGAGCCCGGGGCGGGGCCCACCCGCTCGATGCTCAGGGGCAACGACGACCGCCAGCCTTGCTCCGGCCGATCGCCCACCGAGTCGGTGAAGAGCACCACCCGCGCGCCGCCGGCGCCCGACTCGTCCTCGTTCGAGGCAAGCCCTTGCGAAAGCACGATCGCCGCCTGGATGTCCGCAGGCTGATCCACGCCCTCGACCGCCGCGATCGCCGCCTCGGCCAGACCCGCCGAGGTCGAGAGGTTGCCCTTGATCACGGGTTCCGCGCCCGCGGCGACCACCGCCACGGCGCGCCCCTCGCCCGTCAGTCTCGCCGCCATGGTGGTCGCCAGCCGCTTGGCCTCCTCCAGCCGCGAGGGCCTTCCCGGCGCATCGATGGCGTTCATCGAGGCCGACGCGTCGATGATGATCACCGTGCGGGCCGCGGCGCTCCCCGCCCCATCGTCGAGCACGGGACGTCCCGCGGCCAACGCCAGCAGCGCGATCGCGAGGGCCTGCAACGCCATCAGCCATGAAGGCCGCAACCGTTGAAACGGCTCGTTCGCTTGGGCGTCGACCGCCGCCTTGGGCCAGTGCAGGATCGTGCTGACCCGCATGGGCCGCCGTCGCAGCCGCAGGATGTACAGCAGCACCAGCAGCAGGCCGCCGGCGACACCGGCGACGATCGCGTCAGCGGGGGCCAGGAGCGTCATGGCTCGGCTCCGTGGCTGGTCGCCGGGGCTTGAAGCCCGTGGCCCAGATGAAGATCTCTCGCGAGACGTCGCGGCTCGCCGCGGGCTTGGTCGCGCCCGCCTCCACGAACATCGCCCGCGTTTCCTTGATCAGGTCAGGCATGTCGGCTCCCTCGAGCACTTTCATCACCAAGGTGCCCCCGGGTCGCAGCACGTGCGGCGCCAACTCGAGCACGCGGCGGCAGAGACGGGCCGAGAGAAAGTCGTCCCCGTGCCCCGTCGTGTTGGGCGCCATGTCGCTGATCAGCGCATCGGCCCGCGTGCCTCCCAGAGGTTCGAGCAGCGTGGCCGGATCGGTCGCGAACGCGTCGGCGACCATCGTCGTCACGCGAGGCCCGAAGATCGGTCGCACCTCCTGCAGGTCGATGCCGACGGCCAGCCCGCCCTGACCGATGATCGCCTCGACCACTTGCAGCCATGATCCCGGCGCGCAGCCGAGGTCGATCACCCGGTCGCCGCGACGGATCAGTCGCTTCTTCTCGTTGATCTCCTTGAGCTTGTACGCGCTGCGCGCCACGTACCCCTCGGCCTTCGCCAGCTTGAAGTACTGATCGTGGAGTTTGCGGGGCTGCGCCATGGACCCCAAGGGTACGGACCGGGCCGATCGAGCGTGGGCTCAATCTTCATCGCGAAGATCGGCCCGCTCGGTGATCCAATGCCCCTGGATCGCCTCGAGGATCTTCTCGTTGCACGGATGCCCCGGCTGCTCGCGGAACCCCTCCAGCGAGCTCACCAGCCTCCGTAGTTCCACGAAACTCGTCCGCAGTGGGTCGCGGTCGGGGAAACGCTCGGCGAGCAGCTCCCCGATGAACTCCACGTCCAGCCAGTGAAACGAATCGTCACGCGGCACGGTCGACTCCTCGCGAGCCCGATGTCAGTGGGGGACTTCCTTGATCGCGTTGCGGTTCCACGCCGGCACCCGCACCTGGATCGGGCCGTTCCGCTCGATGATGCACTGGCACGACAGCCGGCTGTTGCGCTGAAGGCCCGGCGCTTCCTCCACGCGGTCCTCCTCGGCTTCCGTCGCCTCCGAGAGGCAGTCGCCGCCCTTCTCGACGTAGATGTGGCAGGTGGAGCAGGCGCACACGCCGCCGCAGGCGTGCTCGATGTTGATGCCGTGCTCCATCGCCAGTTCGAGCAGGCTCTCGCCGGTCCCGCCCATCAGCGTGTGCTCCTTCTTGTCGGAGCCGGCAAGACCCTCGGGGTCCTCGAGGATGAAGGTGACGGGGACGACCGGGGGGCCGTGTTCGCGGTCGGAGTGCTTGAGGTGCATGGGCCCAAGGGTATCGAGGACCACCTCGCCGCGTCGAGTGTGGGCGCCGCGGGGCCGGGCGAGCCGCGGATTCGGCCTGCAAGGGGTCCCCGCCCGGGCTTCACCGGGCCTGCGGGGCCACCGGGGTCAACCCGCACAGCCGCAGGAAGCCGTGCCCGAGGTAGATCAGCGGCGTGGCGGCAAGGGCGAGGCAGAACTTGAGCATGTACCCCGTGGCCGCGATCTTGAGGATCTCGCCCAGCGGGGCCGGGGGCGATCCCGGGTCGGGGTAGAGCGTGCGCCACAGGTGAAACGCGACGAAGCTCACCACGATGCTGTCGAGGAACTGGGAGATGATGGTCGAACCCGTGGCCCGCAGCCAGATGTACTTGCCGCCGGTGAGCCGCTTGAGGAAGCCGAAGATGAAGATGTCCGCCAGACTCCCGACGATGTACGCGGCCATGGAGGCGATGTACATGCCCTTGGCCGAGCCGAAGACGGCGTCGAACGCCTCCTGCGACACGTTGTACGGCGCGTCGAGGCGTGGCATGACCTGCGCGAGGTTCATGATGCCGAAGGCGAGCATGCCCATCGAAAGGCTGATGTACGCGATGCGGCGGGCGGCCTTCTTGCCGTAGAAGTCGTTGACCAGGTCGGTGATGATGAAGGTGATGGGGAAGGTGAGCATGCCGCAGGTGTGCTCGATGGCGCGGATGGTCCCGTCGCCCCAGGGCACGGGAATCTCGAAGCCCAACGGGATGCTGAAGAGCTTGATGCCCACCACGTCGGCGACGAGCAGGCAGGCGGCGGAGAGGCAGGCGAGCCACACGTAGGCCTTTTGAGGAAGCGAGAGGGCGTGGGCTTCCGCCGATGGGCTGGTGCTCATGGAGCGGAGTCTAGCGGGGCACGGCGGGCAGGATCACGCCGCACGGCTCTATACTGGCCCCGCATGCGGATCGTGCTGGTCAACTGGGCGAAGTTCGCCGATGGAGCCCGGGCCGGCGGGGGGGTCAACGGCTACGCGCGAGATTTGGCCTTGGAACTCGTCGCGCGCGGCCACGACGTGGCTTGGCTGAGCGCGGGCCTCACCTACGTCGCTGATGCGGCCTCGGAGTTGTCGGGCACCTGCGAGGCGAGGCGGCTGCCCGACGATCATGGCGTGCAGATCTACGACATCGTCAACTCGCCGGTGGTCGCGCCCGGCATCTTCCAGTTCCGCGACCCCATGGGCGAGATCAGCGCCCCTGCCCTCGAGGCCGAGTTGACGCGATTCCTGCGGGTCTGGCGACCCGAGATCGTTCATTTTCACAATATCGAGGGGTTCTCCTGCGGGTGCATCGACGCCGCCAAGGTGTCGGAACCCGGCTGGCCCGGCGCGGCCGTGTACTTCAGCCTGCACAACTACCACACGCTCTGCCCGCAGGTCTACCTGATGCACAAGGGCACGACCCCGTGCTTCGATTTCGACAACGGGCACGCCTGCGAGGGGTGCATGGCCGGGCACGACCCGTTGGTCGAGAAACGCATCCGGGCGGGACTGGATCCGGCGGGCCCGCCGCCCCGCCCGGAACCTTCGGGGTTGGGCGCGATCCTTCCGTCGCCCCTGGGCCGCATGGCTCGCCTCGCGAGGCGAGCCATCAAGGCGTCCATTCCGCTCCCCATCATCGAGCCGCCCATGCCCGGGCGGAGCGTGCGGGGGCACGAGGACGCTGCCCCCGCGACCCCTGCTGCACCGGTTCCGTCCGCCCCCGTGCCATGGAGCGAGGAACACCTCACCCAGCCGACGTGGAGAACCCTCGACAACCGGTGCGAAACGCCCCCCGCCAGCGCACGGGTCATGAGCCCCTATGGCACGCGGCGCCAGGCGATGGTCGAGATGCTCGCCCGCTGCGATCGCGTCCTGGCCGTCTCCTCCTTCGTGCGACGCAAGTTCGAGTCGATGGGCGTCCCCGCCGCCGTGCTCCGCGAGATGCCCATCGGCTCGCGCATGGTCGAACGCGCCGCCCGCCACCCGTGGCTCTCGCCCTCGCTGCGGGACGTGCGGCCCGTGGTGCGGCTTGGCTTCATGGGGTACAACAACGCCTACAAGGGCCTGCCCATGCTCCTCGACGCCCTCGACCTGCTCGTGCCCGAGACCCTCGCTCGGCTCGATCTCTCCATCTGGGCCAAGGACATTGAACCCGACCTCCCCCGCGTCGAGTCCTTCCGCCGCCGCCTCGCCGGATTGCACGTCCAGGGCGGCTACTCCCACAGCGACGTGCCCGGCATGCTCGCCGGCATCGATGCCGGTCTGGTGCCCAGCATCTGGTGGGACAACGGCCCGCAGACCGTCATGGAGTTCCTCGCCTGCGGCGTGCCGGTCATCGGCGCGGCCCTTGGCGGCATCGTCGATCTCGTTCGCCACGACGTCAACGGCCTGCTCTTTCGGGGGAACGACCGTTTCGACCTGGCACGCACGCTCGCCCGGGTCGCGACCGATCCGACCCTGCTCGGCCGCCTGCGAGCGGGCATCCGTCCGCCCCTGACGATGGCGGCCCATGCCGCCGCCATGGAGGCGGAATACCGTGCGACGATCGCCGCCCGTACGTCCTGATGCCACTCGACGCCCACCAACTCCGCGAATGGGAACGCCACGTCGCGGCATCGGCCGCGTCGTTCGGGCAGGAACGCCCGGCGCGGTCGCTCCGCATCGCCGTGCTGGGCTGGGCCCGCCTGTCGCGACAGGCCGCCGAGGGCTCGGGGCTGAACCTCAACGCCTCCGAGACGGCGGGTGAACTCGTCCGTCGCGGGCATCGCGTCGCCTACCTGCAGTCGGGCATGGACTATTCGCTGCGGCCAGGGATGCGGATCGAACTGCGGGAGACATGGCGAGGCGTCGGATGCTTCTCGCTGGTCAACAGCCCCAATCTCGCGCCGGGCAACTTCAATTTCCGCAACGTGCGAGACCAGATCGGGGCCGCCTCGCAGGCCGACCTCGTCGTTGCATGGGCCCGCGGACTTCGCGCCGAGGTGGTGCACGTGCAGGCGCTCGAGGGCTTCGGCTTCGACACCATCGTCGCCTTGCGTCGCGCCGGGTTGCCGGTGGTCGTCACCCCGCACAACTTCTACTGGCTCTGCCCGCAGGTGGACCTGCTCGCCGATGAGCGGACGATCTGCGAAGACTATCGCGGGGGCGAACGCTGTGTCGGGTGCCTGTCGCACGCGCCCGATCCCGACTCGTACAAGGCGTGGCGTCGGCGCAACCAGTCCGCCGAACGTGCGTTGGGGCCCGATGCGCTCGGACGGCTGAAGGCGCAGGTGAACGCCGCTCGATCACGCGTGGCCGGGTTGATCACCGGAACGTCCGGTCCCGTGGGCGAACCACAGCCGTCGCCAAGGCCCCAGCCTCTGCCTGCCCGTCCCTCCGACGCCGCGGCACGCCTGCTCGCCAATCCAACGCACCTGGTGGCCTGCAACGACTACGGACGCCGTCGACTCGCGGCCGTGGACGCGCTCCATGCCGCCGACCGCATCCTCTGCCCCAGCCGATTCCTGCTGAGCGTTCACCGGGCCTTCGGCGTCGACGAGCGATTGCTGCGTCATGTCCCGCTCGGGCAGCCGCACTTCGACGCCCTGCGGGCGGCGGCCGAGCGTTCCCCGTTCGCCGACGACCAGCCGTGGCGGCCGGACGATCGACGCCCGTTGCGGCTCGCGTACTTCGGCAACTGCCATCCCAACAAGGGGTTGGCGACGTTGTGCGCGGCGATCGAGGCCATGCCCGAGTCCTTGGCGGCCCGGGTACACCTCCTCGTGCGGGCGTCGGGCGACCACGAGCCGTTCCGACGCTGGATGGAGGGACGAACGAACGTCTCGTTCCTCGGCGGGTACGACCTTCGGCAGTTGCTCTCCTCGCCCGCGGAGTACGACGCGTGCGTCTTTCCCAACGCGGGGCTCGAGAACTCGCCCTTCGTCGTGCTCGAGTCGCTGCACGCCGGGCGTGCCGTGATCGCGTCCGAATTGGGCGGGCCGACGGACTTCATCCGTCACGGCGAAAACGGACTGCTGTTCCGCTGCGGCTCGCCGGAGGGGTTGGTCGAGGCGATCGACGCGGTGGTGGAGGGGAGATTCATGCTCCCCTCGCCCAAGCGCGTGCACGAACGCTCACCCTTGCGGAGCTTCAAGGCGTACGGGGATGAACTCGAGCGTCACCTGTCTGAAGCCGCGACGACGTGAGACGTCGCCAGCGGGCGATCAGCCCTTCCACGGCCGGAGCGGCGCGCCGGTGTACTTGCTCAGCGGGCGGATGATGCGGTTGTTGGCGTGCTGTTCCATCACGTGGGCGCACCAACCCGACACGCGCGAGGCGACGAAGATGGGCGTGTACTGCGGGACGGGAATGCCCATCACGAAGTACGTCATGCCGCAGGGGAAGTCCACGTTGGGGTGGATGTTCTTCTTCTCGAGCATGATCTTCTGGACCGTGTCGCCCATCTCGAACCACTTGAGCGACTGGGGGCCTTGCTTGCGGGCGATCTCGCGGCCCAGGGCGCCCAGGATCGGCGCGCGGTGGTCGCCGTTCTTGTAGACGCGGTGGCCGAAGCCCATGAGCTTCTCCTTGGTGTCGAAGGCGTTCTGCATGTAGCCCTCGACGGTGCCGCCCTTGGCGACCCACGCGTCGATCCGCTTGAGCATCTCCATGGCCGCCTCGTTCGCGCCGCCGTGGAGCGGGCCCTTGAGGGCCGCGATGCCGCCGCAGACCGCGCCGTGCATGTCGCTGAGCGTGCCGGCGATGACGCGGCTGGTGAACGTGCTGGCGTTGTAGTCGTGCTCGGCGTACAGGATCAGCGACACGTCGACGCAGCGGGCGTACTCCTCGACGGGCTTCTCGCCGGTCATCAGGTACAGCAAGTTGGCGGCGTGCGAGAGGGTGGGGTCGCCGCCGGTCTCGGGCCGCACGAAGGGCTTGCCGTCGATCACGCTCTGCATGTGGCCGATGATCGCGGGCATCTTGGCCAGGAGCCGCTTGGACTTCCGCAGGTTGGCCGCCGCGCCGTTGTCCTGACAGTCGGGGTCGATGTGGGCGAGCAGGCTCACCGCCGTGCGGCAGACGTCCATGGGTACCGCCGTGCCCGCCTTGAGCGCCGGCCCCACATCCTTGAGGAACTGGAGGATCGACGCCGGCAACGCACGCTCGGCGATCAACTCCTGCTTGAAGCGGGCCAACTGGGCGGCATCGGGCTTCGAGCCCTCGAGGAGCACGAAGGCAACCTCTTCGAAGGTGGCGTTGGCGGCCAGGTCGTGGATCTCGTACCCGCGATAGAGCAATCCGCCCTGCTCGACCGAGCAGATCGAGGTTTCGCCCGCGATGATGCCCTCAAGGCCGCGGGAGTAGATGGCTTCGGCGGTTTCCTTCGAGACGGCGGTGGTGGACATGGCGTCGATGCTCCGGCGAGTTGAAGTCAAATGGGACCTTCAGCGTAGGAGGGTCGACGCCGTGTCACGGCGTTCGAGGCGTGCGGGTCGCCGGCGGACGCGTCCCGCTGCCGACGTGTTCATGAACCTCACGAAACGATCGAATGCCCCGCGAGTCGTTCGGCTGGCGCGGACCGCCAACGGCAACGCACGGGCATCGACGCACGCGTCGGCCTCGAGCCGAGAAAGCGAAGGATGCACATGAGGGGCGGACCGGCCGACGATGCGGGGTCAGTCGCACGCTCCAAAGCCACTTCAGGGATTTGAACCCTGGACCTATGCTTTACGAAAGCATCGCTCTACCGCTGAGCTAAAGTGGCGTTCACCCAAACACGCAGGCCGCCGAAACGGCCTCCGCACCGGGATTGGAAGTATCGGAGGGTTCGCCCGGTTTGTCCAGTGGTTCGGGTTCGGATTGGGAGGATTGCCCGCCCGCCGCCCCCTCAGGGCCTTCCGCGTCGCCCGGACGGCATGGCCGTCACCGGCTCCCCGGACCCGGCGAGGCCTCCAGCAAGGCCACCACGTGCACCTCGACCGCACGTCCCTCGCCGACGGCATCGACCCGTTCGTGCGTCTTGCCCTTGATGTTGACCGACTCGGGTGCCACCCCCAGCAACTCCGCCAGCCGACCCCGCATGCGTTCCTTCTGGGGCGACAACTTTGGACGTTCGAGGATCACCGTGGCGTCCACATTGATCAGTTCGTACCCGGCGGCTCGGGCCTGTCGCATGGCCTCCAGAAGGAAGTGGCTCGAGTCTCGAGACTCGTGCCGGGGGTCGTCGTCGGGAAAGAGCTGCCCGATGTCGGGCAGTCCCAAGGCGCCCAGAATGGCGTCGGTGGCGGCGTGGAGCAGCGCGTCGCCGTCGCTGTGGCTGATCGGCCCCATCGAATGGTCGAAGGTGACGCCCCCGAGGACCAGAGGTCGTCCCTGGCCCAAGGGCGGACGGGGTTCCAGTCGGTGAAGGTCGTACCCGTGACCGATCCGCAGTCGCGGACGAACGGGCGTGGCGGCGGGAGGCATGGCCGAGTCTGACATCGCAGGCAAGGGTATCGCCTCCCCCCGATCCAAGGGATCGTCGGCCCGTGCGTGGGGGACGGCCCAGGCGTGGCTGCGGTTCGCCCGAGTCCCGCAACTGCTCTGAAGTCCGCCCGCTGGCCGATGACAGACGTTGTCGAAGGTCGCCCTACGGTACATCGACCTCCGCCTCAGGCACGTCTCAGGAGTATTCGCCGATGCAGTCGACCGCCCGTTCCAACACCCCCGTCGCTCGCGCCTTCCTCGCCGCCTCCCTGGGCATCGCGGCGGCCTCGCTCGGCGGCTGTTCCTCGGCCGAGCTCTACACGTACTCGAGCGACGCGCACTCCCCCAAGAGCGTCACGATCATCGACACCGCCACCGGCGAAAAGGTCTGGACGTGCGACATTCCCGTCGGCCAGAAGCTCGACATGCGGTTCGCCAACCGTCCCCGTGCCACCGAGGAGAAGGGCTTCGACGAACTCGCGTGGAGCCTCAGCGGCGTCGACAGCAAGAGCAAGGGCCGCAAGAACATCGTGCAGGTGCCCCCGGTGTCCCGCCGGCGCCTCGAGATGACGCTGCGTCCCGCCCCCGAGCTCAAGTGATTCAAGCGACCGGCCGTTTGTCCAACCGCCGACGGTCCGTCATTGTGACGTGCCGCGTACGGTGGTGATCGGCTGCGCCGCCGGTGCTGGCGTGACGCTCCGTCGCCGGAAGAAAATGCCATCTTCGGGCGGACGCCCGAAGAGCGAGGGCGCGAGGAACTTCCCGCGGTCGCGAGGCCCCTTGGGGGTTTCGACCGGCGCGCCGTGCGTCCGCACCCAGGCGTCGTTGCGGGTGGCCGTCACCATCCAGCACACCTGGGTTCCCGCTTCGCCGCCCGCGATGCGGAACCGACCGTTCGTTCGCTCGGCCACGTGCAGCATGGGCGAGGGCTTGCCCATGGCCGTGAGGTGGAACCCCGCGTCCTTGTTGATCGATTCGAAGTAGTCGGGCAGGTCGACCCACGCCTGACCATCGGCGCCGAGCGTCAGGGTGCCGCTGTAGATGTTGAGGGGCACCGGCCCTTCAGCCGCGTAGTGGTGGAGGTACTTGCCCTCGGGGTCGATGGGGTGATCGATCACGAACTGCTTGGTGCCGCTCGTGCCCAGCTCGCCGAGACTGAAGACGCCGTATCCGTTCGAGCTGTCCGCGCTGCCGAAGACGCCGAAGATCTGCCCGCTCTGGCCGATGGCCTGGCCGTACACGCCCGCCGCGCCGTCGGCGGTGCTGCTGCTGACGCCCCAGACGCCGGTGGTGACGCCCGTGGCGGCCCATGCGCCGCCGTAGACCGCCGTGGCCTCGTCCGACGCGCTGTCGACGCGGCCCAGTACGCCCGTGGTCAAGCCGGTGGCGGCGTTGGCATGACCGACGACGCCCGTGCCGTCCGAGCTGTTGACATAGCCGAAGACGCCCCACGCGTCGCCCGACGACGCGGTGGCCCAGCCGATCAGCCCGCGCCCGGCCGGACTGTCGCTCTGGGCGTGCACGCCGTACGTCGCGCCGCTCGTCGCCCCGGCGTAGCCCACCAGGCCGACGCCCGATGAACTGTCGGAGCGGCCGAAGAGACCGAACGATGCGCCGCTCGCGAGCGTGGAGTAGGCGTAGCCCGCGCGTGCCGCCGACGTCTGGATGTGCAGCGGGTACTGCGGCGACGTCGTGCCGACGCCGAGATTGCCGCTGGTGTAATACGCGTTCGCGCCCGAGAGCGTGAAGGGTGACGACCCCGCGGGACCCGCCGGGCCTGTCGCGCCTCGTGCTCCCGCGGCACCCGCCGGGCCGGTGGCTCCGGTGGCCCCGGCAACGCCCGCAACGCCGGCCGGACCTTGTGCGCCCGCCGGACCTTGCGGTCCTGCCGGACCTTGCGGTCCTGCAGGGCCTTGGGTGCCAGCAGGGCCCTGTGCGCCCGCGGGCCCCGGAGGGCCTGCCGGACCCGTGGGGCCGGTCGGACCCACCGTGCCGCCGCCGCCGCCCGCACCGTTGAGGGCGTAGAGCGCAAACGGAGTCGCGTTGACCGGCTGGCGAGGCAGCAGCGTGACGTACGCGCCCGTGCCCGAGGGGCGTCGCACCTCGACCTGAAGCCACCGTGCCGAGCCGTTGAAGCTCGCGGCACCGAAGTCGAGTTCGACGGAGAATCGCCCCGCGCTGACATAGACATTGCTCGAGTCCACCGTCGGGCCGATCTGGTTGCCCGCCCAGTTGGCGTCAAAGAGTCGGAAGCGCAGATCGGCGTTGCCCGTCACGGGAACGTCGTCGTCCCGCAGCTCGCCTTGGTACGTGAACTTCGCGGTCAGGGCCTGCTGTGCCTGCGCCACGCACGGGGCCAGGGCGCAGGCGATCACGCAACCAGTGACGGGAGTGCGGTTCATGGTGAGTGTGTCGGCTGTCACGGGCGTGCACTTCATCACCCCGTCCCGGGGACGACGGCCCGATCGCGTGGGTGTCGTGCGCCAATGAGGATTTCGATGGTGATTTTGGCAGCAAAAAATAGTCAATTTCGACAATTATGTGGCTTGCCCGTCCCATCTATGCTCTGACCCCGATGACTCGTCCGTTCGTTGAGGCCCACCTCGTCAACCTCGCCTTCTTCACCTACCAGGTGCCCGACGACCTGCTCAAGCCGTACCTCCCTCGAGGCTGCGTGCTCGACAAGTTCCGCGGCGCGACCTGCGCCACGCTCGTGGCCTTCGACTTCGAGGAGACTCGCGTCGCCGGTTGGCGAGTGCCCATGCACGTCGAGTTTCCGCAGGTGAGCCTGCAGTTCTACGTCCGCCACGACGGTCGTCGCGGCGTGTGCTTCATCCGTGAGTTCGCGCCTCGGTTGGCCGTGTCGTTCGTGGCCGGACGCGTCTTCAACGAGCCCTGCGTCACCTCGGCGATGACCACCATGACCGAGCGCACCGAGACCGAGCAGCGCTTCTCGCGCAGCTTCCGGGCGGGCGATCAGGTCCACCGTGTGGTCGCCGCCGTGTCACCCGACCTTCCCACCCTCCCCCGGCCCGAGAGCGAGGAGACGTGGATCAAGGAGCACGAGTGGGTCTTTGGCAGCAGCCGCGAGGGCCGTTCGATCATCTACCGCGTCGCGCACCCGCAGTGGCTGATCTGGAAGGTCAACTGGTACTCCGTGTCCGTCGACTTCGGTGCGGCCTTCGGCGAGAAGTGGAGATTCCTCTCGAAGGAGGCGGCGTCCCATGTCATGGTCGCCGAAGGTTCGGCGGTCAAGATCTACCAGCCCAAGGTGATCGGCTGACGCGCACGCCGCCGGCCCCATGGCCGACTACTGGCCGAGCGCTCGCAACAGGACCGTGGCGTACGCGCCCCTTGGCAGGTTGAACCGCAGCGTTCGCTTGAGCCGTCCGGCCCGGCCCAGGTCGTCCGGCTCCGAGGCCGTCACCGTTGCGCCGCTCGCCGCCGCGAAGAGCGGCCTCGCGGCTTCGGAGAACGCCGGCCGACGCAACCCGGGGATGCGCAGCCGGTCGATCGTCAGGCCTTCGGCGGCAAGCACGTCGCGTGCGGCTCGGCCCCACGCCCCCTCGAGACGGGTGGTTTCGCACAGCATGGGCACCTGCAGGCCCCGCCGCTCCGAGGTCCAGTGTGCGGCCGTGGGGAAGACCATGCCGTCGTGGGCGACGTCCGTCGAAGGGATCAGGTCCTCGGGCGGGAGCGAACGGACCAGCGCCGCCGCCACGGCGTTCCAGAGGTGCGACTGAAAGGCCTCGACGTGCATCTGCTGGTCGAAGTGGGGGAGTGCGGCATACGCCTCCTTCCACGACGCGCCCGCCTCGAGCGCCTCGACCGCCGCCCGCTGAGGACACCCCGGCACCGTCCGCACGATGCGTTTCCACTCCCCCCAATGCATCGCCAGCGCGCGGGTCAGTTCGCGGCGGGCTCCCGTGTCCTTGCGGGCGGGCGTGCCGATGGCCAGTCGCAACGCCCCCTCGAAGTCCCCCTCGACCAGTCGCCGAGCCACGAACCCCGCCCCGTGCCGGTTCGAGCCCATCCGCTGCTCGCCGAAGTAGTTCACGAAGCCCAGCGTGCCCGACTCGTCGAGGAGCACCGCCTCGCCGCGACGGTCCATCGAGCGGCACTGCTCCCGCGTGGCGTCTCTCACCGTGATCTCGAACTCGTTGCACTCGATGTCCGCCGCCAGCAGGTGCCGATCGAGAAACCCCAGAAGTCTCGCGCGAAAGCCGGGCGCCTCGAGCCGCTCGGGGGCCTCCTCGAACCCGTCGACGCTCATCGCCTGCAGCGTCACGGCGTGCTTGTCCTTCAGCCCCGCGTACTCGACCTTGTTCGCCTTGAGCTTGAGCTGCGAGGCCAGCCGCTGCGACGCCTCGGGCGTCGTCAGCGACGTCTTCTCCACCTCGTAGATCGCGTGCGACCCCTCGCTTCGCACCAGCCCGCCGGCGAGGCGCTCGATGACCCGAAAGTCCTGCGGCGTGCGTCGGATGATCATCTCGCGGAGCATAGCCGCCGCGTCCGCATCCCGCCGCCCCTCATCGTCTGGGCGTCAGCACGACGTCGGCGGCGCCGGCTCGCCTGCCGCGTCGATACTCCACCTTGACGGTGTCGCCCACTCGCATCGCGCCGAGCACCCGCACGAGTTCCGCGATGTCGCGGGTGGGCTTGCCGTCGATGGCCGTGATGACGTCGCCGGGCATCAGGAGCCCCGACGCGCCCTCGCCACGCCGCCGTCCCTTCTCCACCAGCGTGATCACGGGCCCGTCGCCCGCGCCGCCCTCGATCTCCACGCCCAGGCTCGCGCCGCCCGTGGGGATCGATTCCGGCACCGCTGGAAGGTCTCGCAACCACGCGCGATGGTCGACGTCGACTTCGGCGATGGGCTTGCCCAGCACCGCCTCGAGCGACGCCACGCCCGACGGATCCCGCTCATGATGCGCCACGTAGTGCGCGTACCACTCGCCGAGCTTGCCGAGTTCGTGCAATCGGAGGAAGATCGCGCGTGCCTGGGCGTAGTTCGCCAAGGGACGCTGGCCGCTGAACTTGATCGCGGGCAGTTTCGCCAACGACGCGATGGGCATCAGCAGCCGCCGACGCTCCATCCGCTTGGCCATGTTCGTCCGCCACGAAGCCACCGGCCGGATCGAGTCCCCGTCCGCCTCGACGTCCTCGACCAGCGAACTCAGCCCCTCCTGGATCCAAGGCGGGTGTGCCTGCCCGCGGCGGGTCGCGTCGCGAAAGTGCAGCACGTGGAAGAACTCATGCCGCAGCGTCGCCCCCAGGTCCATGCTCACGAGCCGCTTGGCGTCGTGTTCGTACGCGCCGCCGATGCTGCTGTTGCCCGTCTCGAGGGCGGACGGTCCGTACGTCGACACCGTCCAGCGACCGAAGTCGACCTTGGTGGGAAGGATGACCGTCACCCACGCGTCCTCGGCGATCGACGCGTCGTCGAGCACGCCCGCCAGCACCTGGTCGTGGGCGAACTTCGCCACTCGGGCGACCTCGCCCCGTGCCTGCTCGAAGGAGCGGGGGTCGAAGGCCGAGCGATACTCCAGCCGCAGCGCGTCGTCCGACGCGGCGACGTACGCCTTGTCGTCGAAGACGATCTCGGCTTGTCGCCGATTCGCGACGCGTCGCGCGTCGAGCACCTCCGGCCACGCGGCAAGGATGGCCTTGAATCGCGCATCGTCGCGGATCGGATCGAGCGTCGGGTCGCGACGCAGGTGATGAATGTCGCAGAATCCCTTCTCGATCGCCCGCTTCAGGTAGTCGATCGCCCCGTCCGGGTCCTTGGCCTGCGACCGGCAGCACGCCAGGTTGTACAGGGGCACGAAGTTCTCGGGTTCCTTCGCGAGTTGTTCCAGAAGGAGCCGCTCGGCCTTGGCGTAGTCGCCCCGCTTGAAGGCCTCCAGCGGATCACGATCCGCGGCTCTGCTCGGCGCGGGCCGCGATTCGGCGTCGCGCGACCGTTCGACCGCGGGTGGCGGGGACGCGGGAGCGGAGTCCTGTGCGGCCAGCCCGCCGCGTGCGGCACACGTCAACGCGAGAGCGGCCGCCATGTGGACGCGGAGTCGTCGCGACATGCCCGACTGTACGGGCCGCCGGCGGGGACGGATCGCCTCACGCGCCCGTCAGCAGCCGCCGGGCCGTCACCACATCGTCGATGCGAGCTTCCCCCGCCTCGCGTTCGATGATGAAGCGGCCCGCGTATCCGCGCTGAGCGAGCGTGGCGAGGAAGGCGTCCCAGCGGACGCTCCCCCTGCCCGCGGGCATCTCGGTGCCCCATTCGCCTAGGGAGTCCGACGGACTGGCGTCCTTGACGTGCACCTGCATGATGTGCGGGGCGAGCAGGGCCGCCGCCTCGACCGGATCGCCCATGCCGTAGAGGATCATGTTCGCGGGATCGAAGTTGACGCCCACCCGGGCGTGGGCCGGCACCTTGGCGTTCACCTCGTCGAGCACGCCCAGCAGCGTGGGGGCGTTCTCCTGTCCCGTCTCGAGGGCGACCCGCACGCGACGGCCGCCGAAGATCTCGGCGATGGTCGCCAAGCGGCCGATCATCGTCGCACGTTCGGGGTTGCCCGCCTCGTGCGGCAGGAAGCCGGCGTGGAACGTCACCAAGTCGATGCCCAGCCGTGCCGCCATGATGGCGTTGCCCTCCGCGGCGCGAAGGTTGGCCTCCCACGTCGCGTCGGGGCGGATGCCGCCAGTGGCCTTGATGCTCTCGAGCGTCGAGTAGTCCTCGTCCTTCATGCCCATCATGCCCGAGGCGATGACGATGCCCTCGGTGCGGAAGCGGTCGCCGACGTGGTCGGCCCGCCACTGGAGGGTGCGGATCGGATCGAGGTGGAGTTGCACCAGACGCACGCCGCAGGCGCGGACGGAGGCGATCAGGTCGTCGCAGGAGGTCGGGCGAAGGGACCAGGAACAGACGCCGACGCGATCGGATGAGATCTGGAAGGTCATGGCGCGGATCGTAGAGGGCAGGAGAGCCAAACGAAAGAGCCCGCGTCCGGAGACGCGGGCTCGAGGGGAATCACGTGCGGTCGAGGGCGATGTCAGGCCTTGGCGGCCTCTTCCTTCATCATCTTCTCGAACTCCTCGGCCGACATCTCGGTGACGTTGGCCTTGGCGACGATGGCGTCGAGGGTCTTGTGCTCGCCGAGCTGCGTGTAGATGCCGTTGATCTGGTTGTTCTGGATCAGCTCCGCGCGAAGGCGGTCCGGGCGGACGCCTCGCTGCTGCGCGATCTGGGCGATGCGGAAGTTGATCTCCTGCTCGGAGATCGACACGTTGAGGGCCTGCGAGGCCTTGTGGAGGATGAAGAAGAGCTTGAGCTCGCGGGCTGCGGCGTCCTTGCTGCTGCGACGCAGCTCGGCCATGTGCTCCTCGATGCGGGCCACGTCCACGCCGCGGTACATGAGCTCGAGGCGGCGACGCTGCAGCGTGCGGTCGGCCTGCTGCGAGGTGATCCGCTCGGGGAGCTCCATCTTGGTGTTGTCGAGCAGGTGCTTGGCCGCCTGCTGGTGCATCGCGGTCTGCTGCTGGATCGCCACCCGCTGGTTCATCCGCTCGCGGACCATCGCCTTCAGGGCGCCCTCGTCCTCGAAGCCCATCGACGCGGCCATCTGCGCCGCCGTCGCGGCGATGATGCGGTCGATGCGGTCGACCTTGAAGGTCACCGTCAGGTCGTTGTTGCGGATGCCCTCCACCTCGTGGTTGTCGGGGCCCTTGGCCTTCACCGTGAGCGTGTCGCCCGGCTTGGGCGAGCCCACCTGCTTGGCGAAGTCGTCGACCATGATGCCCAGGATCATGCCCTTGCCGCCCTTGTCGGCCGGGGGCACCTGGATCACCGCGCCCTTGAGGTTGTAGAACTCCGCGCCGTCCTTGCCCGTCATCACCGCGTGACCGGTGCAGTAGTCGCCGGCGGCCGCCTTCTCGCAGCTCTCGAGCGTGCCTTCATTCACGCACAGCTTGTTCACCTCGTCGGCGACCATCTCGTCGGTGATCGGCACCTGCGGCTTCTTGATGGCGATGCCGCTCAGCTCGGGCAGCTCGAACTCCGGAAGCACCTCGACCTCGACGTCGAACGACAGCGACTGCCCGAGCACGGGCTCCACCGCGTCGAGGGTGTCGGTCGGATAGCTGCCCAGCACCTGCAGGTTCAGTTCCTCGACGGCCTTGCTGACGGCCGCCGACACCAGTTCGCTCTTGGCCTCCTTGCGGACGCTGGGGCCGAACTGCTTCTCGATCAGCCAGCGGGGCGCCTTGCCGCGGCGGAAGCCCGGCAACGCCGCCTGGTTGATCAGGAGGTCCACGGAGCCCTGGATCTTCTCGGAGACGGTCTCGGCGGGGATCTCGATCGACAGCTTCTTGCGGCTGGGACCGGCGTCCGCGACGCTCACTTTGTTGGGACGGGAGTTGGAAAGGGCCTTGGCCATGTGACTTCTCCGAGGGCTGCACGGCGTCCCGCGTTCGCGGGCTCGCCTGCTGTCGTTGTGAACGTTCGCCTGCCGACCTGACGAGCGACCGGGTGAAACCGAACGGCATGCGAACAAATGCGGACGGTTCGTGGAAGGGCAAGTGTACGCAGGATGGATCGCGGATTCATCCATCGGCCAACGTCGCGCCCGGGGACCGCGTTTTGGTCGGTTCATCCATCGAAGGGCCCGCACGGGTGACTCGACCACTTAGACTTCGCCGGTGCCCCCCGCCGCGGGGCGTCGATGTCCCTCTCCCCTTCACGCCGTCCCGATCAAGGTGCTCCACGCATGAAGACACGTCCCGCCCTCGCCGCTCCGGTCGTTCGCCTCGCCGGTCGAACCATCGCGATTCTCGCGGCGGCCGCGTCGTGGTCGGTCGCCATCGCCCGGACGGGCGATGGTGCCGACGAGGCCGCGAACAGGCCTCGAAACTCCTTCGGGTGGACGGCCGTCGTGAACGGCGCGGCCACCGCCGCGCCGGAGCTGCCCATGGGCGACGAGGTGGTCGTCCACTCGATCCTCGACGAGGGGAAGAACCGCAACCGGGTCATGGACCACCTCACTCACCTGTCAAAGGTCATCGGGGCGAGGCTCACCGCGTCGACGGCCGAGGAACAGGCCAACCTCTGGTGCAAGGAGCAATATGAGCGGTGGGGCCTCGCGAACCCCCGCCTCGAGAAGTACGGCGAGGCTGCCGTCCGCTTCGATCGCGGCCCGAGTGCGGCCAAGATCGTGCTCCGCCGCGAACGTCGCAAGGAAGGGGCGGCCGAGGGCGATGCGGGCGAGACCGTCTACGAGACCCTCCGCGACTGCCAGTTCACCACGCTGTCGTGGTCGTCGGGCACGCAGGGGCCCGTTCGCGCCCCGGTCGTCCGAGAGCCCGTCACCGAAGAGCAGTACGCCGCCGTCAAGGACCGCCTCAAGGGCTCGTGGATCCTCGTCGCCGCCCCGTCCCCGGTCGGACAACGCGGCATCCGCAGCATGATGGGCGCCCGCTTCGACGCCCTCCGCGACGCTCGACGCAAGGTCAAGGACGGCGCGTCCGTCGAGTCGCTCTCGCTGGTCGAGCGGCTCGCCTTCAGCGGCGCGGTCGGCTACGTCTCCACCTCCCGCGACGAGCGCGTCTGGACGGGCGCGGTCCCGGGCTGGCGGGAACTCGACCTCGCCGCGCTCCCGCCCGAGCCGCTCGTGCAGGTCCGCTTGAGCGATTATGACTTCCTCAACTCGCGACTCGCCGACGGCGAACCGATCGAGTTCGAGGCCGACCTGCAGCACGCCTTCAAGCAAGGGCCCATTCCCCTCCACAACACCATCGCCGAGATTCGCGGCACCGAGCTGCCCGACGAGGTCATCATCGTCTCGGCCCACCTCGACACGTGGAACGGCCCGGGCTCCGAAGGCACCACCGACAACGGCACCGGCACCGCCGTGACGCTCGAGGCCGCCCGCATCCTGGCCGCCGTGGGCGCCAAGCCCCGTCGCACCATCCGCTTCATCAACTGGACGGGCGAGGAGCAGGGCCTGCTCGGCAGCAAGGGATACGTCGACGCCAACAAGGAGCTCCTGCCGAAGATCTCGGCGGTCTTCGTGGACGACGGCGGCACCAACTATCAGGGCGGCGCTCCCTGTGCCGACGCCATGGCCGACTACCTCGCCGCGGCCACCGCGCCGACCAACTACCAGTTCTTCAGCACGACCGACGGCAAGTGGCTCAACGTCAACATCCGCAAGAACGGGGCACGCAACCCCCGGGGCGGCGGCTCCGACCACGCGAGCTTCAACGCCGTCGGCGTCCCCGGATTCTTCTGGGACGAGGTCGGACGCGCCGACTACGGCTACGGCTGGCACACCCAGCACGACCGCCTCGATCTGGCCATTCCCGAGTACCTCGTGCAGTCGTCGACCAACACCGCCATCGCGGCCTATCGGCTCGCCTGCGCGCCCGGCATGTTGCCCCGCGAGCAGCCCGGTGCGGCCGACTCGACCGAGGGCGAGCGTCCCCGCAACCGTCGCAATCGTCGCGACAACTGAACCGACTCTCCGAACCCCGCGCGACACCAGGAGTTTCACGTATGAGCATCAAGCAGGTTCTCGACACCATCGCCGCCTCCGACAAGGCCTCGGTCGATCGGCTGGTGGACTGGCTGCGGATCCCGAGCATCAGCACCGATCCCGCGTACAAGGGCGAGGTGCGACGGGCCGCCGAGTGGATCGCCGCCCAACTCGCCGAACTGGGCTTCAAGGTCGAGATCCGCGAGACCGGCAAGCCCCTGGGCGACGGACACCCGATCGTGATGGCCACGGTCGACGCGGCGGCCTCGTACAAGGGGCCGCACGTGCTCTTCTACGGGCACTACGACGTCCAGCCGGTCGACCCCGTGTCGCTGTGGGACAGCCCGCCCTTCGAGCCCGTCATCAAGCCCGCCGAGAAGGGCGGTCCCGGCGAGCGGGTCGTGGCGCGAGGCGCGGTCGACGACAAGGGGCAGGTGATGACCTTCATCGAGGCCTGTCGCGCGTGGAAGGCCGTCAGCGGCCATCCGACCAACGGCGCGAAGTTCACCGTGATGCTCGAGGGCGAGGAGGAGTCGGGGTCGGCCAACCTCGGCGACTTCGTGCAACGCCACAAGGGCGAACTCGGCGGCTGCGACGTCTGCCTGATCAGCGACACCGGCATGCTCGGCCGCAACAGCCCGGCCATCACCTACGGCGTGCGGGGGCTCGCGTACACCGAGGTGACGCTCCACGCCTCCAACCAGGACCTGCACAGCGGCATGTGGGGCGGGCGGTGCCCCAACCCCATCACCGAACTCGCCCGTGTGCTGGCGCAACTCCACGACAAGAAGCGCCGCGTGACGATTCCCGGCTTCTACGACGCCGTTCGTCCGCTCGGCAAGGCCGAGCGAGCCGCGTGGGCCAAGCTCAAGTTCAATCAGAAGGCGGCGCTCCGCAAGATCGGCCTGCCGCCCGCCGCCGACATCGGCGAAGCGGGCTTCACCGCGCTCGAGCGAGAGTGGGGGCGTCCCACCGCCGAGGTCAACGGCATCTGGGGCGGGTACACCGGCAGCGGCGCGAAGACCGTCATTCCCGCCAAGGCCAGCGCGAAGGTGAGCTTCCGCCTCGTGGCCGACCAGGACCCCCGGAAGATCACCAAGATGTTCTTCAAGTGGTGCAAGGACCACACGCCCCCGGGCTGTCGCTGGGAACTCACCGATCATCACGGCGGCTTCGGCGTGACCGTGCCCACCGACTCGCCCGTGCTCGCCGCGGCCATGAAGGCCCTCAAGGCCGCCTCCGGCCGGCAGGCGGCGATGATCAAGACGGGCGGCAGCATCCCCGTGGCGGGCATGCTCAAGGACGAGTTGGGGATCGACACGATCTTCATGGGCTTCGGCCTCGATGACGACCGCGTCCACTCGCCCAACGAGAAGTTCGAACTCGACTGCCTGCGTCTGGGCATGCGCTCGCACGCCCACTTCATCGCGCAACTCACCGGCGCCTGACGCCGATCCGGATCCGCTTCGACCAAGACACGCACCCATGAAGAAGAACTCGCCGCTGGTGCTCATCATCCGCGACGGCTGGGGCCTCAACCCCAACCCGTCGCACGACGCCTTCAACGCCGTGAAGGTTGCTTCCGGTCGCGGGCTCACGCCCGTGGCCGATCGGCTCATGCGGGAGTGGCCGTGGACGCTGGTCAAGACCAGCGGCGAGGACGTGGGCATCCCCGACGGCACGATGGGCAACAGCGAGGTGGGCCACCAGAACATCGGAGCCGGCCGCATCGTCGACCAGGAGAGCGTGGCGATCACCAAGGCGTGCCGCGGCGGCCTCGAGCACAACGCGCAGGTCGCCGGGGCGATCCGTCGCGCCGTCGCGTCGGGCAAGGCCGTGCACCTCATGGGCATCAACTCCGACGCGGGCGTGCACGGCATGCTCGGGCACCTCTACGCGTGCCTCGAGGCGTGCCGCACCCTCGGTGCGTCGCGCGTGTACGTGCACCTCTTCACCGACGGTCGCGACACCGGGCCGTTCACCGGGCTCGAATGTGCGGCACAGGTCGAGTCGCGCATGGCGTCCGTGGGCGTCGGCCGCATCGCCAGCGTCATGGGGCGGTATTACGCGATGGATCGCGATCACCGGTGGGAGCGAGTCTCCCGCGCGTATGGCGTGCTCACCGGGAATGCGTCGCTGGCCGATGCGGCGGGGCCCGCTCCGCGGTTCGCGACCGCCGCCGCCGCGATCGACGATTACTACAAGAAGCCCGCGGGCCAGAGTCAGCAGGGCGACGAGTTCATCACGCCGCGGTACGTCGGGACGGACGCGAAGGCCGTGGCCGAGTCGCGGATCGCCGACGGCGACACGGTGATCTTCTACAACTACCGTGGCGACCGTCCGCGGGAGATCTCCGCCGCCTTCGTCTTCCCTGACGAGGCGTGGGCGAAGGTCAAGCCCAGCCCCGACTCGGGCCGTCACGGCTTCGATCGTGGGCGGCGACTCGACTTGGACTACGTCACGATGACGGCGTATTGGGACGAACTGGCGCCGTTCGTCAAGGTCGCCTTCCCCAAGCCGCCGAAGATGCGGATGATCGCCGGCGAATACGTGAGTTCGCTGGGGCTCACGCAGTTCCGCTGCGCGGAATCCGAGAAGTATCCGCACGTCACGTTCTTCTTCAACGACTATCGCGACGAACCCTTCCCGGGCGAACGGCGTGAAAACCCGCAGAGCCCCAAGGTGGCCACGTACGACATCATGCCCGAGATGTCGGCGGAACTGGTGTGCCAAGCCGTCCTGCAGCGGCTCGAGGCGGGCGACTGCGAGGACCTGCTGGTGGTCAACTTCGCCAACGGCGACATGGTGGGGCACACGGGCGTGCTCGAGGCCGCCGTCACCGCCTGCGCCAAGGTCGACGAGTGCGTCGGTCGCATCATCAAGGCGACGCTGGCCCGGGGCGGCTCGCTGGTGGTCGCGGCCGACCACGGCAACTGCGAGCAGATGTTCGATCCCGACACCAACGCGCCCCACACGGCCCACACCACGTACGACGTGCCCCTGATCGTCGTGGGCGAGGCCTTCCGCGGGCGAAAGGTGCGGGGCGATCGCGAGGCCGCTGGATGGTTCGACCCGGCGGTCCGCGCGAGGCGCGGGCGGCTGGCCGACATCATGCCCACCTGCCTCGACATGATGGGGCTGGCGAAGCCGGCCGAGATGTCGGGCGAATCGCTGCTGGCCTGAGTGAGACGGCGCGGAGCGAGGGTTCGCGGGTCGCGGTCCGTAGAATCCGCCACCGTCCATGAACGCCGCATCCACACCACGTGTCGAAACTCCCGTCTGGCACTCGATGGAGTCGCGACGGGTGCTCGACGCCATGGGCGTGGACGAGACCCAAGGTCTCTCGGCTGTCCGGGCGGCGGAGCGATTGGCGAGTGACGGGCTGAATGACGTCGCGTTCGAGGCTCCGCCCGCGTGGTGGCGTGTGTACGCGCGTCAGTTCGCCAGCCCGCTGATCGTCGCCCTGCTGGTGGCCGCCGCATTGTCATTGGGCCTGGGCGACGTGGCTGACGCCGTCTTCATCGCGATCGTGCTCGCGACCAACGCCTCGATCGGCGGCCTCCAGGAGTGGAGGGCCGAGCGGAGCACGCAGGCTCTCAGACGACTCATGCGGTTCTCCGCGATCGTCGTCAGGGACGGCGCCTCCGTCGAGATCGACGCCCGGCATGTCGTCAGGGGAGACCTGCTGTGGCTCGAGTCCGGCGCTCGCGTTCCGGCCGACGCGAGGATCCTGCACGAACTGGGCCTTCGCGTGGACGAATCGCTGCTCACGGGCGAGTCCCTGCCGGTCGAGAAGGAGGCCGGATGGGTCGGGCCTGCCTCCACGCTGCTGGCGGACCGACGCAACATGCTCCACGCGGGGACGCTGGTGCAGCAGGGGCGGGCGAGGGCCGTCGTGGTGGCCACGGGGTCGAGTTCCGAGATGGGCCGGCTGGCAGGCCAGGTGCAGTCGGGAGCGGCGGGGCTGTCGCCGCTCGCGGTGAGGCTCGAACGATTCAGCCGCGTCTTGGGCATGTGGGTCGTCGCGGCCGCAACGGTCGTGGCCGTCGCCGGTGTCGTCATCCACGGGCGTGGCTGGGCCGACATGGCGATCTTCGGCATCGCGCTGGCGGTGGCCGCCATTCCCGAGGGATTGCCGGTGGCCATTACCGTCGCGTTGGCGGTGGCCAGCCGACGCATGGCGCATCGCGGCGTGATCGTGAGGCGACTGAGTGCGGTGGAGGGGCTCGGCAGTTGCTCGCTGATCGCGACCGACAAGACCGGCACGTTGACGTGCAACGAACTGACGGTCCGCGAGGCCAGACTCCCCGACGGAAAGGTCTACGCCATCTCGGGCGAGGGGTTCGTGCCCAGCGGTTCGGCGAGGCTGGTCGAGGGGGCCGACGATGGCGACGAGGCGCTGGCCGAACTCGCCCTGGCCGCCACCCTGTGCAACGAGGCAGACCTCCACGAACGCGACGGACGATGGACATGGCGGGGCGATCCGACCGACGTGGCGTTGTTGTCCATGGCGAGAAAGGTGGGCGTCGTTCGCGAAGCCGCGATGACCAGGTGGCCCGAGCGGCACGGGATCCCCTTCGAGCCCGAGCGGCGTTACGCGGCCTCGTTTCGTCACGATGCGTCCGGATTGCGGGTCTTCATCAAGGGAGCTCCCGAGCGTGTCGTCGAGATGTGCGATCTTGACGACACGCGGCGGGAAGCCGCCCATTGGCAGGCGAGCCTGATGGCCGAGCGCGGATTCCGGGTGCTCGCCGTGGCCGATGGCCCCGTATCCGACGCCGCCCGTGAGATGCCGCAGGGGCGTTGTGTCGGCATGGCGTTCCGAGGACTGGTCGGCATGATCGATCCGTTGCGGGCCGGCGTGGCGGAGGCCATCGCCCGATGCCGCAAGGCGGGAATCGACGTGACGATGATCACGGGCGATCACCCGGTCACGGCGCTGGCCATCGCGAAGGAACTCGGCCTTGCCGCCGACGCGGGCGAGGTGATGAGCGGAGCGAACCTTCCCGTCGACGAACACGGCCTTCGCGAGGCCGTGGGGCGAGTGCGGGTCTTCGCGAGGGTGGCGCCCGACCAGAAGCTGGCGATCGTGCGGGCGGCGGTGGCGGGCGGCCGATTCGTCGCGGTGACCGGCGACGGGGTCAACGATGCGCCCGCGCTTCGTGCGGCGAACATCGGCGTGGCGATGGGGCGTGGCGGCACGGACATGGCGCGGGAAGCCGCGGACCTGGTCATCAGCGACGACAACTTCTCGACGATCGTGGCGGGGGTCGAGGAGGGTCGCATCGCGTACGCCAACATCCGAAAGGTGGTCTTCCTCCTCGTGTCGACGGGGGCGGCGGAGGTGCTGCTGGCGACGCTGGCGGTTGCCGCCGGACTGCCATTGCCGCTGCTGCCCGTGCAGTTGCTCTGGCTGAACCTGGTGACCAACGGGATCCAGGACGTGGCGTTGGCCTTCGAGCCTGGCGAGGGGGACGAGTTGCGTCGGCCGCCGCGGCCTGCGGGCGAGCGGTTGCTGGACCGAGCGATGATCGAGCGGATCGCCGTCTCGGCCACGGCGATGACGCTGGTGGCGGCGGGCGCCTTCGCGTGGATGCTGCGGGCGGGATGGGCCGAATCGGAGGCCCGCAACGCGCTGTTGCTGCTGATGGTGCTCTTCGAGAACATCCTGCTGGCCACCTGCAGGTCGGATCATCGATCGGCGTTCACCATGTCGCCGCTGCGATCGCCGGTGCTGTTGGCGGGCACGGTGGCCGCGCTCGCGGTGCACGTGACGGCGATGCATGTCGCCCCGCTCCAGCGGATCCTCGGGGTGGCTCCGGTGTCGGCGGCGACGTGGGGCGTGTGCATCGCCCTCGCGTTGACGGTGCTGCTGGCCGACGAGGCGTGGAAGCTGGTGAGGCAGCGGCATCAGGGCGGATGACGCTTCGCGGGCCGAGAAGAAAAAACGTCGCGGCGGGTGTGTCCGCCGCGACGTCGTGTGTGTGCGCTTCCGAGGAGTCTTGCGAGGCCGTCGGCTCAGCAGCCGCCCGCCTCCCAGACGAGGAAGAACGACTCGATGTCGCCGCCGTCGATGCCGCCGTCCTGGTTGACGTCGGCGCAGCCCGCGGAGGTTTCCCAATCAGGGAAGAAGGAGGCGATGTCGGCGCCGTCGACGCCGCCATCCTGGTTGTAGTCGGCGGCGCAGGGAGCACAGGCCGGCGTCGCGCCGGTCGTGATCCTCAGGCCCACGGTGGTTCCGTCGGTGTTGGTGGCCCGCAGGTGGAAGCGGTCGTTCGAGGCCAGGGTCAGGATGTCCCAGAGGCCCACGGCGAGGTAGTAAGTGCCCGCCGCGAGGTCGCCGTCCTGGCCGCCGAAGGGACGATCGCCCGGAGACGCACGATCGGCCGGGCCGCCGTTGCCGACGGGGTGGCTGAAGGAGAACTGGCTGAGCGAGCCGGTGCCGACCGGGGGACCGTCATCGTCGTTGGTGGCGATCATCACGCCCGAGCTGTTGAAGATGAAGGCCTCGGTGTCGCCGAAGTCGCTGCCGTCGCCGTCGAAGGCGATGTCGACGTAGCGATCGAGGGTGGTGGCGGTGTCGAAGCTGGTGGTGAAGCTGAACCAGACGAAGTCGCCGTCGGGGACCTCGACCGGGCCGTTGGTCGCGCCGCCGGAGACGTCGCCCAGGTCGATGCCCGCGGGGGTGACCGACGGGTCGAGCGTGCCGGAGTTGACGTTGGTGCGGGTGCGGAGACGGAAGTTGCCGCCCGTGCCCGCCGACGTCACGTCGAAGCCGAAGTTGAACTCGCTTCCCGCCGGCGCGACCGCGATGAAGAAGTTGCCGGCGAGGAACTGGCCGTCGCGGCCGTTGTACTGGCGGCCGTCTCCCACGGCGGCCCGAAGGCCGACGCCGCAGGAGATCTGGGCGTTGTTGCCTGAGCCGTCCTCGCGGTCGATCGAGACCACGCTGCCGTTGGCGCGGTAGAGCGCCATGTCGACGTCGGCCGCGGAGCCCTCGGTGTCGAGATCGAGGAACTGCCCGAAGGCGTCCTGCACGTCGCCGTTGAGGCAGAGCGAGAACCACTTCACGCCGCCGGTGGCGACCGACGTGTTGGTGGTCGTCAGGGCGTCGGCGATGCAGCCCAGGTCCTGCGGATTGGTCGGAGGCGTGACGGGAACGTCACCCTTGAACTGGCAGCGGAACGCGTAGGCGTCCGAACCGTCGTTGATCTGGCGGTGCTCGACCGCGCCGCCGGTGGCCGGGCCCGCGCCGTTGCCGATGAACTGGCCGATGTGGGTGCACACTGCGGCGCTGGCGTCAAGCGCGGGGCTCGCGAGGTCGCGGCCGTAGCTGTTGCGGCTGAAGCCGGGCACGGCGGGATTGCCGCCCAGCGGTGCGCCGGACTTGTTCCCGAAGAGCACTGATCGGTCACTATCGGGGAACGGACAGGAAGGCAGCGGAAGTCCCGTGGTGGCGTCGCGTCCGCCCCACAGGCCGCCGCTCGCGTTCGAGGCCAAGTTGCTCCAGTCCGGCTGGCCGCCCGAGGTCGGGGTGGCGCTGGGTACGAAGCCGTTGGTGACCCATGCCACGTCGATGTAGAAGCCGTCGTCGTCGGCGGGAATCAGCACGCCGCCGCCCGGAAGGCCTGTCAAGTCCACGACGATCTCCGTCGCCAACGTCGGTTCGCCCGCCGGCACGTCGACGCGAATCACGGCCAAGGGCGTCGCGCCCGGACGGACCATGTTCGTGCCCGCCCCGCCGAAGCCCTGGAAGTTCACGTCGTCCTGATCCCACAGGATCACGACGTTCTGCTCGTCCACCACGTTGGTGTTCTGGATGTAGACCCCGTAGGTCATCTCCGTGATCAACTGCGGCAGCGTGCCCCGCGACCACGGACCGTTCGCGAAGCCCACGTCGTCCAGTTGGTGGGCGCAGTTGCCGAGGTAATAGCCGCCCGCCGTCAGCGTGTCGTACACAGGGAGGATGTCCCGCTGCTCGTACCCGCCCGAGTGCTGGCCCGGGAACCCCACCGGCGACACCCGATGTCGCGCCGTGATCTCCGGGACGTACACCATGTCCTGCGCCAAGGCCGTGCCCGACACGGCGGCGCCCGCCATCAACGCCAGCAATGCACACTTCTTCACGCGGTGTCTCCTCTGTCTCGATGCCGCGGACATGCCGAAACACATCCTTGGAACCAATGAGTGCAAGCAGACAGAGCCCACAGCCGGCCACGCTGCCGGAAGCGGTCTGCTGCGAATCGCCACGAGTTGCCTTCGGAAGCGGGAGTTGCTTCTCGACGCCGCACGAACCCACGAACCCACGAACCCACGAACCCACGAACCCACGAACCCACGAACCATCGATACGCGGCGAGCACGAAACCGCGACATCGACCGGCATGCCGGTACCACCTGAAGGGCCGGGTGCCGCCATGCCCGAACCCGCACGTGCGGGCTCGGGAAAGCCCCAGTATACTGCAACGGGTGAGGGTTGCAAGGGTTTTTTCATCGGACCTTCATGGACGGCCTTCCTCGATCGCCGCCCGCGAGGCCGCAGGGCGATGATCGCGAACCCGCCCGTACGCCCGGCCCCGAACCGACGGAACGTCCCTGCCAACTCAATACCATCGCCCCATGTCCGCCGCAGACAGTCCATCTCCGAAGACCCCCTCACGCGGAATCGTGCGGCGGCGATACGGAACTCGATCCGGCAACGCCGCGGCGGGGTTGGAACTGGTCTGGGATGGAAAGCCCGTTCCCGCAGCTTCCTCCGCCCTCGACGATCAGGGCTGCACGGCGGAGTTCCGCGCCATCGAACGCCTGTTCCAACCCGCCCCCGACCGTGACGTCGCTTGTTGGACGAACCGCTTGTTTCACGGCGACAATCGGGACGTCATGCGGTTCATGCGCCCCGAGTTCGCGGAGGGCATCGACCTGATCTACATCGATCCGCCTTTCGACATCGGGCTGGACTTCGGGGTTCGCGTGCGGCTGGCCTCGGGTCGCGAGATCGAAACGCCGGCCTACAGCGATCGATGGACGCCCGGCGCCGGGTCGCACGCCCACATGATGTGGGAACGCCTGCACCTCATGCGCGAACTGCTGAAGCCCTCGGGGTGCATCTTCCTGCATTGCGACTGGAGGTCGAGCGCCGTCATGCGACTGCTGCTCGACGAGGTCTTCGGGCCCGCGAGCTTCCGCAACGAGATCGTCTGGCGAAGGGCGCCCAACCTCGGCCGTCAGGCCGCCTCCAATCAGCTCGGCCGCGTCGCCGAGTCGATCCTCGTCTACTCCGCACGGCCCGGAACGCCCTTTCTCGGGACCGCGCCCGTCAAGAGCCAAGCCGTGCCGCTCGACGCCAATGGGCGGCCGCGAGGCACGCAGTGGGACGACCTTCGGCAATGCTTCTTCACCACCGCTCCCAGGGGTGATTACACCGACCAGAGCGTGGCTCGGCTGAGAGGCGAAGGGCGAATCCACGACACCCCGTCGGGCAAGGTCTACGTGAAGTACTTCCTGAGGAAGGGCGAGGACGGCCGCTGGTACAAGGATCAGCCCGTCGACACCATCTGGGACGATCCTGACGTCCGTCCCCTTCGTCATTGCGGGCGTGAGGAACTGGCGGTCGGGTACGCCACCCAGAAGCCCGAAGGACTTCTGCGACGCATCATCTCGTGGGCCTCGCCGCCGGGAGGGCTCGTGGCCGACTTCTTCTGCGGTTCGGGCACCACGGGCGTGGCGGCCCAAGGGCTCGGTCGACGCTGGGTCATGGTCGACGCCAGTCCGGTGGCCATTCGCATCGCTCGAGGGAGATTGATCGGCGAGGCCCGGGAGCAGGAGACCGGGGGCCGGGTTCCGGATGCATTCGAGGTTCTTCGGGCCGACGATCGCCATGCGAGCCGCGATGTCGCCTCGACGGGCGGCGACGGTCTCGCCGCGGCTCGCCGCGAGGTTCTCGACTGGTTCGGGGCCCGCGGCGACCCTCCGTCGGATCCGCTGCTGCACGGGGTGGCCGGTGACGAGGCGGTGCACGTGCTGCCGGGCCCGACGCGTCTGGATGTGGCCGGGGTCGAGGCGGCGGCGGGTGCGGCGGCCCGATCGGGTTTCCGTCGCCTGTGCTGTCTCGCCGAGCGATTCGACGCCGGGTTGCACGCGTTCGAGATCGCCGCCGGCGAGGGCGCGGGGGTCCAGGTCCGGCTCGTGCCGATCCCGGGCCACGGACCGGACGGGAGCGGCGACGGGTGTCGCGCGTGGCCGGGCCTGCCGCGGATCGCGATCGAGGTCGATCGCGACCACGCAGGCCGGATCCGCGTCGAGTTGCTGCGATGCGAATGGGAAGGGCCGGGGGCGATCGGCGGACCCGATCCGCTGGGAGCGGTCGACTGGTGGGGGGTGTCGAGGGTCGGCGACGAATCCGCCCCGTTCACGCCCGAGTGGCAGGATCAGCGCACGTGGCGTCGACCTCGCGTCGAACCGGTGGCGTTCGTTCCCGATGCCTGCGGACCCTTGTCGATCCGCGTCGGAGTGATGGACATCCTCGGCCGGATGTGGTTCGTGGAAACGGCGATCGGCCGGGAGTCGGAGCGGCCCCCCGACCTCAGCGAACGCCGTGGATGAACTCGTCGATTCGAGGGGTGAACTCGAGGCCCGCCCGTACGCCCTCCGCGGTGGGACGCACCCAGCGCACGACGGCGGGAACTCGCCTCATGCGGTCCCCGATGGTGAACTCGATCTCGACCCGCTTGCCCTTCTCCGCCGTGAACGCGGCGTTCGGCGCGATGCACGCGCCGGACGGCCCCATCTCGACGATGCGACCGAGCGACGACTCGAGCGGATGGTCGAGGTGATGGCGGGCCCGCTCGGGCGAGCGGCAGTCGAGCTGGAACCTCGCGACCATTTCCATGAGCTGTCGGCTGCGGAAGGCGAGTTCCTCGGTGTTGTGCACCGTCATCTCGCTGCTCTGCTCGAGTTCCTCGGCCGCCGCGCTGACCTGCCTGACGCCGTCGCGGATCGAGTCGCTGAGGCGGGCCTGATCCGACGCGCTGGTGGAGATGTGCGCGATGAGCTGACCCGTCGCGCTCGACTGCTCGACGATTCGTCGCAGGTTGTCGGTCGTGCCCTTGGCGGCGACGATGCCCTGCTTGACCTCCTCCGAGCCCTCGCTGATGCTGCGGACGCTCTCGGCCGTCATGGCCTGGATCTCGCGGATCGACTCGCTCACCTGCTTGGTGGCGGCCGTGGTGCGTTCGGCGAGCTTGCGGACCTCGTCGGCGACGACCGCGAACCCGCGGCCGTGTTCGCCCGCCCTCGCCGCCTCGATCGCCGCGTTGAGCGCGAGCAGGTTGGTCTGGTCGGCGATGTCGTCGATCACGAGGATGATCTTGCCGATCTCCTTGCTCCGCTCGCCCAGTTCGCCGACTCGCGAGGCGCCCGCGGAGACCGTCTGGTCGATGCGGCTCATGACTTCGATCGTCGCGCGAACGGCGCGGTCGCCCTCGGTGGCCACCTTGCCGGCGAGTTGGGAGGCCTCGGTGGCCCGGGTCGACGTCGTCGCGATGTTCGACGACGCGACGCTGAGCTGGTCGACGCTCTCGATCATGCGACGAAGATTCTCCGTCTGGTGTTGCGTGGCCCGTCGGCTCTCGTCGAAACTCGCCGAGATGTGGTCCGCGCTCGACTGCAGGCCCGACGCCATCCGGTCGATCTCGAGCACCATCGCCGCCACGCACTGGATGAAGCTGTTGAAGTTCTCGGCCAGTCGCCCGATCTCCGAGCGATCGTTGCCGACCTGCATGCGGGTGCGGAGGTTCCCCGACCCCCGCGCCACGTCGTGCATCGCCAGGCTCAGTCGCTCGATCGGGATCGCGACGCTCCGCATCAGGAGCCATCCCAGCGGCACCACCAGGCACAGCATGCCCGCGGCGATCAGCAACGCGCTCATGCGCCACCGGCCCACGTCCGCCGACGCATCGAGGTTGGTCTGCTGCGCCGCCGCGTTGGCGGCCATCAACGCCTGCCGCACCTTCTCGGCGTGATCCAGGAACGCCGGATCGACCTCGGCCCGCATCGCCGTCGAGGCGGCCGCCAGGTCGCCGGCCGTCGCGGCGGGAATCACCTTGGTGGCGACGGTCTCGATCACCCGCTCCGCCCCCGGCGAGGCGCCCTCGATGATCGAGTCGCGGAGCGTTCCCTCGAGTCCGCGCTGCGCCCAGTGGTCGCGGCGGTCGCGAAAGCTGCGTGCAAGCCGCTCGAGGTCCTTGACGAGGCTCTCGCGGCGGGACGGATCGGTCTCGACGCACAGCCGCTGGGCCGTGGCGTAGTGCTCGACGATGAACAGCGAGGGCGATCCGAGGTCGGCGATCAGCTCGGACTTCTGGTTCACCTTGGCCGACATCGTGCCGCCGATTCGCACCGAGTCGATGGCGCGCAGGAGTTGCCAGTCGACGATTCCCGCGCCCAGCAGCGGCAGGAGGATCAGCAGGAGCAGTCGCTGACGGATGCTCAATCGTGAAATCACGTGACACCTCGACTCGAGGGAGACACGCCCGGTCGGTCGTCTCGCGCGAGACGCGGCCGCGGCCGTGCCGCCCCGGGCCTTCATCGTCCCGAGCCGCCCCCGGTATGAGTCGCGTCCGCGCCTTCGCGCGGGGCGTCCATCCGTCTCGGGGATCCACTCACGCGTCGGGTTGGCGGGGCGAGATCGTCACGCCGAATCGAGATCCCGGAATCGGGTGGGTCAGTCGAAGCCGATGCGTCGTGAACCGGTCCGATCCGCGACCGAGCTCCGCGATGATCCGCTCCAGCAGCCTGCCCTGCTGGGGCCACTCCGCCCGAGACGAAGGCGACTCTCCGGTTCGGACCAGTTCCGTCGCGAGCACCTTGTCCGTGCCGATCCCGGGGTGTCCCGCCAGCGGCCCGCGAGGTTCGTCGAAGCCTCGACGCTCGTCCCCCCGGATCTCCACCCGAAGGTTCGACGCCAAGGACTCGTGCAGCACGACGTCCACGAGCAGCACCCGGACCGGCACGTCGGGCCTGATCGTCATCTCGAGCCGCGGACCGGTGGCCTCGGCCGACGTGCGGACGTTCATCCGCTCGCGACTCGCCGCGAGAAGGTCGACGGCGACGTTCCGCGGAGCCGGGTCGCTCGCGAGCCGGTGCACCTTCGTCGTGTCGTCGTGGAGCGTTTCACGAGACGCGGCATGGTTCGGGCCGGCGTCCCGGAGGTCGATGTCGACGTCGTGAATGGTCGATCCGAGGATCGGTCGCTCGCACAGGTGCACCGCGGCGAAAGGGTCCGCCCGACCGATGCCCAAGGCCCCCTGGACCCGGACCACCTCCAGCGAGCGAGCGTCACCGACGCACGGGGCCAGCATCGCCGTCATCACCCACGTCTCGGCGGCGACGCCCATGAGGTCGCGCATGCCCTTGTACACCTGATATCGAGCGGAGGCCTCGGATGACGCCCGCAACTCCGGACGCGAGGCGCCGATCGCCGCGTTGAGCGAACCTCGCGTCCCGTAGTCGCCGCGAATCAGCCTTGCGAACGCCTCGATCGCGACGGTGCAGCGGGACACCGCCGCGGCATCGGCTCCCGCGGCCATGGCGCCCGCGGCGGCCACGCGCAGCGATTCGGGACCGGGGATCCGCTGCAGCGATTCCAGCGGGTCGGCGCAGGCCAGCGAGCCAAGCAGCCTGCTGACGATCACGCGGCTCATGCCGAACCGTTTGGCCAAGCGGGTCGGGCTCCGGGTCGATTCCGGAATCGACGCCATCAGGTGGCGGAACGCGTTGACGAGTTCCTCGCCCACGGCTCGAAGCCGGTCTTCGGGCAAGGGGGCGTCGGAGGGATGGCGCGACGGTCTCGGGCTCAGGTCGGCAGTCATGGCCTTCTGATCTCGAAAGGGTGGGCGAGTTGTGAGTCCGGCAGTCCGGGTCCCGAATTATCGGCTTGCCGCGGGCCGGGCATGCATCCGACACCGTCAAAGGGATCGAACAGGTCCCTGTCAGACGCGGTTCCTGCGGAAACCCATACGTGAACACCACCCCCCCCGTTTCGACCGCCGTCTCCCGCCTCGAGGCCTCCCCCGCGTCCAGCCCCGCATGGATGGGGTGGTGGCTCCGGGCGGCGGGCGTCTACAACCTCGCGTGGGGCGCGGTGATGATCCTCGCCCCGGTCTGGTCGCTCCAACTGCTTGGCGTTCGTCCCGCCTCCACCGACGTGTGGCCGGAGCTGTGGGGGTGCATCGGCATGATCATCGGCGTCTATGGCGTCGGCTATCTCCTGGCGGCCGGCGATCCGCTTCGGCATTGGCCCATCACGCTCGTCGGCTTGCTGGGCAAGATCCTCGGGCCCATCGGCTTCGTCGACGCCGCCATGAGGGAGCGGCTTCCCTGGTCGATGGGGTGGACGATCCTCACCAACGACCTGCTCTGGTGGATCCCGTTCTCCCTCATCCTTCTGCAGGCGCGGCGGGTGTACCTGTCTGGACGCAGCGATCTCCAGTCCACGCCATCATCCTTGCGAGGAGTCGCACCATGAGCCTTCACCCTGCAGGTGTTCACGTGATTTTCGGCGGCGCCGGCGGCATCGGCTCCGCGCTCTGCGAGCGACTCGCGGGCGAAGGGCACCACGTGGTGGCCGTCTCCCGTGATGCGGAACGATTGTCGCGACTGGCCGCGACCGGACTTGTTCGCACGATGGTGGCCGATCCCGGCCATGCCTCGGAGGTCGATGCGACGCTCTCGAACGTGGTCGCGGAGTTCGGTCGCCTGGATGGTGTCGCCAATCTCGCCGGCGCCTTCCTGCTCAAACCGGCGCACCTGACCACCGACGACGAGTTCGCCGCACAACTTCATGCCAATCTCCGCACCGCCTTCTGCGTCCTTCGCGGCGCGGTCAAGGTCTTCGGCGAGTCCGGCGGCAGCATCGTGCTGATGTCGTCCGTCGCCGCCACCATCGGACTCCCCAACCACGAGGCTGTCGCCGCCGCCAAGGCCGGCGTGGAGGGCTTGGCACGCTCCGCCGCGGCGACGTACGCCGCCCGTCGCATTCGCGTCAACGCGGTGGCGCCGGGCCTGACTCGCACGCCGATGACCGGACGCCTGACCTCGAATGAAGCGTCGCTCAAGGCATCGACGGCCATGCACCCGCTCGGTCGCATCGGCGAACCCGACGATGTGGCGGCGGCGGTGGCGTGGCTGCTCGGGTCGCAGTCATCGTGGGTGACCGGTCAGGTGCTGGGCGTCGATGGCGGCCTGTCGCGAGTCAAGGGGCGTGGCTGATCGTGTCCCTGTTGATCGTTCATGCCGCCGCGACGTGGTTCATGACCGGTCTCATCTGGTTCGTGCAGATCGTTCATTACCCGCTCTTCGCCAAGGTCGGGGCGGCGGCGTTCAAGGACTACGAGCACGACCATCAACGAAAGACGACGTGGGTGGTGGCACCGGTCATGCTGATCGAGGCGGCCGCCGCGACCATCTTGGTTGTGCCCCTCTTCAGCGTGGCGGACTCGAGGTTGGCGTGGCTTGGCCTTGCCCTCTTGGCGGTCGTATGGCTCAGCACCTTCCTCGTCCAAGTGCCGCTGCACGCCGCGCTCGAGCGGGCGCCTTCCCGCGAGACCATGGATCGCCTGGTCTTCACCAACTGGGTCCGGACGGTGGCGTGGACGGCCCGAGCCGTCATCGCCGGGTTGATGCTCTCGTTCGCGCGATGATGGCCCGCTGAGTGCCCTTGAGACAAAAAGGAACCCCCGGGTGGTGGACCCGGGGGCTCGGATGGGTGCAGGGCCAAGTGTCTGGAGAGACCGGCGGGGGTGGACCGCCGTTTGACTTGTGCCCTGCGAGTGGTGGACTCTGGTGACCTTGGTGAAGAAGGCTGGTACGTCGGCGGATGCCGCCGATGGCGGCCTGCCCGGTCTCGTTCATCGATCACGGCGCTCCGTGGCGTTCGTGCGTCCCGCGGCCGCGGGTCGCCTTGGTCGAGCCTCGATGCCGCCACCTCCCGCGGGAGAGGGCGGCACCGTCGCCGATTGGTCGTGATCGATGCTCAGCGGTGGGTCGGCATCGGTCCTCGATTCTCCGCCCCGCCGGGCTTCCTGCTTCCCGGCGGCTTTATCCACCCGGGCGAGGCGCCTTCGACGTTGCGATCAACCGATTTCCCAGCCTTCTTCACCAGAGGGCAGAGCCTCTAGGCTGTCGTGAACATGCGTGGGGTGAGGTCCTTTCGGAGGAGTTGGAGGCGGTGTTGGCGTGAAGGATGCGGGCGTCGCCGTCAGCTGCAGCCCATGCTGTTGCCGCAGTTGACGCACTTGTAGCAGGTGCCGCTGCGGACGGTGATCGTGCCGCAGACGTCGCATGCCGGCGCGTCGCCGACACTGTTCATGTATTCGGAGAGCGTGCTCGACAACGCGGTGACCGTCTCCGTGGCGACGCCCGTGGTGTTCACGATCTTCACTTCGTGCGAGACCAGCGTGGTCATCGTGGTCGTGGAGGGCACATCGGAATCGGGGGGCGAGAGCCGGGAGGAGCCTTGCCACAACGGGGCCGACGGCTCGGTCTGCGCCGAGTCGCCACGACGCGGCGCGTTGGCCTCGCGGTAGCCCGGGATGAACTGCATGCCCATCCAGCGGAAGATGTAGTCGACCAAGCTCTTGGCGATCGGGATGTCGGGGTTCTCCGTCATGCCCGCCGGCTCGAAGCGCTGGTGGCTGAACTTGTCGACCAAGCTCTTCACCGGCACGCCGTACTGGAGCGAGACACTGGTGGCCGTGCCGAGCGAATCCATCAGGCCGCCGATGGTCGAGCCCTCCTTGCTCATCGTGATGAAGAGCTCTCCCGGCTGGCCGTCGTCGTAGAGGCCGACCGTGAGGTAGCCCTCGTGGCCCGCCACGTTGAACTTGTGCGTGAGCGACCGACGGGTGTCGGCCAGGCGGCGGCGAGCGGCCCTGGCAGGGGCGGGATTGACCGGAAGCTCAATCACCGCAGCCGCCAGCGATCCCACAGGCCCCATCGGGGCGGCCGAGATCGTCTCGGCCGGCGTAGGGGACGCCGCGACGACCTCCTTGGGCGATTCTTCCTTGCCGGCTTCCTTCTTGGCCTCGTCGGCCGTCGCCGAGAGAGGCTGGCTGAGCTTGCAGCCGTCACGGTAGAGGGCGTTGGCCTTGAGGCCCAGTTCCCACGACTGGCGGTAGCAGGCCTTGATGTCGTCGACGCTCGCCTCGTTGGGGAGGTTGATCGTCTTGGAGATCGCGCCGCTGATGAAGGGCTGCGCCGCGGCCATCATGCGGATGTGGCCGCCGGGGGCGATGAACCGCTTGCCGAGCTTGCCGCACTTGTTCGCGCAGTCGAAGATGGGAAGGTGCTCGTGCTTGAGGTGAGGGGCGCCCTCGATCGTCGAGGTGCCGCAGACCAGCAGGTTGAGCGCGTCCATGTCCGCCTCGGAGAGGCCCAGCCGCGACAGGAGGTTGAAGGACGGGTCGGAGGTCGCCGCCGCGGGGTCGAACCCGCACGCCTTGATCGCCTCGGGCGAGAGCGCCCACGCCGAGAAGGCGAACGAGATGTCGAAGACGCCCGGGAGGCCCTCCTCCATCTTCGCAACTTCGGCGCCATCCATGCCCTTGCGGATCAGGAAGCCCTTGAGCGTCTCGCCGGGCTGACCCTTGAGCGAGGCGGGGCAGGGCACCTCGAGCGAGAGGGCACCGAGGATGTACCGCATGATGTCGCCGATCTGCGACTCGGAGTAGCCCAGCGCCTTGAGCGACGGACGCACCGATTCGTTGGCGATCTTGAAGTAGCCGCCGCCGGCGAGCTTCTTGAACTTCACGAGCGCGAAGTCGGGTTCGACGCCCGTGGTGTCGCAGTCCATCAGCAGGCCGATGGTGCCGGTGGGGGCGATCACGGTCGTCTGGGCGTTGCGATAGCCGTGCTTCTCGCCGAGCGTCAACGCCTCGTCCCATGCCTTGACGGCGCGGCCGAGCATGGCGTTGGCGTTGGAGATCCGCACGCGACCGGCCTTGACGAGGCCATGATCGATCGGCACGGGACGGATGCGAAGCTGCTCGTACTCGGCCGCGTCCCTCGCCATGCCGTGGGCGGCGCGACGGTGGTTGCGGATCACGCGGAGCATGTTCTCCTTGTCGGCCGCGTAGCCGGCGAACGCGCCGTGCTCGCGGGCCAACTCCGCCGACATGCGGTAGGAGCGGCCCGTGAGGATGGCCGTGAGGCAGGCGCACACCGCGCGGGCCTCGTCGCTGTCATAGGCGATGCCCGCCTGCATCAGCATGGCGCCCAGGTTGGCGTAGCCCAGGCCCAACGTGCGATACTTGAACGACAACTCGGCGATCTCGCGGCTCGGGAAGGCCGCCATCAGCACGCTGATCTCCAGCACCATCGTCCAGAGATCGATGCCGTGCTCATACGACGCCAGATCGAAGGTCCGCGACTGCGAGTCGTAGAACTTCAGCACGTTGAGCGAGGCCAGGTTGCACGCCGTGTTGTCGAGGAACATGTACTCGCTGCACGGATTGCTCGCGTTGATCCGCCCGCCCGATGGACAGGTGTGCCACGCGTTGATCGTGGTGTCGTACTGCACGCCCGGGTCGGCGCACCGCCACGCGGCGTAGCCGATGTCGTCCCACAGCTTGCCCGCGGGGAACGTCCGGGCCACCTTGCCGCTGACGCGGTTGATCGTCTTCCAGTCCTCGTTGGCGTCCAAGGCGTCGAAGAAGGCGTCGGGAATGCGGACCGAGTTGTTGCTGTTCTGGCCGCTGACCGTCTGGTACGCCTCGCCGTTGTAGTCGTAGTCGAGCTCGAGCTTGAGGTCCTTGCACTGGCCGGACAGCTTGGGATCATGCTTCTTGAGCAGCTTGAGGCCCTCGACCAGCGCCTGCACCTTGATCTCCTCGCGAACCTTCCAGTTCACGAAGTCGGAGATGTCGGGGTGGTCCATGTCGAGGCAGACCATCTTCGCCGCGCGGCGCGTCGTGCCGC
>JBBAVG010000002.1:0-70868 GCA_040397805.1 Phycisphaerales bacterium
AACGCCCCGACTAGGGCTCGAACCTAGAACCTACCGGTTAACAGCCGGTCGCTCTACCATTGAGCTATCAGGGCATCTGAGACTGGGTTGTGGGATGCCGCGGCTGGTCGCCGGCGACACCTGCTTGGCTCTCGCTTGCACACGCCGGGTGTCCCCGGTGAAGGCAAGGGCGGTCCCGCCGCGACGCGACGGGCCCGAAGTGTTGCACCCTTTGGTCGCCGCGTCAAGGCAGGCGGGGCGAGGGCACCCCAACGGGTGGAAGGGTTCACACCTCTCCTTTGGTCGGCCCGGCGGCAGGTGCGACTGCAGCCCTGGTGCAGGATTCTCGGCCCAACGGGGCCTGATGAGGGTGGCCGGGAGGGAGGAGGACGCGGCCGACGGCCCTTTGACCCGCCGCGGCGAGCTTGCTATCATCGGGGCCCTTCACGAAGAGGAACAGGTCATGAAAGACGGCATTCATCCCAAGTATTACCCGAACTGCAAGGTGTACCACAACGGCCAGGTCGTGATGACCGTGGGCGCGACGGTGCCCGAGATGTACGTCGAAGTGTGGTCGGGCTCGCACCCGTTCTTCACGGGCAAGCAGACGTTCGTGGACGCCGCGGGCCGCGTCGAGAAGTTCCAGCGCAAGTACGCGGGCAACTACTTCGCGAAGAAGTGAGTTCGGCCCCCGCCGTTCGATTCCATCGATTCCACTGGAACCCGCGTGGTCACGCGGGTTCCTTCGTTTTTGCACCCCTCGCGGCCGCCGCGGCGAGTCGCGAACATCGCCCGCGAGACGCCGGGCGTCCGGTCGCTTTCATGCTTTCATGCGGATAAACGGCTAGACTGTACCACGCCATGCCCAGCCGATTCGCCACCGAACTTGCGCGACGCGTCCTGATCTTCGACGGGGCCATGGGCACGTCGATCCACCAGAAGGACCTGGACCTCCACGCCGACTACTGCGGGTGCGAGAACTGCACGGACATCCTGGTGGCGACGCGTCCGGACGTGATCCAGGAGATCCACGAATCGTTCCTGGCGGCGGGGTGCGACGTGGTGGAGACGGATTCGTTCGGCTCGAACAAGCTGGTGCTGGCGGAGTTCGACCTGACGCCCCGGACGTACGAGCTGAACCTCAAGGCGGCGGAGGTGGCCCGGGCGGCGTGCGCGAAGCACTCGACCAAGGACAAGCCCCGGTTCGTGGCGGGCTCGATGGGGCCGGGCACCAAGCTGATCACGCTGGGCAACACGACGTGGGCGGCGATGCACGACAGCTACGTGGAGCAGGCCCGCGGGCTGATCGACGGCGGGGTCGACGTCTTCATCGTCGAGACGTGCCAGGACCTGCTGCAGGTCAAGTGCGCGATCAACGCGGTGCTGGCGGCGCTCGCGGAGAAGGGCAAGACCACCGACGACATCCCCATCATGGTCTCGGTGACCATCGAGACCACGGGTACGATGCTGCTGGGCACGGAGATCGCCGCGGCGGCGCACGCGCTCTCCCGCTACCCGATCATCTCGCTGGGCATGAACTGCGCCACCGGCCCCACCGAGATGGCCGAGCACGTCCACTGGCTGGGCCGCCACTGGGGCACGGGGCCCGCCACGCGGCGGGTGTCGGTCATCCCCAACGCCGGGCTGCCGGTGCTGGTGGAAGGACGCACGGAGTACCCGCTGCAGCCCGAGCCCTTCGCCGCGGCGATCGAGCGGTACATCGAGCAGGACGGCGTGGGCATCGTCGGCGGGTGCTGCGGCACGATGCCGGCGCACATCGCCAAGCTGGCGGAGGTGGTCGAGACGCTCGCACGCCGCGGGGTGCGGGGGCCTTCGACCTCGCGTCGCACGGTGAGCGTGCCCGCGCCGTCGGTGACGTCGCTCTACTCGCCGCAGGACTACCGGCAGGACAACTCGATCCTGATCGTGGGCGAGCGGATGAACGCCTCGGGCAGCCGCGCCTTCAAGCGGCTGCTGGAGGCCGAGGACTGGGACGGCATCGTCTCGCTGGCCCGCGAGCAGGTGCGGCACGACGGCGCGCACGTGCTCGACGTGAACGTCGACTACGCGGGCCGCGACAACGCCCGCGACATGGCCGAGGTGGTCCGCCGCGTGGTGCGGCAGGTGAACATCCCGCTGATGCTCGACTCGACGCAGACGGCGACGCTCGAGGCGGGGCTGATGCACGCGCCGGGCAAGTGCATCATCAACTCGGCGAACTTCGAGGACGGGGACCACAAGTTCGACCAGATCATGGCGCTGGCCCGCACGTACGGCGCGGGCGTGGTCATCGGCAGCATCGACGAGGACAAGGAAGCGAGCATGGCCCGCACGGCGGTCCGCAAGCTCGCCATCGCGCAGCGGGCCTTCGACCGCGCCGTCACGGTGCACGGGATGGACCCGGCCGACCTCGTCTTCGACCCCCTGGTGCTGCCCATCTCGACGGGCATGGAATCGGACCGCCGCTCGGCCCTCGAGACCATCGAGGGCGTGCGGGCCATCGCCAAGGCGATGCCCGAGTGCCAGACCACCGTGGGGCTCTCCAACGTCTCGTTCGGGCTCAGCCCCGCGGCACGCATCGTGCTCAACTCGGCCTTCCTGCACGAGCTGCGCGAGGCGGGGCTGACCAGCGCGATCCTGCACTTCAGCAAGATCCTGCCCCGCACGCGGATCCCCGACGACCAGTGGAACGCCGCGCTCGACCTGATCTACGACCGCCGCCGCGAGGGCTTCGACCCGCTGCAGGCGTTCATCGAGCTCTTCAAGGACGTCGCCGCGGCGGGCCCCAAGCGCGAGGCCAAGACGCTGACGCTCGAGGAGCGGCTGCGGACGCACATCATCGACGGCGAAAAAGAGGGCCTTGGCGCGACGGTCGACGAGGCCCTGGCGAAGTACAAGCCGCTGGAGATCATCAACGACCACCTGCTCGACGGCATGAAGACGGTGGGCGAGCTCTTCGGCTCGGGCCAGATGCAGCTGCCCTTCGTGCTCCAGAGCGCGGAGGTGATGAAGATGGCGGTGGCGAAGCTCGAGCCGCACATGGACAAGGTCGCCGGCTCGAGCAAGGGGAGCATCGTGCTGGCCACCGTCAAGGGCGACGTGCACGACATCGGCAAGAACCTGGTCGACATCATCCTGAGCAACAACGGCTTCACGGTGCACAACATCGGCATCAAGCAGACGCTGCCGGAGATCGTGAAGGCCTGGCGCGAGACCAAGGCCGACGCCATCGGGCTGTCGGGCCTCCTGGTCAAGAGCGTGAACGTGATGGAGGAGAACCTCAAGGAGCTCAACGACCTGGGCATCACGGTGCCGGTGCTGCTGGGCGGGGCCGCGCTCACGCGCCACTACTGCGAGAGCCACCTGCGGAACACCTACAAGGGCCGCACCTACTACGGGCGGGACGCCTTCGAGGGGCTGCGGACGATGGACCTGGTCGTCACCGGCCAGGCGGCGACGCTCGACCGCGAGATCGACGAGCGGCTGGGCAAGCGGAGCCAGGCCGAGGAGGCGATCAACCAGAGCCGCATCGCCAAGCTGGCGGCAGCCAACGCCGCGGGGGCGGGAACGGCGGCGACGGGCGAGCGGGTGCGGAGCGACGTGGCGATGGACGTGCCGGTGCCTCGCGCACCGTTCATCGGCAGCCGCGTGGTGACGGACATCGCGCTGGACCAGATCTACCCCTTCATCAACCCGGTGGCCCTCTTCCGCGGGCAGTGGCAGGTGAAGAAGGGCGCGCTGAGCGACGAGGCGTACGAGGCGTTGCTCGAGGACAAGATCGTGCCGGTCTTCGAGGCGCTGAAGGCCAAGTGCCGCGACGAGAAGGTGCTGCGTCCGGCGGTGGCGTACGGCTACTTCCTGTGCAACAGCGACGGGGACGACCTGGTGATCTGGGACGCGAAGGACCCGGGCGAGCGGCCCACGCGCGAGCGGGTGCGGTTCACCTTCCCCCGTCAGGCCGACAAGCGTCGCCTGTGCATCAGCGACTTCTTCAGGCCGGTGGGGAGCGAGCCCGACGTGATCGGCATGCACTGCGTGACGATGGGTCGGCAGGCCAGCGAGGCGGCGCAGGAGCTCTTCAAGGCCAACGACTACACGAACTACCTGTACCTGCACGGGCTGGGCGTCGAGACGGCCGAGGCCCTCGCCGAGTTCTGGCACAAGCGGATGCGCCAGGAGCTGGGCATCGCGGGCGACGACTCGCCGAAGGTGAAGGACCTCTTCACGCAGCACTACCGGGGCAGCCGCTACTCGTTCGGCTACCCCGCGTGCCCGAACATGGCCGACCAGGAAAAGCTCTTCGCCCTGCTCGACCCCTCCCGGATCGGCTGCGTGCTGACCGAGAACCACCAGATCGACCCCGAGCAGTCGACCAGCGCGATCGTGGTGCACCACCCGCAGGCGAAGTACTTCAACGTGTGAGGCGGAGGATTGGCCCGAAGGTCGGAGCCGGGCAGGGCCCCCAGGGCCCACCGGTAGAGCCACGAGTGAACCGAACCCGCGAAACGGGTGAAGTGAACTCGTGGAGGGACGCCCCATCGCTCGCGGCCCCGCACGAGGCCGACGACCACGCCTCGACCACCGTCCGCCTCGCACGGGGGCGGGTTCTCGCGTCGCGCGTGAGTCACTCGGGCTCGTCCGCAGCACCGGGCAGCGCTCTGGGGCCACCCGTTGAGTCGACCCAACGCTGGCGAGGAGCAGGTGCGTACTCCACCTCACGCTCCCAACGGCGTTTCGACCGACACTATCGGACCTCGCGTCCACCGGCGTTTCGTCCGTCGACTCGGCTTTGGAGAGATTTCCGGCAACCGTGATCGGACGCACGCTTACGCTCCCCGAGCAGGCCGCCCGAGTGCGACCCCACGCAACCCCCTGCAGGAGAACAGATCATGAGCATGCTCCGTGGAATGAAGGCCTCCCTTGCGACCTTGCTGGCCTTGGCGGGCGCGGCCGCGGCACAGCCGACCCTGACCACGCTCGGCGGCGGCTTGCCCCTGCGGGTCAGCAGCAACCTCGGCGGCACCTACTACATCGGCGGCACGTCCACCGCGAGCGGCGCCGCTCGCTGGACGCTCGTCGGCTCCTCGCTCTCGGTGACCGACCTGGGCAGCAGCGGCGGCGGCTACATGTCGGCCGACGGCTCGAGCATCACCGGCCTGCTCGCCAATGACACCGCCCGCATCTTCGGCAACACCGCCACGGGCGTCTCGCCGGCCTACCGCCCCGATCCCACGCTGATCCCCTCCACCACGCAGCCCGCAGCCACCGAAACGCTCGGCGCCGTCTGGTCCGCCTCGACCGGCACGTGGCGCCGCATGAGCGGCCTGCCGATCGTCGGCTCGCTCCACGTCTTCGGCTCGGGCTCGGGCGGCAGCAGCACCGGTAGCTTCATCACGCCCAACGGCATCTCCGCCGACGGCCGCTACACCGTCGGCCTCGCGTACATCTCCACCTACAACAACGCGGGCACCTCGGTCAGCGCCAACTCCTTCCGCTGGCGTGCCTTCGTCCACGACGCGCAGGGCAACGGCGGTGCGGGCAGCATGACCGTGCTCCCCACGCCCAACAAGACCACCACCGGCCAGACCTCCCTCTTCCGCACCGGCAACGCCTACGCGGTCAGCGCTGACGGCGGCGTGATCGTCGGCGCCACCGAGCACAACGCCGGCGTCGCCCCCGGCCCCAACGCCGACGGCGGCCGCCTCGCCGTCTGGACGCGCAACGGCTCGGGTGCGTACGTGATGTCGTACCTCGACACCGGCACCGACGCCAACGGCTTCCCCAAGTACATCACCTCCACCCCGGGCTCCATGACCATCAACGCGGCGGGCACCATCATCGCCGCCCGCGGCCCCGACGGCATCACCAAGTGGGTGTGGAACGGCTCCTCCTGGGGCTCCCCCATCGTCCTTGGTAGCAACCTCACGACGCCGGCCTCGTGGCTGCCCATCGCCGTGACCAACTGCGGCGCGCCTCCCACCTTGGGCGGCTCGCTCTCGATGAGCGATGACGGCAACACCATCGTCGGGTCGGCGGTCTACAGCACCTGCGGCAGCTTCATGTCCGGCGGCTTCATCTGGACCAGCGCCGATGGCGTTCTCACCGACTGGTACGACTACAACGTCGCGCTGGGCACCCCCGGCGTCGGGCCCGGCGGCAGCTACGGCCCCATCGGCGACAACGGCGACCCCACGAAGGGCCTGCCCATCCTCGGCTATCCCACCTCCATCTCCGCCGATGGCTCGGCCATCGTCGGTTTCCAGGGCGGCACGCAGCGCATCCCCGGCGCCCCGACGTGGATCTGGCTCGCCAGCGGCGGCCCCTCATGCGTCGCGCCCGCCATCACGCTCCAGCCCGCGGCGTCGACGCCCGTCTCTGCCTGCACCTCCAGCATCATCCTCGGCGTCACCGCGTCGGGTACCGGCCCCTTCACCTACCAGTGGTACAAGGACGGCCAGCCCCTCTTCGACGGCACGACCAGCAGCGGCTCGACCATCTCCGGGGCCACCAGCTTCCAGCTCCGCGTCAACCCGCCCCTCTCCCCCAGCGACCTGGGCACCTACTCCGCGGTCGTGAACGGCCAGTGCGGCACGCCCGCGGTCACTTCCGACGCGTCGGTCATCCTCGACCCGACCGCCACCCCCGCCGCCAACGACACCTGCGCCACCGCGCAGGCCGTGACGATGGGCACCAACGTGCTGGGCGCCTCGGGTCAGGGCGCATGCGGCGCGTTCGTCAATGACGCCAACAACTCCTCCTCGTGCCTCGCGACCGGCATGAAGGCCGACCGCTGGTACTCCTTCACCCCCGCCACCGGCGGCGACTACCGCCTCGAGACCTGCGGCAGCAACTTCGACACGCTTCTCTCCGTCTACGACGGCTGCGGCGCCACCGAGCTTGCCTGCAACGACAACTACCTCACCGGCCCCTCCACCGGCTGCTCCTCCAACCGCAGCCGCATCGCGTCGCTGCCCATGAACGCCGGGCAGACCTACCTCATCCGTGTTTCGGCCCCCCTCGCCGCGTTCCTCTCGTCAACCTCGACGATGAACATGTCGATCACCGCCGCCCCCGCGCCGGCCGCCAACGACTCGTGCTTCACCGCCACCAACGCCATCGAGGGCGCCAACGCCTTCGACACCACCGAGGCCACCAACGACACGATCGCGACGTGCGCCACCGCGGCCTCCCGCGACGTGTGGTTCAGCTTCACCGCCCAGGGTCGCGGCCGCGCTCGCCTGGCCACCTGCCCCGGCACGACGCTCAACACCGTCCTCTCCGTCTACGACGCCTGCTTCGGCAATGAACTGGCCTGCAACGACAACGCCAGCATCACCGGTTGCTCGAACCAGAGCATCATCTCCGACGTGCAGATGGTCGACGGTCAGTCGGTGCTGATCCGCGTCGCCACCAACATGGCCACCACCTTCGGCGCCGGCACGCTCAACGTCGAGTTCGTGTGCATCGCCGACTTCAACGTCGACGGCGGCGTCGATGGCGGCGACATCGCGTCCTTCTTCGGCGCGTGGGAGTCGGGCAACAGCAGCGCCGACGCCAACCTCGACGGCGGCATCGACGGCAGCGACGTCGAAGTCTTCTTCTGGTACTGGGAGGGGGGCGGCTGCTAAGCCCCGCACCCCGAGCCTGATCGTCACCCGAGGCCGCGAGCGATCGCGGCCTCGGTCATTTTTGAACAGATCATGATGGCTCCGCACCAAGGGCCCGCAGGGCCCACGAGCGTTGCCACGGGTGAGCCGAACCCGCGCAGCGGGTGAGGTGAACCCGTGGACACGCGTTGATTCGCGCGAGGCCCCGGAGGGGCCGACGACCACGCCTCGCCCCTCGTCCGCCCCTCGCGGGGCGGTCTTCTCGCATCGCGCCTCTCGGCGGGTTCAACTCACCCGCCGCTACATCCGTCGGTCCCTCCGGGACCAAAGCACTCCCGCACCAGGGGCCCGTAGGGCCCACGAACGTTGCCACGAGTGAACCGAACCCGCGAAGCGGGTGAGGTGAACTCGTGGAAAGGCGCCCGCTCAATGCTGCGGCGGTCGATGCACTTCCCCGGTGATGCCTCGCCATAGCCCGGGCTTGCGTTCGAAGCCCGGTTGCCCGGGGGCGATGCCGTCGACCTCGGGGGTCCTCCACACGAGCATCACCACGCCGACGACCGCCATGACCGCGCCGAAGATCGCGAGCGCGATGCGGATGGCCGCCTCGTCGCCCGCCGCGGGCGTCAGGGCGTGGTGCGTCGCGTCCGCGAGCAAGGGCGAGAAGGCCATCACCCCGTACACCGCGGTGTTGCACACCGCCATGACACGGCCTCGCATCTCGTCGCTCACCAGCATCTGCATCGCGGCGAACGTCGCGTTGAAACTCGCCAGCCATCCCGCGCCCGCCACCGCGAGGAAGGGCACGCCCACCCACGGCGACCATGCGAACCCGAAGCCCACGATCGACACGCCCGTCAGCAGGATCGACACCGGAATCATGTGGTGCTTGGGGTACCACCGCGGGATGGCCCGCATGACGAACGCTCCCACCACCGCGCCGGCCCCCATCACCGCGAGCAGCGCGCCGTAGCCGTATTCCTGCCACGCCTGATCCCAGCGGCTCGACGGATAGACCTTGCTGATGTACAGGGGCAGCAACCGCTGCAGGGGCGAGGCGAGGAACCCGAAGACGACCATCGCGAAAAAGGCCGCCCGCGGGCCCACGCCCGCCAGCGTGAAGCGGAACCCGTCGCGCGTCTCCTTCCAGATCGAGTCGTGCGGGTTGCGGGCGGGAGCCGGCGCGTCGGGCGTGGTGCGCACGGCGAGCATCACCCCGATGAAGCTCAGCGTGTTGATGAAGAAGAGCCACGCGGGCCCGCCGGCCGCCAGCAGCACGCCGCCGAGCGCGGGGCCGATCACCCGGGCGATGTTGAACTGCAGCCCGTTGAGGACCATCGCGTCGGTGAGTTCCTCGCGGGGCACCAGCCGCGGCGTCAACACCTGCCACGCGGGGACGTTGAAGGCCATCACGATGCCCATCGCCGCGCTGAGCGTCATGAGCGCGGCCATGTTCATCATGTCCGTCGCCGCGAGCACGGTCAGGAGCAGGGCGATCACCATCATCGCGCCTTGCGTCCAGAGAAGCAGCGTGCGGCGATTCACGCGGTCGGCCACCACGCCGCCGGCCACGCCCAGGAGCATCATGGGCGCCAACTGCGCCACCGCGTGCAGACTGAGGTAGAAGCCCGCCTGGTCGCCGCCGAGACGGTTGATCGTCCACGAGACGCCGACGAACTCCATCCACGCGCCGACGCTGCTGCCGAAGGCGCCGATCCAGACGTTGCGGAAGTGGCGGTGCCGGAAGACGCTCGGACGCTTGCCGCCCGGTGCGGACGATGGCGACGCCCCGGGTTCGGGACGCGCTCGCTCGACTTGGGATGGTTCCTCGCCGCCGCCTTCCATGGACTCACAGCCCGGCATCAAGCCGGTCCTCCCCACGAGCGTACGCGCACGCGCGGTCACCGAGGCGTGGCCGTCTCGGGGAATCGCAGCAGCATCGCCACGTGGTTCACGTTCGTGCCCGTGGGGCCGGTCACGACGAGGTCGCCGGCGGCCTCCAAGGCCCGCGTGCTGTCGTGGGTCGCGAGGGCATGCCGCGGATCGACGCCCCGTGCGCGGGCTCGCTCGCAGGTCGAGCCGTCGACGATCGCGCCGGCGGCGTGCGTGGGGCCGTCGATGCCGTCGGTCGAGAAGGTCGCGGCCATCCAGCCCGCACGGCCTTCGAGTTCGGTCGCCAGGATCAACGCCAACTCCTGGCTCGGCCCGCCCACCCCGGTGGCGTCGCCCACCTCCACCACCGGTTCGCCCCCCACCACCCACGCCCGCGCCCTCGTGGCAGGCCCCTCCATCGCCCCCAGCAGCAGCTTGGCCCACGACGCGACGCTCCCCTCGCACCTGCGCCAGGCGTCGCACACCTCCACCCCACGAGACGCCAACGCCTCCATGGCCGCATCGACGGCCAAGTCGTTGTTGCCGATCACTCGGTGGTTCACGTGGCCGAAGCACGCGTCACGCCCGGCGGCCGCGGCGGACGGTTCCTCGAGCAGGCGCCTCACGGCCCCATGCTCCCCACGCGGCATGAAGCGGTCGAAGGCGGCCAGCGCCACGTCCGGGGGCGTCGCGTCGGGCGTGAACGGCCCACTGCCGATGACGTCGAGCGGGTCGCCGATCACGTCGGAGAGGACCAGCACCCCGGTCCGCCCCTCGGGTCGCAGCCGGGCCAACCCGCCACCCTTCAGCGTCTCCAGCCGCTTGCGACAGGCGTTGAGCTCCCGAATGGACGCCCCGCCCTGCATGAGCGTTCGTGAGACGGCGAGAAGTTCGTCGAGCGACAGCCCCTCGCGGGGGAGCGTCAGGTGGGCCGACGCGCCCCCCGACAGCAGCACCAGCAGCAGGTCGTCGGGAGGCGTCGAACTGACGAAGGCGGCGACCTCGCGGGCCGCTTCGACGTTGCGACGCGAGGCGAACGGATGGTCGCACGCGAGGATCCGAACCGGCGCGTGCGTTCGCACGCGGCATGCCTCGATGTGCGCCTCGGGCATGGTCGCCAGCACCCGCCGCAGGGGCAGTCGGGCGTCATCAAGGCCCTCGAGCATGCCCGCGCTGGCCTTGCCGACCGCCAGCACGTGAACGCTCCGCGGCGGCCGGGCACGCACAAGGGCGTCAACGGCCGCGGCAACCAGCTTCCCCGGGGCCACGGCGGCACGCACGACGCGGAGCGCGTCGTGCATCACCGCTCGCCAGGGGACGGTCACGGGACGGCCTCTCCTTCCACGGGCCGGGCTCAGCGACGGGTCTGAGGCGTGTCGCAGGGGACGGTGGGATCAAAGACGCTGATGGCGTTGCTGCCCATCGCGAAGGCCTTGATCTTCTTGCCGAGGCTGACGCGGAAGAGGAGCGTGAGCTTCTGGGCTGGGCGGCTCTTGGAGAGCGTGGGGAGCTGGCTCATGGAGCGGATCGGCTCGCCGGGCTTGAAGCTGATCTTGATCATGGTCTCGTCGTAGTAGATGAAACCGATGGGCTCGTAGGTCTGGTTGTCCTCGTCCCAGAGGAGCGGGATGTCGGACGCCGACGCGGCCTGACCGACGGGGCCGAGGAGGCTGTGGCGGCTATTGAGGCCCACGTCGAGCTGGACCATCACGGTGTCCTCCGTGGTGGCGAAGCGTTCGATGCGGAGGGGCTTCTCGAGGCCGCGGGTCTTGGTCTCGTAGCCCAGTTCGAGGCTTTCCTCGCCGCCGATGACCTCCTTGGTGCCTTCGGTGGAGATCTCAAGGGAGCGGAGCGTGCCGTCCTGCAGGGTGAAGGGAAGGCCGGCGCTGAGCTTCATGCCGTCGGGGTTGTAGATGCTGCCTTCCTTGATGGGCTGGCCGTTGCCGACCTTGACGGCCTTGCTGACGTCGAGCGTGCCGCCGGAGGAGCCGCCGGCCCCGCCGGGAAGGTCGCCCGCGCCGCCCGCGATGCGGGCGAGGAAGCCGTCGCGTTCGCCGGTGCTGCGGAAGTTGGACTTGGGCTGCGCGGTGACGCCTTCGCCGACGATGTGGCGAATGCCCTTGACGTACAAGGCCACGGGCTCGAACCCGGGGGGCACCACGAACTCGAAGGCGAAGATGGACTCGGATGCGCCGCCGACGGAGGCGATGAAGGCGTTGGCGGCATCGAAACGCCACCGTGCCGCCATCGTCGCGGACGACTCGGCCTGCGAGGCGCAGGCGACGGGATAGACGGTGATGCGATCGGTCTCTTCGGTCGTGTTCTGGAGCACCAGTCGCAACTGCCCCGCGCCGACCGTGACCTTGCCGTCCTTTTCCTTCGCGCCGGCCTTGAAGCGGATGGTGAAGCCCTCGATGTACGACCCGACGGGATAGTCCTGGTCGTTGACATCCTTGGCCATCTGCGGCGCGGCGTTCCAGCGGTCGCCGAGCAGGCGGTCGGTGGCGAGGTTCGCGCCCTTGCCCACGGTGAAGCGGGAGAGCACCTCGAAGTCCTCGGGCTTGGTGGTGTTGCGGTTGCGGCCCTCAAACGCGCTCAGGCGGAGCGACGCGCCGGCCTCATGAAGGTCGGGGTGATACTTGGCGAGCGATTCGGCGGTGCGGAAGGAGGTTTCCGAGAGACGGCCGTACAGGGCGACCGTCCACGCGTCGGTGGGCACCCACAGACCGCCCACCTCCGCGCCCGCGCGGACGATGTAGCCCTTGCTGGCGTATCCCACCTGGGTGGCGCCCAGGAAGTCGGGGGGCATCCGCAGGAAGCCCAGGCTGATCACCGTGATGCCCGAGGCCACGACGCCCGCGAGCGCGCCGCAGATCGCGCCGCCCGCGTAGTCGCCCGCCGTCCCTGCGCTGGCGTTGGCGCGGCAGATGACGTCGACGATCACTCGCAGCAACGCGAGCGAGATGGCGAAGGGAAGGGCCAGGCCCAAGCCCCACGCCACGCCGGAGAGGAACGAGAGGAAACCGCTGGCGGGCGCGAAGTCGAGCAGGAAGAGCGACGCGTGCTCCCAGAGGGCGAAGGCGATGGCGCCGGCGACGAGGGTGCAGAAGAGGTGGATGAGGGCGGAGTAGTAGCCGCGGGTCAGCCAGACGTACCCCATCAGGGCGACGATGCCGATCGCGAGAAGACTCATGTACATGGGCTGGGCTCCGAGAATCGCTGGCGGACCGGACGCGGGTGTCCGTGATGGGGGCGTATGGGGGAACGGGGATCAGGCCTTGGCTGGGGCGGCGGCGGGCGCGGGTTCGGCGGTGACCCGCATGACTTCCTCGACGCTGGTGATGCCGTCAAGGGCCTTGCGAAGCGCGGCCTGCTGGATGGACGGCAGGCCCTTCTTGCGCCATTCGCTCCGCAGGGCGGCAAAGTCGCCCGAACGGATCATGCCCCGCTCGGCCTCGCCGATGCTGTACACCTCGAACGCGCCTTCCTGGCCGACGTACCCGACGCCCGAGCAGACCGGGCACACTTCGGGCTTGTTCTTGATCAGGACCTGGCCGCCCTTCTTGAAGAGCTGCTTGACCTTGTCGGCGGGAAGGCCCAGCTTCTTGGCCATGTCGGCCGAAGGCTGGTAGGCCACGCGACAGTTGGTGCAGAGCTTGCGGAGGGTCTTCTGCGCCACCACGCCCTTGAGGGGCTTGACGGCGGCCTCGGTCTCGCCGACGAGCTTCACCCACGCCTGGATCGCCGCCATCGCGCCGTCGGCCTTCAGGCAGGCGTAGGTGCGGGTGCGGTCGATCTCGGCCCGCACGATCTCCTTGGCGGTGGCGGTGTCGGGCACTTCGGCCACGGCCAGCACGTTGGGGTCGCGGCGGATGATGCTGCGGACCGTCGTCGAGAGTTCGGCCCCCTCGGCCTGCGCGTCCCACTTGGTCTGACGCACGCCCTCGAGCGAATCCTGGATCTCCGTCTCGATCGTCTGCACGTTCTTCGTGTAGGCGTCGTGCATCTTGACGATCGTGTACATCGTCGTCGTGCGGCCGCTGTCGGGAGCGCCGGCGAGGATCACCAGGCCCTGGCCGTCCTCGACCATCTCCTTGATCGCCGTGAGCTGCGGAGGCTCGAGAAGCCCCAACGCCTCGATCTTGCGGCGGACCTGACCCTCGGGATCGAAGAGGAAGGCGAGCCTCGGTCCGGCCTGCGAGCCCACCGAAGTCATGCGGACCTTCCTGCGGGTCTCGCCGCGTTCGACGTTGATGTCGGCCTGCTGGCGGCGACGCTGGTCGGCCACGTCCATCTTCGCCGCGCCCTTCCAGAAGGCGAGCAGACGGGCGGCATCCGCCGCGGGCATCGTCGAGGCGGTCTGGCGAACGCCGTCCACCAGATGCGTCACGGCGTAGAGGTTGTCCTTGCCCACCGGGCCGATGACCGTCTCGGTGGAACGCGCGTCAAGGGCCTTGACGATGACCTGCTCGGCGGCCAGCCGCACGTCGAACTCGGGCGTGCCCGACACCGGCGGCGCGAGCACCGACTTGTCGGGGGCCTTGATGACCAGTTCGACCTTGCCCTGCTTCTTCGCGGCGGCCTTGGCCGCCCGGGCCTGCTGCCACTTGGAGAAGTCGAGCGTGAGGCGGAAGTCCGCCGGCACGCGTTCGTCGCGATTGGTGACCATCGCGAAGATCACCACGTCGAGCGTGAGCATCACGATCATGCCCAGCAAGGCGAGCCAGAACGCACCCTCGTTCCGCAGCGGCATGAAGACGACCATCAGGATGGCCGCCAGGGCCACCGAGAGGTGAATCGCGTTCCACCGCTCCCGCTCCAGGAAGAAGCGGGCCGCGTGCTTGTCGAGCACCTTCGACACCATCCATGCCCACGGCACGAACGGCAGCAGCAGGAGCAGGGGCTTCCAGATCGAGACCAGCACGAGGGCCTCGGCGAGAAGGAGGGGTGAGGCGAGGCCTGATGGCTGGACCATGGTGGCGATGGGCATCGGCAAGGCACCTGTTCGGGACAAGCACGGCGACCCGGAAAGACCGGACGCCGAACGGAAGACGGGCCGCGAGACGCCCCGGGGGCGGCACGGGCCAAGGGCAGAGGGTATCGCCTCGACGCGACCGGGGCAGACCCGGGCCCGAGGTCGACCTCGCCGACGGGTCAGCCGAGCTTCTTGAGACGCATGCGGAACTCGTCGATGTTGGGCGAGGCCTCTTCCGCCACGCGGAGGGCGACGTATTCGGTCTCGACCAGCCGCACCAGACTCTCGTTGAAATCGACCATGCCCGCCTGGCGGGCCTCGATGCTCTTGAGGTACTCGCGCAGCTCGCCCTCGCGGGCCTCGAGGATGAACTTGCGCACCACGCTGTTGTTCATGAGGATCTCGAGCCCCGGAATGCGGGCGATCTCGGGACGCAGCGTCGGCAGCAGCTTCTGGTACACGAACGCCCGCATCTGGTAGGCCAGGATCTTGCGGACCTGCTCGACCTCCTCCTGCTCGAAGAGGCCGTAGATGCGGCTGAAGCACTGCGTCGTGCTCGAGGCGTGGATCGTCCCGTACACGAGGTGGCCCGTCTCGGCGGCGTGGAGGGCGGCCTCGAACGTCTCGTTGTCTCGCATCTCGCCCACGAGCACGATGTCGGGGTTCTCTCGCACCAGGGCGCGAAGGGCGATCTTGAAATCGAGGCAGTCGATGCCGATCTCTCGCTGGTTGATCGTCGCCTTCTTGTCCTGGAAGATGTACTCGATCGGATCCTCGATGGTGACGATGTGCACGGGCTTGCGCTCGTTCACGTAGTCGAGCATCGCGGCGATGGTCGTCGACTTGCCCGAGCCCGTCACGCCGCAGAGCAGCACGATGCCCTGGGGCTGCATCGCGATGTCCGACATGATCGGCGGGAGGTAGAGGTCCTCGAACCGGCGGATGTTGCTCGTGATGAGGCGGGCCGCGACCGACAGGCGGCCGCGGGCCTGGAAGAGGTTCACGCGGAAGCGGTTGTTGTCGTCGTAGTCGTACGCGAAGTCGACCGAGCCGAACTTGTGCAGGTCGGCGACCTGCTCCTCGGTCAGGATGGCCTGCGCGATGCCCCAGAACTCCTCCGTGCTCACCGGCTCGGTGTCGAGGGGCTTGAGCGCGCCTCGCAGACGCAGCTTGGGCACCTGGTCGGACTTCATGATGAGGTCCGACGAGTTCAGCTTGATCGCCGCCTGGAGGAACTTGCCCCACCGGGTGGCGTGCGGGTCGGACTTCTTCTTGCGGCCCATCGAGATGTGGCCGACTTCTCTCGCGCTCGATGCGGGTTCGGATTCAACGCTCATGGGCCGATGGCCTTTCCAGGAATCTCCGCCGGGCACCATCCCCGGCGACGTTGCGGACGCGGACGGCCCCGACGTCGGGCCGACCTGCCTTCCCCCCCACCCACTGCCCCGCCGCGGACCCCGCGGCGGACCGGACAGAACCCAAGGGTATTCCGCCACTCGAGGCACGCGGTTCCCTCGGGGAAGCGACCTCGCGGCCGATACCCATTCCCGATCGCTCCGCGGCAACGTCAAGATCGCGTTCAGGCCTCGCCGTCGCCAGGCTCGTCAGGAGCATCCTCGACCGGCGGAACGTCGCTCGACGCCTTCGACTTGGCCGCCTGGCTGATCGTGTCGTAGCAACTGGCCAACAGCCCCACCAGCGGGAAGGGCGCGTTCACGAACGGGCTCTGACCGAGCCGGCGGAGAATGGGATGGCTCACGGGCGGCGGCGAGAGCGGGATGTCCAACGACGCCAGCGACGGGGCCGGATCCCAGAAGTGCTCCACGGCCTCTTCCAGGGGCCTGTTCGGCAGGTCGGCGACGCCTTGCACCCGCTGCACGTAGACGGGCGTGAAGCCGAGCCCTGCCCCCACCACCACGCGACGCTGCCGCAGACGCTCGAGGAGTTCGTGAGCGTCGAGACCCCGCATCTGGAAGACCATGAATGGCTCGGAGGCCAACCGCTGCGCCAGCAGGTACGCCGCGCAGCAGACGTGCTTGCACCACGTGCCCACGATGGGCTGCAAGGCTTCGCCGCCGTTTTCCTGCCGCCACTGGGCGCAGGTGCAGGCGTGACGGACCTCGTCGGGCTCGGCGGGGAAGAGCTTGATGCCCAGGGGCGCGAAGACGTCCTCGATGTTGGGAGGAAGTTCGCCCGCGAGCAACTTGGCCGCGTAGAGCGCGCCGTCGGCCATCGCCTCGACGATGCGGTCCCACTGCTCGTGGGTGAAGGTCTCGAAGGCGATGATCGTCGAATAGGGACGGTCGGCTCGCCCTTGGATGACCGCGTCGACACGGCCGGGCGGGAAGCCGATGCGCTTGGTCTGGCCCGCGCGGGCGTAGTCATCAAGGGCTTCGACCAGTCGAGGCCCCGCGGCGGCCTGCTCCATCAACCGCAACCATCGCTGGGCGGCCCATGCGGTGGCCGACGCGACGTCGCCGGCCGGAATCTTGATCCCGCCGCGAACCTTGCGGGGGCGGACCAGCGGGGGCTTGACCGGCATCATCCGCCGCAGCGGCGCAGCGGCGGCGTCGGCCGGGCCCGCCGATGCAGGCGTCTCGGGCAGCGGCACCGGCTCACGCTCGGGGGCCGGCTCGGAGGGCGGGGGTTGTGGGGTCGGGTCGGCCATCACGGGCTTGACAGGTTCCGGAGACGGGGCCACCGGGTGCCAAGGGTGAAGCGTTCGGTCGCCAAGGCGAAATGTCCAGCAGGCAGCCGAGGAATCCGGAGAAGCCCCGGGCATGCCGCGAAAGGACCCTCAGGTCACATGCCGCCCGGTCCAGAACTTGTGGGCCGGGCACGCTGGGTGGTCGGAGCAAAGGGCTGTACCCGGCATGCGGCGAGGCTGGATGACAGGATGTCGCATGTCCTCACAAAGATCGAACAGGGAGATCCATGTGGAAAGGGCGCGTGACCGCGACCCGGCGCCGCGGTGAATGAACACCAACCCTCGCCGGGCAAACGAGTTGACGATCTTGGCCGTGCAATGACCGGGGATGTCGGCGGCCTGGGCGATCGCCTTGGTGCGGGCGGATGTTGCGGGTGACCCACTGGACGCCGGGGGCCTTGTCGGTGCGCGACGTGGCGGCGGGTGGCCTTGGCGATGAGCGGGCACAGGCTCCCGATCGTGGCGGCGTTGGTGATGCAGCGGAGTTCCGCTGACGGCGGTGTCGACCCGCGCGGGATCGGGGTTCTTCAGGAGCGGGCCATGAGCGTGTTGGCCGTCGTCCTGTCGCTGGCGTTGGTGCTGGCGGCCTTCGTGGTTCGAGGGTGCATCTGGGCGATCCGCCCGAGGCAGCACGACGACACCGACACGCCGCTGCTACGGATGCTCAAGGACGACTGATCGGGGCCGTGACGGGCATGCGGCGAGATGGGACGAGGGCCCCCGCGCGCGGGGGCCGCGTCATTCCTTCTTGACGAGCGTGAAGGTCTCGCCGTCGAGATTCTGGAGCGTGACGGTGGCGTTCCGGAAGTCGATGTTGGCCAAGAGCAGGCCCGGACGGACCTCTTCGCCGACGCGGTAGACCTTGCCGGAGATGACGACCAGGCCTCCCGAGAGGTTGCCCATGAAACTGGTGAGGGCCAGGCCCTGCACGGGGCTGGTCTTCGGCGCGGCGGCGACGGGCGTGGTCTTGACGGGCGTTACCGGCTCGACCTTCTTGGGGGCCATGAGCACGACGTTGGCGCGGGCGTCCATCGGCGACTCGAACATGGCGTCGAACCGGAAGTTCGCCCGCCAGTCCGTGGCTCGCTGCTGCTCGGGAGAGAGCTGTCTCGCGGCCGGCTGAACGACGGCATCGGGCGCCGGGCCCGCGACGGCCGACATGACCTGCCCCGAACCGGCGGCAGAGGCCATGTCGGGACCGCCGACGAGCACGAATCGCATCGAGACGATCAGCAGCGAGGGCGCGGCGACGGAGGCGGCTTGGATGAGCAGGGAACGACGCTTGGAGTTCATGTCACTTCCCTCCTTCGTCCGCGGCGATCACCTTGGGGGTGACGTCGAAGGCGTAATGCTCGGTGGAGAGCGTGGCTCGCACCGTGCCGCTGCCGTCGGGCTGGGCGGTGATGTTGACGGTTCGGATCACGGAGTATCCCAGATCCTGCTGCACGCCTCGAAGGAACGCCACCATGTCGCCGTAGGTGCCGGAGGCGATGACGGTGTAGGCGAGCGCCTTCTCGATGCGACGAACGTCGGGGCCCGCGGGGGGCGCGGGCGGCGCGCCGGGGGGCGTGACGGGACGATCGGCGTTGGGAGTCTTGGTGGGCGTCGCGGGATTCACCTCGTCGAGGCGCACCGAGTGACGCTGCGCCATGTCCATGACGGCGGCGTAGAGCGCGCGGTCGTCGCGGGAGACGTCGCTGGCCTTGCGGATCACCTCGGCCTCGGCCTCGACCCGGTTGAGCGACTGCGTCATGGCCGGCACCAGGTCGCGGAAGCCCTCGCTCTCGGCCACCTGCTTGGCGAGCCGGGCGGATTCCTGTCGCGATGCCCGCAGCTTTCCCTGCAGGCGGTCGACCACCAGCATGTACGACCCCACGAGGATCGCGGCGGCAATCAGCCCGTGCGCCATCACGTTGCGCATGTGCGGGTTCACTTGGCGCCCTCCTTGTCGACGGCGGCGACCTTGACGGGCGCGGGCCCCATCGGGATGGTGTGGAGCATCAGGCTCAGGTCGAAGGTCTGCATCGGAACGCCGGTCGAATCCGCGCCGCGACGGGTCGCGCCCATCCGCGTCGAGGCCACCAGCGGCACCGCCGACAGCGAGTCGACGTAGAAGCGGAGCGACGTGTCGGGATCCACGCTCTCGGACCCCAAGGCGTGGCCGCTGACGTGGCACGCCGGCATGTCCCCCTCGGCGGCGATGTTGACGTGACTGAGCTTGATGTTCGAAGGCGTGCTCACCGACAGCGACGCGAGGATCGCCACGCCGTCCGTCAGGCTGCGATACCGGGCGTCGCGCGCCGCTCTCGCGTCGACGACCGCCGTCTGGAGGGCTCGGAGCCGCTTGTTGAGATCCGCGGCGGGCTTGGAGATCTCCAGCCGCTGACGCAGCGACGCCACGTTGATCTCTTCCTGCTGCAGGTCCATCGCCGTGCTCCAGGCGTCATAGCCGATGAGCAGCGCCGTGCTCGCGGCACCCACCCAGAGGGCGTGGCGAATGTGGCTGGCGTCGAGCCGCTCGGTATGGGCGCGAGGGAGGAACCCCTGCACCGTCATCGGCCCCTCGAGCCAGGTGGCCGACGTGCCCGACACGCCGGGATCGCGGGCGAGGGTGGCCTCCGGCGCGCGAGCGCCGCATTGCTTGGCGATCACGTCGGCCAGCCGCGGGATGCGTCCGCCGGGCCCCGTGATCGTCAGCGACGTCTTCTCCCGCTCCTCGGCCTCGACGCCGAAGCGAAGCGACTGCTTGATTTCGATGCCCAGCCGCTGGAGCACCGGTTGCAGGAGCATGAGCATCGACTCGCCGGCGGCGTGATCGGGCGATTCCTCGTCCGATTCGTCGCTGATCGACACTCCGACCCGGTGGAGCAGTTCGTCCGCCGCCGCGGGGTCCATGTGTCCGGAGCCTTGCCGCGACGCGCTGACCATCGCCTCGACGAACGACTCGACGCCGAGGCTGACCTGGCGGACGAAGCGAACGCGACCGGCGGTGGCGCCCGCGAGCATGCTCGCGTGCTCGCCGATGTGCAGCGTCATCGCGACGCCGGTCTTGTCCTTGCGGCTCGCGGCCAGGGCGTCGACGACGCACTCGGCCAAGCCCACCGCGTCCATCGGAATGGCCTCGTCGAGCGTGAGCCCGGCGGTCTCGAGCCACTGGGCCAGCGTCATGACGGTGGCGTCCGTGTCCGCGAAGCCCAGCGTGTGGATCTGCGACACCGGAGCCGCGGCCGCCTTGTCGATCACCTGCGGCCGGTCGACGCACACCCGAACGAGTTCGTGCGGATTGCTCTCGAGGGAGAACTCGGTCGAATCCGCCAAGGCCAGACGGGCGGCATGGAGGGAGGCGGCCTTGCCGGCCGCCGAGTTGCACGAGAAGATGCCGCAGCTCGCCGTGGGGCTGCGGTAGAGCACGGTGGCCTGCGCCCCCTTGCAGCGAAGCGACTCGGTCATGGACGCGAGCGCGGGCTGCAGCGATTCAAGGCGCGAGGCCCACGCCGACCCCTGGGCTGGCGGCGTCAACCGGGCCGTTTCGCGTGCGACGACGCGACGACCGCGGACGACGGCCACCTGGAGCCGCGTGGGCGAAAGCTCGATGACGACTCGTTTCCTCGACACGTGTCTCTCCTCGGGCCCGATGGGCCCGACGGGGGGAACCTGCATCCATCGACACCGACCTTCGCGGTCGCCGCCCCGTGACGACGACCGCATCGACCCCGGAGTCCCGGGCGCGACGCGGTCGTCGGGCCGGGCGCCTCGCCCGGAAGCCTGAACGATCAGAAGAGGTGCTCGTTCACGCCCGTCGTCGTGGAGTTGGCCCAGAAGCGGCCGGCCGCGGCGTCGTAGTTCCAGCCGAAGGAGCCCGACACCGGAGGCGTCGCGGCCCACGTGGCTGACGTGATGGTGGTCAGGTTGTTGTAGGGATTGGCGGGGACGGCCTCGGTGACGACCGTGCCGACGGTCTGCATCTGGATCAGCGTGGGGAAGGCCGGCGTGCCGCTGACGGCCGAGTTGGCGTAGAAGTTGGCGATGGCCGAGCGGACGCCGCCCAGGATGCCCTTGCACGCCGAGGCCTTGGCGTTCGCGGCGTAGTCGATGTACTTGGGGATGGCCACGCCCGCGAGAATCGCGAGCACGACGATGACGGCCACGAGCTCGATGAGGGTAAAGGCCCGCGAGTCCGAACGACGCCGCATGTGACGGTTGGTTGCGATCCGCATGTGAAACTCCTCTGGTGTTCCTACTGAGTCCGTTCAGTGGGCTCGCCGCGAGCATCCCCCGCCGCGAGCTAGTCACTTCGTGCATCGAACCGCACGCGACGCCGCTTGAGCCGCAGCGGCGAAAAATCCGCGAATCGTCGCGCCGGGGCCGACCGACGCCCGCATCCCCGGAAACGACACGACGCCCCGAGCGTGTTCACGCGGGGCGTCGAGCGACGATCCTGGCGGCGTTGTCAGAAGAGGTTCTCGCCCACGACGCTGGAGTTGGCCCAGAACCGGCCGTTGGTGGCGTCGTAGTTCCAGCCGAAGGAGCCGGCGGTGGGCGCCAGCGCGGTCCAGGAGACGCCGGTCACCGTTCTCAGCCCGTTGTACGGGTTGATGGGCATCTCGTAGAGGATGACGGTGCCGACGGTGTTGAGCTGGACCAGCGTGGGATAGGTCGCCGTGCCGGTCATCGCCGCCTGCGAGTAGAAGTTGCGGATCGCCGACCGGACGTTGCCGACCACGCCCTTGACGGCCGAGTTCTTGGCGTTGGTGGCGTAGTCGATGTACTTGGGGATCGCCACGCCCGCCAGGATGGCGAGCACGACGATCACGGCCACGAGTTCGATGAGCGTGAACGCGCGATTCTGCCGGCCGAGCGGCGGCCTTGACCGGAGCGTGCTGGTTCGCATCGTGATCCCTCCCTCCGTCGCGCGACCTCGTAGTCGCCCGCGTCCTTGCTCAATACAGGTTCTCGCCCACGTTGTTCGAGTTGGCCCAGAAGCGGCCGGTCGCCACGTCGTAGTTCCAGCCGAAGGAGCCGGCGACGGGCTGCAGCGTCGTCCAGCTCACGCCGGTGACGGTGGCGAGGTTGTTGTAGGGATTGGCGGGGACGGCCTCGGTCACGACCGTGCCGACGGTCGTCAGCTGCACCAGCGTGGGGAACGCCGCGGTGCCGCTGACGGCCGAGTTGGCGTAGAAGTTGGCGATGGCCGAGCGGACGCCGCCCAGGATGCCCTTGCACGCCGAGGCCTTGGCGTTCGCGGCGTAGTCGATGTACTTGGGGATGGCCACGCCCGCGAGAATCGCGAGCACGACGATCACGGCCACGAGCTCGATCAGGGTGAACGCGCTGCGGCGGTGGCGACGGACGGCGGAAAGGGAAGCGTGCATGGAATGACTCCTCTGTGAATGCCCGGGGGTGGCCCGGGGCGGAGGCTCGAAGGCCTCGTGCGGATGTGCCTTCGACCATTCAACCCATCAGCTTGAGCATGTCCCACATCGGCAGGAAGATTCCCATCGCCACGGTCAGCACGACGCTCGCGATCACCACGATCAGGAGGGGCTCGATCAGGGTGGCCATGTTCTTCGAGATGATGGAGGTGTCGCGTTCGTAGTGCTTGGCGACCACGCCGCACATGCGGGAAAGTTCGGCGGTCTCCTCGCCGCTGGTGAGCATGCGGCGGGCGAAGCCCGGGAGGTAGGAGCACCCCGGGAGGATGCCGGCCAGGCGTCCGCCGTTGCGGACCTGGTCGACGATCATCTGGACGTCCTTCTGGAGGGCGGTGCGACCGGAGGCGGCCCCGGCCATGGAGAGGGAATCGATGAGGCTCAGGCCCGAGCTCAGGCACAGGCCGAAGACGCGGGCGAAGCGGGCGACGGCCACTCCCACGAGCAGGGAGGAGAGGATGGGCACCTTGTGGAGCAGCCCCTCGATGCCCTCGCGTCCCGCGCTGGAACGCCACAGCGAGCGGACGCCGAAGACGGCGCCCGCCCCGCCGACGATCCAGAGGTACCAGTAGTTCTGCACCGAGTCGCCCAGCCAGATGAGCACCTGGGTGATGTAGGGGAGGGCCATCTTCTTCGAGGCGTACATCTTGGTGAACCTGGGCACCACGAAGCCCACCAGGAAGAAGACGGCGATCACCAGCACGCAGAGCGTGCAGATGGGGTACATGAGCGCGGAGCGCACGGTCGAGCGGAGCTCGACGTCGCGTTCGAGCATCTCGCTGAGGTACTCGAGCACGTGGACGAGGTTGCCGCTGTGCTCGGCCGCGCGGATGGTCTCGACGTAGAGCGTGTTGAAGATCGCCGGGTGCTCCTGGAGCGAGTCGGCGATTCGGCCGCCGGCCTCGATTCGGGCGGCGACGAGCATCAGGGCCTCGCGGAGTTGTCCGGGCGGCTCCTGCTCGGCGATGTTGCGGATGCCCTGCGACACCGGGACCCTGGCGCCGATCATCACGCCGAGCTGGTAGGTGAAGTTGGCGATGTCCTTCTGACGGACGCGGCGGGCGCCGCCCGCCTTCTCCCTGGCGGCCACCACCTTGATGGGCGTGAGCCCCGACGCGGTGATCTGGCGATAGGCGTCGACCTCGGTGGCCGCGCGCGCGACGCCCCGCTGGCGTCGACCCGCCTTGTCCATCGCCACGTACTCGAAGGCGGTGCTGGCGATCATGCGCTGAGCCTCATCTTGTCATCCCCGCCGCCCTGATGCAGTTCGAGGTTCTCGGTGGTGTCCGACTCGAGCGTGCCCGCCGCCACGGCGATGACCTCCTCGAGCGTGGTGACGCCGAGCCTGGCCTTCTCGAGCCCGTCCTCCCACATCGGCCGCATGCCCACGTCGCGCGCCGCACGCCGCAGCGCGGGCGTCGAGGCGGCCCGCTCCACGGCGAACTGGAGTTGGGGCGACATGGGGAAGACCTCGTAGACGCCGAGCCGGCCGCGATAGCCGCTGCTGAGGCACGCGGGGCACCCCACGCCCTTGCGGAACTGCCCGCCGCCGTCGGCGCCGAACCGCTGGAGGAGCACGTTGTCGGGCGAGTAGGGGGCGGCGCACGAGGAGCAGACGCGGCGCACGAGCCGCTGGGCGATCACGCCCAGCACCGCGCCGGCGATGGCGAACGACGGGCAGCCGAAGTCCCGCAGGCGCGCCACCGCGCCGGCGGCGTCGTTGGTGTGCAGCGTCGAGAGCACCAGGTGGCCCGTCAGCGACGCCTGGATGGCGATGCGGGCCGACTCCTCGTCGCGGATCTCGCCCAGCAGCACGATGTCGGGGTCCTGGCGCAGGATCGACCGCAGCGCGCCGGCGAAGGTCATGCCGATCTCGGCGTTGACCTGCACCTGCCGCACCAGGGGCATGCGGATCTCCACCGGGTCCTCGATCGTGATGACGTTGCGGTCCGGGCTGTTGAGCTTGGCGAGGAAGCTGTAGAGCGTCGTCGTCTTGCCCGAGCCCGTCGGGCCCGTCACCAGGATCATCCCGTGCGGATGGGCGAGCATCGACTCGGCCGCCGTCGTCATCGCCGCGTTGAAGCCCAGTTCCTTGAAGTTGCCGATCGCCGCGTGCCCCGAGAGGACGCGGATCACCACGTTCTCGCCCGCCACGGTGGGGATGATCGAGACGCGCATGTCCACCATGCGGCCCGCGTACGGATAGCGGAACTTGCCGTCCTGCGGCCGCCGCGTCTGCGTCAGGTCGAGGTTCGACATGACCTTCAGCCGCTGCACCAGGGCGGCGTGGGCCGACAGCGGCGGCCCCTGCACCTGGTGGAGCACGCCGTCGATGCGGTAGCGAAGGTGCAGGTCCTTCTCGTCGGGCCCGAGGTGCACGTCCGAGGCGTTGCGCTCGATGGCGTGCGCCAGGATCTGGTTCACCGCCACCACGATCGGCTCGTCGTCCGTCGAGTTGCCCTGCGCGCCCGCGGCGACCGACTCGGCCGTCGACGAGGCCCCGCCGCCCATCGAATAGGCCCGCTCGATCAGGTTCCGCAGCGCGGTCGTCTCGCAGAGCACCGGCTCGATCTCGGTGCGGAGCAGGGTCCGCAGCCGATCGACCGCCCCCAGGTCCGTCGGGTCGGCCATGCCCACCACGACGCTGCGCCCGAAGTTGAACAGCGGAAACGCCAACCGCTTCTCGGCCGCCGACTTGGTCAGGAGCTGCGAGTTGCGAAAGTCGATGTCGAAGTGGCGCAGGTCGACGAAGGTGCACTCGCTGACCGCGGCGCGGGCGATGGCCGCCTGCTCGGGGGTCACCAGGCCCATGTCGACCGCCGCCTGCGCGGGCGGGATCCGCTGCTCGGCCGCCTGGCGCGTCGCCTTGTCGGCGTTGTCGGCCGACAGCGAGCCGTCCTCCACGAGTTGGGCGATGACGAAGTCTCGTTCAGGACGCACGACGCACCTCCGTGTCGAGCACGCCGCCCGACGCCTTCACGTGTTCCACCATCGCGCGCACGCGCTCGCGGCCCGCCGCGTCGACCGTGTCGAAGCTGCACCCCACGTAGTACGTCGGCTTGCAGTCCAGCATGCCCACCCGCTGCACCGTGGCAGGCATCTCGAACTCGAAGGGCTTGGGCCCCGAGAAGAGCACCTTCACCGTCAGCGAGCAGCCCCGAGGCAGGAACAGCGGCGTGCGCATCCCCAGGCCGCCCATGCTGAAGTCGATGGCGCGGACCTCGAGGCAGTTGGAGTTGCTCAGCATGGAGCGAGTGATCCGCACCAGGTTGGTGCATGACGCGCCCACCCGCACCTCCGCCGGATGCTCGGCCACGTACCGGTCGTGCCGCCTGAGGGTCAAGTCGAAGTTCTGGGTGGCCATGTCGCTCCTTTGCATCCCCGCGCGGGGGCCCTGCGCCTCAAGCATCGGTCAGGAAACGCCCCCACTTCATCCGTCGCCGCCCGCGTCCACATCCCCGGCCAAGGGGCCCGCGCCGTGCGCGGGCCCCCGCCGGGGAAGTCTCCGGCCCCGAACGTCACGCCGCCGCGCGGCGCGTGACCTTGGCCTTGGGCCCGATGCGGCCCGCCGTGATCGCCTCGCCCGTCGGCTCCTTCGCCAACCGACCCGTCAGCACCACCTTGACGGTCTCGAGTGGCGTCGTGGCCCACAGGTCGCAGTGGATCTCCTCCGCCAACCCTTCGGCGCGGTTGAAGACCCCCGCCGCCACCACGATGCGGGTGCGGTCGGCCGCGCCGATCTCGCGGATCTGGTCGATGATCTCGCGCACGGCGGGCAGGTCGCTCGCCGCCGCCGCGAAGATCACCAGGAAGTCGGGCCGACGGGCGTGCACCTGGGCGAGCACCTCGTCGCCCGGGACGCCGCCGCCGCAGAAGGTGACGTTGCATCCCGCGGCTTCCAGCAGGTCGACGGCCATCTGTGCCGCCAGTTCCTCGCTTTGGCTGGGGCCGCAGAAGGCGAAGACCCGCTTGCCGTTGGCGGGCGCCGAGGGCAGCTTGGCGCCGAGCTGGTCCACCAGCGTGCGGAGCAGCCGCGTGGAGAGGTGATACCCCACGGTGGTGAGCTGATCGTCGCGGAAGAGCTGCTCGATCTTCTCGTACACCGGGAAGCACAGGTCGTTGAGCACCGCGCCGGGCGCGGCGCCGTCGCGGAGCGCCCCCTCGACCAGGGCTCGGGCCGCGGGACGATCGCCGTTCACGAGGACTTCGAAAAAACGCTCGAGAGAGTCTGCATGGGACATGTGTGAGGTGGCTCCAGAATCCGTTCCGGTATCGGGTCACGGTTCCACCATGCCCACACGCTTGGGTTGTGAGTCGGCCCCGCTCCCAGGGCCGCTGCATCCGTCCTCGCCGGTCTTGAATCGCGACCGGCGGGTCGTGAGCCGTTCATCGGAGACGCGTCATCCGTTGCGCCACATTTGTGCGCGTGACGCGCAAGACGAACGCCCGAGAAGGCGAGTCGCCGATAACACGGTCCCGTTCACCCGTCACGGGGTCGATCGCCGCGAACGGCTCAGGCCCGCACGCCCGAATAGCACACGCAGATGCCCAGCGTGAGCCCCGCATCGCGCACCTGCGAGAAGCCCGCCCGCTCGACGGCCTGCCGCATCGCCGCCCGCGACATGAACGTCCCCACCGACGCGGGCAGGTAGCGGTACGCGCCCGAGCGATCGCCGCTGATGAGCGTCGCCGTGCGGGGCATCACCCAGCCGCAGTACAGGTCGTTGAGCCACCGCACCGGCGCGAAGGCGGGACGGTCGAACTCGAGCACCACGAGCCGGCCGCCCGGCCGCAGCACCCGGTGGAACTCCGCCAAGGCTCGCTCGGGCGACTGCACGTTGCGGATGCCGAAGGCGATCGACACGACGTCGAACGAGCCGTCGGCGAAGGGCAACGCCTGCGCGTCGCCGTCGACGTACGTCAGCTTCTCCGCCTGCGCCCGGGCCAGGTCCCGCTGCTTGCGGCGGGCGTGGTCGAGCATCGCGGGCGTGAAGTCGAGCCCCACGACCTTCGTCGCGGCCGTGGCGGCGAAGGCCTGCGAGAGGTCACCCGTGCCGCAGGCCACGTCGAGCACCGCGTCGCCCGGCCGCACCGCGGCGGTCCTGACCGCGCGGCGTCGCCACGCCTGGTCGAGCCAGAGCGAATGCACCCGGTTGTTGAGGTCGTAGCTCCCCGCGATCGCGCTGAACATGCTGCGGACCTTCACCGCCTTCTCCGCCGAGGCGTGCGGGTCGGCCAACTCGGCGTCGACCCACGCGGGGGCGCTGGAACCACTGGAGGCAGGCGGCGTCTGATGCATGGTTGATCGTACGTTCGCAGCCGAGGGCCGCATGGATGTCCCTACCATGCCGCGTTGCCCGCGTCGGAGCCACCTGATGACCACACTCGCCCAGCGTTCCCGCCCCGCCGTCCTGCTCCTGCTCGCCGCCGCCACGATGTCGCCGCTGGCGGGCTGCGAGACCAACCCCGCCACCGGCAGGTCCCAGTTCCTGATCAACAACCGCGATCAGGAGATCGCCATGGGCGACCAGGCGGCTCCCCAACTCGTCAACGAGATGGGCGGCGAGCTCAACGACCCGCAGGTGCGGGCCTATGTCATCGAGATCGGACGGAAGCTGGCGGCCGCCACCGAGGCGGACAACCCGACGCTCCCGTGGTCGTTCACCGTCGTCGACTCGGACATCATCAACGCCTTCGCGCTCCCCGGCGGCCGCGTCTTCATCAGCCGCGGCTTGCTCCGCCGCATGACCAACGAGGCGCAGCTCGCCGGCGTGCTGGGCCACGAGATCGGCCACGTCACGGCTCGGCACATCAACGACCGCATGGTCAACACCGCCGTGGCCGGCATCGGCGTCTCGGTCGCCAGTTCGATCCTCACCGAGGGCGTCGGAGGCGTGGTCGGCGACGTCGCGCCCCAGGCCATCGAACTCGGCGGGCAGACCATCGTCCTTCGCTACGGACGCAGCCAGGAACTCGAGGCCGACGCCCTGGGCATGCGCTACATGACCCGCGCCAAGTACAACCCCATGGCCCAGCGGCAGGTCATGGAGATCCTCGCGCAGTCCATGGGCACGGAAGCCGGGTCCGAGTGGTTCTCGACGCACCCCTACCCCAAGACGCGCATCGAACAGATCGACCGCCTGCTCGCCACCGAGTACGCGGGCATCGTCAAGGACCCGGCCTACCGGCTCAACGCCGACGAGTTCGTCCGCCGCTGCCGCACTCGCCTGGCCCTGGGTCGCCCCGTCCCGCTGACCGACCGGGGCCAAGCCATGACCGGCCTTCCCCCGGCCTCCGCGTGGTGCATGACCTGCCGCCACGAGGCGCACGGTCCCGCCCGCTGACCTCGCACGCGCGTCGCCAACGAAAACCGCCCCGGGCGTCGGGCCCGGGGCGGCGTGAAACTGCATGGCGTCGGTCACCGCCCTCGCCCGCTCGGGGCGATGGCGATCACTTGACGGCCTTCTTGAACTCCTCGAGGCGGGCCTCCATCTCGGCGATGGTGTCCGCGTCGAGCGACTTGCGGGAGAGCTCGATCGCCTTGGCGCCGATCTCCACCGCCTTGGCCGCGTCTCCCTTCTTGAAGGTCGCGAGGGCGAGCGTGTCGAGGATCATGCCGTCCTCGTGCTTGGTGGCCTCGGCCGCCGCCATCGCCGCGTCGTAGGCCACGGTGAAGTCGGGGCTCTTGAGGTCCTTGGTGTCGAGGATCGTCCAGGCGATCTGGTTCATCACCATCGGATCGTCCTTGAACTCGCCGATCATCGTGCGGGCGACCTTGTACGCGCCGGCCTCGTCCGAACGCAGCAACGCCATGAACTGCACCGGACGCAGCATGCGGGACATCGACGGGTGCTTGGCCAAGAGCGTGTCGATCTCCGACGCCGCCTTGCCGTAGTTGCCCGTCATGAACGCCTCCTGCAGCGCCTTGCCCTCGGTCTGCAGGATGTCCTGGTTCGCGCGGTCCTCGGCCGCCTTGGCCGCCTGCTTCTTCGACTCGTTCACCGCCGCCACCATGTCCCACTTGCCCGCGACGATCTGCTCGAGCGGCTGGTCGATCTGGCCCGGGTGGCCGATCCACGCGACCTGGCCCGCGGCGTTCACGATGAACGACGCGGGAATGCCCTCCTGCCCTGACGCCTCCATCCACGTCTTGGCCATCGTGCCGCCCTGGCCGAACTTGTCGTCGACGGCCACGTTGTATTCCATCTTCTCGCCCATCTTGGCGACGAACTTCTCCACCTCGCTCACGTACTCCTCGTCGTTCTCCCACACGCTCACGCCGACGAACGTCACCTGGTCCTTGTACTTCTTGGCCAGTTCGCTCATGTGCGGGATGACCTTGCGGCACGGCCCGCACCATGTGGCCCAGAACTCCACCACGTACGTCTTGCCGCTCTCGAACTCCTTGACTTCGTTGCCCTTCACCCACTTGCCCACCTTGATCGCCGGAGCCTGCGACCCCACCACCAGCGAGGGCCCCTTCGGAGCCTCCTTCGCCGCGGCGGCCGCCGATTCCTGCGCCGAGGCCGGCGCGACCGTCAGCGAAAGACCGGCGCACAACGTCAGGGCCGCCAGGGAGATCGAACCAAGGATGCTTTTCATGCTCACTCCAAAGGGATGAAGGCGGGAACCGCCCCGTCGCGACCACGCGACAAGGCCCGCCCCATGTGATACTTATCGTAACTCGGCCGGTTCCCGCCCCACCTTTCCGCTCGCAACACGGGCCGCCCGCGTCCTCCCGCCCGCCCCGCCCGCCACGAAGTACCACAAGCCTCTTCCTGGCAAGCACTTGCGAACCGACGAGGCCGCCCGGCCCGTTCGGGCTTGGTGCGGCACTATCATGCGGCCCCGTTTCAAGGGAGCCCTTCAGCCATGACCACCTCACTGCCACGCGCCATCGCCTGCTCCATCCTCTTGGCCACGATCGCCCTCTCGGGCGGCTGCGGGGCCCAGCGTCCGCTTCACATCGTCAAGCGCGACGGCGACGCGGCGTACAAGTCGGGCGATTACGCCAAGGCTCAGGCCGACTACGGCGAATACGTCAACCGCAAGCCCGAAGCCCACCAACTCCGCTACGACCTCGCCCGCGCGTACGTGGCCGACGGCCGCGCCCGCAGCGCGATCGAGGAGCTGACCATCGCGCTCGACGTCTCGCCGCTCAACGACGACTACCTCGACCTGCAGGCCAAGGCGATGTTCGAGGCCGACGAGCGCGACGCCCTCACCACGCTGCTCCGCCGCAACGCCTCCGAACGAGGCCGCGTGAGCGACTTCATCCGTCTGGGCGAGTACTCCGCCAGGCTCGGCAACGCCGACGAGGCCAAGGAAGCCCTGCTGACGGCCGCGAAGATCGACGGCGGCAAGACCGTCAAGCCCCAACTCGCCCTCGCCGACTTCTTCGGCTCGGTGGGCGATCGCAAGACGCAGACCCGCCGCCTTCGCATGGCCTACTTCATCGACCCGTCGAACGAGTCGGTGGTGCAGCAACTCATCGCGATGGGAGAGCAACCCGCGCCCGGCTTCGGCCTTCGGCCCGAGGAGTTTCCGCTGCCCGAGTTCCCATCGAGGAACTGACGGCCGCGGCGTGGGCGTGTCGGCTCACGCCGGCACCAAGTCGAACCATCCGCGGTCGTTGCGCTTGACGGTGAAGCACGGATGTGCGGGCTCGTGGTCGAGCACCAGCAGCCACCCGCGTTCGGCCGCTTCGTGCAGCAGCCAATGTCGCGTCACGCAACTGGTGTACGGCTCGACGTCGTAGGCGAGGCTGTACGCCTGTCCCACGTGCGCCGCGGTGGGCATCACGTCAGGCACGAAGACCACCGTGCGGCCCGAGGGGTCGTCGAACTTGACGGCCTGCTGCCCCCACGTGTGACCCGGCGCGAGCAGCACGCTCACGCCCGGCAGTCCGGGCAGGGGCGTCTCCCGCATCTCGACGGTGAGCATCGGCAACTCATCGCGATCGGGCACCAGGCCCGTGGCGAAGGGTCGGGGCGAATCGACGAGCACCACGCGGTCCCGCAGGGGCTCGAGGTGATCGCGAAAGTACGTCCGCGTCATCACGCTGCGGTTGGCCAGCGCGTCGTCCCATTCGCGCCGCTGCGTGTAGAGCGTCGCGTTGGGGAACGTGAGCTTGACGCCATGGTCGGGGCGCGACCCCGCCATGCCCGAAGCGGGGCCGACCCAGTCGGGCTTCTCGCCCGCGCCGCACGTGCGGGTCAGGCCGCCGCTATGGTCAAAGTGCAGGTGCGTCGTCACCACCGCGCTCACGTCCTCGCAGCGACACCCCGCCTCGTGCAGGGCCACGCGGATGTCGCGGTCGCCCATGCCGAAGAGGTCGCGGCTCTTGGGGTCGAGCTTGTCGCCCGTGCCGGCCTCGATCACCACCAACCGGCCGCCGCCCTCGAGCAGCAGGCAGTTGTGCTCGACGGTGATGCGGCCCTTCTCGTCGACGGGCACCGACCGCGACCAGACGGACCGCGGGATGAGCCCGAACATCGAGCCCCCGTCGAGGCGGAAGGAACCCGCGCGGAGCAATCGCCACGAGTATCGAACGCGTTGGTCGGCCTGCTGCAAGGGTTCGCTCCTGGCTTCACGAGCCGCCGAGATTCGCGACCGCCTTGGCGAGCGAATCGACGGTGGCCTTGAGTTCGACGAGTTGACGCTCGAGGTCGGCGACGCGATCGGCGATTCCAACCCCACCTGCGGGAGCGGAGTGACCGGCAGGAGCGGCCAGGCCGGGCAGGTCCGCCACGGCGTGGGCGGCGGCGGGCGCGGCGATCACGTGCAGCCCCGGGCACACGAGTTGTTCGAACCGCGTGGTCCGTTCGCCGGGCCGGCGGGCCAACTCCCGCACCAGCGGCTCGGACCTGGCTGCCATCGCGTTCAGGATCGCCTGCACGGCGTCGACCGACTCGAGGGGCGACAGTCGTGAGGCGTTGGAGCGAAGCTCCGCCGCGGACTGCGGGCCGCGGAGCCAGAGTTCCGCGAGGATCACCATCTCCTCGGTGTTCACCGCGTACACCTCGCGGACGACGTGCCTGAACTTGGCGACGCGGCTGCCCGAGAGGATCACCTCGCGCACCAGACCCTTGAGTCGCAGCGAATCGACGGCCTGGTAGACGACGTCCTCGCCCAAGTCGGTCACCGGGTCGCGCGCGTTCTTCTGGTTGCACCCGTTGGTGAGCGCGTTGAGCGTCATGGGGTACGACCCCGGCACCGTCTGGGCCTTCTCGATCAGCGTGCCCAGCACGCGACACTCGTTGGCGGTCAGTTCGACCATGGACGCACGCTCCTCTCGCTCAGGCGTGCAACTCGAACAGGAACTCGATCTCGACGGGCGCGCCCAAGGGCAGGGCGACCGACCCCACGGCCGCACGGCAGTGGCGTCCGGCCTCGCCGAAGACCTTCACGAGCAGTTCGCTGCAGCCGTTGGCGATCTTGGGCTGCTGGTCGAAGCCCGGCTCGCTGCAGACGAAGCAGCCGACGCGGACGACCTGCTTGACCCTCGAGAGAGAGCCCGCCGCGGCCTTGACCGCCGCCAGGCCGTTGAGCGTGCACTGCACGGCGCAGTCGAGGGCGACCTGCTCGGAGACCTGCGTGGGAAGCGACCCCTTGGCGATCATCTGCCCTTCCCGCATGGGGATCTGGCCGGAGACGTAGAGCAGGGTGCCGACCTGCTTGGTCGGGATGTACGCCGCCACGGGCTTGGCGGGCGTGGGCAGCGAGAGGCCGAGGGCGGCGAGCGCGGCTTCAGGATCGTGATGCGTCGTCATGGCCGATGGTAGCGCGTGCCGGGTGGCGTTCGGGGCCACTACCCTTGCCCGTGGCCCCCACCACGAGCGACATCCTCGGCCCAGGCGGCCCCGTGGGCACGCTGTTGGGCCCGACGCACGAAACGCGTCCCGAGCAACTCCGCATGGCCGAGGCGGTGGCCTCGGCCATGGCCAGCCGCACGCACCTGGTGGCCGAGGCGGGCACGGGCGTGGGCAAGAGTTTCGCGTACCTGGTCCCGGCGATCCTGCGGTGCCTCGAGGGCGACACGGTGGTGATCGCCACCCACACCATCGCGCTGCAGGAGCAGCTCGTCACCAAGGACATCCCGCTGCTCATGAAGGCCATGGGCCTCGAGGCGCCGCCCGCCGACCTCGAACCCGAGGACGTGGCCGATGACGACGGTGTGGCGGGCGACATCGCCGACCCCTATGAGGACATCGGCTCCGCCGCGGACGAACACGCCGCCACCCCTCCGGCTCCCAAGACACCCAACCCCTACCCGGTGCGGCCCATCCTGGTGAAGGGGCGGGGCAACTACATGAGCCTGCGTCGCCTTCGCCTGGCCTCGCAGCGTCAGGAGCGTCTTTTTTCCGATCCCGCCGCCCGCCGCTCGCTGCACGCCATCGAGGACTGGGCGTACGAAACCTCCGACGGCACGCTCTCGACGCTGCCGCAACTCGAGCGCCCGGGCGTGTGGGACAAGGTGCAGTCCGACAGCGGCAACTGCATGGGCCGCCGCTGCCCCACGTACAAGATCTGCTTCTACCAGAAGGCCCGCCGCCGGCTGGAGGCCTCCAACCTCTTGGTGTGCAACCACGCGCTCTTCTTCGCGGATCTCGCGCTGCGGGCGCAGGACGTCTCGATCCTCCCGCAGTACCAGCACGTGGTGCTCGACGAGGCGCACAACGTGGAGGACGTCGCCAGCGAGCACTTCGGCGTCAAGCTCGCCGAGCGGCGCATCGACTTCCTGCTGGCCTCGCTCCACCACCCCCGCACGGGCCGCGGCCAACTCTCGGCCATCGAACTCTCGGTGGGCGACCGAGCCCCCATCGACCGGGCCGTGCTGCTGGTCAAGAAGGCCCAGGACGTCTCGAGGGCCTTCTTCGATTCGCTGGTCGAGTACGCCCGCGCCCGCCGCGCCGCCGAACGCGAAGCTGCGGGCGAGCGGCCCCTGCCCGGCTCCGACAACACGTGTCGCGTGCGGGAACCCGCGGCGGTCGCGAACGTCCTCACCACGGCCATGCGGGAACTCGCGATGTCGCTCAAGGGCCTCAAGGCCCTCTGCCGCAACGAGGCCGACGCCTTCGAGCTCAACGCCACCATCCTCCGGGCCGAGATGATCGCCGCCGACTGCGAGACGCTCCTTTCGCAATCCCTCCCCGGTTACGCCTACTGGATCGAACTCGGCGGCGGCATCGACGACGACGACCGCGTGGGCCAGGCGACTCTCCGCGTGGAACTCGCCTGCGCCCCCGTCGAGGTGGCCCCCATCCTCCGCGAACGCCTCTTCCGGCAGGACTTCTCCGTCACCCTCGCCAGCGCGACGCTCGCCACCCGCACGGCGACGGCGGAGGAGTCGACCGAGAGCGCGGAAACCGCCTTCGCCCACTTCATGTCCCGCACGGGGTGCGAGGGCGCCCGCGCCTTCCAGACCGGCAGCCCCTTCGACTACGCCCGGCAGATGGAGGTCTTCATCCCCCGCACGCTGGGCGCCGAACGGGGCCGCTCCCACGCGCAGGCCTTGGCCTCGCACGTCCTCCGCCACGTCCAGGCCACCGGCGGCGGCGCGTTCGTGCTGTTCACGAGCTTCGCCACCCTGAACGCCGTCGCCAGCGAACTGGCCATGCCCCTCTCGCAGCTCGGCATGCCCATGCTCGCGCAGGGTCGCGACGGCTCTCGCACCCACATGCTCCAGCGGTTCCGCGAGGACGAACGCTCGGTGCTGCTCGGCGCCGCCTCCTTCTGGCAGGGCGTCGACGTGCGGGGCCGCAACCTCCGCAACGTCATCATCACCAAGCTCCCCTTCGATCCACCCGACCGCCCGCTCACGCAGGCCCGGCTCGAGCTCATCGAACAACGCGGCGGGAACGCCTTCATGGAGGATTCCCTCCCCCGCGCCATCATCAAGTTCAAGCAGGGCTTCGGCCGCCTCGTCCGCAGCAAGAGCGACACGGGCCGCGTCGTCGTGCTCGACCCCCGCGTGCTCACGGCCCGCTACGGCCGACTCTTCCTCGCCGCGTTGCCCAAGGGCGTGCACATCACCCACGAGTGACGCCCCCTCAGCACCCACCGGCCTCCCACACGACGAAGAACGACTCCACGTCCGAGCCGTCCACCCCGCCGTCGGCGTTCACGTCCGCCGTGGACTCGCCCGCGGCGAACGCCCCGAAGAACGCCTCGATGTCCGCGCCGTCCACCCCGCCGTCCGCGTTGAAGTCCGCGCTGCACGGCGGCGTCTGGCATTCGTCGGGAATCCCGTCGCCGTTCAGGTCGGCCGAGATCCCCGCCAGGATGTCGCCCTCGTCGTGACGCCCGTTGGCGTTGCAGTCCACCTTGGGACCCGGCTTGACCACCCGCAGCACCCGGCCCGCGTTCTGGTCCACCAGGTACAGGTCGCCGCGACTGTCCTCGCCGAAGGAGATGATCGTCACGTTGCTGATGGCGCCCGGCGGATCGAGCTCGACGGACCGGTCGACCAGTTCCGTGACGCCCCCGGCGAGAGGCCGGAAGGTCTTGATCGCGCTGGTGCAGAAGTCCGACAGGAAGTACGTGCCCCGGAGCCACGGAATCGCCGCGCCGCGATACACGTAGCCGCCCACCACCGCGCACCCCACGGTGTGGTCGTACTCGTACGTCGGCATCGTCAACTCGGGCGCGTTGCAGGTGCACCCCTCAAGCCCGGTGCAACGCGTGCCCTCCATGCACCGCCATCCGTAGTTGCGTGCCGCAACATTGCCGACGTTGCGGCTGATCTCCTCGCGATCGGCCTGCCCCACGTCGCCCACCCAGAAGTCGCCCGTCTCGCGGTCGAAACTCGCCCGCCACGGGTTCCGCAGACCGTTCGCCCACACTTCCGGCGTGTTCACGGTCCCCACGTACGGATTGTCCGGCGGAATCACGTAGTGACGGGTTGCGTCCGCCGGAAAGCCGTCGTCGTCGGCCGTGCCCGGCTCGCCGTCGGGCCCGTCGACGTCGATGCGGAGCACCTTGCCCAGGATGTTGTCGGTCAGGTCCTGCGCGTTGCCGATGCCCGGCGTGTGATACGGCGGGAACGACACGCCGCCCGTCGTGTCGTTCGCGTTGCCGCCGTCGCCCGTGGCGATGTAGAGCTTGCCGCCGGGCCCGAAGTCGAGCCACCCGCCGTTGTGCGTGGTCTCGGGCTGCGTGATCTTGAGGATCACCACCGCCGAGGCCGGGTCCGCGACGGTCGCCATCGGGTCTCCGCCCATCGCGCGGTAGCGGACCACGAAGACGTCGCCCGCCGAGACGCCGGACACCGCCGGTTCGGCGTACTTCACGTAGAAGTACCCGTTCTCCATGAACCGCGGGTGGAACGCCACGCAGAAGAAGCCCTGCTCCGCGCCCGTGCCCACCGCGCCGATGTCGAGGTACGGCTCGAACTGCAGCCGCCCCGTCCGCAGGTCGACCACGCGGAGCAGGCCCCGGCCGAACCGCCGCTGCTGCACGACGAAGAGTCGGTTGTCGTCGCCGCGCGGCGCGGTGCAATAGACGGGCAATGCGAAGCCCGACGCGACCACCTCCGTGGCCAGCGTCTGCGCGTGCGAGAGTCCGGCCGATGCGGCCAGCATCGTCGCGCCCGCCAGCATGTGCCCGTGCCATCGACTCGCCATGTGCGGCCTCCGTGTTCCATTTTACATCACGGATGGATCGATGACGGCCCCAGGGTCGCACGAACCGGAGCATCGGCCCGAAAGCGTCGACTGATGACCGATAATCACCCGCGGGATGCCATGGCTTGGCGCGCCGACTCGTCGTCACGCGTCCTTGAACCAGCCGATGGAGCGCAGGTCGGCCAGCGGCTCGTCGAACGAGCAGCTGCCGAAACTGAGCGCGAAGGTCTCGCGGAGCTTGGCGAGTTCCATGATGCCCAGGCCGTGGCCCCGCCAGCTGACCAGTTCGTTGCTGAACTTGAAGGCCGCGGGGTCCTCGTCCTGCAGCACGGCCTCGGCGCGTTCGACGTCGAGTCCCTTCACTCGCACCAACGCCGAACAGAGGAAGACGTTGACGAAGCCGTGCATCGTGCACGCCGCGCTGTCCTTCTCGTACGTCAACCGGAACCGCCCGCGAACGGGATGGTGAAGCCCCGCGGTGGCCTTGAAGGGCACGTCGCTGGCCGCACAGGCGACGATGAACTGCGCCACCTCGATGGGCGTGGGGAACGCGCCCGACGACACGCCGCCGGTGCGGATCTTCGCCGCGGCCTGGTTGCCCGCGAGCGCGGCGACGAACCCGCGGCAGTCCTCGTTCACGGGAAACTCGAAGTACGGGAAGAGGTCCTCGGGGATCTCGTCGAGCGCCTCGTCGATCTCGTTGACGTCGGCCACCTTCATCTCGACCGAATCGACCACGGCCTGCCCGTTGGCTTCCGAGTCGTGATGCATGTTGAAGGCTTCGATGAGATCGAGGTCGTGCCCCAACTCGCCATCGATGAGCACGCTGAGTCGCCAAGGCTCCGAGCCCCGGGCCTGTTCGCGGTAGCCGCTGGTGGCGAAGGTGCCCGGCAGCAGGGGCGAAGCGGCCTGCGTGAACTCCGCGAGCCGCGACGCGGGGCACACGAACCGCCCGAGCGCCCACTCGAACTCGCCGACCTTGGCGCGGTTGTACGCCTCGACGCTCTTGGCCATGTCGAGCTTGGCGGGCGGGAAGAGCCCGGCGTAGTCGATGAGGTCGGTGAGCAGCGTCTCGATCGTGCGGTTCATGACGTCCGGAGGGTACGCTCGTCGGTCACGTCGCAGGTCACTTGGCGATCTTGGCCACCAGTCGCCAGAAGTCGTGACGCGAGAGGTCGCGTCCGCTGCGGCGGCGGAATGCCGCGTGCACCTGGTCGAACCTCGGGTCGAATGGCAACTGGTCGCGTTGGCCCAGGGAACCCACCGCGACGGTCACCAACTCGCCGAGGATCTCCTCTTCCCGCGAACTGACGCGGATGGGCCTGATCCCCGCGCGGCCCAGACGAGGGAGTTTGCCGGCCTTTCGCAGGTTGTGGAGTCGCCGGAAGGCGGCCCCCGGTCCGCCCCACGCCGCGTCGCCGCCCGCCGCGACGTACAGGCGATCGAACTCGTCGGTGTAGGGGAGGGCGTCGAGCGTGCGGCCCTGCGCCTCGTACGCGCGGATCAGCGCCTCGTCGCGTTCCTGCTCGCGACGCTGCTCGTCATCGGTGCCAAAGAGCGTTCCCATGCGTCATTCCCGCCAACCCGCGCTCACCGGGCGGGCAACCCGCCCCACGTGGCGACCCACAGTTGGCTGCTGGGCCGGGCCTCGCCCTGCACCTTGGGCCCCCGCTGGCTCGTCCACATGACGGTCTTGCCGTCGTTGCTGAAGACCGGCAGCACGTCCGCCCCGTCGGCGTGCGTGAGACGGGTCCGGGGCAGGTCGTTCACCAGCACCGTCCTCGCTTCGCCCGCCTTCGAGGCGGCCTGGGCCATCGTGGCAGCGTCGAGCGTCACGGCGAAGAGTTCGTAGTTGTGGTGCCCGACCTCGCTCGATCCGTAGATGAGCATCCCGCCGTCGCGGCTGAAGTACGGCGCCCAGTTCACCGCCCCGTTGTCCGTGATCTGGTACTCGCGTTCCATCCCCACCGGCACGCCGTCGACCCACCTGAGGTCCGCGACGAAGAGTTGCAGCAGGTCGTCGCCCTTGCGGTCGGAGCGGTAGCAGATCCGCTTGTCGTCGGGGGAGAAGAAGGGCCCGCCGTCGTAGCCGGGGCCGACGACGATCGCGTGGTGCCGCTTGGTCACCGTGTCGAAGATGAAGATGTCGGCGTTGGCCTTCTCCCCCTCTTGCTTGGGCGTCTCGACGTGGGCGTAGAGGATGAAGCGGCCGTCGCTCGAGTAGCTGCACTCGGCGTCGTAGTTGGGCTTGGTGAACACCGGCTTGGCCGCCCCCTCGAAGGGGGCGAGTTCCTCGACGCGACGGAGGTCGAGTTCGACCATCTCCGCGGTGATGGCCCGCTTCATGCCCGCGGGCTGGGCAAGCCCGGTCGCGGCACCCGCCGGCGTGGGCGCCGCGGCGGCCTTGAGCTGCTCGAGTTCCATGCGGAGCGAGGCCATGGCCTGCGCCGCCGTCGATGCCGTGGCCCCGTCGGTCGTCGGGATCTCCAGCATCGGCAGGAAGGCCCGCTCGACGACTTCCATCTCGGCGGGGAACATCCACACGTAGCGACGCGTGCCCACCTGGAACCCCGACTTCTGTTCGTCGGCGGGGCGGGTGATCGTCGAGCCGAAGATGACCATGCCGGTGCGGACGGGGTCGAACCAGCCGCAGGTGTTGGCCGTGCCCGGCTCGCTGACGCGGACGGGCTCGCCCAGGCCGATCACGCGCGATCCGCTCTCGTCCCGCTTCACGGGGGCGACATACATGGCGTAGAAGGGGTCGGCCTCCGTGCCCGCCACGGGCGTCTCGACGGCCTGGAAGACGACCCAACGGTCATCGTGGCTGAAGTAGGCTTCGCCCGCCTTCACGAACCGCTCGCGGGAGGTGATCTGCACCGGTTCCTTGAGCACGCCCGCCTCGAGCGTCCGCCAGTCGAGCGGGGGCTGCGCGGATGCTGCCGGGGGCTGAACGGCGGCCAACGCCAAGATCATGCAGGGGGCGATCGTCATGCGACATTGTTGGCCCGCCGACGCGCCCTCACGCCTTCGCGGACCCACCCTTCTTGATCGCGGCAGCCGTGAACAGCCGAGCCACCTTCGACCGCTCCCAGGTGGTCGCCGGCCCGTGGCGTGATTCGTACCACTCCCAGAGTTCGAACCAGTAGCTGCGGAAGGCATGCTCGCCAAAGGGGGCAAAGTGCTTGTGCACCCGCTTCATGATCGAGGCCGGGGCCCCCTTCATGCCCAGCACGGCCCGGCCGTGGCGAACGCTCTCGGTGTCGAGGGGCAGCCGGCCGTAGCGGCCCAGCAACTGCATGATGTTGGCCGCCGCGTAGGGCCCGATGCCCGGCAGCTCGACAAGGCGATCGAAGACGGCCTGGTCGGGCGTGGCGGGGTCCTCGAGCCACGAGGCGTCAAGCCCGCCGTGCCGCGGCGAGGTGCACATGAGCCTCGAGAGATCGACGATGCGGGCATCGCGGTACCCCACGCGGCACCGGGCACGCAACGCCCCGGGCGAGGCTTTGGCCAGTCGCGACGCCTCCGGAAAGGCATGCGCCCCCCACGACTCGCCCACGGCGCAGCGAACGCCGAAGACCTCGCACAGCCGCTCGTTCATCGTGACGGTGCTCGGCCACGTCACGTTGCAGCTCGTGACCGTCTTGATGATGTCCTCGTGGAGCGACGGGGACCGGAACAGCCGCCCCCTTCCCGAACCCTTGAAACGCGGGTCGACGGCGTGGAAGGCCGCGATGCGTTCGGCGGGTTCGTCCAGACGCAGCATGCGTCGCAACCCGGCCTCGGCGACGGATCGCCCGCGGGCCTTGAGCGTGGCGGCCGTCGAGACCTTCAGGGGCTCGCCGGGACCTCGCTGGCGTACCGCCAGGAGCGCGGCGCTCGCGGTCCCCAGCGACATCACCCGCCACAGCGTGGCTGCAGCGGGGTCCCAGTGGTTGGGCGCAAGCAGGAAGTACCCATAGGAGCAGGCGTCCCTGGGCAGGTCGAAGTCGACGGGCGTCTTGACCGTGAACGTGGGCACCTCAACGCCCTCACTTGACCGGAGCCTGCGCCCAGCCCCAAAGCACCGTGGCGAGGTAGATGGCGAGCCACTGGGCCGCATGCACGCCCGCGACCAGCACGAGCCGCTCGCGGTCGAAGCGGAAGTGGACGAGGAGAATGCCCACGTACGCCAGAATCGCCAGCAGCACCTCGTCCGTGCGGCCGGTCACGGGGATGTTGAGGTGGAAGATGAGCTGGAATGTCGCCACCGCGAAGCCCATTCTCGCGGTGGCGAGCACCACGTCGCCCGCTCGCTCGCCCCGCACCGCCGCGCCGAACAGCACGGCCGCGACGCCCGTCGCCGTGTGCAGCAGCGTGAGGTAGAGCGTCAGGAAGGCGTCGGGAAAGGCCAGCCGTCCGCGGGAGGGCGCGGTGAGCGCGGCGGCGATGACCGCCGAGATGGTCAGCACGCCGGTGGCAATCGCGATGGCCTTGAGCGCCGCGGGACCTCCGGGAGCGATGAACGTCGGCCCCGCCGCGGCGGCATCGACCGGCGTCGGGTCGACCTTGGGCCCCGTGCCGGTGGCCCGCTCGACCTCTGGATCGGTCGAGAAGTCGGCATCCTCCTCGAAGTCGTCGAGCAACCCGGCATCGCCCACCTTGGACGCCCGTTCGACGATCCGGCCTTTGGGCAAGGACGTTGGCGTCGGCGGCTCGAGGGGCGCGACGTCATAGACGGCCGGCTCGGCCGGCGCCTGAGGCGTCGGCTCGGCGACGGGCTTGGGGGGCTGCGAACCGGTGGGCTGGTCGCTGCTCATGGCCGGAGTCTACGCCGCGGCGGGGCCGGTCAGGATTCGTCGTCGACGGCGTCGTTGCGGAGGGTGAGGATGTCTCGGAGCTGGTCGGTGTTCATCTCGCTGATCCATTGCTCGCCGCTGCCGATGATGTTCTCGGCGAGCTCGATCTTGGACTCGATCATCTGGTCGATGCGTTCCTCGAGCGTGCCGCGAACGACGAACTTGTGGACCTGGACGGTGCGGGTCTGGCCGATGCGGTAGGCGCGGTCGGTGGCCTGGTTCTCGACGGCGGGGTTCCACCAGCGATCGAAGTGGAAGACGTGGGTGGCGGCGGTGAGGTTGAGGCCGACGCCGCCGGCGCGGAGACTGAGCAGGAGGACGGGGGCGGTGCCGTCGGCCTTCTGGAAGCGTTCGATGATGGCCTGGCGCTGGGGCTGGGTGGTGCCGCCGTGGATGAAGAGCACGTCGCGCCCGAGGCGGTTGGCGATCATGGACTCGAGGAGCTTGCCCATCTCGCGGAACTGGGTGAAGACCAGCGCCTGGTCCCCCTCGGCAACCACCTCGTCGAGCATCTCGAGGAGGCGGATGCACTTGCCCGAGCGGGTGGGGTCGACGATGACCGAGCCCGAGCCGTCCGCGCCCTTGAGGGCCTGGAGGGGGTGGTTGCAGATCTGCTTGAGCTTGATGAGCATGGCGAGCACCAGCCCGCGACGCTGCATCCCCTCGGCCTCCTCGACCTCGGTGAGCATGCGCTTGACGCACGACTCGTAGAGCGAGGCCTGCTCGGTGGTGAGGTGGCTGAACTCCTTGTTCTCGATCTTCTGGGGCAGGTCGGCCACCACCGTCGGATCGGTCTTGAGGCGACGCAGCACGAAGGGCCGGATGAGCCCCCGCAACTGTTCGCCCCGCACCTTGTCGTGATACCGCTCGATGGGAAGCCCGAACCTCGAGCGGAACCCGTTGGCCGAGCCCAGGTAGCCCGGGTTGAGGAAGTCCATGATGGACCACAACTCGGTGAGGCGATTCTCGACCGGGGTGCCCGTCAGGGCCACGCGCTGAATGGCGTCGAAGCTCCGCACGGCCTGGCTCTGCTTGGCCACGGGGTTCTTGATGTACTGCGCCTCGTCGAGGACGATCCGTCCCCACTTCACCTTCGCGATGGTCTCCTTGTCGCGGTTGGCCAGGGCGTACGTCGTGACCACCAGGTCGCTTTGGGCCACCTTGTCGAGGAAGGACTGCCCCTGGGGCCGCTCCGCGCCATGGTGCACCAGCACGCGAAGGTGCGGGCAGAACCGGCGCGTCTCGTGGATCCAGTTGCCCACCACCGACATCGGCACGAGCAGGAGCGTCGGGGGCACGCCGTGGTCCGTCGAGGGCGCCGCCTCCGCGTCGCCGCCGTCCGTCGCGGTCGGGGGAGCCGAGACCTCCCGCTCCCACGCCAGGAGGGCCAGCAACTGCACCGTCTTGCCCAGACCCATGTCGTCGGCGAGGCAGATGCCGAACCCGAGCTGTTCCTGGAAGGCCATCCACGACACGCCGCGACTCTGGTACGGCCGGAGCGTGCCGTGGAAGCTCTTGGGCGTGGGGATCACCTGCAGCTGGCGGCTCGACGATTCGCTGTTGAGGAAGGCGTTGAGCCACCCCGTGGCGGCCATGCCCACCACCGGCACGCCACTCTCCTCGACATCGACCGAATAGGCCATCCGGAGCGCCTCGGAGAGCTTCACCTTGCCGCCCGGGTGCTCCCGCATGAAGCGCACCGCCGCCTGGACGTCCTCGGGACGGATCTCCACCCAGCGGCCGTTCACCCGCACCAGCGGCGTTCGCTTCGCCGCGAGCTGCTCGAACTCGTGGAGCGACAGCGTCGTGTCCCCCACGGCGATCTCCCACTGGTATCCCACCAGCGACGACAGGCCGATCTGCGTGCGGGCGGCATTGGTGAGCCCGGCGCGCGTGATGTCGAAGGGGTTCTCGGTGTCGGATTCCAGCCGCAGCTTCGCGCCCACGCGGGCCGCCGGCGAATCCCACCAGTCGGGCGCGACCACGCCGAAGCCCTGCTCCGTCAGCACGGTCCGCACCTCGCGCAGGAACTCGTACGCCTGCGGCGTCGTCAGCAGCAACTGCGAAGGCTCGGACTCCTCCAAGGCCTTCTCGAGGCGACGGTAGATGCGAGAGGCACGGCCGAGCTCGCCCAGCAGCAGTTCCTGCGGCCGATCGACGCGGCGTCCCATGATCGTGGCCGAATCGCCGGTGATCATCCACACGTCGGTGGCGTCGAGCACGATGGCGGGGTTCTCGACCGATTGCAGATGGAACGTCACCGCCCACACGGGCTTGGAGGGGTCGGGCGACACGCCGGGGGCCATTCCCGTCACGTCCGGCTCGCTGAGGCGGAAGAGCAGTCGCCACGCGGAACTCGCGCCGCGTTCCTCCAGCAGGCCGATCCAGCCCCGGACCCGCTTGATGATCTCCTGCCTTGCGCCGGAACCCGCGCTGACCTCGGCGGGCGAGCCGAGGAGGCCGCCCAGCCACGCCACGTGCAGGTCTTGGGCGGGGTCGCGTTCCTCGATCGACTCCACGAACCGCTCTCGCTCGAGGGCTTCGCGACATTCGGCATCGACGAACGCGTGCACGCAGTCGATCGTCACGGCACCCGCATCATGCTTGAACGAGTCGACGCAACAACGCGCGCTCGCCGGGCACGAGGCCACCAGGGTCCGCATGCGCGAAGCGGTCGCCTCGTCGCTCATCCAGCCCTGCCATGCGCCCCGAATCTCGCCCGATGCCGCCTGCACGATGCTGGGCACGAACCGCTGCTGCACCAGGAGGTAGCGGGCCAGTCGGGCGGCCTGGGCGAAGTAGAGGAGCGATCCGCCGGGCAGGGGCGGTGGCGATTCGTCGGACTCGGTGGCGCCGAAGGTGGCACGCTGCTCCAGCGCTTCCGCCAAGGCGATCACCACGGCCGACGCGACGGCCGGGGGCACCGCCAGCGTCGGAACGGCGATCGTCTCGACGCTGGGAGTCAGGGGGGTTTCGGTTTCGTCGTCCGGGGCGGCGGCGAGCGTGGTGCGGCCCGTGGCCCGGGCCAGGGTGCTGCTGGGCAAGGGGCGACCGTCAAGGCACGGCAGGCGAAGCTTGAGCGTTCCCTCCGTGGCCGCGCCCGTCATGGCGTCGGCGTGCTCCTTGGGCAGCCACGAGGAGAGCGAGACGGGCAGCGTGGCGAAGGGGTGAGGCCCACCGGGCAGGAACCCGGTGGTCGGCTTGCCCGCCTCGCTCGCGGCCGCGAAGCGCTCGGCCGACTCCAACCACAGGTGGAGGGACCCGCCGGACCAGTTGGCATGCAGGATGTCGTTCACTGGTGGCACCCGTGGTTCGGCTGGAGCGTGTGGTGGAGCATGGCAAGGGCCGCGACGCAATCGCGGCATGACCGTCGGAAGGAGGAGGATGAGAGGAAATGAGGGCGCAGGGACTCGAACCCTGGACCTACGGCTTAAAAGGCCGCTGCTCTACCAACTGAGCTACGCCCTCGACTGAGCGACGTCCTTCACTCGAGCGAAACCCGGCGACCGGGCCGCCCGCGTCGGCATCGATCCCCGAACCGGAACGCGCCGACGAGGCACGGCGATCCGGGCCTTGATGGTACGCTGGCCCCCGCCGGGGACGGGCCGCACGCTCCGGGATTCAACGCAAACGGGGGACGGCGTGTGCCGTCCCCCGAGGAGTCGCGAAGGTGGAAGTGTGCGTCGGACCGGACCGCTGCCGCCGACTCAGGATGCGATTTCGCTGATGCCCAGCGGCGTGCCGAGGGTGCCGAAGCCGCCGGGGAAGGAACGGTCGAAGTGGCCCATATAGGCGACGATGGGCGACGCCGCCTTGACCGTCGTGGCGAACCACGCCGACGTCAGGCGACGGTTGCCGGTGATGAACTGATCCATGTCGAACTCGGTCATGCGACGAGCCGGCAGGGTGCGGCGGAAGGTCTCGGACCCCGGCAGACCGTCGTAGGCGATGGTGATCTCGACCACGGTGTCGGTGACCTGCGGGTTGTACAGGCGCAGGTACTCGGTGACACCCGGGTGGATGTCCTGCGAGCCGGGGCGGAAGCCTTCGCCGAAGCCCCAGACGGTGTAGGCCCTGTCGGCGAACGCGCTGGCCACGCCGTCGTTGAAGGCCGGGCTGTTGGAGCTGAGGGTGACGGGCTGGTCGCTCTCGTAGCTGACGCTGTAGGGCTTGCCCGTCGGGAAGTTGACCAGGTCCTGCACCCGCAGTTCCTTGCTCGAGTTGGCGGGCACGGTGAGCAACGTGCGGTACGCGCTGCCGTTGGAGAAGGTGAAGGTGAAGGTCACGGCCGCCGCCGCCGCGTTGGCGTTGAGCACGCCGATCGCCTCGGTGGTGGCGTTGAGGGAGAACTGCCCCTCGGGGATGACGGCGGTGCGGGCGCCCAGACCCACGTTGCCGACCTGGCCGTCGGCCGTGCGGCTGGTGGAATCGAACCGCGAGAGGGCGGCGACGATCGGGACCACGCAGGTGACGGTCACGCCGTACTCGCCATCGGGGAGGAACCCGATGTCGTTCACCGACAGGCCGCCACGACGGAAGCCCTCGAGGCCGTCGGCCAAGGTGCCGTCGTCGCGACGCGTGCGGAACTCCTCGGTGTAGACGGTGCCGCCGCCGACCGGGTAGAAGTTCACGATGACCTTCTCGGTCTGTCCGGTGGTGTTGTAGAAGAGGAGGAAGTCGCTGTTGCCGCCGCCCTTCTTCACGTTGCCGAAGGACCACTGCGTGTCGACGCGGGTGGTGAACGACTCGCCGATGGACACCCGTGCGCCGCCCGCCTGGTTGAGGTCGTAGTGGCTGAAGGTGGCCGCGACGGGGAGCTGCGAGCGGATCTCGAGGGCGTACGACTGCACGCCGCCGCCGGCGCCGGGCCGTCCGGCCAACGCACCGCCCGAGGCGAAGAGGTCGGGCGTCACGAGCGTGAGACCGCTGCGGCTGTTGGGAGCCAGCGTCAACTCACCCACGAGTTGGTCGCGAACGCCCTGCTCGTAGCGGGCGATCACCACCACGCGGTTGGAGCGATCGTTGGGGTTGCTGATGGGGAGGAAGGTGAAGATGTTGTCGCCGTAGAAGCCCTCGGGGTAGTAGACCCGGTAGGGCAGCGTCGGCGCGGTGACGGTGCCCGGCCCCGCCGTCTGGAGGACCTCGGTGGCCGGCGTGGCGGGCGTGGGCGTCAGGTGACCCGCGCCGGTGCCCGCGTTCATCGTCGCGGCCAAGGTCTCGACCGAGGCCGTCGTCGTGCCGAACATCACGAAGTAGCGGAAGCTCACCGACGCGCCCGCGGCAAGGTTGCCCAGGTTGTAGCTCACCGCCATCACCCGGTCGGCGCTCGCGCCGTTGGGATCGGTGGCCGCCGCGTCGATCAGCACCTGCGGATCGCGAATCGTCGTGTTCACGTCGATGAACGTGAGCTTGGCCCGCGTGTCGCTCGCGGGGGTCGCCAGGCCCACCGTCAGGCCCTGCGGGAACTGGTTGTTGACGAACGAGGCCGTGGCCAGATCGCCCGCGCCGTCGATGTTGTTGGAGGTGCTGTTCGTGCCCTCGCCCAGCGAACGGCCCTGATCGGGGTTGAACCCTTCCATCCACGCCAGCGAGGTGACGAGGGTGGTGGTCGTGTTGGTGAAGGTGATGTCGATGGCGAAGAAGGAGTCGTTGGTGCCGAAGGAGATCGCCCGCTCCATCTGCAGGCCGCGGTAGATGCCCTTGGCCGTGACCCGGTTGTTGTACGTGTCGCTCACGTTGGTGAGCGCAAAGGGCAGTTGGGTGTTGGCGTTGGCCAGGAGCCCCGTGTTGCTCCAGTTGTACCCGCTGGAAACCAGGCCCGTGAAGACCTGCGTGCCCACGCCGCCGACGGGGAGGAACTCCACGCCGTTGTACACGAGACCTCGGGTGATGCCGCCGGCCGTCGCGCCGTAGTTCGCGCCGGTGTTGATGCCGACCGCCACTTGGCTGCCGCTGAGGATGAGCGCCGGATCGCTCACGCCCGGGGCCAGCGTCGCGGCGAGCGTGTAGCTGCCGGTGGTGGCGGCGGGCACGCCGGTGCCGTCGTTGACGACCACGGGGTTGTACGCGACGTTGCTCGACTCGGAGACGGCGAGGTAGTAGATGCCCGAGCTGGGGAAGACGAAGTTGTCGATCCCGCTGGTGAGCGTGCCCGCCGGGTTGCTCAGCTTGATCTGGTTGCCCGCCTCGTCGAACAGGCGCAACGCCGAGTTGAACAGCGGGGTGACGCCCGTCGCCGCCGTCGGCGTCACCGAGGCCGTCAGGCTCGCGCCGCCGTCGGCCCGGAAGCGGAAGATGTCGCGATCGAGGAAGCCGAAGCCGCCGTCGCCCAGGAACGCCGTGACCGAGCCCGCGCCCGTGCCGTTGATGCCCGCCAGATCCTTGGCGGTGACGAACGTGTCGTTGGACTCGAAGGGGCCGAAGATGTTGTTCTGGAAGGTGAACTGCAGCGACCAACTGTTGAGGAAGCCGAAGTTCTGGCCCGTCGTGTCGTTGACCTTGAGCGTCCAGAGGCCCGCGGCGGCCAAGCCGTCGAACCCGCCCAGCGACTGCTCCGGACGGAAGGTGCCGTTGAAGGGCGCGACGCCCGAGGTGACCGAGAGGGAGGCCTCGTCGTCGAAGACCGTCTGCGTGAAGTTGTCGCCGTTGCCGCCGCGACGGTTGACCAGCGTCACTTCCTGGTTGTTGGGCCCGATCAGCGAGATGACCAGGTCGCCCGTGAAGGTGTGCGAGATGTCGAGCTTGACGTTGAGGTCGAGGATGAGCCGCGAATCGAGCACCGTGTACGACGAGGTGGTGATGCCCTGCGTCTGCGGGGCGTCGACCGGGATCCGCCGCGGCAGGTTGGCGTCGGTGGCCGGCAGCAGCACCGAGTCGTCGCTCGACAGCTGGATGCGGAAGCCGATGTTGTACGTGCCCAGCGTCTGCGACGTGCCGCTGGCGCTCTGCGCGGGGTCGTACGCGGCGTTGCCGAAGCCCGACACGCCGACGTAGTACGTGCCGCCGGTGGCGACGAAGAAGTCGACGTACGAGTCCTGGGCGTAGAAATTGTCGTTGATGTCGATCTGCTCGCCCAAGGCGTTGAACAGCCGAACCACCGAGTCGAGCGTCGAAGGGTTGGTGAGGCGACGCGCGGTGATCTCGGCCGAGATCTGGCCGCCGCGGGGAATGTCGATGCGGTAGATGTCGACGTCGAGGTTACCCGCCAGCCCGTTGCCGATGGTCATGCCCGAGTACGAGGCCTGGCCGCTGGCGTTGAAGGCCACCGGCGTGGCGGTGGCGAGCGAGTCGTTGGGTTCGTTGTCGCCCGAGGTCGAGACGACGCGGAAGTCGTGCACGTAGTTCGTGCCCGCGAGGTTCGATCCGTTCAGGAAGTTGCCGTTGGTGTCCTTGAAGGCCGTGGCCACCATCGTCATGCGGTACGTGTCGACCGGCAGCCGGGCGTTGGCGAAGCCCGACACGTTCAGCGACACGAGCACGCGCCGGGGATTGCCCGACACCAGCGACACCGCCGTCACCGGCACCGTCACGTCGTTGCCGTTGCCGAAGACGTCGTCGGGACCCGAACCGACCACCGTCACCGCGCCGGCCGAAAGGAACGCCGGATCGATGTCCTTGCTGAGGTCGATCGTGATGGTGTTGTACGGCTGGCCCGTCGAGGGATTGACCTGGCCGACCACCGGACCGGGGTTGACCGAACGCACCACGGGGCCCGAGGTCTGCAGCACCTGCAGCGAACGCTCGACGTTCACGCGGCCGCCCGAGCGGATCTTGCCCTGCATCGCCGGGAGCGGATCACTGCCGTCGATCAGCGCCTGCTTGATCTCGACCGCCGAGGCGTTGGGCTTGATGCTCTTGAGCAGCGCGACGATGCCCGCGACGATCGGACCCGAGAAGCTCGTGCCGTTGATGTACGTGTACCCGCCGCCGTCGGCGGTCGTCATGATCTGCACGCCGGGCGCGGCCACGTCGACCGTCCGCACGCCGTAGTTGGTGAACCCGGCCAGCGCGTCGTTGTTGTCGCTCGCCGCCACCGCGATGATCTGCGGGATGTTGTACGAGGCCGGATAGGCCTTGAAGTTCGGGTTGTCGTTGTCGAACGAGCTGTTGCCCGCAGACGCCACGAACGTGCCGCCCGCGTTCACGAACCGCTGGATGGCGTCTCGCTCGGCGTTGAAGCCCTCCTCCGCGTCCTCGTAGAAGGCCGGAGCGAAGCCGCCGTAGCTGTTGTTGCTCGCCACGATGTTGATGCCCCGCTGGAGCATCATCGTCGCATAGTCGTGCGCCGCCACGATGGCGTTGGTCGACAGACGCCCCGAACGGTCCGCGATCTTGAGCGCCATCAGGCTGACGTTCCAGTTCACGCCCGCCACGCCCAGCCCGTTGTTGCCCTGCGCGCCCACGCAGCCCGCCACCGGCGTGCCGTGCCCGCCCGTCGGCTCGTCGTCCGGGTTGGCGTCGAGTTCCGCGAAGTCGTACCCGTTCACGTCGTCGACGTAGCCGTTGCCGTCGTCGTCGATGCCGTTGCCCGCCACCTCGCCGGGATTCACCCAGAGGTTGTTCACCAGGTCGGGGTGCTGCAGGTCGATGCCCGTGTCGATGATCGCCACCACGTTGTCACGCGTGCCGATCGAGATGTCCCACACGTTCTGCACCCGAATGTCCGCGCCCGACGTGCCCAGGACGCCGCCGATCGCCGGGATCGGCTGCCCCACGTTCCGCATCGCGTACTGCTCGGAGAAACGAGTGTCGTTCGGCAGCCTCGCCGAGTAGTAGAGGCGGTCCGGCTCCACGCGCTTGAAGTGAGGCACTTGCCCCACCAACGCCAACGCGTCGAACGCGTTGATCGAGCCCCCCACCTGCAGCGACGCGAACCGACCCAGGCCGAACGCCCGGGTGTCCACCACGTCCACGCCCAGCCGCGTCGCCACCTCGCGAGCCAGCATCTCCGCCTGCTGCTTGCCCACGTAGCCGTCGAACTCCACCAGGTACGAGCCGCGACGCGCCTCGATCGTGCCCCCGCCCCACTCCATCATCGCGAAGTCGGAGGATTGCGTGATGCCCGACAGCAGCTGACGCCCCTCCAGCGTCTCCATGGACGTCTTCTCGCCCCCGCGGCAGCCAAGCGCCGACCGCAGCGAGGCCCAGAACCCGCCGCGGGACTCACGCCCCGTGACCTGCTCAGACCCGAGGGAACCGTTCAGACGATCCATCCGCTTCGACATGCGACGAACTCCTGCCTGCCGACGACCGCTCGCCGGGAGATGGTGACAAACCCTCATGGCACGCGGCGCCAGCCCGCGCGTTCCCCCCCGCCCGCCCCCCACGACCAAACGACCCACCCCGCGCGCGGCAACCCGTTCGCGGGAATCTCACTGCATTACGGAACCCTATGACCGTCCGTTGCTCCCGAATGACGAAAACGGAACGCCACCGCTCCGCCCCCGGTTCCGAGGGGGTCAACTATACCTAACCAATCGCGATTCGGCGCGTTTCGACACGCCGACCCGCCAAGACCCCGAACAAAAGTCCACGTGACACTTCGCGGCTGAACCCCCTAGCGCCGCTCGCCCGCCAACGCCGTCAGCAAGGCCGCATGCCTCGCGCTGGCCCCCTGCATGGAGCGGATGACCTCCCGCCCCCGCATCGCCAAGGCCGACCGCGCCGCCGCGTCGCCCAGCAGGGTCGTCAGCGTCGGTCCCAATCGCTCGCCCTCCACCTGCACCAACCCGCCGCCGTCGCGCAGGGCCTGAACGATCGCCGCAAAGTCGCTCACCGCCGGCCCGATCACCACCGGCTTGCCCAAGGCCGCCGGCTCGATGGGGTCCGATCCGTACTGCGACCCGAAACTCCGCCCCACCACCACCACGGTGGCCAACGCATAGGCCCGCCGCAACTCGCCGATGGTGTCGAGCACGAACCGCTCGGTCCCCTTGGCCGCGGGCCGCCCCTGGGCCTTGAGCGCGGTGCGGCGCACCGCCCCGGGACCCATCGCCGCCGTCGCTTCGTCGAACCGCTCGGGCCTCCGCGGCGCACAGAGCAGCTGCACGCCCGGCGGGCACGCCCGATGCAGCAGCGCTTCCTCGCCCGGGCCCGTGCTCCCCGCCACCACCAACGGCTTGGCCAGGTCGATGCCCAGCTCCGCCGCCAGCGAGTCCGCTCCCTCCACGCGATCCTCGATCGTGGCCGCGTCCCACTTCATGGACCCCGTGATCTCGCACCGCTCCGCGGGCAGGCCCAAGGCCTTGAAGCGTGCGGCATACGACTCGTCCTGCACGGCGACGCGCTCGAGCTTGCCGAGCACCTTCGCGAAGAACCCGCGGATGCGGGCGTAGCCCCGGGCGGAACGCTCGCTCAGTCGCCCGTTGACGATGCACACCGGCACGCCGCGGCGCGTGCACGCCTCGACGAAGTTGGGCCACACCTCGAGTTCCACCAGCCCCACGGCGTCGGGCCTCACGGCATCGAGGAACCTCGCCACCGCCCACGAGAAGTCGAGCGGGTAGCGGACCACGTTCACGCCGGGCATCGCGCCGTAGAGCTGCCGGGCGCGAGCCAGGCCCGTGTCGGTCGTGGCCGACACGACGACGTCGACCTGCGGCGTGAGCAGCGGCACGAGATGCCGCAAGGCCGACACCTCCCCCACCGACACGGCGTGCAGCAGCACGCGACGACGCCCCTCGACCGGCGGCGGGACCTCCATGTGCCCGAATCGCTCCCGCCACCCCGTGCGACGCTTGAAGGCCCACCAAGGCGAGGTGACGAGGGCCAAGGGGATGTAGAGCAGGTCAAGAGCGTTCATGCCGCGTGGGCGGTGACTGGGCGGGAGGGGCGGACTGGGAGCGCGGCCACCGGCGACGGTATTCACGCGGCGCGGCAGGCTGACGACCACGCGCACCAACCAGCTTCCAATGGGCGGGCGGGGATTCGAACCCCGAACCCTTCGCGTGTAAGGCGAATGCTCTAGCCGTTGAGCTACCCGCCCGAGGCTTGCCTTGAGGGTAGTCGTCGATGGGATGATCCCGACGACTCCCGCTAGAATCGGGGCCACGTCCGGACCGGCCGCTCACGACCGGTGCCGCCGACCGGAATCGACCACTTCGAGGACCCCATGCCGATCTCTTCCGACACCCACGTCACGCTCCCCGCCGACTCCAACCAGGCCCTGGGCATCGCCGAGTACGCCATCGACTTCATGTCCGACGCCCCCGGCAAGCGCGGCGAGCCCGACGCCTCCGTCATCGAGAAGACCAACCTCTTCCACACCGACGCCGTGCTCTGCGGCGTCTCCGCCATCGCGCTGGGCACCAACGCCCCCGTCCTCCTCCGCGAGGAGGCGATGCAATACCGCACCGCCGGCTCGACGGTCCCGTGGGCCCGTCACAGCGTCCGCGCGGGCGTGCCCATCTTCGGGTCGACCGTCGACGTCGCCGTCGAGAAGGCCGTGGTCGCCAACTGCTCCGCCGTCCGCGAGTGGGACAGCAACGGCACCAACTTCGGGTTCAACCCCGAACTCGGCCACATCGCCGGCGAGTTCGGCCACAACGACTTCTATTCCGTCGCCACCGCCGCGGCCCAGCTCCGCGGCCGCGACGGCGCGTACGCCCTCAAGGGGATGATCCTCCTCGACGAGATCCGCGGCCGCCTGGCCGAGGTGTTCAGCCTCAAGAGCTACAAGATCGACCACGTGGTGCACGGCGCGGTGGCCTCGGCCGCGACCTTCGGGGCCATGATGGGCGCCACCGCCGAGCAGATCGAGAGCGCCATCGGCATGGTCATCGCCCACTACATCCCCTTCCGCGCCATCCGCGCGGGCAAGCAGCTTTCCGACAGCAAGGGCGCGTCGGCGGCCATCAGCACCGAGGCGGCCGTCCTGAGCGTGAAGCGGAGCATGGCGGGCTTCATGGGCCCGCGCGACATCTTCCGCAACCCCGAGGCGATCTTCCGCCTCTTCGAGGGGCCGGGCCAACTCTTCCGCAAGGTCGAGAGCGCGGGCACCGGCATCCCCGAGGCCAAGGCGGGCAAGGCCTACGCCAGCCCCTTCACCCTCGTGCTCGGCCGCGCGGGCGCCGACTTCGCCGTCATGGGCATGCACTTCAAGCTCGGTCTGTACGAGCACCAGTCGGCCGGCGCGCTCCAGGGCCTCATCAACCTGCTTGCCGCCAACCCCCACCTGCTCGACGACCAGTCGGGCGACGCCATCGCGAAGATCGTGGTGCGGGCCTACGAGCCGGCCTTCGGCATCATCGGCGACCCCGCCAAGCGCGATCCCAAGACCCGCCAGAGCGCGGACCACTCCATGCTCTTCCTGGTCTGCACCATGCTCCGCAAGGCGCTGGAGCTGCATGCCGCCAACAAGCGGACCCTGGGCTGGAAGGACCTGATGCTCCTCCCCCACGACTTCAGCCCCGCCGCCCTGCAGGACCCGCTCACCCGCTCGCTGATGGCCAAGATGTCCTTCGAGCACGGCGGCGTCGAGTACGACCGCAAGTACCCCGACGGCATCCCCACCAGCATGGTCATCACCGACGACTCGGGCCGCGCCTTCGACTCGGGCCTGGTCATGTACCCCGGCGGCCACGCCCGCAACGCCATGGGCCCCGACAAGGTCGATCTCAAGGACATCCTGAACCACAAGTTCGACCGGCTGGGCGCCCTGGCCTTCGACAAGCCCGCCCCCGTCATCGCCAACCTTCTCTCCCTCGAGACCCGCTCGGCCGAGCAGGTGACCCGCCTGTACGACTTCCCGCTCACCGTCAAGGGCAAGTTCGACTGATCGCTGTCGTTCGCACCGGATCGAGCGAAACGGCCCGTTCGGGCTCCCCACCGAGGTACTATCCCGCATGAACGACCCTGACACCATCCTGCTCTCCGCCGAGGAATCGATGGAGAAGGCCGTCGACTACCTGAAGCAGGAACTCCGAGGCGTCCGCACCGGCCGCGCCTCGCCCGCCTTGGTCGAGTTCCTGAAGGTCGAGGCCTACGGCAGCTTCACCGACCTCAAGGCCCTCGCGGGCATCAGCGTGCCCGAACCCACGCAACTGCTCATCAAGCCCTTCGACGGAACCATCATCTCGGCGATCAAGTCGGCCATCGAGAAGAGCGGCCTGGGCATCAACCCCATGGTCGAAGGCAAGCAGATCCGCCTGCAGTTGCCCGCCATGAGCCAGGAGCGTCGCCAGAAGGACGCCGCCCGCGTGAAGAAGATGGGCGAAGAGGCCAAGATCGTCATCCGCAACGCCCGCCGCGACGCCAACAAGCACGCCGACGCCCTCAAGGCCGCCTCGACCGTGCCCGAGGACGAGGTCAAGACGCTCAAGGAGGAGATCCAGACCCTGCTCGAGAAGTACGAAGCCGAACTGGACAAGCGCGTCGAAGAGAAGAGCAAGGAAATCCTCACCCTGTGACCGATTCGCCCCGCGACCGGTCACGCACGCCCATGGCACGCAAACCCTCGACCAACCTCACGTACGCCTCGGCCGGCGTCGACATCGATCAAAAGGACGCCTTCACCGAGTCGCTCGAGACGACGATGCGGCGGACCTTCTCCGATCGCGTCATCGCCAATCCCGGCGGCTTCGCGGGCCTCTTCCGGCTCGACTACAAGAAGAGCCTCTTCAGCCGCAACTACAAGGACCCCGTCCTGGTGGCCTGCTGCGACGGCGTGGGCACCAAGATCAAGCTCGCGGCGGACCTGGGCGTCTTCGACACCATCGGCATCGACCTGGTGGCGATGAACGTCAACGATCTGGTGGTCCAAGGCGCCGAGCCCCTCTTCTTCCTCGACTACATCGCCACCCCCGTGGTCGACAAGAAGTTCCTGCACGCGCTGGTCAAGGGCATCGCCGACGCCTGCGTCAAGTCGGGGTGCGCCCTCATCGGCGGCGAAACCGCCAACATGCCCGACCTCTACGCCAAGGGCGACTTCGACCTCGCCGGCTTCTGCGTCGGCGTCGTGGAACTCGCCCGCGTCAAGAGCCCCACCCGCGTCCGCGCCGGCGACGTCGTGCTGGGCCTGGCCAGCGACGGCGTGCACAGCAACGGCTACTCCCTCGTCCGCCACATCGTGAAGGAGGCCGGGCTCGACCTGTCGGAGGTCCACCCCGAGCTCAACCCGCCGCAGCTGACCCGCTCGGGCAAGCCCCGCAAGTCGCAGGAAAAGCCCAAGACGCTCGGGCAGGTGCTGCTCACGCCCACGCGGCTCTACGCCGACCCCATCGTGCGTCTGCTCCGCCACTACAAGGTGAAGAACGTCATCTCCGGGATGGCCCACATCACGGGTTCGGGCATCGGGGGCAACCTGTGCCGCGCCCTGCCGCCCAACCTCGACGCGGTCATCCGCATGGACAGCTGGCCGCGTCCGCCCATCTTCTCGTTCCTGCAGAAGCACGGCAACGTGACCGACGAGGAGATGTACCGCATCTTCAACATGGGCGTCGGCTACTGCCTGATCGTGCGGCCCGCCTTCGCCGAATCGGTCGCCGATCACCTGCGCGACCTGGGCGAGACCGTCAGCGTCATCGGCCAGATCACCAAGGGCACGGGCCAAGTCGTGCGGGCCTGAGTGCCGCGGGCGGGCCTGAACATCGCGGGCAGGCATGATCGCGGGAGGCCTTGGCGATGATCCTCCTGATCGACAACTACGACAGTTTCACGTGGAACCTCGTGCAGGGGCTGGGCTCGCTCTCGCCCTCGCTGCGGGAAGGGCGCGACCTGCTCGTGGTCCGCAACGACGAGGTGTCCGCCGCGGCCGTCGAGACCATCGCAGAGGGCGTGCCCCCGCGGGGCATCATCATCTCGCCCGGCCCCTGCACGCCCGCCGAGGCGGGCGCATCGACCGGCGTGATCGCCCGCTTCATGGGACGCGTGCCGCTGCTGGGCGTGTGCCTGGGGCATCAATGCATGGCGGCCGGGGCCGGGATGCGGGTGGTTCGCCACTCGGCCCCGGTGCACGGCAAGACGAGCCTCGTGCATCACGACGGGCTTGGCCTCTTCGCGGGCGTGGCCAACCCCTTCGAGGCGGCGAGGTATCACTCGCTGGTGGTCGAGGAGGCGTCGGTCCCGCCGCTGGTTCCGAGCCAGGGCTCAGGGCAAGACGGGTGGCAGGTCAGCGCGTGGTGCGAGGAGCGTGGCGACGGGGGCCGGACGCATCGCGTCGTCATGGGACTGCGGCGGGTCTTCGCCGACGCCGGGCGTGCGCCGTGCGAGGGCGTGCAGTTCCACCCCGAGAGTTTCATGACCAGCGAGGGGCCGCGACTGCTCGCGAACTTCCTGACGATGGCGGGCGTTGCGACGACAGCCGAGTCGATCACTTCCGCCAGGGGCCGTTGATGGCGAGGGTGAGTCCGTCGGTCTGGATGTTGAGAAAGAGCGTGGAGCCGTCGGGAGAGAAGCACGCGCCGGCGAGTTCGGACGCGGATCCCGCGTTGCGGGCGAAGCGGTAGAGCTCGCCGCCGGGCGTCACGCCGACGATGCAGTTGGAGCGATCACCGGGGCCCGCTTCGTCCTCGCAGAGGATGAGGTCGCCCCAAGGCGCGACGGTGACGTTGTCGGCGTTCTCGACCACGGAACCGTCATTGGGCTCGATGAAGAGTTCGAGCATGCCGGGGGCGTCGGCCTCGGCCTTGGTGCCCTCGGCGGCAGAGGGGGTGTACCGCCACACCTGGCCCTTGAGGGCCTTGCCGCCGGTGGTGGCCGCAAAGAAGACCGCGCCGTGGCCGTACCACATGCCTTCGTTGCGAGCGAACTTGGCCGCACCCTGGGTGAAGCCGCGATGTCGCAGATCGTCCTTGGGGGCGTCGATCTCGTCGACGTCGATCCACTCGGCGGCGAGTCGCTCGCCGCGGGCGACGGTCGGTCCGGCACCGGCGTTGGAGGTGTCGAGCGAGGGGCGGTCCTTGACCTTCAGGGCTTGCAGGCGGCCGCCGGCGTGGAGGTTGGTGCGGTCGTTGGGAATGAAGCGATACAGGAGGCCGTCTTCGCGGTCTTCGGTGAGGAAGACGACGCCGGAAGCAGGGTCGATGGCGCAGGCCTCGTGACGGAAGCGGCCCATGGCCTTGATGGGCCGGGGGATCGTCACCTCCATGGCCGTCGTCGCCGGGACTTCGAAGACGTAGCCGTGCATCTGCTCGAGACCCTTGCCCGGGGTGGGAGTGTCCTCTTCGCAGCTCAGCCATGTGCCCCAGGGGGTCATGCCGCCGGCGCAGTTCTGGACGGTGCCGGCGAGGCTGAGGAACTGCTTGACGACCTTCTGTCGCTTGGTGTCGTAGACGAGCGTGGTGGTGCCGCCGCAGCAGGGCACCTTGCCTTCCCCGCGGTCGTAGATCCGCTCGGGGGCGATCTTGTCGAGCAGTTCGAGCTCGGGCCCGAAGGCGCTGAGCTTGTTCGCGTCCGGGGGCAACTCGTGGTTGCGGATGACGATGGTGGTGTCGGTGTCGGGCCCCGCGAAGGCGGCCATCGCATCGGGGTGACCGGGGAGGAAGAGACCGTCGCTCATGACGTCGCCCCGCTTGCCGATGACGCGGTACGTGAAGCCCTGGGGCAGGTCGATGATGCGGTGCGGATCCTCGACCAGCGGCCCGTAGCCGATCGATGCGTCGGCCTCGCCGAGTCGCTCGCAGGCGACCGCCATGGAGGAGCCCGACGAACCCATGAGCGTGCGGAGGCCGGCGAACCCGGCCGAGAAGGCCGCGCCGCGGGCGAGGAGGTGACGACGGGAGAAGGGGGAGAAGGGCATGTGCGGAATCCTCGTGGATAGACCCGTCATCGTTGTACGCCCGAGGGACCCGAGGCGTCGCGCGATGAACCGAACCTTGATGCAAGATTCGCGTCCTCTCGCCGGCTGGAGGCAGGTGCGGGTACCCTTCCCCATGGCCACCCCCGGACTCTTCGACGGCACGCCCCTCGAGCGGCCCGTGACGTGCGAGCGCTGCCACGCCACGCTGGCGGCGTGCAAGTGCCCCCGCAACGCCGCCGGGAAGGTGCTGCCGCCGAGCGAGCAGCAGGTGCGTGTGCGTCGCGAACGTCGCAACGGCAAGTGGGTGACGGTGGCCAGCGGACTCGACCCCGTCGCCAACGACCTCAAGGGACTGCTCCAGACCCTCAAGAAGAAGTTCTCGACCGGCGGCACCCTGGGCGACGCCTCCGAACTCGAACTCCAAGGCGACCACCGCGACGCGCTGGTGACGCTCCTCAAGGACAAAGGGTTCGCGGCCAAGGCCTCGGGCGGGTGATGCCTTCCACGAGTTCCCTCACCCGCTGCGCGGGTTCGGTCACTCGTGGCAACCCTCGTGGGCCCTTGCGGGCCCTTGGACTGGGTGTTCTTTGGTCACCGTGGGATCGATGACCGACCGCCGTCTGCCTCACGCCTTCGCCATGCCCCGCTCGATGCACGCGAAGACGCGGGGCCAGTCGGACTCCTGCATCACCGGCAGCGGCGGGAGCATCCGCACGTGGTAGGGGCCGTGGCCGCACGAGAAGAGGATGACCCCCTCGTCGAAGATGGCGCGGGCCGCGGCGCCGATCTTGGCCTTGTCGCCCCCGTAGGGCGTGAACCTCATCATGCCGCCCATGCCGCCCACCAACTCGCCCACCGAGGGCACGGCCGGGAACCACTCGGGGTGCTTGGCCACGAGCGCCTTGGCGTGCTCGCGGAAGATGGCGTGGTGACGCGCGAACGCGCCCTCTTCGCCGTAGAAGTCGCCATCGCGCAGACGCTCGATCACGCGGCGACCGATGCGGAACGACGACCCCTCGCCCGTGAACGTGCCCGAAAGCAGGCCGGCCTTCGGAGCATACTCCTCCGTGAAGCACGTGACGCACCCTTGCGTCATCTTGCCGACGCAGAAGACGTCGACGTAATCGCCCAGGTCGTACTGCTCGTAGGCGAACATCCGGGGCAGGCGGCCGAAGGTCTGGATCTCGTCGTCCCAGATGGCGATCTTCTTCGAGCGGCAGTAGTCCATCAGCGTCTTGAAGTAGTCGCGGTCGCCCAGGTTGAACCCGCCCTCGCCCTGCACCAACTCGAAGATGAAGCACGCGTGCTGCCCGGGGTAGCGGGTCACGTACTGGTCGAGGTGCCAGAGGCACATGTCGATGAAGCGCGTCTTGCCCATCCGCTCGGCGGCGACGTGGTCGTAGAAGGGCATGTAGTCGACGTGCGTATTGATCGGCAGGCCCTCGCGGCCGACGTGGTTGTCACCCACCGCCAGCATGGTGAGACTGCGGCCCATGAAGCAGTCCTTGAAGGCCAGCACGCGGCTGCCGCCGGTCTTCTGCATGCACACCTTGAGGGCGTTCTCGTTGGCCATCGCGCCGCTGGTGGCGACGTAGCCGTGCTTGAGGCGGCTGTGGCGGGCGGCCTCCTTCAGCAGCGTCTCCACGAAGGCGTAGGCCTCGAAGTTGCTCGAGAGGTTGCCGTGCTTGTTCACGTCGTCGAGGCCCGCCGCGAGCGAGGCGCGGGCGAGGTCGAGGTCGCTGTGGCCGAAGAAGTTCACGCCGATGCCGCAGATCATGTCCCACTTCACGCTGCCGTCGGCGAGTTCCACCAAGGCGCGGTTGCCGATGCCCGAGCCGAGGAAGGGGAAGAGCAGGGCCCGGCCCCGCACCGCCGCCGCCCTGGCCATCAAGGCGTCGTACTCCTCCTTGAGCCCCGGCAGCGGCCCGCGCACGTCCGTGACCTTCGCCGAGTGGGCGGCGATCTCGGCCACGATCGAGTCGATGGCGCGTCGCACCGTCGGGCTCGCGTGGAGCCCCGCGCCCACGGTCGTGGCGGCGGGCTGTGCGGGCGTGACGGGCGACGGCGAGAGCGTGCTCATGTGGACGCGTTCCTGCGACGAAAGGACCGGGTCCGCCCCGCCACACGCGGCAAGACGGTGTCCCGCATGGCGCAACATTATGCAAGCGTGACGCCGCCGCGTCCCAGGCGAGCCATCAGCACGGCCACCAGCTGCGCCCGCTCCACCAAACTCGCCGCCTCCACCCACTCGCTGGTGGTGTGCAGGCCGCCGCCGCGAACGCCCAGCGTGTCGATGGTGGGCAGGCCCGCGGCTTGCAGGTTGTTGCCATCGCAGACGCCGCCGGTGGTGCCGAAGGGGAGCGACTGCCCGAGCGACCCCGCCACGTCGCGGGCGGCCATGGCGAGCCGCTCGGTGGCGGGCGTGAGGGGCTTGGCGGGCCGGTTGAAGCACCGCTGCACGGCCACGCGGGGCATGGCCGACGCGTCGGTGGCCAAGGCATCGACTCGCGAGGCGAGCTCGGAGGCCGCTCGGTCGTCGACAAACCGAACGTTCCCCCACGCGGCGGCATGATCAGGCACGATGTTGGTCGCCTGCCCGCCCTCAAGCGGCCCCACGCTGGCGATCATGCCCCGGGAAGGGTCCGACCACTCCCCCACGGCCACGAGCGTCTTGGCCAGGGCCGTGACGGCCGAGACGCACGAGGCGAAGTCGCGGCCGACGTGGCCGGCCTTGCCGAAGGTCTCGATCATGAACTGGCCGCTGCCGGGCCGGGAGACGGCCAGACCGCCGTCGGCCATGGCGGGCTCGAAGACCAGGCCCGCGAGGTGGCCGCGGGCGGCTTCGCGGGCGAGCGTGGCGGCGGAGTGGAAGGAGCCGGTCTCCTCGTCGCTGTTGAGGAGGAAGGTCCAGGAAAGGCGGATGCCGCAGTGTTCGAGGGCTTCGAGGGCGTGGAGGGCGACGACGAGGCCGCCCTTCATGTCGACGCAGCCGGGGCCGGTGATGGTGCGGGCGTCTGGGCTGATCGCGAAGGAGCGGAAGGGGGAGTCGGCGTGGTGGACGGTGTCGAGGTGCCCGCACAGGAGCAGGGAAGGCCCGTCGAGCGTGCGGCGTGCCACGAGCGTCGGCGGCACGGGGCCTTGGGCGGCCTGGCCGGCCGTCCACGGTTCTCGCGGGTCGCCGGGCACCAGTTCGCACGTGGCGCCGAGGCGTTCGAGGCGCCCGCGGAACCAGCGGCGGAGGTCATCAAGACCGGAGCCGCAGCCGGGACCGGTGGGCGTGTCCACGGCGTGGCGGAGGTCGTCGAGCATCGCGGCGTGGCGCGAGGCGATGGACTCGCGGAGGCGTGCCTCGGTGGCGTCGGTGGCCGTCATGGCAAGGAGCGTAGGGGCGACGGCGTATTCGCTCAGTCGCGGGCGTCGTCGTCGTCGTGCTGCGGCAGGGCCTTGTGCTCACCGGCGACGAGCATGTAGATGGAGGGGACGACGAGCAGCGTGAAGAGGGTGCTGATGGTCATGCCGGTGACCAGGACGATGCCGATGCTATTGCGGGCCTCGGCACCCGCGCCCGTGACGAGCACGAGGGGGAAGTGGCCGAAGACGGTGGCCGCGCTGGTCATGAGGATGGGCCGCAGTCGGGTGATGGAGGCCTCGCGAACGGCCTCGAGCTTGGAGCGGCCTTGTTCCTGCAGGTGGTTGGCGAACTCCACGATGAGGATGCCGTTCTTGGCGACCAGTCCGACGAGGGTGATGAGGCCGACCTGCGAGTAGATGTTGATGGTGGTCCAGCCCAGGAAGGTGAAGACGAGCGCGCCCGAGATGGCGAGGGGCACGCTGCCGAGCAGGACGATGAGCGGGTCTCGGAAGCTGCCGAACTGGGCGGCGAGCACGAGGTAGATGAGGCCGATGGCAAAGCCGAGCGTGACGGCGAGCGAGGAGCCCTCGGTTCGAAGCTGGCGACTCTCGCCGGCGTAGTCGAGGGCGTACCCGGGCGGGAGGATCTCGCGTGCGGCCTGTTCGAGGGTGCGGAGGCCCTCTTCCTTGGTGACGCCGGGGACGACGCCGCCGTAGACCTTGACGCTGTTGCGTTGCTGGAAGCGGTTGAGGGCGCGGGGCGCGGTCTCCATCTGGATGGTCACGAAACTGGAGACCGAGACCAAGCCGCCGTCGCGGGTCTGGACCTTGAGGTCGAGGAGCGTGTCGGGCGTGAGACGGCTGGCGTCGCCGACCTGCGGGATGACCTTGTAGCTGCGGCCCTCGAGGTTGAAGCGGTTGACGTATCCGCCGGCGAGCATGACGCCCAGCTCGCGTCCGATGGTGGCAAGGTCGAGGCCGAGGTCGGCGACCTTTTCCTTGTCGATCATCAGGCGGGCCTGGGGGAGGTCGATCTTGAGGTCGGTGTCGGCGTAGAGGAACTTGCCGCTGGCGAAGGCCGCCCCGACGAGTCGACCGGCGATGCCGGCCATCTCCGACTCGTCGCCGCTGCCGGAGATGACGAGTTCGACATCGAACTGCCCCGCGCCGGGAAGGGCCGGCGGCAGGACGGGGAAGGCCTGGAGGCCGGGGATCTGCGAGATCGCGCCATAGGCGACGGGGAGGAGCTCGCTCATGGAGCGGTCGCGGGCCTTCCAGTCGACGGCCTGCATGCCCCCGAAGCCGTTGTTGGTCTGGAGGACCTGCCAGACGAAGCGGGTCTCGGGAAACTGCTTCATGATCCGCGAGAGGTCGGCGGCGGCGTTCCTGGTGTAGTCGAGCGTGGCGTCGGGCGGGGCCGAGAGAACGAAGAAGAGCCCGCCTTCGTCCTCGGTGGGCGCGAGCTCCTTGGAGGACATCATGTAGAGGGGCGCTGCGGCGGCGGTGATGAGCAGGGCGGCGAGCGCGAAGGTCCAGCGGAGCTCGAGGGTCCAATCGAGCGTGCGGCCGTAGAGGCGACGCACGGCGTCGAAGCGGTGGTTGACGAAGCGGGTGAGCCACCCTTCGCGGCCCGAGGCGGCGACCAGGCGTGCGCTCATGATGGGCGAGAGCGTGAGGGCGACGACACCCGAGACGACGACGGCCGCGGCGAGCGTGAAGGCGAACTCGCGGAAGAGCACGCCCGTGAGCCCGCCCTGGAAGCCGATGGGGGCGTACACGGCCGCGAGCGTGATGGTCATGGAGACAACCGGCGCGAAGAGTTCGCGTGCGGCAATGATGGCGGCGGCGACCTTGGGCTTGCCCTCGCGGATGTGCCGTTCGACGTTCTCGACCATCACGATGGCGTCGTCGACGACCAAGCCCACGGCCAGCACGATGGCAAGGATGGTGAGCAGGTTGAGCGAGAAGCCCATGAGGAGCATGAAGACCGTCGCGCCCACGAGCGAGACGGGCATGGCCACCAGGGGCACGAGCACGGAGCGGATGGAGCCCATGAAGAGGAAGACCACCAGCCCGACGATCGCGATGGTCTCGGCGAGCGTCTTGGTGATCTCCTTGAGGGCGTTGTCCATGTAGTACGTGCCGTCGTAGGCGAGCTGCATGGTGACACCCGCTGGCAGGGCCGGGCGGAGGCGTTCCATGCGGTCGCGCAGGCGCGTGGCCACTTCGAGCTCGTTGGCGCGGGGCAGGGGCCAGACGGAGAGGTAGATGGCGGGCTTGCCGTCGAGGCCGGCCTCGCCGGTGGGCTCTTCGCTGCCGAGTTCGACGCGGGCGATGTCCTTGAGGCGGACGATGGTGCCCTCGAACTCGCGGACGATCAGCTGCTCGAACTCGGGAACCGATCGAAGGTCGGTATTGGCCAGCAGGTCGATCTGCACCGCCTCGCCCTTGGTGCGACCCACGGCCGAGAGGAAGTTGTTGCGTCGCAGGGCGGCGTCGACCTGTTCGCTGGTGACGTTGAGGGCGTTCATGCGGGCGGGATCGAGCCAGAGCCGCATGGCAAGGTTGCGGGGCCCTTCGATGCCCACTCGCTGCACGCCCTCGATGACGCCCAGTTCGGGCTGCACTTCGCGGGCGAGGTAGTCGGTCAGCTGCGTGAGGTTCATCACGTCGCTGGTGAAGGAGAGGTAGAAGGTGGCGAAGGGACGATCGGCCCGCTGGATCTCGATGACGGGCGACTCGGCCTCGGGCGGGAGTTCGCTCCGCACCTGGTTGAGCCGCGCGCTGATCTCGGCGAGCGCGTCGTTGCTGTCATGGTTGAGTCGGAGGCGGACGGTGATGCGGGAGAAGGAGGCGGTGCTGGTGCTCTCGATGTAGTCGATGCCGTCGATGGCGGAGACGGCCTGCTCGATCTTGGTGGTGATGAAGCCGCGGATGGTCTCCGCGCTCGCGCCGATGTACGCCGTCGAGATGATGATCGAACTCGACTCGATCCGCGGGTACTGGCGCACGGGCAGGCCGCCCAGGGCGCGCCAGCCCACGGCCAAGATGATGAGGTTGACCACCACCGCGAGGACGGGGCGGCGGATGAAGATGTCGGTGAAGGTCTTCATGGGACGTGCGTGCTGCGTGAAGAGCGAATCACTTCGCGGGGGCGGACGATGCGGGTTCCTTCGCGGGCGGCATGACGAGCGCACCGTCGCGGAGCTTGAAGGACCCCGAGGTCGCGATGCGGTCGCCCGCCGCGAGCCCCTTCTCGACGATCACGTCGCCCCCCACGCCCACCCCGAGCGTCACGAACCGCTGACGCACGCGGAAGAGCCCCGGCTGCTCGGCGGGCTCGGCCACGAAGACATGATCGCCGTAGCTCGAGCGTCGCACCGCCACGGCGGGAACGAGCAGGCGTTCGCCCGGCTCGCCCAAGGGCACCTCGACGTCGACGAAGGTGCCGGGCCGCAGCCGCTCGTCCGGGTTGGGCACCACGGACCGCACGCGGACATTGCGGGTGGCCCGGTCGACCGACGCATCGACGGCCTGCACCCGCAGGGGCACGAGCCCTTCCCCGAGCGTCGCGGAGATCGCCGGGAAGATCATGCCCGGCTTCACCCGCCACGCCTGATCCTGCGGAATGGCAAAATCAAGATACACGGTGTCGGCGATGCCCTGCAGGTCCGCCACGCGGGTGTTCTCGCCCAGATACTGCCCGGGGTGCACCGAACGAATGCCCACGCGAGCCTTGAACGGAGCCTTGATCGTCTTCTTCTGCGCCAGGACCTCGAGTTGACGCACCTTCGCCGCCGCCTGCTCGCAAGCGGCCTTGGCACGCTCCACGCCCGACATGGCCTGCGCCAAGAGGGCCTGGGCCTGCTCCACGTCGGCCGCTGCGCGGTCGAGCGTCGTCTCCGCGGCGGCCTTGGACTCGACCGCCTGACGCACGCGGCGAAGGTCGCTGGCAGCCAGCGTCGCCGCGGCCTGCGCGCTGCGAACCTGGGCCTCGGCGACCTGCACATCGGCGTCGGCCACGCGCTGCGTGGCGCGGGCCGCGGCGAGGTCGGCTTGCTCGGTGGCGTCATCGAGTTGGAGCAACACCTGTCCGGCGTCGACGACCTGGCCAGACTCGAAGGCGACGGCGCGAACCACGCCCGAGACCTCGTTGCTGACCGAGATCGACTCGAGCGCGAAGACCGAGCCCACCAGACGCACCGTGGGCGTCCACGGCTTGGCGACCACGTCGAGCAACTCCGCCGCGGCGGCGGGTTCCGGCGGGGGCGGCGCCGACATCGCGGCCTTGATCTGCCCGTACTTCCACCACGCCAAACCGGCTCCGATCAGCAGCAGCGAGCCCAGAATGCACGCCGCGGCCAGGATCCTTCCGAACTTCATCGACAACGGCTCACTTTCTGCGGCATGTGCCGCGGGCTCGGCCGCGATGCGGCTCGGGCGTTCGGAGCATACCGACCGGATGGTCGGGTGTCAACGTGAGCCGCACATCGACCGGCGAAGCGTGATGGAATGAAAACACCCCGCGCTCGTGCGAGCGCGGGGTGCGGGATTCCTGCAGGAAGAGGCGAAGGGGATCAGCGGCGGCGGCGGGTGGCCACGAGCCCGCCGAGGGCGAGCAGGGCGGCCGCGCCGGGGGCGGGCACCACGAAGGTGTAGGAGGAGATGCCCTGGTTGGTCGCCATGGCGTAGATCGTCGCCGTCTGGTTGGCGTGATCGATGGCGCCGAACTGGACCGAGCCGGTGCCGTTGCCGTTGGACGTCAGCGTGCCGCTGGTGGCGTTGGCGGAAGCCAGCAGCACCGGGTTGTTGGCGTCGGTCAGGTTGTAGACGCGGAGGGTGGAGTTGTTCTGGTCGAGCACGGCGAGGATGGGCGCGCCGCCGATGTTGGCGTAGTCCATCTGCGACTCGCCGCCGCTGGTGAGGGCGATGGCGGTCGAGGTGCGGGTGCCGACGGAGTTGCCGTCGGTGTAGCTCGTGCCGTACAGACTGTCGCTCGACACCTTGCCGAGGACATCGTTGTCGGTAGCGCCGAAGGTCAGGCCGAGGCGGAAGCGGCTGCCGGTGAGGGCGGGCGAGAAGGTGGTCACGGAGGTGCGGCCGGTGGCGGTGAAGACGGTGTAGCCACCGATCGCCGGGTTGTTGGCGTGGCCCATGACGACGCGAGCGTTGGAGCCCGAGCCGGTCACGTCCATCGAGTCGCCCATGCGGGTGGCGAGCGCGGCGGGGACGGGCGGGTTGAGGTTGACCGTGGTGTTGACCCACGGGGAGGCGTCGATCGTCGCGCCCTCGTTGGCCCAGCGGTAGATCTTGATGGCGTTGGTGCGGGTGTCGGTCTGGAGGTTGCCGACGAAGATCTGGCCGTCACGGGTGACGCCGACCTGGTTGATCTGGAAGGTGCCGCCACTGATGACGCCGCTGCCGAGGTTCAGCGCGCCCACTTCGGCGCCCGTCGTGCCGCTGTAGGTCTTGAGCGAGTTGCCGCCGCTGCGGCTGGCGATGATGAGGTTACCCGTGGCCCGGTTATAGGCGAAGGACCGCTCGTTGGAGGCGGTGCCGAGCGTGCTGCCGGAGACGGGAGCTACCCAGCCGTTGACGCCGAAGCCCGAGTTGGGGGTGAGCGAAACGGGAGCCGCGTTGGCGACGGCCGCGATGCCCGCCAATGCGACAAGCGAAAGGACGACGTTCTTCATGTGACTCTCTCCTGCGGAAACCCTCAAGGCGACTCGACCAGGCGGAGCACGGATGCCCGCGAGTGGAAACATGGCCGAGCCGTCTCGTTATATAAGCTGCAGTGTAACGAAAACCCGCGGCGTGGCAACGGGTTGGCTCGCACTTTTTCGCGCCTCGTGCACAAATCGACTCGCATGGGTCTCATAAGTGGCAGGCGGCCGGAGGGATGCCGCGGGCATCTGCAGGCACGCGGACCAAACACAACCCGATCTTTCCCGAAAACTGGCAAGCCGATCCGCGTTGTTCCGAAGCAGGGTGTTGACGGGCGTCGATGCCCCGCGTTGATCCATGCGCTGATGATGCCGACGGCTTCCATCTTGATGCTCGCCGCCACGCCCCAAGCGGGTTCGCTTGCGGGCGTGCCCTTGGCCGTGCACCTGCCGGTGGTCGTGGTGCTCGTGGCGGGGCTCATCCTGTGTGCCGCGGGCGCGAAGTTGCTGCGGCCGGTGTACCTCATGATGGTCGCGGCGGCGTGCAGCCTGCTCGTCGGGTTGCTGGCTCCCAACTTCATCGCCGACCGCCTGCTGGGCCTGCCTTCGCCCGTGATCGGCATGGCCGTCGGGGCGGTGCTCGGCACCCTGCTGGCCCTGGCGACGTTCCGTTTCGCCTTGGGATTGACGACGTGCGGGGCGTTCATCATCGCGGCCTTTCTGTCGGCCGCGGCGTATCTCTCGACCGTTCCGGGCGCCATCCCCCCCTTGGCCGAACACGGCGAGCGGCTGGGCACGGCCTGGAGCGAACGCATCGACGAAGCCCCGCAGGCCTACGCCATCGCCCAGGCCCGACGACTCATCGCCGTCGCCGCGTCGACGCTCGCCGCGACTCCCGACGACGGGACGCCGGAGGACGAAGTGGCGGCGAACACTCGCGGGTTCGTCGACGACTGCTTCCACGCCTTCCACGAGGCGTGGGCCTCGTTGCCCGGCGACACTCGCCTCACGTTCATCGCCACGTGCCTCGCGGGCGCGATGCTGGGCTTCGCGCTCGGCGTGGCCGCCCCGGCCAAGGCGGGCGCGGCCATCACGTCGCTCGCGGGGGCGATGCTCGTGCTCCTCAGCGGCGCATGGCTGCTGCACGTCGCGGGCGTCATCGAGCCCACCTTGGCCGAGCGAGGGGCCCTTGGCTGGTTGGCGGCGTGGATCGGCCTCGCGATGATCGCCCTGGTCTTCCAGTGGCCCAGGAAGTCGCCACCCAAGGGCGAAACGGCCGAAGCCTGAGCACGCCCGTCAGGTCGCCACGAGTTGCACCACGTCGAGCGCACAGCCGCGACAGAGCGTGTAGCCGCTCCCGCCGTGCCCGTAGTTGTGGATCACCCGCCCCTCGCGTTCCAGTCGCACCGCCGACCGGTACGGCCGCAGGCCCGACGAGTCCCGCAGCACCCGCAACGCCTTCAGCCCGTGCGCCGCGGCACGGTCGAGAATGGCCTTCCGCCACGCCTCGGTCGGCGGCGTGGGCGACTCCCCCGCCTCCTCGATGGCGCACCCCCCCAGCACCACTTCGCCCCGGCGCGGGATCGAGTAAAAGAACGTCGACTCGTCCCGCTCGTCGCTGATCGAGAGCGTCAGGTCGAGCCCGTCCGCGGCGACGATCGTCGTCTGCCCCCAGATCCCCTTGAGCGTGGTGTCGCCGCAAAGCGAGCGTGCGCCCAGCCCCGTGCAGTTGACGACGACATCGCCTTCAACCTCGTCGAGCAACGCCACGCGGCCGATCGTGATGCGACCGGCAAGTCGCCGCTCCAGCCACGCGCAGAAGGTGGCCGGCTCCACGCGCGGGGCGGCGAACCGCCAGACGTACGGGGCTTCCGGGCGGTCGGTCATCGGCGGGCCCAAGTCATCGACCGCGCCGGCCCACCACGGCCGCTCGGGCGTGTTGGCGTACGACTCGAGGCGCAGCACGTCGACCCCGGCCTCGGGGCGCGTCGCGGCCAGCATCGACTCCCACGCACGCGTCATCGAGGCCCAGCGGTTGACCACCGTCGGCGGGTCGGATCGGAAGGGGAACCAGATCGCCCCCGCGGCGGCCGAGGTGATGCCGGGCCCCAAGGCGGCGGCGACCACGCGCACGTCGTGTCCCGCGTCCACGAGGGCGTCCGCCGTCGTCAGTCCGATCACTCCCGCCCCCACGACCGTCACGCGTGCCATGCCACCAGCGTAGCCGCGGGCATGTCCGATTCCACGCCGCGTCCGGGAAGTGCGGCACGCACAATGGCTTGCGACGCCGCCACGGCGAGCAACCGCCGCCGCCGACTGGCCCTTGGCCCCGCCGCAGCCTATCCTTGCCCTCAAGCACGGGGTATAGCGCAGCTTGGTAGCGCGTTTGACTGGGGGTCAAAAGGTCAGCGGTTCAAATCCGCTTACCCCGATTGGCGATTCAAACGCCCGCAGGTCCCTGACCTGCGGGCGTTGTCGTTTGCACGGCCCAACGGTGTGCCGGGCGATGCCACACCGGCGGCATGACCCGCACCCAGAGGAGCCACCGGTGATCCAAAATCTCCCTCCCGACGCCCTCGTCGAGCGAGACTCGATCATCTCCGACATCCACGCCTCGTTCGGGGAAGTCGTTCGCTGCGACGCGGCCATCTCGTGGAACGAATGCGTCGCCCGTGACAACTACGAATCCGACGAGGCGTGCGAGGCGGCTCGCCACACCGACGTCGATGCCCGGTGGAGCGACCTGATCGACGACCCATCGTGGTTCCCGTTCCCGGGCACCGGCGGGTTCGCCTTCATCAATGCCGAGGGATTCCGCTACTACCTGCCGCCGACGATGATCCGCCTGCTCCGCGCCGACGACAGCGAGTGGTATCCGGGGCACCTGCTCCAATCGATCAACCGCTTCACGGAACCGCACCTGCTCGGCCTCTGGTCCAAGCCGCAGCTCCGGTGCGTCGCCCGCTTCGTGTCGTTCATGGCTCGGCATGACGAGGACGCGAGGACCGAGGAGCCGAACCCTTGGTCCACCGCGTTCGAGGGAACCTGGCGTGGCCGCTTGGGCGAAGACCGCGGTTGACGAAGGCCCGAA
>JBBAVG010000002.1:70968-75594 GCA_040397805.1 Phycisphaerales bacterium
GTCATGATCCGCACCGATTCGGAGTATCAGCAGGCCCTCGTTCGGCTCGAAGCGGAACGCAAGCGGGTGGAGGACCATGTCGCCGCGTGGCGAGCGGAAGGCTTCACCGAATCCGAGGTGACCAAGTTGCTGCAGCCGCTCGAAACCTTCCACGCGCAGTACGTGGAGGAGGTCCGAAGCTACGAGCGTCTGAAGCGAGGGGAGTTTCCCGAGTTCGACAACCTGCAGGGGTTGGGCCGCGTGCTGATCGGGCTGCGAATCGCCCGGGGCGTCACGCAGCGGGAGTTGGCCCAACGGCTCGACGTGAGCGAGACGATGGTCTCGCGGGACGAACGCAACGAATACCACGGCATCACGGTCGAGCGTGCCAGGCGCATCCTCGACGCGTTGCGAGTGCGGCTCGTCACGCGGGTCGAACTCGGGCCGGGCGGATCCGACTCGAGCCCGTTCATGGCTGCATGAATCGCGTCCGCGTGCCGCCGCGGGACGAGTGACGACGGTGGTGACGTGGCGTCACGCCCACACCGTCAAAGCCCCACTCTCGCCTCCGCCGACTGCGCGTGACCCTCGAGCGACTCGATCCTCGCGAGCGAGACGGCGTCCCGGTAGAGAGGCGTGGCTGCCGCGGGCTCGTCGATGCGAATCCACGTCCTGGCCCGCAGGAACGTGAAGACCGAAAGCCCGGCCCGAAACCGCGAGGTGCCCCCGGTCGGCAGCACGTGGTTGGGGCCGGCTCCGTAATCGCCCAGCACCTCGGCCGAGGCCGAGCCGATGAAGACCGCCCCGGCGTTGCGAACCCGCCCCGCCACCGCCGCGGCGTCGGCCGTCATCACCTCGAGGTGCTCGGGCCCCGCCGCGTCACAGGCCGCGATTGCTTCCTCCAACGAACTGGCCACCACCGCCCCGCCGTTGCGCAAGGCCGCCCGAGCCACCGCCGCGGTGGGCAGCGTCGCCAGGCGCCGCTCGAGCGCCGCCTCCACCCGGTCGATCAACGACGCGTCGGTCGTGACCAGCGTGGGGACCGCATCCACGTCGTGCTCGGCCTGCGCGAGCAGATCCGAAGCGACCGTGTCCGCCTCGGCGGTGCCGTCGGCGAGGATCAGCAGTTCCGACGGGCCCGCGAGCATGTCGATGCCCACCTCGCCCGACACCAACTGCTTGGCGGCGGTCACCCACCGGTTCCCCGGCCCCACGATTATGTCGCACCCGCCCTCGGGCAATCCCATCAACCCTCGCGCCATCGCGCCGATGGCCTGCGCCCCGCCGATGGCGAGCAATCCATCGGCACCCGCGATGGCGGCCGCGGCGAGCGTCGCGCGGGTCGGTCGTGGCGACGCGACCCACACCTTCGACACCCCCGCCGCCCGAGCCGTCACCGCCGTCATCAGCACCGACGATGGCAGCGGGAACCGCCCGCCCGGGGCGTAACACCCCGCCGCCGCCACCGGCAGGCACTCGTGCCCCGCGAAGCCGCCGGGGATCGGCACCGACAGGTCCCGCAGGCACGCCCGCTGCGCCGTCGCAAAGTCGCGAATGCGGGATGCGGTCCGTTCGAGCAGGGCCCGCTGCGAGGGTTCCAGCGCATCCAAGGCCTCGCGGAGCATCACCGGCGTGAAGACGCACGGGTCGCCCGGGGACCGATCGCCGAGCCGGACCGCGTGATCGATCACCGCGGCGTCGCCCCTCGCGTCGATATCGGCCAGGATGGCCCCCGCCTCGCGCAGCGTCGTCTCGTCGATCACGCGCCGAGCACGCATCGCGAGGTCGCCCGGCCTCAGTCGTCGCAGCAGTCGATTGGTTGTGGTCGTCGTCATCAGCACGCCCTCCCGGCCGGCTTGGCATCACCCGGTCGCCTGGTCACCCGCAAGGCGCGGCGGTCGAGTTCGGCGGCCACCTCCGCGAGCGACGCCCCCGCCCGCTGCATCGCCACCAGCGTGAAGTACATGAGGTCGGCCGCCTCCGCCACGACGTCGGGCTTGGCCGAGGCCTCCGCCAGTTCGCCCGCCTCCTCGACGAGCTTGGCACGCAGCAGGTCAGGCGAGTGCAGGAGCCGAGTCGAGTACGACCCCGGCGCGTTCCGCGCCGCTTGTCCGCGAATTCGCCCCGCGAGCGCGTTCAACCCTCGCACGCCGCCCCAGCACGTGGCGGTACCGCGGTGACAGAAACCCTCGCCCGACTGTCGCACGGTGAATCGCAGCGCGTCGCGATCGCAATCGAGGTCGATCCGCAGCAACTCTTGCGTGCAGCCGGAGGTCTCGCCCTTGACCCACACGCCGCGTCGCCGCGAGTGGTAGACGCCCCGCCGCGTCCGCACGGCCTCGCGAAGGCTCTGCGGGCTCGAGTACGTCAACCCCAACGCGGCACCCGCCTCGTCGACGACGACCGTGGGCCAGAGGCCGTCGGGCCGGTCCGACCGCAGCGGCGCGGCGATGGCGTCGGCGAGGTCGAGCCGCCCGGTGTAGAGCGCCATGCCCACCTGCGCGTCGGCTCCGAGTTCATCCAGCCGACCGACGTCGTCGGCCGTGGTCACGCCGCCGGCGATCGTCACCCGTGCGCCGCCCGCCGCGGCGACGCGGACGAGTTCCGGCACGATCTCCATGTTGGTGCCGCCCAGGCGGCCCTCCCGCTCGACGAAGGTCACGAGAAAGCCGCCGACGAGCCCCTCGAGACGACGCATGCGGTCGAGGATCGACTCGCCCGTTCGCTCCCGCCATCCCTTCACGACGACCTCGCCCCCGTCGGCGTCGAGGGCGGCGATGACGCGGTCGCGGGGCAACTCGCGGAGCACCTCCGGCGTCGCGGCGGTGCCGAGCACCACCTTGGCCGCCCCGGCGTCAAGCCACCTGATGGCCGTGGCGACGTCGCGGATGCCCCCGCCAACGCGACACGGCGCCAGCGCGAGCACCTCGCGGATCGCCGCGGCGTTGGACCCCGTGCCGATGGCGGCATCGAGATCCACCACGGCCACGTCGCCCGCCAGCGCGAACCGCTCCGCGATGGGCCGCGGATCGCCGGCGTCGAGCGCGTGCTCGCGCCCGCCCACCAGTTGCACGGTCTGGCCGCCCATGAGATCGATCGACGGAATGATCACGGTCGCACCTCGATTCCTCGCGAAGAAAGAAACTGCTTCACCTCGCCGATGCCCACTCGCCCGTCGTGGAAGATCCCCGCGGCGAGCACGGCGTCGGCGCCGGCCTCGATGGCCTCCAGCACGTGCTCGCACGACGCCGCCCCGCCCGAGGCGATGACCGGCACCCGCACCGACGACGCCACCTTCGCCGTCAAGGCCAGGTCGTACCCCTCCCGCGTGCCGTCACGATCCCAACTCGTGAGCAGCACTTCGCCCGCTCCCATCGCCTCGGCCTTGACCGACCACTCGATGGCGTCCAACGCCGTTCCATCCGTGCCCGACCGCACCCGGACGTGCCATCGGGGCCCATCGCCCGCGGCCCGGGCGGCGTCGATGGCCACCACGACGCACTGGCTCCCGAAACGCTCCGCACATTCCTCGATCAACTCGGGCCGGAGCACCGCGGCGGTGTTCATGGCCACCTTGTCCGCGCCGGCGTCGAGCAATCTCGCCGCGTCGTCGACGGCTCGCACGCCGCCGCCGACCGTGAGGGGGATGCCCAGCACGCGGCGAACCCTCGCCACGGTCTCGATGGCGGTGGCCCTCGCGTCGGTGGTGGCGGACACGTCGAGCATGACGATTTCGTCCGCACCTTGCTCCTCGTAGCGGGCCGCCAACGCCGCGGGGTCACCCGCGTCGCGGAGTCCTTGGAACCGCACGCCCTTGACCACCCGTCCGTCCCGCACGTCGAGGCAGGGGATCACTCGCCGGGTCAGCATGACGCCTCCTCGCGGGCCAAGGCCTTCAAGAGCCACCGCTCGAGCAACGCGAGACCGCCTTGTCCCGACAGTTCCGGGTGGAACTGGCACGCCAGCAGCGACCCACGCTCAATGGCCGACACGAACGTGCCGCCGTGCTCGGTCGTGGCGACTCGCCATGCCCCGACAACCCGCTCGATGCGGTACGAGTTGGCGAAGTACATCCAGTCGGAGCGGAGCATCCCGCCGTCGCCCGCCGCCTCGATGCGGTTCCACCCCATCTGCGGCACCCTCGCGGTCCCCGCGAAACGACCGACGCTCGCACTGACCACGCCGAGCCCCGTCACGCCCACGCTCTCCTCGCTCGACTCGCACAGCAGTTGCAGCCCAAGGCAAATGGCCAGCAGGGGCGAACCCCGGCGACACCGCTCGACAAGGGCCTCGTCGAGCCCGCGCGCGCGAAGCCGGGCCATGGCCGGGCCGAAGGCCCCCACCCCCGGCAGCACCGCGGCACGCGCTTCCACCACCGCCTGCGGGTCGTCCGTGACGATCGTCTCGACGCCCAGCCGCGTGAACGCCGCCCGCACGGAGGCGAGATTCGCGCTCCCGGTGCGAACGACGACGACGCGGGCATCATCGCCCATGGCGTTCACAAGACCCCCTTCGTGCTCGGCACGCTCGCATCCTCGGTCCTCGCGACGGCCGCCCGCAGCGCGAGCGCCAAGGCCTTGAAGGCCGCCTCGGCGCGGTGATGATCGTTCTGGCCTCGAAGGACATCGACGTGAATCGCGCCCCGCA
>JBBAVG010000002.1:75694-97327 GCA_040397805.1 Phycisphaerales bacterium
TCCTCGGCGGAGTGGTGATCGTCGACGTCGAGATCGCCCTCGCACGTGAGCGAGATGTCGATCCGCGAGTGACGCGAGAGCGAGGTCAACAGGTGATCGAGAAACCCGATGCCCGTCGAAACGGCGGCGTCGCCTCGGCCGTCGAGGTTCACGCTCGCCGTCACGTTCGTCTCGCCCGTGGTACGGGTGATGCTTGCCGTTCGTGCGGTCATGGGCACATGGCCTCCAGTTGGTTCACGAGTTGGTCCAGCGACTCGAGCACGCGAGCCGAGCCCGCTCGCTCGATGGCGAGGGTCATCTCGTCCCGCTCCGTGCCCTCGCCGCCCGGCGGCAGGATGCCAAGGGGTACCACCCCCGCTCGCCGCGAGGCCACGATGTCGTCGGGCGTGTCGCCGACCATCCACGCCGCCTCGACGCCCAGCAGGTCGAGCGCGAGCCGCACGGCGGCGGGATCGGGCTTCGCCGGGGCGTCCTCCATGCACACCACCGCCCGGAAGAGCCCGGCGAGGTCGAACCTCGCGAGGAACGCCTCGCAGTCCCGGCGAGGCCGTCCGGTCACGATCGCCAGGGGCAGCCTCGCGGCAAGTCGTTGCAGCGTCTCGCGTGAGGGGATCAACCGCTCCGCCGCCGCCAGTCCGGGGCGGTCGCTCGTGCCGTGATAGAGCGATTCGAAGCGCGAGGTGACTTCCTCGAGCGTCGCCTCGACGCCGCGGCGGGCGAGCAGGCGACGCGTGAGCACCCAGTCGTTGTTGGCATCCCCTTCCGCCTTGGCCGCGGCGATGTCACCGGGAACGATCTCCACGCCGAAGGACTCGGCGACCAGCCGAATCGCCCGTCGGTAGGAGCCCGACACGTCGGCGATCACGCCGTCCATGTCGAGCAGCAACGCTTGCGGACGCATCGCGGCTCGCACGCCACGACGGAGTCGGTTGAAGTCCTGTTCGTCGCCCGGGCAGGTGATGCGGAGCGACCGCTCGAGCCCACCGCCGCCGCTCGGGAATCGTCGCACGCCGATGCCCAGGCCGGCCAGGGCCCGCCACACCCAGTCGGCATCGTCGAAGGTCGCGAAGACGAAGTTGCCCTGCGTGGGCCGAGGCCGCGCCGCGAGCTCGGCGAGCAGCGTCGACAGCCGCTCGCGCTCCGAGCGCACCTCCGCGATGGCCGCCGCTTGCGTCGTTCCGGCGGCGGCACTCGCCCGCTCGGCGACGGCGAGACTCAGCCCCGACACCGGATAGGGCGACCCCGCCGAACGCATGGCACGAACGAGCGACTCGGGACCGATGGCGTAGCCGACGCGAAGGCCGGCCATCGCGAAGGCCTTGGAGAAGGTGCGAACCACGATCGCGTTGGGAAGCTGCAGCGAGGCCTGCGTGAGGTCTTCATCGGCGAACTCCGCGTACGCCGCGTCGACCAGCACGGTGGCCCACGGGGCGGCCGCCGCGAGCCGCTCGACATCCTGCGCGGCGGCCACCGCGCCCGTCGGGTTGTTGGGCGACACGACGGCGATCATCGCGGTGCGGTCCGTGATCCGGTCGAGCACGCGATCCACGGGGTAGGGCTCGTCGTCCCACGCGACGGTCACCACGTCGGCCCCCGCGCCGCGGGCGAAGCGCGGGATCATCTCGAAGGTCGGGACGGGCACCAGAAGGTCCCGCCCCGGCCCAAGCGTCACGCGGCAGAGGCGATCGATGGCCTCGTCGCCCCCCGCCGTGACGATCACGCGCGACGGAAGGACGCCCCATCGCCGGGCGATGAGCCGCTCAAGCGGGAGGGTGTCGGGATATCGCCGCATCGACTCGCGACCGAGTTCAGCCGCCACGCGGGCAAGGTCCACGTCGAAGGCCGATCGCGGCCCCTCGTTGGCGTCAAGGTACAGATCGATGGGAGCCGACGTCAGCGGCTTGGAATAGGGAGCGGGGGCCGTCGGCCGAAGGACGACGGAGGGCGTTGGCGTCGTGGCAGTGTTCATGGGATGATCTGCGAAAGTTGCGTGACGACGATGTCGGTGCCGCCGCGGGCCTTGAGTTCGGGGATGAGCACCGGCAGGTCGCGGCGGGGCACGGCGGCCTTCACCGCGTACCCGGCATCGCCGTGCAGCGGCGCGATGGTGGGCTCCCGCATGCACGGCAGGGCCGCCACCACGGCCTCCAGCGCGGAGCGGGCCACGTTCACCTCGATCATCACGCGGCGTCTGGCCTCCAGCACCGACCCCAGCAGCATCACGAGCCGATCGATGCTCGGACGGACGCGTTCATCCTGCATGGCCTGACGCGAGGCGTAAAGACGCGTCGACGATCGCATCACCTCGTCGAACACGACCAGGTTCTGCGCCTTGAGCGTCTCGCCGCTGGCGGCGACGTCCACGATGCAGTCGGCATCCTCGGGCGGGAAGACCTCGGTCGCGCCGTGCGAGCGGACGAAGCGGGCGTCAAGGCCGCAGGAAGCGATCCACTCCCGGGTGATGCGTTCGAACTCGGAAGCCACCACGAGCGGCCGTCGCGAGGGTCGGCCCTCCACGATCAGGTCCGGCGGCGCGGCGGCGACCAATCGCACGGCATCGAGTTCGGTGTCGAGCACCTCGACCACCTCCGCGTTGAGCTCTCGCACCCAGTCGGCCCCTGCGAAGCCGATGTCCCTCGACCCGGCGTCGAGCATCTCCACGACGCTCTGGGGCTTGAGGATCTTGGCGTCGACCTCGACGCCCGCGAGCCGCACCTGCGGCCGATAGCCGCGGCTGCCGACCCGCACGGGCACGCCGGCATCCGCGAGCAGGGCGAAGACGCCCTCCTGCATGCGTCCCTTGGGCAAGGCCAAGCGGAGGGACCTGATGGCGGGCTGGTCGACGGACGGTCTGGCGGAAGGACAAGAAGCGGTCTGCATGGGGTCTCCATGCCGGCCCCGAACGCCGCCGCGAGCTTCCAAAAAGCACACGACGCCGGCACGGGGCCGGCGTCGATGGGTTGCGGGAATCGATCCTCAGCGCACCATCACCCGGCCATGCTCAGGGCATGATGGTGATGATGGTGCTGGAATCGGGCGGAACTGGTCACGGCATCATTCTCCCTCAAGACCGCTCGTCGGTCAAGTCGCCCGCGAAAAAGATCGCCTCATGGGACGAATCTTGCGGAGTTCGCGCCGGGGTTGCCCCCCACGGCCTTCGTCCGGGGCGGGTGAATCCACGTGCCGGGAGGGGCGAACCGCAACGCGACGCGTCGATCGCGTCGAGCCCTTGACCGACGCCGCTCCATCCCGGTTCCCGTCGACCCGTGCCGACGCCTTGCGTCGCCTCGAGTCCTTCACGCCGCGGATCGCCGCCTACGAGGCATCACGCAACCACGTGGTCCCGGGGCATTCCAACGTCTCGTGCCTGTCGCCTGCCGTGCGTCAACGTCTGGTGCTCGAGGAGGAGCTTGTCGACCATGCGATCCGTTCGCACGGGCTTCCATCGTGCGCGAAGTTCGTCGAGGAGGTGCTCTGGCGAACGTACTGGAAGGGCTGGCTCGAGCAGCGGCCGGGCGTGTGGCACGACCACCGCCGGCGAGTGCAGTCGCTCCGCGAGGGCGGCAACCGCGGCATGCTCAAGCGCGCCGAGCAGGTGGCCCGGGGCGAGAGCGGCGTCGCCGTGATGGACGCCTTCGCGCGGGAACTGCTCGACACGGGCTTCATGCACAACCACGCCCGCATGTGGTGGGCCTCCTTCTGGATCCACGTCGAACGCCTGCCATGGGACCTTGGGGCCGACCACTTCCTGCGTCACCTCCTCGACGGCGATCCCGCGTCGAACACGCTGAGCTGGCGATGGGTCGCCGGCTTGCACACCCAAGGCAAGACGTACCTGGCACGCCGATCGAACATCGAGCGGTACGTCGATCGGGCCTTGTTGACCAACGTCACGGGGATGGAGCGGCTCGACGATGCCCGCGTAACCGCGGCGACGCTGGTCGACGACGCGAACCTTGCACGAGTGCCGCTGGAACCGTTGGCGACACGTCTCGTGCCGTCCGACCGTCGCATCGGGCTGTGGCTGCACGAGGACGACCTGCTGCCGGAGGTGGGCGAACTCGCCTCGTGCAGGCCCGTCGCGGTGGGCGGCTGGCTTGTGCCTGATGACGGCTCGGATCTCCGGGAAGCTCACCGTCTGCGTGCCCTGCGCGACGGGCTGTCGCGGGCCTCGTCGCACTTCGGGTGCGTGGCCGAGGGCGGCGATGCCCCGTTCACGACCGACGCCGTGAGGGCGTGGGCCAATCGGCATCGCCTCGACGAGGTGGTGGCCTTCGCGCCGTTCGTCGGGCCTGTGCGAGACGCGTCGGCGTCGATGAAGGAGGCGGCGGGCGTTCCGATCACGTTGGTCCGCCGTGCGTGGGACCGGGCGCTGCTCCCTTTCGCCACGGGCGGCTTTTTCGGGTTCCGCGAGAAGGCGATGGCGTGGGTGGCAGGACGCCCGAGCGCTTGACCACCTCTCGATCGCGAAGCAGTTTCCGAACCAGGCCGGTGGTTGCGAGGCATGTGGCCGCGGGTTCAAATCACCCGCCGCTCCATTCGTCGGTCCCTCCGGGACCACGGAACACCCGAACCAAGGGCCCGAGAGGGCCCACGACCGTTGCCACGGGTGAGCCGAACCCGCGAAGCGGGTGAGGTGAACCCGTGGACAGCGCCGATTCGCGCGAGGCCCCGCGAGGGGCCGACGACCGCACGCCAGTGTGCATCGGAGTTCGCGTTCGGATGAGACGACCTCGCCTCACGCTTCGTCCGCCCCTTTCAGTCCGGCCCTTTCACGGGCGGCGTGCGCGGAGCGCGTCCCACGGCGGAACGCCCATCACGTTCACCACGACCGCGAAATGCGGACCGTCACCTCGTCACCGGCCTCGAGATCGCACGATCCCGGCGGGAACTCGAGCACCCATCGACCAAACCCCGAGGCCGTCTCCCCGCCCGCGGCGTTGGTCTCGCGGCGGACCAGACGCACCGGCGGACCCTCGAGCGTCTCCACCCGCACGTCCTCGAGCAGCATCGGGAGGAGCATGGGCACGCCGAAGGCTCGCAGCCGCACACGGCCATGGAGCACCCGCAGCGTGTGCGTCGCCGTGCCATCCTTGAAGTCCTGGGCATAGGTGCCCCACCCTTCGCTCGCGACAAAGGCGCAGCGGAACCGCCGATCGCTCGGCCCGGCGAACACGCGAGGTTCGAACGACACCTCGCCCCGCGGACCGTGGTGACGAAACCCGCTCGCCGCGATGAAGATCGCATGCGACGCCATGGCCCGGGCGGCGTGCGGGCCGCCCTCCACCTCGGCATACGGGTTCCGCCGCGACGGGTGGTACCGATCGTGCACCAATCTCGCCACGGCGAGCCCTTCGTTGAGGAGTCCCTCCGCGATCATGTGGGAGGCCAACACGTGCTCGTGGCCCGACAGGCACTCGTTGACGATCCCGGACGTTGATTCCGGCGACGCTTGCGCCTCGAGCATGGCCCCGCCGCGAGGCCACGTGCGCATGATCGTCCCGCCCTCGCCGGGCATGGCCAACCACCGCCCGCCACGCACCACTCGCTCCATCACCGCTCGGTAGGGCCCGACGTCGGCGGCCACGTTGTGGCGGAAGATCGACCGCAGGGCATCGACCGTCTCCTCGCGGCGCAGCACGCGGGAGATGCCCATGTGCGACGCGATCGCCTGACCGATGAGCTGGTCGATCGCGGAGACCTCGCCGGTGGCCGCGGAACGCGACCGCGACGACTCCAGCGCCGGGCGGAACCAACCGTCTCGAAAGTGACGCTCGAGCATCGACGTCGAGGCGGCATCGGCCCGCGTCATGCACAGGCTCGCGAGCGTCGAGTCGCCCGCTTCCGTCGCCATCAAGGCCGCCGCCCTCATGGCGGCGGCATGGAGCGACGCACGGGCGGGCGAGAGGGGCCGTGACGACTCGTCCGACGACGGTTCGAGCAGGCCGTCGCCGTCCTCGTCGAGCGAGAGAAGCATCAATGCCGCACGGCGAGCGGCGGGAAAGACCGCCCGCAGGAACGCCTCGTCGGCGGACATGGCGTGCTCTCGCCATGCGCGGAGGATGCTGGAGGCATGGCCGTCGACGAGATCGTCGGGCGAGGCCGCGGCGTTGCACTGCACCAACCCGGCCTCCGAATCGAACCTCGCGCCGAAGTCGTCGCGGAGGCGAATCTCGCGTTCGAGGGAAGGAAAGAGGCGTGCGGCGGACTGGGCGAACCGCCACCCGTCGCCGCAGGGCGCCACGTCGCCCGCCGCGGACTCGAAGGTGGCGACGTCGCCATTCTCCAGCGGCACGCACGCATCGGTGGCGAGGGTGGAGGCGTTGGCGATGCTCCGCTCCAGGAGCCAGCAGGGAAGCGTCGAGTCGTTCCATGCGTCCTGCCATCGGAGCGTTCGCTCGATCAACGTGTCTTGTCGTTCGTGGACATGTCTCGCGACGGCGGCGGCATCGTCAAACCGTGCCGCGTATCGGCGGCGAGGGCGTCGTCCATCCTCGGTGGCGGCCTGGGCCTGAAGGTTGGGGAAGTGCCACGCGACGACGAAGTCGACCGTGGCCTCTTCGCCCGGCGCGAGCGAGAGGGGCACGCGGAGTTCACCCACCGGGCGTTCGCCCGGCACGGCCTCGGGAACGACGACGGCGTCGGCTCGATCCGAGAGCAGGGCCATCGCCAGCGAGCCGAAGTCGGGGGCGAGGCGAGGGTCGGCCGCGGGGTCGGGGGCGTCGTCGGCCATGACGATCTCGTCGACGGTGATGCTGCCGCCCGCGCTCCGCCAGGTGTCGACGAGTTGCAATCGAGCGGTGCGTCCCTCGAGTTCGGCGACATCCCAGCGTTCTGGCCGCATTCGAGTGCCGTCGTCGCCCGTGGCGGTTCGGACCACCGCCCCGTCGACGAGCAGGTTGAGGCACGTCTGGCCGGGGTTGCGTCCGCCGCCGATTCGAAAGCGGATGAAGCGGCGAGTGATGACGAACTCGCGGCTCGAGAGCGTGCCCACGGGAAGGTCGACACCCCCGACGGCCGCCTCGTCGCCCACCGCCCGAGAGTCCGCCACGCCGGCGCCGGAGGCGTTGAGGTCGCCCGCCGCCGCGAGCTCGTCGACGCGACGCGGACGATCGCCGAAGGCGGCTCCGGTCGCCGTCCATCCCTCGTAGCGGCCAGTCTCGAAGTCGTCGATGATGGTCGGCGGACGCACCTGGTTCGCGGGCGGCTTGGCCTCGCACGCGAGCAGGAGCGGCATGCGACCGTCGGCGCCCATCGCCGTGTTGACCCGCTCGAACGAATCGCGGTGTCCGGCCCCGACGCCGACGGGGTTCTGCATCGCGCCGTGAATCGCGGCGTCGACGCGTCGGCTCCCGGCGTTGCGAACGCGGTACCGCAGGATGGTGCACGGCAGCGACGAGTCGTCGAGATCGAGCGGACACCAGGGCGTGAAGGCTTGCAACCGAACGCGGAGCGAGGTGGCCTCGTCGGCGAAGTCGACGGTGCCCACGGGATACGTGCCCGTGAACGTGATGTCGCGGAAGCCGCCCGCGTCGAGCGGACGCGATTGGTCCGACTCCACCAGCGAGAAGCCGATGCGAAACGGGGAGCTCACGGTCGGCGGCGTCGAGTAGGGCGTCGCCCCGAACTCGGACGGGCGGTTGAGGACCTCCCAGCACCACAGGCGACCGTCGCCCGAGAGGAGCACGCGACCGCAGCCGATGCCCCCGACGGGCATGCCGATGAAGCGAAGCTCGTCGCGACGCGACGTGGCGCGAAGCGGTTCGCCGCGCGAGGCGAGCGACGCGAGCCACGCCTTGGAGAATCGCTTGTCGACGGGAACGGGGAACGCCTCGGGGTCGGACTCGATCCCTGCGTTCGCGGCGTGCGCGAACAGACCCATGGCGCCCGCGCCCGACAGCGCGAGGAACGAACGCCGCGTGAGGTCGGGCCGGTCCATGAGGGGTGAGTGTACCGGCCGACACGCCCTCAACGGCGTCAAACCGCAGCGTCCGATAGCGTGGGAACGTTGATGGTTATCCGACGCGCCCGACGGGCGACGGCGCCTGCAGACAGGCGAAAACCTCCCGTTTTGGAGTCTCCAACGGCGAATCCCTTCTGGAAATCCATGTCGCACGGTACCATGGCGTTCGACGCGGGGAGACCCGCGAGGAGAGACGCTCCGCGTGGGGCCGTCGCCGCGTTGGCGATCCCGGCGAACGTCAGAGACAGGAGACAGGATTCATGAAGACTTCGTGCATGGCCGCCCTTCTGGCGGCGGGTCTGGCCGCTTCCGCGCAGGCGCAGGTCAGCTACGGCGATTCGCAGAACGAGCTGTTCGACAACGGCTTCGCCCACCTCGACATCGTCAGCGTGAGCGTCAACCACGACGCGTCGAACATCTACTTCGACATCCTCCTCCGCGGCAACGTCGACGCCGACGCATGGGGCAAGACCTGCATCGGCATCAACACCGCCGGCGGCATCAACAGCTCGGGCAACGGCTGGGGCCGCAACGTCGACTGGGCCGGCCAGGGCATCGACTACTGGGTGGGCACGTGGGCCGACGACGGTGGCAACAACTTCGGCGGCGAACTCCGCCAGATGACCGACGCGGCCGGCAACGGCAACTCGCTCCTGGCCGCCACCTACGCGGGCCCGGGCATCTCCGGGACGGCCACCGGCAACACGATCTCCATGACGCTCTCCCGCGCCCTGATGGGCCTGACCGGCAACGACACGTTCACCTTCGACGTGCTCACCACCGGCGGCGGCGCGGACCCCGGCGTCGACCACCTCAGCCGCGCCGACCAGTCCACCCCGGGTTGGGGCACGACCTCGGTCGCCGGCTCCTTCCTCTCGTACACCATTCCCGCCCCGGGCGCGGCCGGCCTGCTGGCCCTCGCCGGCCTCGCGGCATCCCGTCGTCGTCGCTGATCCGAAGCGAACGACGCAACCGAGTTTCCGTGAAAGACCCGTTCGCCTCGCGGCAGCGGGTTTTTTCGTGCTCGCTCGAGGCTCCTCCCCCAATCGACCGTCGCCTCTTCGCCCGCGTGCCGCGATCGCGTCACGCATCATCCACAGGTTCGACTCGCTCTTGGCGTCGGGCCTGTACACCGGCGCGTGACGCCTGTAGCATGACCATGACATCCCTGACGATGTCACCCATGCGTCGCTCCGATCGGCGTGGCGTCGCGACGATCGGCGGAAGCGCGAACCACAGGAGATCGCCCATGAATCTCGGCCTCTGGAAGCGTCCCTTGAGCATCAACGGCGAACTTGCCCGCCTACGGGAGGAGATGGACCACGCCTTCGAGCGATTCTTCAGCGAGCCCGCTCCCGCACCGGGCGGCGAGCTCGCCATCCGCCGCGTCGAGGGGTGGATGCCCGCGCTCGACGTGATCGAGAACGACCACGAGGTGGTGATCCGCGCGGAAGTGCCGGGCATCGCCGCCAAGGATCTCGACGTCTCCGTCACCGACTCGACGCTGACCATCAGCGGCAGCAAGCAGGAGCACGAGGAACGCAAGGACGAGACGTACTACCGCAGCGAACGCCGCTTCGGCGCGTTTCGTCGCGTCGTCGAGCTCCCCGAGTCGATTGACCCCGCGAAGATCGTCGCCGAGTCCGACAACGGCGTCATCACCATCAAGGTTGCCAAGAAGCCGGGCGTCAAGCCGCGGCAGATCGAGATCAAGCCCGTCTCCCGCAAGGTGCCGGTGGGCTGAATCGATCGGCCTCACGACATGCACTGGGGATCCGCGTCGAGTCGTGTGGCGCGGGTCCCCGGTCTTGCGTTCGCACCCCGCGTCGCGGATGCCACCCGGATGCCAAGTCGGGCGAACCGCCCGGGACGGGATGCACGGCGTCGGGTCAGTCGTCGGGCCAAGCGTCGGGCCAGTCGTCGGGTCAGTTCGCCCGACGGAAGAGATCGAGGAATCGCTCCTCGTACTTGCCGAAGACGCCCTGGCGATCGAGTTCCTGCTTGAGACGCACGGCGTGGGTGACGTCGCGGGAGGCGATTTCGAAGAGTTCCTCGATGCGGGCGAGCGCCGCGGGATCCTCGGCCGACGGCGGCGTGGTGGCGGCAGCGGGTGTCGGCTCGGCGGACTGGTGATCGACTCCTTCGCCGTCGACGTCGAGTTCCTCGGGTCCGTTGACCTCGGACTCGCGTCGCATTCGCTCCATCGCCTCGGCCATGGCCTCGTCGAACGCCGCGGCTTGGCGGCTCAGGGCGTGGAGGCTCACGTCGACGCCCGCGAGCACGCTGAAGACGCTCAGGGCGGCGCGTGCGGCCTTGGGGTTGGCCACTCGCATGGCGAAGAAGGGAATCTCGGCCAAGAGCCCCACGCCGGCCATGCCTCGCGCCGCGGCGGCGCCCAGCAGCAACCCATTGAGCCCGCCGATCTGCCCGTCGGCGATGGGGCTGACCTCGGCGCGGCGAAGCTCGTCGAGGGTCGACGCATCGGTGGCGACCCCGCTCACCTTGGGATGTTCCGAGGGGTGCAACCCGCACGCCAACGAAGCGAAGGTGACGACCCGCTCGACGCCCTTGCCCTGCGCCACGTCGAGCAGTTCCTCCGCGTAGGCCAGGCACGCATAGGAGGGTTGCGCCTCGGCGAGGAAGACGACCAGATCGCGGCCCGGGCCGGGATTGGTCCACGTGAAGAATCGGCCGCGGGGCAGCCTGACGGGCGAGATGAGGCCCTGACGCGCCTCCACGTCGCCGATGTCGAAGTGGCCGCCGGGGGGCAACTCCTCGGCCTCGGTCATGTTCAACTCGCGAACGAGGTAGAGCCCGGCGATGCTCGCCACGCTTCCCATGCCGGGCCAGGCGGCGATCATCCACGGTCTGGGCTTGGACTTCGTTTCGGTCATGATGCCGCCCTCCTTGAAACCGACACCTCAACCTCGCTCACGTTTCAACGCGAGCATCTCGACGACTCCACGGCCCGCACCACCCTGGGATGCACAGCCAGTTCTCCCGGCCGCAGATGCGTCAACTCGACGGCCTCGAACGTCACGCACTCGGGAATCGGCCCATCGCCACGCCCGGTGTCGGCGTCCATCTCCTCGCGGAGCAACCCCAGGAACCTCGGCGGCGCGAAGACCGTCACCCGATCCGCCTTGAGTTCCCGGATCGAGCGGGACAGCCACCCGCCCCGACCCGCCAGTTCGCGAGCGAACCTGCGTTCCTCCTCCTCCGAGGTGTGCCCCTCCGAAGCCCCCTGCGGGACGCCTCGACCCGGAGCCCCCGCACTCGCGAGGACGAGCTCGCTCGCACGCGCTCGCTCGTGCTCCGATTCGTGCGGGTTGTCGATCCATCGCAGCGCCTCGAGCCGGAGCACGCCTCCGGGCGTGCGCTCCCACGCGAAAACGCGGGCATGTCGGCTATCGGTGGTCACGATCCAACGGTTCGGTTGTCCACGGTTCATGGAAGTCCTCCTGCAACGACTTCGGCCGATGGGCATGCTAGCGTGCCACGACGTCGCCGCCCGCACCTCGGGGGCTTCTCGCGGAGAATCCTGTGGAATGCCGCGGATCTTCGCTTCCCGTTCGCACGGACGGGCCGCGAACGGCCGGGCGGGTCGCGGCCACGTCGAATGCGCCACGATCGCCGCCGATGGCGAATCCGTCGCGGCTCGGGATGCGAGTAGACAATGGAGACCCGCATGACCACCCCACTGCCACGCACGCTCGGCGAGTTGAAGGCCTCCGGCTGGAGGTCGCGGAGCGTCAAGACCGAACTTCGCGAGAACCTCACCCGCGCCCTGGCGGCGGGCGAGGAGCTCTTTCCCGGCATCGTCGGCTACGAGAGCACCGTGATTCCCGAAATCGTCAACGCGGTGCTGGCCGAGCACGACATGCTCTTCCTGGGCGAGAAGGGCCAGGGCAAGAGCCGCCTGATGCGGATGCTGGTGCGGTTCCTGGACCCGCTGCTGCCGTACCTCGACGTGCCCGAGTCGTTCCGGGGGGGCAGTCCGCTGCGGGAGGACCCCTTCCAGCCGGTCACGTCGCGGGGCAAGGAGTTCCTCGCGGCCCACGGCGACCGGGCGCCGATCGCGTGGTGGCCCCGCGAGGAGCGGTACGCCGAGCGGCTCGCCCCCGGCACCAAGTTCGCCGACGTGATCGGCGAGATCGACCCCTCGAGGCTGGTGGGCGGCGCGGCGATGTCGTCGGAGGAGGCCCTGCACTTTGGGCTCATCCCCCGCATGCACCGGGGCATCTTCGCGATGAACGAGCTGCCCGACCTCGACGACCTCGTGCAGGTCGGCCTGTTCAACATCCTCGAGGAACGCGACGTGCAGATCCGGGGACACCAGGTCTCCTTCGACCTCGACGTCGTCGTCCTCTTCTCGGCCAACCCCGCGACGTACAACCGCTCGGGCAAGGTCATTCCCCAGCTCAAGGACCGCATCGGCGCCACCATCCAGACGCACTACCCGAAGCGTCGCGACATGGGCATCGAGATCATGGAGCAGGAGGCCGCGGTCGACATGGGAGGCGACTTCCCCGTGGCCGTGCCCCGCTTCATGAAGGAGATCGTCGAGCAGTTCTCGATCGACGCCCGTCGCAGCAAGATGGTCGATCAGGCCTCGGGCGTCTCGGCGCGGCTCAGCATCGCGAACTACAAGACGATGATCGCCTCGGCGCGCCGCCGCGGCATCGTGCTGGGCGAACGCCCCGCCGTGCCCCGCATCAGCGACCTGTCGCACGTGCACGCCTCGGCCTCGGGCAAGCTCGAGCTCGATCTCATGGGCACGCACCAGGTGACCGAGTCGCAGGCCGTCGACGCCCTGCTCGCGGAGGCCATCAAGACGGTCTTCACCGAATACGTCGACAAGCACGGGCTCGAGGAGGTGTCGGAGATCTTCGCCAAGGGCGTGACGATCGAGACGGGCGACATGATCCCCAGCGCGGCGTACGAGCAGGCGCTCAAGCGCGTGCCGCCGGTGTGGGAGAAGGCCTTCGAGGTCAACGCCGCGAAGGATCCCGTGGTGCGGGCGAGTTGCGTCGAGTTCGTCCTAGCCGGGCTGTGGGCCACCGATCGCCTGAGCCGTTCACAGCGTCACGGCCGCACCGAGTACGAGCTGTAAGCCGCATGAACACGTCGCCTGGCCAACCTGAGGTGCCGCAGCCGGGCAGCCGCGAGGCCCCGCCGGGCGTCGTCCACACCTACCTGGCCTACGACCCCAAGAACTTCCCTTCCCCGTCGGCACCGCCGCCGGACTTGGCGTCTGGCGCGATGGAGCACCTGCTGGCCTACGGCTCGCTCGATGAACTGACCGAGGAGGACTTGGCCCGCGCGGTGCGGATCGACCCGTCGCTCTTCCCGTCGCTGGGCCCGAGTCTCGAATCGATCGCGGCTCGCCTGCGGGAGCGGAAGGCCAAGATCCTCGCCACCTACGAGACGGACGCGGCCAGATCGCTGGCCGCCAAGGGTGTCAAGCGGGCCACGCGAGCGGCCCGGCCGCCCCGCGACATGCGCGACCGCTTCGACCGCATCGCCAAGGCCGGGCAGATCCGCGACGTGGAGCGGCTGTGGTACGAGCAGCGTCGCGAGGATTCGCCCTTCGCCCTCGACCTGCTGCACCTGATGGAGGCCCTGAGCGACCGCTACCAGGTGGAGCAACTCGCCGGCAAGTACGCCTTCACCGGCCGCGAGGAGATGGACGTGCCCAAGGCCCTCGAGGTGAAGGAGGAGCTCGAGGCCATCGACGAGCTGCTCAAGCAGCTCGAGCAGGCCAAGGAGGACGCGATCATCGGCGTGATCGACCTCGACTCGCTCGCCGAGCACGCCGATCCCGCCGAGATCGAGTCGCTCAACCGCCTGCGGCAACAGGTCGAGGAATACCTCGCGAACCAGGCCCGCGAGCAGGGCCTCGAGAAGTCCTCGCAAGGCCTGCGACTCTCGCCCAAGGCGATGCGCACCTTCCAGCACAAGCTGCTCCGCGAACTCTTCGCCTCGCTGGCGTCGTCGCGGTCGGGCCGACACGAGGGCGTCGAGACGCCCGACGGCACGGTCGAACTCGCCCGCACGCGGCCGTGGGAGTTCGGCGACCCCGCCTCGTCGATCGACCTTCCCGCGACGATCACCAACGCGCTGCTGCGGCAAGCAGGCTCGGGCGGCGGCCCCCTTCGACTCCGCGGCGACGACATCGAGACGCACGTCACACGGCGTTCGCCCCGCTGCGCCACCTGCGTGCTGATGGACATGTCGGGTTCGATGCGCTATGGCGGGCAGTACATCCACGTGAAGCGGATGGCCCTCGCGCTCGATGCGCTCATTCGCACCGAGTATCCCGGCGACTTCCTGCAGTTCATCGAACTCTTCACCTTCGCCAAGGCCCGCCCCGTGGCGGAGATCCCCGCGCTCATGCCCAAGCCCGTGTCGATCAGCAGCCCCCGCGTGCGGCTTCGCGTCGACATGGGCGCGCCCGACGCCAGCGAGCTGGCCGTGCCCCAGCACTTCACCAACATCCAGCGGGGGCTGCAACTCGCCCGCCAGTGGCTCGCGCCCCAGCCCACGCCCAACCGGCAGGTCATCCTCATCACCGACGGGCTGCCCACCGCCCACTTCGAGCAGTCGATGCTCTACCTGCTCTATCCGCCAGACCCTCGCACCGAGGAAGCCACGCTCCGCGAGGCCAAGGCGTGCGCCAAGGAAGGCATCACCATCAACGTCTTCCTGCTGCCCTCGTGGTCGCAGACCAGCGAGGACGTGCAGTTCGCGCACCGCATGGCCGAGTCGACCAAGGGACGCGTGCTCTTCACCGGCGGACGCGATCTCGACCGCTTCGTGGTGTGGGATTACGTGAGCCAGCGAAGGCGGATCATCGGGGGCGGGTGAAAGGGCGCGTGAGAGGGCGGGTGAAAGGGCGGGTGAAAGGCTGGGACGCACGCATGCAGCGGCCCAACGGACCGACGAATGTTGCCACGGGTGAACCGAACCCGCGCAGCGGGTGAGGCGAACCCGTGGGAAGGCCCCAGCCCGCGCACGGCCCCGGAGGGGCCGACGACCGACGCTCAACCTTCGTCCGCCCCTCTCGGGGCGGCGGCGTGATCGCGCGTCACTCACCCGCCGCAACGCTCGTTGCTCCCTCCGGGAGCGTCGCGAATCCACGCCCCCGTACCCAAGGCTCGCCCGCGGAGCGGGCTTCGGAAGGGGCGACGCGCCGATCCGCACAGGCCAGCCCGCTTCGGGCGTCCCCTCGTTGAGCCGTGGGCGCAGCCGGGCTTTGCGGGCAAGCCCTCGACGGCGCTGAGATGCGGACGTCGCGCGATGTTGCGCTCGTCTCGCCCATGCGCCCAACGCGAATCGACGCCCGCGTACCCAGGGCTCGCCCGCAGAGCCGGGCAGCGCCCTGGGCTACCTGCCGGTTCGCCCGCAAAGCGGGCTTCGGAAGGGGCGTGGCGACGAACTCGGGTCGTGCCCGACCCTCACGTCGTGACCGGCACCTCGCCCCGCGGCTCGAGCATCACGGCGGGCTTGACGCTCGACATGTAATCCTGCATGGCGGCGACGCCCCACGGACGCTCCCGCATGGCGGCGATGGCGTTGGCGGCGGCCACGGCCGCGGTCGCGGTCGTGATCATCGGGATGTTCAGTCGCACCGCCGTCGAGCGGATCGTGCCCTCGGTGGTCTTCCAACCCGTCCGCGTGGGCGTGTTGAGGATGAGCGAGATCTGGCCGTTGGCCATCAGGTCGAGCACGTTGGGCCGTGCGCCCGTGCCCACCTTCTGCAGCACCGTGGGGTCGAGCCCCGCGGCACGCAGACTCCCGGCAGTGCCCTCGGTGGCATAGACCTTGAACCCCTGCGCCATCAGCGTGCGGGCCGCCTCCACCACGGCTTCGCGGTCGGCCTCGCGCACCGACACGAAGACGCCGCCCTTGGCGGGGTCGGTGGGCAGCCACGTGCCCGCGGCCATCTGGCTCTTGGCGAAGGCGATGGGGAAGGACGCGTCGATGCCCATCACTTCGCCGGTGCTCCGCATCTCGGGGCCGAGCACCACGTCGACGCCGGGGAACTTGCTGAAGGGGAAGACCGATTCCTTGATGGCGTAGCAGCCGCTGAGCGTCCGCTCCTTCGCGCCAAGCTCCTCGAGCGAGCGGCCCATCATGACCTTGGCGGCGATCGCGGGCCACGGCACGTGGGTCGCCTTGCTCACGAAGGGCACCGTGCGGCTGGCACGCGGATTGACCTCGATGATGTAGAGCTCGTCGCCCTTGACGGCGAGCTGGATGTTCATGAGGCCGCACAGGGAGAGCTCGCGGGCGATGGTGCGGCCGAGATCCTCGATGCGGGCCACCATCGCGCGGGGGAGCGAGACGGGCGGGAGCGAGCAGGCCGAGTCGCCGGAGTGGATGCCCGCCTGCTCGATCTGCTCCATGATGCCGCAGATGAGGGCCCGGGCGTTCTTGCGGGGCGTGCCCGGGATGCCGCTGGGCGAGGTGGGCGTGAAGTCGGCGATGACGTCGACGTCGACCTCGGTGGCGCCGGCGAGGAACTTGTCGATGAGGACAGGCGCGTCGTCAAGGCCGGAGGTGGCGAGCGCGGTGGTGATGAAGCTGCGGAGGGCCTTCTCGTCCTGGCAGATCTCCATGCCGCGGCCGCCCAGGACGTAGCTGGGGCGGATGAGCACGGGATAGCCGATGCGATCGGCCTCGGCGACGGCCTGCTCCAAGGAGCGGGCGATGCCGGAGGGAGGCCGCTTGAGCTTGAGGCGTTCGAGCAGGGCGTCGAACCGGTCGCGGTCCTCGGCGAGGTCGATCGAGTCGACGCTGGTGCCGATGATGGGCACGCCCGCGGCGACCAGGCCATGCGCGAGGTTGAGGGGCGTCTGGCCGCCGAACTGCACGACGACGCCGTGCACGAGGCCGCCCGGCACGGAGAGAGGCCTGCCGTTGAGCCGCTCGATGATGTTGACGGTGTCCTCGAGCGTCAGGGGCTCGAAGAAGAGCAGGTCACTGGTGTCGTAGTCGGTGCTGACCGTCTCGGGGTTCGAGTTGATCATCACGCTCTCGAAGCCGAGTTCGTCGGCCGCGAAGGCGGCATGGCAGCAGCAGTAATCGAACTCGATGCCCTGACCGACGCGGTTGGGGCCGCCGCCGAGGATGATGACCTTCCGCTTGTCGGTCACGCGGATCTCGTCGTCGCCGCGGAACGCGCCGGTCGCGTCGGCCTTGCCCGCCGCCGCGCCGACCCGCTTGGCGGGCCGCTCGTACGTCGAGTAGAAGTACGGCGTGACGGCCTCGAACTCGGCCGCGCACGTGTCGACGAGCTTGAAGACGGGCTCGATGCCCAACGCCTTGCGGCGTTCGCCCACCTCGAGGATGGACGCGGCGGTGAGCTTGCCCTTGTACAGGTTCGCCAGCTGCGCATCGCTGTACCCGAGCTGCTTGGCCTCGAAGAGCACCTCGGCGGGAACCGCCTCGAGCGAGTCGTAGCCGCAGAGCGTCGCTTCGAACTCGACGAGCTGCTTGATCTGGTCGAGGAAGAAGGTGTCGTAGTTGGTGAGGTGGCGGACCTTCTCGATCGACCAGCCCATCTTGAAGGCGTACCGCACGTAGTAGAGGCGGCCCTGACTGGGGACGGCCAGCTTGCGGCTGAGCTTGTCCTCGGCGATGGGCCACTCGATGGGCTGACCGTCGGCGGTCCGGAGGATGCCGTCGTGCGACGAGCCGCGGGCCTCTGCCCTGCGGGCCTCGAGCCACTTGTCGTTGCGATCGAGGCCCAGGCCGAACCGCTTGACGTCCATCGAGCGGATGACCTTCTGGAGGCTCTCCTTGAAGGTGCGGCCGATGGCCATGGCCTCGCCGACGCTCTTCATCTGCGTGGTGAGCGTCTCGTCGGCCTCGGGGAACTTCTCGAAGGTCCAGCGGGGCATCTTGGTGACGACATAGTCGATCGCCGGCTCGAAGCACGCGCTGGTGGTGCCGGTGATGTCGTTGCGGAGTTCGTCGAGGGTGTACCCCACCGCGAGCCGCGCCGCGACCTTCGCGATGGGGAAGCCCGTGGCCTTGCTCGCCAGCGCGCTCGAGCGGCTGACGCGGGGGTTCATCTCGATGACGACCATCTCGAAGGGCTTGTGGCCGGTCACCGGATCGGGCGTGGGATTGGGGTTGACGCCGAACTGCACGTTGCTGCCGCCCGTCTCGACGCCCACGGCCCGCATGATGGCGATGGCGGCGTCGCGCATCGCCTGATATTCCTTGTCGGTCAGCGTGAGGATGGGGGCGACGGTGATGGAGTCGCCGGTGTGGACGCCCATGGCGTCGAGGTTCTCGATGCCGCAGACGATGACGCAGTTGTCCTTGCGGTCGCGGACGACCTCGAGCTCGTACTCCTTCCAGCCGATGACGCTCTGGTCGATCTGGACCTGCTTGATCATGCTGGCGGCCAGGCCCCGCGCCATGATGTCGCGGAACTCGTCCATGTTGTACGCGATGCCGCCGCCGGTGCCGCCGAGCGTGAAGGCGGGGCGGAGGATGGCGGGCAGGCCGATGTCCTTGATGGCCTCCATCGCCTCGTCCATGGAGTTGACGACGGTGGCCTTGGGAAGCTTGAGGCCGATCGACTCGCAGATCTGCTTGAAGGCCTGGCGGTCCTCGGCGCGATGGATGACCTCGCGGTTGGCGCCGATCATCTCGATGCCGAACTCCTTGAGGGTGCCGTTGTCCCACAGGGCGCATGCGCAGTTGAGGGCCGTCTGTCCGCCCAGCGTCGGGAGGATCGCGTCGATCCTGGGGCCGCGCTTGGCCTCGAGCTCGATGATCTTGCGGACCGCCTCGGGCGTGATGGGCTCGATGTACGTCCGGTCGGAGAAGGCCGGGTCCGTCATGATCGTCGCCGGGTTGCTGTTCACCAGGACGATGCGGTAGCCCTCGGCCTTGAGCGTCTTGCACGCCTGCGTGCCGCTGTAGTCGAACTCGCACCCTTGCCCGATGACGATCGGGCCGCTGCCGAGAACGAGAATGGTCTTGATGTCGGTCCGCTTTGGCATGGTGTGGTCGAGGGGGTCGGTGGCGTCGAACAACAGGCCCGGAGCCCCCTGCGGCATGTCGAACCGGTTCCGGCAAGGCCACATCGCGAGGCGATGCGCCATGCCCCGGGAACGGTCGTCCAAGGCGTCAGGCGGACTGCGGGCGCAAACTGGCACAGAATAGACGCCCCGCCGCGAACTTCAAGCCCGCGGGGCCTCCGGCACGCCGAATCGACAGGATTTCAGCAACGCGGGGCGAGCCCGATGCCGCGACCTCAGGCCGGGAGCGGGAAGCGCTCGCACAGGGCCTCGACCTCGGCCCGGACCTTGGCGGTCTCCTCGGCCCGGCGAGCGTCACCCGCCAGCCCCGCCACCAGCACGCGATCGATCCACGAGGCGATCTGCTCCATCTGCGGCTCGGTGAAGCCGCGGGTGGTCGTGGCGGGCGTGCCCAGGCGGATGCCGCTGGTGACCTTGGGCGGCCTCGGGTCGTCGGGGATGCCGTTCTTGTTGCACACGAGTCCGGCGGCCTCGAGCCAGGCCTCGGCGTCGGAGCCGGTGAGGCTTTCGTTGCGAGCGCGGAGGTCGACCAGCATGAGGTGGTTGTCGGTGCCGCCGGTGGTGCAGCGGAAGCCCTTGGCGGTGAGCGCGGCGGCGAGGGCGCGGGCGTTGCGGACGATCTGCTCGCAGTAGGTGCGGAAGGAGGGCTTGAGGGCCTCGCCGAAGGCGACGGCCTTGGCGGCGATGACGTGCATGAGCGGGCCGCCCTGCGAACCCGGGAAGACGGCCCGATCGATCTTCTTGGCGAGTTCCTCGTCGTTGGTGAGGATGAGGCCGCCGCGGGGACCACGGAGCGTCTTGTGCGTGGTCGTGGTGACGATGTGGGCGTGCGGGAAGGGCGAGGGGTGGACGCCGCTGGCGACGAGGCCCGCGATGTGGGCGATGTCGGCGACCAGGAGCGCGCCGCATTCATCGGCGATCTTCCGGAAGGCGGCGAAGTCGATGACGCGCGGATAGGCCGAGTAGCCGCACATGACGACCTTGGGCTTGGCGTCGACGCAGACCTTGCGGGCCGCGTCGTAGTCGATGCGTTCGTAGTGGGCGTGGTCCTTGGCGTAGTGGAGCGGGTAGTGGACGGGCTTGTAGAAGCGGCCCGACAGGTTGAGCTTCATGCCGTGGGAGAGGTGACCGCCGTCCTTGAGGACGAGGCTGGCGAAGGTGTCGCCGGGTTCCATGATCGCCTGCATGACGGCCTGGTTGGCCTGCGCGCCCGAGTGGGGCTGGACGTTGGCGAAGGCGGCGCCGAAGAGTTGCTTGGCGCGGTCGCGGGCGATGGTCTCGATCTGGTCGTGGAAGACGCAGCCGCCGTAGTAGCGGGCGCCGGGGTAGCCCTCGGCGTACTTGTTGGTGAGGCACGTGCCCATGGCGTGCATCACCGGCGCGGAGACGTGGTTCTCGCTGGCGATCAGTTCGATGGTCGAGGCCTGGCGTTTGGCTTCCTTCGCGATCAGGTCGGCGATGGGCGCGTCGCTGGCGCGGAGAAGGTCGAGCACGGCCGAGGTGATGGGGTCGGAGTGAGCCATGGGCGGGCACTGTATCGGCACGCCGCGGGGCGGGTGGGAGCCCCGGTGGAGATGGCGTCGGGGACGTGCCGCGGGAGTCCCTACCACCCCCCGACCGGGCGGGTTGAAATGAGGGCTCGGACCCGAGGATGCGCCTAGGATTGCGACGCCTTGGGTGGTGGGCCCGCTTGACGCTCCGCATTCGCGGAGGGCGGAGCAACTCACCAAACGCAACAGCCCGTCACGGGCACGGGGCTCGCCTGCCACTGGGCATCGGCGAACCCCGGCGATGTCGACCCCGCGTGCACCACCCCGCGCGATCGGCCTTCGCACTCGGCGCGACCCCATCGAGGGGCGGTCGCCGAAGAGGATCCATTCGCAATGATCAATGAAACGCTGATCGCTTCCCTTGGCTTGAGCGACAAGGACCTGGAGATCGAGCTTGGCAGCTCCTTCGCCAAGGCGCTTCCTGCGTCGAGCTCGGGCGACTACATGGACTCGTTCCTCAAGGAGAAGGTCGAGGAGCTGGTCGCGGACAAGCTCATCAAGGGCACGGTCATCGGCTTCGCCGGCGACGACGTGGTGATCGACGTGGGCCTCAAGTCCGAGGGCCTCATCCCCAAGGAGGAGTTCGAGGGGCTCGACATCAAGGCCGGCGACATCGTCGAGGTGCTGCTGGTCAACCTGCAGGGCGAGGGCGGGCTCATCGAGCTCTCCAAGCGTCGCGCGGACCGCATGCTCGCGTGGCAGCGGATCGTCGACACGCAGAAGGAAGGCGACGTCGTCGAGGGCATGGTGACCAAGAAGATCAAGGGCGGCCTGCTCGTCGACATCGGCGTGGCGGTCTTCCTGCCGGCCTCGCAGGTCGACGTCCGCCGTCCCGGCGAGGTGGGCGACTTCATCGGCCGCAAGGTGCGGGCCGAGATCCTCAAGATCGACCTTGAGCGCAAGAACATCGTCATCTCCCGCCGCAAGCTCATCGAGACCGAGCGCGAGCAGGCCAAGAAGCGCCTCCTCGAGACCCTCAAGGAGGGCGACATCGTCTCGGGCACCGTCAAGAACATCGCCGACTTCGGCGCGTTCGTGGATCTCGGCGGCATCGACGGCC
>JBBAVG010000003.1:0-46979 GCA_040397805.1 Phycisphaerales bacterium
CCCGCTGGGTGGGCACGGGCGCGACGAGCGGCACCTCGGCCGTGAACAACTTCAACGGCGCGGGTGGCGTGGTTGCCGGTCAGAAGCAGGTCCCCGGTGCGGCCGATCCGGCTCGCGTCGCGGGTCACGAGAACCTCCTCCTGGCTGTTCTCGCCATGGACACGGGCAGCGTCGCCGCCGGCGTCACCCACACGATCCTTGCTCAGGCCCCGACCTCGGGCATGAGCCGCAACGCCACCACCGGCGCCCGCGAGGCCTCTTGGTACGCCAACACGTCCGAGAACGCCCCCTCGATCAAGGCCGCCGTGGTCGTCAACGACGCTGAGATCAACATCATCCCCGCCCCCGGCGCCCTCGCGCTCCTGGGTCTGGGTGGTCTGGTCGCCGGCCGCCGTCGCCGCTGAACGGTGACTCGGCCTCGAACGTGACCTCGTCGTCACGTGTCAAGTGATCTCGATCTTCGCCCCCGTTCCGGTGAGCCGGAACGGGGGTTTTTCGTTGGCGTCTTGGTGGCCTTGGTGCGACGCGGCCGCTCATTTCACGCTTCAGGGCGGTTGGAGTCGTCCGGGTCCACCCTACACTTGGCCCCGGTTTTCACCCTCTCTACCCAAGGGCTCGTGTCCGGGCCCGGCCTGAAAGGAAGCGTTCTCTCCCATGGCAACTCGTCGCGCGAAGATCAGCATCATCGGTGCGGGCAACGTCGGCGCCACCTGCGCTCACTGGGCCGCCGCCAAGGAGCTCGGTGACATCGTCCTCCTCGAGATCCCCGAACGGGCCGACTTCGCCAAGGGCAAGGCCCTCGACCTGGCCTGCTGCGGCCCTGTCGAAGGCTTCGACAGCAACATCATCGGCACCAGCGATTACAAGGACATCGCCGGCTCCGACGTGGTGGTGATCACCGCCGGCATGCCCCGCAAGCCGGGCATGAGCCGCGACGACCTCATCAACATCAACGTCAAGATCGTCAAGGACGTGAGCGAGAAGGTCCGGCAATACGCCCCCGACTCCATCGTGATCGTCGTCAGCAACCCGCTCGACGCCATGGTCTACACCGCCTGGAAGGTCACCGGGTTCCCCACCAGCCGCGTGATGGGCCAGGCCGGCGCCCTCGACGTCGCCCGCTACAAGGAGTTCCTCGCCATGGAGCTCAAGTGCTCCGTCGAGGACATCTCCGCCCTGCTCTTGGGCGGTCACGGCGACGACATGGTGCCCCTGCCCCGCCTCACCAGCGTCAGCGGCATCCCCATCCTCGACCTCCTCCCCGAGGCCACCGTCAAGGCGTGCGTCGACCGGGCCAAGGTCGGTGGCGGCGAGATCGTCAAGCTCATGGGCACCAGCGCGTACTACGCCCCCGCCAGCGGCACCATCCAGATGGTCGAGGCCATCGTCAAGGACAAGAAGCGGATCATCCCCTCCGCCGTCTACTGCGAGAACGAGTTCGGCGTCGCCCCCGGCGCCAAGGGCAAGGGGTACTTCGTCGGCGTGCCCGCGTTGCTTGGCGCGAGCGGCGTCGAGAAGGTCGTCACGTTCAAAATGACCCCCGACGAGCAGAATCTCATGAACGAATCCGTCTCCCACGTGAAGGACCTCGTCGGCAAGGTCGTCGAACTCTTCCCCGAGTTGGCCTGAGTCGGACCGATCAGGTTCCGTACGCGTCCCGGCTCGCGCCGGGTTTCTTCGATGGCCGTTCGCTCGGTCTGCCGATGACTGGCGGTCGAATGGACTTGTCGCCTAGCGTCGATCGCCCATGACGAAGATTGTCCCCCCAATGAAGGTTCACTCCATGAAATCTCTCCTCGTGTCCGCCCTCGTGCTGTCGGCAGGCTTCCTGCTTCCGCGACCTGTCGCGGCTCAGGAGACCAAGACCGCCGAAGTCAAGTTCACCCCTCCCCCCGGGAAGCCCATCCTCATCCCGATACGGGAGGATCCCAAGTGGAGCGATGACGAGGCCAAGGCCATCGGTTCCATGCTGGCCGGCAGTTGGAAGACCACCGCGCCGGTGCAAGCCGACGGGCGAACCCCCTCCGACATCGTCCTGGGCGTCGCTCCGGTCTACGTGATCGGAATGAACAACACCATCTACGTCGAGATGGCCCGCGGCGATGGGCTCAATCGCCCCTATCGCCACCTCATCTGGCGCCTCAGCAAGATCAAGGGCGTCTGGCACCTCCAGTCGCACGAGTTCCGTCGTTCCAAGGGACTCATTCCCAGCGCCCACGGTCTCTGGGCCGTTCCCTCCGCCTTCCCGATCTTCAACGCCGACGACCTGGTCGCCACCATGGACATCCCCCTCAAGAACGAGGGCGGAACGTACTCCGGAACCACCCCCGTTCCTTATGCCACCTCCGTGGGCGGCGCGGTCATGATGACCAGCTCCATCACGCTGGCCGCCGATCGCATCGAAGTGGCCGATCGCGGCTTCGACGACTCCGGCAAGCAGGTCTGGGGGCCCGCCGAAGGCCAGTCCTACGCCTTCGCCAAGGCCGATCTGGGCATCAAGGGCGTCGTCAACTCCAACGGCTTGGCCACCGTCACCTTCCCCTCCGAACTTACCGGTCCCGAGTCCAAGGACGGCGACCTCATCAGCGTCCACTACGTCGGCTACCTCGAGAACGGCACCATTTTCGACAGCTCCTACGAACGCAACCAGCCCTTCCAGTATGCCAAGGGCTCCAAGCTCATCGAGGGCTGGACCCTCGCCATGGCCGACGCCCGCGCCGGCATGAAGCGACGCATCGTCATCCCTTCGGACCTGGGCTACGGGGAACGTGGCAGTCGCGGCAAGGTTCCTCCCATGGCGACGCTGATCTTCGACCTCGACGTGCTCAAGGTCGAAGCCCCGCCCCCGGCCCCGCCCGCCGCGGTGCCCGCCGCGGTGCCCGCCCCCGCCTCGGGCAGTCCGAAGATCGAGGCCGCCGAACCTCCCCCGGAGATCAAGGCCAAGATGGAAGCCGACATGCGCAAGCGCATGGAGGAGCGTGCCAAGCAGCAGGGCGAGCAGCCCGCGGCTCCCAAGTGAGCCCCGCAGGTTCGAGCGTGTCGGACGCTCCGAACGAACAACGACTCGACGCGGCCGGGGTCCCTTCCCCGGCCGCGTCTTTTCCTATGATCCTCGTTCCATGGCCGCGCGCGATTACTACGACATCCTCGGAGTGGGTCGCCAGGCCTCGGCCGACGAGATCAAGTCGTCCTATCGCAAACTGGCCAGGCAGTACCACCCCGACGTGAACAAGGCGGCCGACGCGCAACGCCAGTTCACCGAGGTGCAGCAGGCCTACGACGTCTTGAGCGACGAGAAGAAGCGGGGGATGTACGACCGCTTCGGCCATGCCGCGTTCGAGTCGGGCGCGGCGGAGCAGGCGGCGGCGCGTGCCGCGGCGGGCGGCGGGCCGCACTATTCATGGACGAACGTGGGTGCCGGGGGCGGGGCGGCCGATCCGTCGGCGATGGGGTTCGACCCAGACGACCTGGGGTCGATCTTCGAGAGCATGTTCGGTGGCGGACCGGCACGAAGCGGCGGCTCCGGATCACGTCGCAAGTCGCACGGCAAGCGAAAGGCCGCCGAGCCCCCCGCGCCCTCGACCGCCGACCTGCATGTCGACTTCATGGTGGCGGCCAAGGGCGGGACGCAGGCCGTGCGGCTCGGTGAAGGCAAGGATGCCAGGACCATCGAGGTGACCATTCCCGCCGGGTGCGAGACCGGCACGCAGATGCGGGTTCGATCGACGGACGGCCGGACGGGCGACGTCATCCTCACGGTGCGGCCCACCGCTCACCGTTATTTTCGACGGGGCGAGCATGAGGAGACGGGCAAGGGCCTTGATCTCTTCATCGAGGTACCCATCACCATCGCCGAAGCGACGCTCGGGGCTCAGGTCGCGGTGCCGACCTTGGGCGGGACGGTCGACTTGGCGATTCCCGAGGGAAGCCCGAGCGGGCGACGGTTGCGGTTGCGGGGGTTGGGAATCGCGGATCCGCAGGGTCGCAAGGGGGACCTCTACGCGGTGCTGAAGATCATTCCGCCCCCCAGTGCTACCCTTTCACCGTTGGAGGTCGCCGCCCTCAGGGAGATCGCCGCCCGTGGCGGTTCCTGCAGGCCTTGGTGAGGTCCGGCGTCGTTCGAGGTGGCCCCGCGCCGGGCCCGAACACGCGACGGCGGACCGGACTGACCGGGACCTGATTCGGACGATGATCGGCTGTCGTCCTGTTCGCGAACCTTGACCCTCGCGCCGTGCTGAAGCAACGACACCAACTGTTCGTCACGCTCCTGTCGCTGGTCGACGCGATGGTCGCCACGGTGGCGTGCTGTGCCGCGTGGGTGCTCCGCGTGCGTCTGCTCGAGGGCGTGTGGCCGGACCTGTCGACGATGAATCGCTGGTCGGTCTCGGTTCGCGAGTCGCTGCTGCTGCTCGAACTGCCGCTCCTGCTGATGTGCATGTGGGCGTTCGGGCTGTATCGCCCGCGTCGCGACCGCACGCTCTTGGCCGAGACGTTGCAACTGCTCAAGGCGGTCTTCGTGAGCTTGGTCATGCTCATCGTGGTGCTGTGGGCCCTTGGCCCTCGCTTCGTGGGCGACTGGCTGGTGATGGACGCTGGGTCGGTGGGGTCGTTCCCGGTCGATGCCCCTCGACTGCAGTTGATCGCGCTCATGGCGCTGCTGCCGGCGATGCTCGTGCTGCACCGGGTGCTGTTTCGGGTGTCGCTGCGGGCCGTGCGGCGGAGGGGTTGGAACCAGCGTCACGTGCTGGTGATCGGGTCCGGGCGGCTGGGGCGGATCGCGTGCCGCACGCTGGACCGCAACTCCTGGACGGGCCTCCACGTGTCGGCCTTCCTGCACCATGGCGATCACGCGACCCCGAACGCCACGTGCGTGAACCGTCCGGTGCTGGGCGGGTTTGGCGACCTCGACGCGGTGATGGAGTCGCTGCAACCCGACGCGGTCTATCTGGCCTTGCCCGCGGCACGGGCCACGGCGATGCCGGTCCTGCTCCGCCGCCTCGAGCGGTACGCGGTGGACGTCCGCATCATCCCCGACGTGCACCCCCGGTACATGCCCCAGAGCATGACGGTGAGCGACCTCGAGGGCATGCCGGTGCTCAGCGTGCGGGAGAGCCCCCTCAACGGCTTCCCGGGCCTGCTCAAGCGAGCGGTCGATGTCGTGGGCGCTTGCGCGGCGATCCTGATCTTCTCGCCCGTGATGCTGGCGGCGGCCTTGGCGGTACGGCTCACCAGCCACGGCCCGGTGATCTTCAAGCAGCGACGGGTCAGTCTGGGGGGCGAGGTCTTCAGCATCTACAAGTTCCGCACCATGCAGCTGGCGGAACAGGAGAAGGGCCACTGCGAGCCGACGGCGCGAGGCCAGGCGGCGTGGACGCGTCGCGACGACCCGAGGATCACGTCGGTGGGGCGACTGCTCCGCCAGACGAGCCTCGACGAACTTCCCCAACTGTTCAACGTGCTGCTGGGCGACATGAGCCTGGTGGGTCCTCGGCCCGAGCGGCCGGAACTGATCGAGCGGTTCCGCGACGACTGGCGGGGGTACATGCTTCGCCAGCACGTGAAGGCGGGCATCACCGGCTGGGCGCAGGTGAACGGGCTCCGGGGCGACACGTCGCTCCGCAAGCGGCTGCAGCACGACCTCTTCTACATTCGTCACTGGAGCCTGGGCTTCGACATCAAGATCCTGTGGCTGACGCTCTTCCGCGGGTTCATGCACCGCAACGCCCACTGAAGCCGGTCCCGTGCCCGACGACCCGATTCCAGCGACGACCGACGCCGAGGGGTTCCTGCCCCGCGATGCGCCGCCGCCATGGGGCACGGAAGCCTTCGAGGAGCGGATGCTCCGCCTGCTCCGCAAGGCCCGGCAACTTCCCGACCTGCCCGGCGTCTACCTGATGAAGGACGCGGCGGGCGTGGTGCTCTACGTCGGCAAGGCATCCCGCCTGCCCGACCGCGTGGCGAGCTACTTCGTGCCCTCGGCCGACCTTGGGCCGCACAAGCGGCCGATGCTGGATGTGGTGCACGACTTCGAGCACCTGACGTGCGAGACCGAGTGGGAGGCCCTGCTCACCGAGAACCGGCTGATCAAGGACATTCACCCCCGCTTCAACGTTCGCCTGACGGACGACAAGACCTTCCCGTACCTCGTGGTCACGCAGAAGGAGGACTTCCCCCGCGTCTTCGTGACGCGCAATCCCACGGGGCTGCGGGACGACGGCACGGTGGCGCCCGAGATGAAGGGGGCGAAGGTCTACGGACCCTTCGCGAGCGCGGGTGCGTTGCGGGAGGCCGTCGCCGTGCTGCAGCGAGTCTTCCGCTTCCGCACCTGCCGCCTCGACATCGTCGCGGGCGACGAGAAGAACAGGCGGTTCCGGCCCTGCCTGCTCTACGCGATCAACCAGTGCACCGCGCCGTGCGCGGACAAGATCGGCCGCGACGAGTATCGCGCCGACATCGACCGCTTCTCGCGGTTCGTCGAGAGCCGACGCAGCCAGATGCTCCGCGAACTCCGCGAGGAGATGGAGCAGGCGTCGACGCGGCTCGACTTCGAGCAGGCCGCCGCCATTCGCGACCGCATGCGGGCCATCGAGCGGCTCGACGAGCGTGCCGACCGTCGCGACGGCTGGCAGCCCGAGGCCGAGAACCTCGTCATCGAGCCCGACAAGGCGCTCCGCAGCCTGCAGCGGACGCTCGAGCTCGAGGAGCCCATCCGCTGCATGGAGTGCATCGACATCGCGCACCTTGGCGGCGACGAGACCGTGGGCAGCAAGGTCTGCTTCATCGACGGCCGGCCCTTCAAGAGCGAGTACCGTCGCTACCGCATCAAGACGGTGCACGGCGGCAACGACGACTACGCGAGCATCCGCGAAGTGGTCTCCCGCCGCTACCTCGAGGCCGCCTCCGGCGTGGAGCTCTTTCCCGACGTCATCATCATCGACGGCGGGCCCGGCCAGCTGAACGCGGCCCTCGAGGCCTTCGCGGCCCTCAACGCCACGCCGCCGATGGTCATCTCGCTGGCCAAGAAGGAAGAGCTGATCTTCGTCCAGAACCGCCAGGAGCCGATCCGGCTCGGGCGGGAGAATCCGGGCCTGCGCCTCTGCCAAGCCATTCGGGACGAGGCCCACCGCTTCGCCCAGCACTACCACCACGTGCTGCGGCGCAAGAAGACGCTGGGCGAGGAGTGACGTCGATCGCCAGACTCAGCGGCGAGGCATGAACGGCGACACCAGCTCGTCGTAGCGAAGGCCATCCACCCACTTCACCGTGCCGTCCGCCATCAGGAGGTGCCCGCCCGCGCGCGTCCAGTGCCCGGGCGTCTCGAAGGCCAGCACCTTGCTCGCCGGGTCCGCCACCTGATCGAGGTCGCCCAGCGGCACGTACCGCCACGTCGGCTCCCGGGACCAGGCAGGCCCCAGCCGCGGCGGCGTGGGGAGGTACCGGGGCGAGAGCATCGAGATCACGTCGTCGTCGCTGGGAGGCAGGTGTCCGGCGTGATCCGCCGCATAGGCGTGCAGGGCGCGACCGATCTCGGTCAGCGTGGTCGCCGTGACCGCCTTGTCGGCCGATTCACGCGCGGTCCGGAGCGAGGGCAGCACCAAGCCGAAGACGATGCCCGCGACCAGCGTGATCGCCACGAGGCCCGCGGCCAGCAGCACCGCCGGCGACCGCCACGGCATCGCGCGGTCTTCGGCGTCGGGCGTCGGATTCGTCGTGGCGGCCGCCATGCATCCAAGTCTAGTGGGCCATTCGGGGCGACCCCGCACGCCTCGGGGAGGGGAATCCCCCGGATGGACGATCGACCGGCGATTCCTGCGCGTGGGGGCCCCCCGATCTGCATGGTCGTGCCGAACCGGCTCGATAGACGAAGGGTCTTTAGGCAGGAAATGCGCGGATCGCCATGAGCACGGAATCAACCGACACTCCGACCCCCCGGCCCACTCCGTCATGGAGGCACCTGTGGCAGCTCCCGCTGGCCGCGACGGGCATCGCGATCGCCATCGGCGCCGCGGTGTACGCCGCGAGGAACACGCCACGCGAGGATCGGGGCGACGGGCTGGTCGAGGCCTCGGCCCAGATCGATTCGGGCGAGTACGAGGCGGCGCTCGGCACGCTCAACGCGAAAGTGCTGCCGTGGCTCTCGAAGGCGGCCCTGACGAAGGACCAGCAGCGGCGATTCCACCTGCTGCGGGCCAGGGCCATCTTCATGGGCCAGCGAGAGCTGGGCATCAATCGCGAGGAGAACCACCGGAACATCCTCGCCGAGTACAAGGAAGCCGAGTCGAGGGCCGCGAACCTGACGAGTCAGGACAAGGTCTTCATCTGCCACACGCTCACGAGCCTGGGCGAGTTCGACAAGGCGCTCGAGGAGATGCTCCGCCTGCCCGAAGAGCAGGCCGAGGAGCGACTGGCGATCCACAAGCGACTGATCGACGCGGCGTTGTCGGGCGGCCCCGCCCGCGCCGAGGCCGCGCTCGACCTCATCACGACCTTCACGCAGGAGCCTCGCCTCAGCGACGAGGAGCGGCTGTGGGGTCTGGGCCGGCAGGCCAAGATGCTGATGGCGGCGGGACGTCCGGAAGAGGCCGTCACGCGCATCCTGCGGGCCATGCCGCGGCTCGAGAACTCCACGAGTCCGGCGGTGGGCGAGGTGGTGGCCACGCTGGGCGAGGCCTATCTCGTGCTGGACCAGGTGCAGCGAGCGGGCGCGCAGCTCGAGCGTGCGGCGGAGATGCTGGGCGTCTCCCACGAGCTGTCGCCCAAGGTCGCGAGGATGCTCGCGCAGATCGATCACGCCATCGGCGGCGAGTCGCTCAACCGGGCGCGGGAGCGGTACCTGACGGTGCTCGAGAACTGGCCGAACAGCGCGGAGGTGCCTGGCACGCTGCTGGGGTTGGCGGAGGTCGAATCCGCGCTGGCGAACACGCAATCGAACGCGCTCATGACCGATTCGCTCGAGCACTACGACATGCTGGTGACGGTGCTGAGAGGCGGGAAGGTCGAACTCAGGCCGGCGGCCGTCGACGAGACGCCATCGCCGGACGCCGCTCCCACGCCCGGTGGCCATGCCGCGGGCGAGCCCTCGCACGGCTCGGGTCCCCAGGCGGGCCTGCAAGAAGCCGCGGCGTCGGGACATGCAGGTGGCGAGCCGGCCTCCGACGCTCGCCCCGCCGATCCCGCCTTCGTGCAGCAGGCGCTTCGGAGCCTGATGGCGAGGTTCAACGAGCAGTTCGACAAGAAGGACTATCACTCCGCGCTGCAGTTCGCCGCGCTCGGAGAGCGGCTGGTGGGAGTCGAGCAGGCGCCCGGCGAACTGCTGCTGGGACTGGCTCGCACGCACCGCGAGTTGGCGTCCGACCTGCTGATCCGTGCGGGCGGCGGCGACAACGCGCTCACGCTCGCGCAGGTCGAGCCCGCCACCCAGCGCGAGGCCCGGCTGCACCTCACCAAGGGCGCGGAGTACTTCCGTCTGCACGCAGGCAAGAGCATCCAGTCCGACACCCAGGCCTACGGCGATTCGCTCTGGGCCGCCGCCGACATGTTCGATCGGGCGGGAGACCTGCCCGGCTCCGCGGCGGCCTTCCGGCAGTTCGCGGCGGACTTCCCGTCCGACAGTCGCCGTCCGATGGCCCGCTTTCGGCTCGCCGACGCGTATCGCGCCTCGGGCGATCTCGAGGCCGCCGCCAACGTCTATCGCGAGCTGATCGCGGGGCGAACCAACTCGCAGGCGAGCAGCCCCGTGGCCGACGCCAGCCACGTGCCCCTGGCCCGGACGCTCCTGGCCGACCTCAACCCGGCCAACGACGGCGAGGCCGAGCAGCAGTTGCTGCGGGTGGTGCGTGGCGAAGTGGGCGGCACGGCGACGCCGATGTTCCGCGAGGCGCTGCGAACGCTGGGCGAGCACTACTACGACACGGCACAGTTCGAGCGGGCCATCGAGCGGCTCGGCGAGTTCGTCGAGCGGAGCAGGATCGACCAGGCGGAACACTCGGCGGCCCTGCCGCAGGCGAACGGTTCGGGTTCCGTGGCCAGGTCGGGCGACGCGGCGGTGTCGCACGCGCAGGACGACGGGGAGACGCTGGGGATCTACTTCAAGCTGGCGGATGCGCACCGCCAGAGCGCGATCCGCATCGGCGACGGCTTCGGGGTGGCGATGCCGGACTCGCAGCGACGCGAGCTCGAGAAGGCGCGCCGCGATCGGCTCGAGCGCGCGATGGCGATCTTCGATTCGGTGGAGAAGGCCTACGAGCGGATGCCTGAACGCACGGGTCTGGACGACCTCCGCCAGCGGAACGCGACGTTCTTCAAGGCCGACTGCGCGTACGACCTGGGCGACTACGACACGGCGATCCGCTTCTACGACGCGGCGAAGGAGCGGTACCCGCGCGACGCCGCCTCGCTGGTGGCGATGGTGCAGATCGTGGGCGCCCTGCTCGAGCAGGGGAAGATGCAGGAGGCGGCGGTGGCCAACGTGCGGGCGAAGAAGTTCTACGAATCGCTCCCTGACGCGGCGTGGGAGGATCCGACGCTTCCGATGTCGCGTCGGCAGTGGGAGCAGTGGCTCGAGGCGCAGACGAGGCTGGCGGGCGTGCCCGAAGGGGGCGACGCGACCGGCGAGTGAGCGGAAGGTGCCCGCGGGACGCGCGGGCGAACAAGGGGCAGGAGGCCCGAGATGAACGGCAAGACCACGACCATCAGCCGCAGGCACGCCACGGCCCGTCGACAGCGATCGCTGCTCGGCGAGGCGTTGCTGATTGGCGAACGCTGCGGGCGGGCCCTCGACGAGGGCGACGTCGATCGGCTCGATGTGCTGCTCGAGGAGCGGGCGAGCCTGCTCGCGTGCATCGCCGAACAGGCCGAGATCATCGCCGCCACCGCCGGGGGCGAGCAGGGCGAGGAACTGAAGGCCGATCTCGACGCCATCGACGACTTGAGCGCGAGGATCGCCGCCATGGACGAGACCCTCGCGGCCCGACTCGTGGAGCGACGCGATCGTTGCGCGAGGGAGTTGGCCGGCCTCAACGTGGCGGGTCGCGCCGCGGCCGCGTACGGGTTCAGCCCGGCCGCGGCTCGGATCGCGGGCCCTCGCGAGGAGGATCGCCGCGCATGAGCGTCGCATCGGACGACATGACCAGGCAGGATCTCGACGGCGAGGGGCTGGCGGAGCTGCTGGGCGCGGTGAACGCCGTGACGGCGCGGCTCGAGGCCTCGCACGCGGAGCTCAAGGCGAAGGTGGCCGCGCTCACGGGCGAACTCGACCAGGCGCACGCGCAGCTGGAGCGGTCGCGGCGGCTGGCCGCCCTGGGCGAGATGGCCGCGGGCATCGCCCACGAAATCAGGAATCCGCTGGGGTGCATCCGCCTGTACGCCGCCATGATCGAGCAGGATCTGACGACGACCGCCCCCGCGCAGGCGAAGCTGGCGGCGAAGATCACGGCGGCCGGACGGGTGATGGAGTCGATCGTCTCCGACGTGCTGACCTTCTCTCGCGAGTTCCGACTGCGGACCGCGCCGGTCGATCCCGTCGCGATGGTCGAGCGGGCCCTCGAGACGTGCATGCACGACGGGGTTCCCGGGTGGCGAGGCGTCCGTGCGTCGGTCGAGTCCGCCGGCGGATCGTCCTCGCTCGAGTGCGACGAGTCGCTGGTGATGCAGGCCCTGGTGAACGTGATCCGAAACGCCTACGAGGCGATGGCCGAGGCGCCGGGCCGGGACCATGGGTTGATCCTGTCGGTGGAGCGGCGGGACGCGATGGACGCCTCGCGCACGCCGCGACCGTGGGTGGTGATCGGCGTCTCCGACACCGGCGACGGCGTCTCGCCCGAGGTGGTGGCCCGCATGTTCAACCCCTTCTTCACGACGCGAGGCGCGGGCACGGGCCTGGGCCTGGCGATCGTGCACCGGATCATCGACGCCCACGGGGGGCGGATCGAGGTTCGCAACAACGCCGAGATCCCGGGCCGCGAAGGCCCGGGCGCCCGCTTCGAGATTCACCTGCCCGCGACCGCCGACGGCGGCACGCGAGCCCACAACGCCCTGGAGAACGCGGCATGAAGTACGTCCTGGTGGTCGACGACAAGGAAATGATGCGGGAGAGCGTGGGCGCCACGCTCGAGCGGGCGGGCTTCGAGGTCCGCTCCGCGCAGGACGCCCGCGTCGCGCTCGAGATGATCGCCCAGCGGCGGCCCGAGGCCGTCGTGACCGACATGCGGATGCCCGGCATGACCGGCGTCGAACTCGTCGAGCAGGTCCGCCGCATCGACGAGGACCTGCCGGTCATCCTCATGACCGCCTTCGGCACCATCGACACCGCCGTCCGCGCCATGCGGCTGGGCGCCTTCGACTATCTCACCAAGCCCTTCGAGGGCGACGAACTGGTCATCGCCGTCAAGCGGGCCGTCGAGCACGGCCAGGTTCGGCGTGAGAACGCCGTCCTGCGACTCTCCGCCTCCCCGGCTCGGCCCGAGTCGACCCCGGACCACGCGGGCTCGCCGGCCGGGACGGGCGTCGATCGGCTCATCGGCGATTCGCCCGCCATGCGGGCGCTGCGCGAGCAGATTCTCGCCGTGGCCGACTCGCAGGGCACGGTGCTCATCACCGGCGAGTCCGGCGTGGGCAAGGAGGTCGTCGCCCGGGCCGTCCACGAGTCGAGCCCCAGGCTTTCGGGCCCCATGCTCGCCGTCAACTGCGCCGCGCTGTCCGAGTCGCTGCTCGAGAGCGAACTCTTCGGGCACGAACGCGGCGCGTTCACCGGCGCCGAGCGGCTCCGCAAGGGACGATTCGAGCTCGCCGACTGCGGCACGCTCCTGCTCGACGAGGTGAGCGAGATCAGCCCGTCCATCCAGGCCAAGCTGCTGCGAGTGCTTCAGGAACGCGCCTTCGAACGCGTGGGCTCGAGCGTGACCATCGGCGTCGACGTTCGCGTGGTGTGCACCAGCAACCGCGACCTGCCCGCCAGCGTCGCCGCGGGCGAGTTCAGGCGGGACCTCTACTTCCGGCTCAACGTGCTCCCCCTGCGGGTTCCGTCGCTGCGGGAGCGGCGCGAGGACGTCGCCGCGCTGGCCCGCCACTTCGTCGCCAAGGTGTGCGCCCGCGAGGGTCGCATGCCCCTGGAACTCGAGGGCCGCACGCTCGAGACGCTCGCGGCCTACGACTGGCCCGGCAACGTGCGGGAACTGCAGAACATCTGCGAGCGGGCCGTGGTGCTCAGCGGCTCGCGGACCGGCGGCTGCATCCGCCACGAGATGGTCGAGGCGTGGCTCTCGGCCTCCGCGCCGGTGCAGCCCTTGCCGCCCCTGGCGGCGACCCGCGCCACGGATGCGTCGGCGCGTCCCGTGCCCCCCCTGTTCCACGCCTCCGTGGTCGAGCCGCGGCCCTCGCACGCGGGCGTCGACACCAAGGCCCTCGAGGACGTGGAACGCGACGCGATCCTCGACGCGCTGCGTCGGTTCGGCGGCCACCGCCAACGCACGGCCGACGCGCTGGGCATCGGCGTTCGGACGCTCGGCCTCAAGCTGAAGAAGTGGAAGGAGCAGGGCGTGGTGGAGGCCATGGCCTGATCCTCTCGAAGGAGCGACCCCGATGGTGATCTTCAACGACCTCGCCAATGCGGGCTCCGCGCCCGTGCTCGAGCAGGTGCTCCGGTTCGCCGGCGCTCGCCAGCGGCTGCTCGCCCACAACATCGCGAATGTCGACACGCCGGACTTCCGGCCCGTCGACGTGTCGCCGTCGGCCTTCCGCGAGGAACTCGCCCGCGCGGTGCGGAAGCGACGGGAGGAGCGGGGGGGCAACGCCGGAGCGCTTCCGCTGGGGGACACCGACGAGGTGTCGTTCGCCAGGGGCCTGTCGGGCTCGCTCACGCTTCGTCCCGCCAGCCCGTCGAGGAACGTGCTCTACCACGACCGCAACAACCGCGATCTCGAGCGACTGATGCAGTCGGTCGCGGAGAACCAACTGATGTACCGAACGGCAGCGGACTTGCTCAGGCGGGAGAACGACCTGCTCCGCACCGCCATCGGCCAGCGCGTCTGACGCACCGCGTTTCGACAGGACCCCCTGAACCGGGGGACGCACCGGAGACACCATGTACGGCATCCTCGACATCTCGACCAGCGGCATGATCGCCCAGCGGACCCGCCTGACGGCGATCTCCGCCAACCTCGCCAACCAGCACTCGGTCATGCACGACGGCATGCCCTACAGGGCCCGCCAGGTCATGTTCGCCCCGGGCGACCCCGGCGCCGTCGATCCGACGGCCCGCGAACTGGGCACGCACGTGGCGGCCATCGAGGTCGACCAGCGTCCGTTCGGCCTGCGCTGGGACCCGGGCAACCCCCGCGCGATCAAGGAGGGTGCGCAGAAGGGCTATGTGCGAACGACCAACGTCAATCCCATGGTCGAGCAGATCAACGCCATGCAGGCCACCAGGTCGTACGAGGCTAACGTCGCGGCCGCCGAAGCGACGAAGAACATGATGGCACAGGCGTTGCGACTGCTCGCCTGACGCGACGTCGCGGCTCCCCTCGACGGGGGATTGGCGGCACGACTTTCGGAGGTTGCTCGATCATGGCTGATCCGCTCGGCTTCATCAACGCGGCGAATCGGGACACGGGGCTCACGAGCCTTCGCGCGGGCGGAGCCCGCGACCATGGCGAGTTCGCCGGGCAGGCCTCGGGCGCGAGCTTCAAGAACGTGCTCAAGGCCGGGGTCGAGGAGGTCAACCGCGCGCAGCAGGAGGCCACCCGCGCCGTCGAGGACCTGGCCACGGGCCGCAGGTCCGACATCGAATCGGTGGTCGTCGCCACCCAGAAGGCCGACAACGCGTTCCGCATGCTCCAGCAGCTGCGCAACCGCATGGTCGAGGCCTACGACGAGATCAAGCAGATGAGGGTCTAAGCGTCCCCCTGCCCGCCGCGCGTGGTGTTCGCGCGGGCGGGGGCGACGCCGCGCGCCCGTCGCGGCGGGCGACGCCTCCTCGGGGGATGCCCGGCGAATCCTGCGCGGCATGCGCATTTCAAGCGCGGCGTGCGCGGGGTCCGAATCACTCCACGAGCCGGTGCCATGCGGGTCGATGGATCGACCCCTGTTCCCGGGCCGTGAAGGCCGGGACGGGCACGGCGGCATGGAGGCCGCGGCGATGGAGTTCCTGAGGCGCACGCTCGCCACCATCCAGAAGCAGCTCGGACCGCTCAGCGCGACCCACAAGCTGCTCGTCGGCACGGTGCTCATCGTGCTGCTGATGACGCTGTTCATCGTGTCGCAGTACGCGGGCAAGCAGAGCGTCGAGGAGGTGCTCCCCGGCGCGACGCCCGCCCAGCTCGACGCCGCCGCGGCGCAGCTCGAGGCCGCGGGCATCACGACCAAGCGCGAGGGCAACAAGCTGATGGTCGAGTCGGGCATGCGGGGGCGGGCCATCTCCGCGCTGGGCGAGCGGGGCATGCTGCCCAACGACAAGGCCATCATGTTCGAGAACATCCTGTCGAAGTCGAACTGGATGAACTCGAGGCAGCAGAACGAGCAGACCTACATCAACGCCTTGGCCAACGAGCTGGCGGCCCGCATCGGCGACTTCCGCGGGGTCAAGTCCGCGGCCGTCTTCCTCGACATTCCCGAACCCACGGGCTTCGGCGCGCAGCTCCGCAAGCCCAGCGCGTCGGTGACGGTGACGACCGATTCGGGACAGGCCCTGCCCCAGGCCATGGTCGACGCCGTGGCGGGCTTCGTCGCGGGCAGCCGTTCGGGGCTGACCATCGACCGGGTCAGCATCATCGACGCGGCCAGCGGCCGCCAGCGCAAGGCCACCAGCGAGGAGGAGGCGCTCCCGGCGACCTTCATGGAGCACGCGAGCTTCGTGGAGGCGCAGACGCGAGAGAAGCTCCTGGGCCTCTTGTCGTACATCCCCGGCGTCACGGTGGCGGTCACGGCGCACGTGGACGTCACGCGGTCGCGGGCCGAGGTGCGGACCAACATGCCCGAGAAGCAGGGCACGATCTCGATGCGTCGCAAGGAGACCGAGACGGTCGATTCGAGCACGCAGGCGGGCCCCGGCGCCGAGCCCGGCTTTGGCGCCAACCAGACCGCGGACATCAACCGCGGGCCGGTCGCCGCCTCGGGCAACAAGAGCGACACGAGCTCCACCACCACCGAATACGAGAACCACGTCGGCACCCGCACCGAGACGATCATCGACCCCAAGGGGCACGCCACGCGGGTGGCCATTTCCGTCGTCGTCCCCCAGGGCTATGTCGCGAGGCTGGTGCAGGCCGCCAAGGGCGGCGCGGACGGCGCGGCGGAGACCGAGAAGGCGGTTCCCTCCGACGAGGAGCTCGGGCAGCGGTTCGCCGTCGAGAAGAAGCGGATCATCGACAGCATCAGTCCCCACGTCAAGGCGATGATCGCCAAGGCCGACGAGACGATGACCGAGGAGACCCTTCGCCTCATCGTCACCGACAGCATTGACGTGGCCATGGTGCCCGTCGACGTCCCGCCGGGGCTCGAGGTGAGCGCGGCCGGCATGTTCGGCGGGCTGCGGTCCTCCGGCGGCGGCGGGGGCGGGGGCATCGGCGAGTTCATCGGCGGCGGCCTGTTCGACAAGGCCGTGCTGGCCCTGCTCTCCGTGGCCGCCCTGTTCATGATGGCGATGATGGTCCGCAAGGTCTCCATCCGCCGCGAGATGCCCACCGCCGAGGAACTCGTCGGCCTGCCCCAGACGCTCGAGACCGAGACCGACCTGGTCGGCGAGGCCGAGGAGGTCGAGGCCGCCCTCGCCGGCATCGAGGTGGGGGAGCAGGAGATGCAGGACAAGAAGATCCTCGAGCAGGTCGAGGCCCTCGTCGAGACCGAGCCCGAGTCATCCGCCAAGTTGCTCGCCCGCTGGGTCGAGATGCAGAGCTGACGTTCGGCCATGCCACGGACCAACCCCATGCCACGCCGCCCCAACCAGCCCCTTCCCAACTCCATCGACGAGCTCGAGGGCATCACCAAGGCCGCCATCCTGCTGCTGGCCGTCGGCACCGAGCGTGCCGCCAAGATGCTCAAGTTCATGGATCCCAAGGCGGTGGAGGAGGTCACGCGCGAGCTGGCGGGCCTGGGCCGCGTTCCCGCCAAGCTGCACGCCGAGGTCATCGCCGACTTCTACGCCAACAACATCTCGAGCAAGTACGCGGGCGAGGGCGGGCTCGACTACGCGAAGAAGATCCTCGAGGCCTCGCTCGATCCCAAGTCCGCCGAGCGCATGCTCGGGCAGATCCAGACGCAGGTGCAGAAGACGCCCTTCTCGTTCCTGCAGCGGGCCGAGAGCGAGAGCCTGCTGACGTTCATCCAGGACGAGCACCCCCAGACCATCGCCCTCATCCTCTGCCACCTCGCCCACCACAAGGCCAGCGAGATCATCGGCGGGCTTCCCATCCAGAAGCAGATCGAGGTCATCAAGCGCGTCGCGAACATGGAGCAGACCAACCCCGAGGTCATCCGCGAGGTCGAGAAGGGCCTCGAGAGCCGCCTCTCCAGCATGCTGGGCCAGTCCATGGAGAAGGCCGGCGGCATCGAGACCGTCGCCGAGATCCTGAACCTCGCCGACCGCTCCACCGAGAAGTCCATCATGGAAGGCCTCGAGTCGGAGGATCCCGACCTGGTCGAGCAGATCCGCCGCCTCATGTTCGTCTTCGAGGACATCCTCAAGGTCAACGACAAGGGCATCCAGGCCGTGCTCAAGGAGATCGAGAACAGCGATCTCAGCTTGGCGCTCAAGACCGCCAGCGACTCCCTCAAGGAGAAGATCTTCAAGAACATGTCCGAACGCGCCGCCGCGCTCATCAAGGAGGACATGCAGTACATGGGCCCCGTCAAGGTCTCCGACGTCGAGTCGGCCCAGCAGCGAGTCGTCGACATCGTCCGTCGTCTCGAGGAGTCCGGCGACGTCGTCGTCGAGGGTCGCGGCGGCGAGACCGACCAGATGGTCTGAACCCGGTCTCCGGACCCCGAGCACCTCCACCCATGGCCGTCATCCGCGACTCCAACACCGATTCGGCCCGCGGCGCCGTCGTGCTCGACCTGAGCGACCTGGCCGCGCAGGGCAAGAAACTCCGCGAGTCGGCCGAGAAGCAGGCTCGCGAGATCGTCGAGGCCGCGCTCGTCCAGCGCAAGAAGCTCATCGACACCGCGACCGAGGAGGGGCTCGAACGCGGCCACGCCCAGGGCTACGCCGACGGCTACCGCGACGGTCGCGAGCTGGGCACCACCGAAGCCATCGCCCGCGTCGGCGAGGACGTCCAGCAGCTCAACACGACGCTCCACGACCTGCTCGCGCAGTTCTCGGGCAAGCGAGAGGAACTGCTGGTCTCGGCCCGCGAGGACGTCGTCCGCATCGCCATCCTCTTCGCCCAGCGTCTCGTCGCCCGCGTCATCGACATCGACCCCGGCGTCGCCGCCCGCCGCTTCGAGCAGATCCTGCCCCTGGTGCTCCGTCCCTCGCGGCTGAGCGTCCGCGTGCACCCCGACGACCAGATGGCCCTCCAGTCCGTCCTGCCCGATCTCTCCCTGCAGTTCGAGCAGGCCCGCGACACCCAGATCATCGCCGACCCGTCCCTGCAGCGGGGCTCGTGCGTCGTGAGCAGCGCGGGCGGCGCGGTCATCGACGCCTCGATCGCCACGCAGATGGAGGAGCTCGCCTGCGCGCTCCTGCCCGACGCCGAACGTCACGACGCCTTCGGGGAGGGTGCATGAGCTCGCTCGCCGACGCCGCCGAGGCCGCGATCGACGCCGCCATCGGCATCCGCATCGTCGGACGCGTCGCCGCCGTCCGCGGCTTGGTCGTCATGGTCAACGACCTGCCGCTTCCCGTCGGCTCCATGGTCCGCATCGGCGACCGACCGACGCGAGACCGGACCGGCCGCGCCGTCCGGCCGCTCCTGGGCGAAGTGGTCGCCATCGAACGCCAGCAGAGCGTCGTCATGGTGCTCGGCCAGACCGATGGCATTCGCGCGGGCGATCCCGTCATCGGCGTCGAGGCCTCGCAGACCGGTCGCGTCGGCCCCGCGCTCCTGGGACGCGTGCTCGACGGCCTCGGCCGGCCCATCGACGGCAAGCGCTCGCCCCTCGACCTTCGCGCCTCACGGCTCAATCCGCCCCCCGTTCCGGCGCTCGGCCGCGAACGCGTCACGAACCAGCTCGTCACCGGCGTTCGCGTGCTCGACCTCATGACGCCCCTGGGCAAGGGCCAGCGTCTGGGACTCTTCGCGGGCCCGGGCGTCGGCAAGTCCACGCTCCTGGGCACCATCGCCCAGCGGGCATCCTCCGACATCAACGTCATCGCCCTCATCGGCGAGCGTGGCCGCGAGGTGCGCGACTTCATCGAGCACAGCCTCGGACCCGCGGGCCTGGCCCGCAGCGTCGTCATCGTCGCCACCGGCGACGAACCGCCGCTCATGCGCATCCGCGCCGCCAAGCTCGCCTGCTGCGTGGCCGAACACTTCCGCGACCAGGGGCAGGACGTGCTGCTCATGATGGACTCGGTGACGCGGTTCGCGCACGCCCAGCGCCAAGTCGGCCTCTCCGCGGGCGAGCCGCCCACCACCAAGGGATACACCCCCAGCGTCTTCGCCTCGCTCGGCCTGCTCCTTGAACGTGCAGGATCCCTCCGCGCCGCCGACGGCGCGGCCAAGGGTGGCTCCATCACCGGGCTCTACACCATCCTCGTCGAGGGCGACGACATGACCGAGCCCATCGCCGACGCCGCCAGGGGCATCCTCGACGGCCACCTCATCCTGTCGCGACGCCTCGCGCAGCGGGGTCACTTCCCCGCCGTCGACGTCCTCGACTCGGTCTCCCGCGTCGCCGGCGACATCACCGACGAACGCAGCGGGAAGGCCCGCCGCCAACTCCTCCGCCTGCTCGCCGCCTACCGCGACGTCGAGGACCTCATACAGATCGGCGCGTACGCCAAGGGCGCCAAGCCCGAGTCGGACATCGCCGTCGAGGCCCACCCGGCCATCATCGACTTGCTCCGCCAGGCGGGCGACGACCGCGAGTCGTTCGGTCAGGCCCACGCGAGGTTCCTCAAGATCGCCGAAGACACCGCCCGCCGACTCACGCCGCCAACCCGCCCCGCCGCACGCTGAACGTCTCCACGCTCCCGACCTTCACCCCTGACTCGCCATGGCCAAGTTCGTCTTCAAGCTCGCGCCGGTGCTCAAGCAGCGGCTTGCCGCGGAACGTCAGCGGCAGGCCGCCGTCGCCGTGCTCGAATCCAAGCGGGTCGAACTCGAGGATCAACTCCGCGCGTTCCAACGCGGCCTCGAGGAGGCCCGCGAGGCGTGGCGCGACATGCTCTCGGGCGGCAGCGTGGGTGCCGCCGACATCCGCGGGGCCGGCATGCAGGCCGTCTCGACGCTCGCGGGCCAGGCCCGCGCCCAGCGCGTGGTGGTGCAACTCGCGGGCGTGCACGCCAACCTCGCCAAGGCCCGTGCCGAACTCGCCCAGGCCATGAAGGCCCGCAGGGCCATCGAGCTTCTCCGCGAGAAGCAGTACGAAGAGTGGCGAGCCGAGGAGCGTCGCAAGGACGCGGCCGCCATGGACGAGATCGCCGCCCGCATGGCCCAGGCCCGAAGCCCGCTTGCCGCAACCCCTGACACGGGGACCATCCCATGAAAGCCCTCTTTGTCGCGCTCGTCGTGTTGGCCGTCGCCAACTTCATCGCCACGCTCGGCTTCGTCGGCTGGCTGGTGCAGTCCGATCGTCTCGACATGAACCGCGTGCGCGAGTTGCGCACGCGTCTGGCCGTCACCGTCACGCAGGAGAAGGCCGCCATCGACGCCGATGCCAAGAAGGCCGAGGAGGCCGTCAAGGCCGCCGAGGCCGCGGCCAAGGCCGCCAAGCCGCCCCTCACCGCCTCGGAACAGCTCGCCGCCCGGCTCGAGGCCACCGAACTCGACAAGGAACGCCTCGCGCGCCTCCGCCGCGATGTCGAGAGCTTGCAGAAGCGTCTGGCCGATCAGACGGCCCAACTCGCCAAGGAGCGTGCCGACCTCGCCGAGGAGCGGCGCGTGCTCGCGGGCATGAACTCGCAGAGCATCGACAAGGTCGCCCAGGAGCAGTTCGTCAAGGCGCTCAACGTCCTCTCGTCGCTCAAGCCCGCCGCCGCCAAGTCGCTCCTCTCGCAGATGCTCTCGGGACAGGCGCCCGATCCGGGGACCGCCGTCGCCGCCGCACCCGCCGCCAACGGCCGCGCCCCCGCTCCGGGGCAGGCGCAAAGCGATGCCAAGGCGCAGGCCGAGCGCATGCGCAAGGTCGTGCAGTATCTCGACGCCATGGAGGATCGCGTGCGCACCAGCATCCTCGGCGAGTTCGCCAAGGACGATCCCGCGATGGCAAGCCAGTTGCTTGAGCAACTCCGCGACAAGGGCAGGCTGCAGGGTGGCACGAGGACCGCCTCGGGCTCCCCCTGACCGGGCGTGACTCCCGGACGGGCCGGGCGGCTGCTCCCTCTCCCGCGTCGCGAAGGAGTCAAGCCGTGCAGACCCAACCCGTCGCCCCGCTGCGTTCCGTCGCCTCAGGTCCCGCCCTCTCCACGCTCGATCTGTCGCTGGCCTTCCCCTTGGCCGATGACGGCCTGTCGTTCCTCGATCGACTCGAGGCCGCGTCCGCCTCGTCCACGACGCCCGAGCAGACGACCGACGAATCGTCCCGCCGCGCCGACAAGGACGATCGGACTCGCGAATCCCGCCCCTCGGCCAAGCGGACCTCCGCCGAACCCGAGAAGGCCGTGGTCGATGAACGGTCGGATGCGTCGCGGCCCGTCGATGCGTCGCCCCTCGGCGATCCTTCCGCCCCGACCGCCCGCCGCGCCCAAGACGGGGAAACGGCCGACGTGGCCGAGCAGCCCGCCGACGCCGCAGCCGACCAGGCAGTCGAAGCTGACGCCAGACGCGCCTCACGTGAGGATCGGCGTGCCGCCGCCTCCCATGCGGACGAACCCGCGGTCGAAGCCCAGGCCGCCGAACCCTCCATGCGCCAGGCCCGGCTCGAGGCGGAGTCCTCCCGTCGCGGCGAACCCCGACACGAGGCCCGCGCCGCCACGGACACGCCGACCGACGATGCCATGAACGACGGCAGTCGGTCCTTCACCGGTGGCGCGGCCGCCCCCGCGACGATGTCCCAACGCCACGCGCCCAGCGAACCCTTCGCCCGCGAGGCCGGCGGCGTCAAGGCGCTCGGTGGCGTTCAGGAGACGCACGGCACATCGCCCGCCGCCAACGGCGATCGCGTCGGACCCTCCCGCGGCGGCCCGCAGGACGCTCCTCGCGCCAAGGAGGCCAAGCGGCAGGGGCCTCCCTTCCCCGCCCCTCAGGCGCAGGAGTCGACGATGGTCCTGCGGACCGGCAAGGCCCTGGCCGCCGCGCTCCGCGGCGCGGGCGACGTGCGGCTCAACCTTTCGCCCGAGGAACTCGGGCGGGTGCAGATCCGCATGCACAGCGATCAATCGGGCGTGAGCGTGGTCCTCGGCTGCGAACGACCCGAGACGGTCGCGTCCATCGAGTCCGGCATCGCCGAGTTGCGACGTTCGCTCGAGGACCAAGGCGTTCGCGTCAAGGAGATCGTCGTCGAAGGGCCGAGATCCTCCGATCCGGCGACCGCCGCCGATCGTTCCTCCGATCGGTCGTCGGATGATCGGCCCGCGACCGGTTCCGATCAGGGCGCACGACACGACCGCGAGGATGACGTTCCTGCGCGGCGCGAGCACGTCGCCGCCACCCGTCGAGAGGATGAGGATGGCGAGACCGACACCGTGGTGGTCGACCGATCGGTCGGCACGCTGCTTGCGTCGCTCGATGCCGCGGGCGTCTCGACCGCGCTCGACACGATCGTGTGAACGCCGAAGCGGAGCCGAGCGTCGAAACGTCCCTTGTCCCCTGACGGAGCCCAGGCATGTCCCAGATCAACGCGATGGCCGGCGGATTCTCCCAGCCCTTCCAGAACAAGGGCATGGGCGACCTCACCTCGGCCGACTTCTCCAAGATCATCTTCACCGAACTGAGCAATCAGGACCCGATGAGCCCCAACGACACCAACGCCCTGCTCCAGCAGATCTCGACGCTGCGGAGCATTCAGGCCGACACCGACCTGACCGACCAGCTCCAGTCGCTCGTCTACCAGAACCAGTTCACGTCCGGCGCCACGCTCCTGGGCCGTCGCGTCAGCGGCATCTCGGACGGCAACCAGCGCGTGCAGGGCACCGTCCGCTCCGTCAGCAACACGCCCTACGGCGCGGTCGTGAGCCTCGACAACGGCCACCGCGTCTTCCTGTCGCAGGTCGACGAGTTGCTCGCCCCCACCCCCTGATCCTGTCGCGGCATCACCCTCCAAGGACCAGCCATGACCACCGACCCGCTCCTCAAGTCCCTGGGCATCCTCCCCGCCTCGACCGGCATCAGGTCGCGTCTTGGCGCCATCGGCGACGATCAGGTCGCCTCGTTCGACGCCCTGCTCGAGCAGGCACGCGCCGGCGAGGCGGGCCCCGGCGCGCCGGTCCGCATCGCCAAGGGGCTCGATCTCAAGCTCTCGCCCGAGCAGTTGCAGCGGGCCGCCGCCGCCGCGGACGTCGCCGAGGCCAACGGCGCGTCCCGCGCCATGGTGCTTCTCGACGGCGTGGCGTACCGGCTCGACGTCGCGACCCGCACGATCATCGGCGAGGTTCGCGGCCAGGCGGCCGCCTCCATGACCGACGTCGACGCGGTGGTCTCCGCGCCGGCCTCGGTGGAGGAGTTGGCGCAGCGGCCCGTCAAGGTCCCGCCGCCGCCCGGCGGCCCGCTGGCGATCGCCAACGCCTCCCTTCGCGACCTGCTCGACCGTCCGGCGCCCGCCGGCCAGTGAACCCGTGCGGCCCCGCGGCCGCGATCCGTTCCCGACCTCCCCGTTTCGAGGTGCATGAATGTCTTCGACGACCGCGATCTTCACGGGCCTCTCTGGTCTCAAGGCCAACGCCAGCAGCATTGACGTCATCGGCAACAACGTCGCCAACGTCAACACCACCGCGTACAAGTCCAGCCGCGTGCTCTTCTCGACGACCATGTCGAGGACCTACTCCGACGGCACCTCGCCCTCGCAGGCGCTCGGCGGCACCAACCCCAAGCAGATCGGCAACGGCGTGAACATCGCCGGCACCCAGCGCAACTTCAGTTCGGGCGTGCCCAGCAGCACGGGCGACGGCCGCGACCTCGCCATCGAAGGATCCGGCTTCTTCCTCGTGCGGAGCGGCCAGGAGACCTTCTACACCCGCGCCGGCAGCTTCCGTCCCAACGCCCTCCACCAGCTCGTCAACATCTCCGGCGAGCGCGTGCAGGGGTACGGCGTCGACCAGAACTACAACATCGTCCCCGGCAAGCTGGTCGATCTCGAGGCGCCCGTCGGCGAACTCAAGGTCGCGCAGGCCACCACGACGGTGCGTTTCGCGGGCAACCTCAAGGCCAGCGGCACCCTGCCCACCCGCGGCACCGCCATCGCCCTGGGCTCCGCCATCGGCGTCGGCTTCCGGACGATCGCCGGCGCCAACCCGCCCGCGCCCGACCTGCTGCTGCCCACCACGACGCTGGTCTCGATCGAGGATCCCGCCCAGCCCGGCACCAACGTCCCCCTCATGTCCGCCGGTCAGTCGATCCAGATCCGCGGCGTCGACAAGGGCGGCAAGTCGGTCCCCGTCTCCTCCCTCAACATCACCGCCACGACGACCGTGGCCGACCTCATGGCCTTCTACGCCCAGGCCATGGGCATCGATTCCACCGTCGGAGCCAACCCCGACGGCTCCACGCCCGGCGTGACGCTCGACCCCGTCACCGGCATCATCAATGTCGTCGGCAACGCCGGCACGGCCAACGACCTCGACATCCAGTCGACCGACGTTCGTCTGCTCTCGAACACCGGCGACTTCCTCAAGGCCCCCTTCGTTTCCAACAAGACGGGCGCGGCCGACGGCGAGAGCATCCGCACGACGTTCGCCGCCTTCGACTCGCTGGGCACCGAGGTCAACATCGACGTCACCCTCGTGCTCGACGGACGCGATTCCAACGGCACCCGTTGGCGATACTTCATCGAGTCGCCCGACGACACCGACATCGCCACCCAGCTCGCCACCGGCATCCTCCGCTTCGACAACGACGGTCAGCCCATCAACCCCGCGCCCACGCTCATCAACGTCGATCGCGCGGGCACCGGCGCCGGCACGCCCCTGCCCATCTCGCTGGACTTCTTCTCCGGCGAACGCGGTCTCACCTCGCTCGCCGCCGAACGATCCGAGATCGTCGCCACCTTCCGCGACGGCGCGTCGGTGGGAACGCTCGTGGGCTATTCGATCAGCAGCGAAGGCCTGCTCACCGGCACCTTCAGCAACGGTCTGTCGCGAACGCTCGGTCAGGTCGCCGTCGCCACCTTCAACAACCCCGAAGGTCTCGAGGAAGTCGGCAACAACCTCTTCCGCGCCGCGCCCAACAGCGGCACCGCCCTGGTCACCGAGCCCGGCTCGTTCGGCACCGGCGCGCTGGTGCCCGGCGCGCTCGAGTCCTCCAACGTCGACCTCGGCGACGAGTTCACCAAGATGATCCTCGCCTCCACCGGATACTCGGCCTCGTCGCGCGTCATCAAGACGGCCGACGAACTGCTCCAGCAGCTGCTGGTCCTGGGTCGCTGATCCCCTCCGGTCAGGCGGGGGACGGATTGCAGGACATCCGTCCCCTCGGCCGATCTGCTTGCTCGTTCGTCGCCTCGAGGCGACGCAGCGATCGTCCGAAAGGAAGCTCATGTCCGATTCCACGCGTTTCCCACGACTCGCCCTCGCCCGCGCCCCGCGCGATCGCTTTGTCGTCAGGCCCTTGTGGGCCCTGGTCAGTCTCGCCGCGATCTCCTTCGCTGCCGCCGCCGTCGCCGGGTTCATCCCCGGGTCGTGGGTGGTGGGAGCGCTGCTCGGTCCGCTCGTCGCCGCCGCCTGGTGCACGGGCGCGTTCGCCTTCGCGTGCGCGGTCGGTCCCGACACCCTCCCCGCCGACCTGGCCATCAAGCATCACCAGGCCCGACGGGAAGAGGCTCGCGCCGAACGCCGCCGGGCGGCATGATGCCGGTTGGGACTGTCGTGCCGCGTGTGACGCCCCCCGCGATCCGGCGAGGGCTCGCGCCCGCGCCGGGCCTGCAGTCGCCCCCCTGAGCGGTCGATGCTCCTCGAGCCGACAGGACGTCTCGTGCCATCCGTTCCCGGACGCACGCGGACGCCACCGCGCGAGGACTCGTCCCCATGCCCGACGCCAAGCCCGAATCCCGCAACGACGCGACCCAGGCGACCGGCGCCCCCGCCAAGGGGTCTTCGTCTGTCAAGATCATCCTCGCCGTCGCCATCCTCATGGTCGTCGAGGCCGCCGGCATCTACTTCTTCGTCGGCAAGACGGGCCCCAAGCCCGTCGAGGCCGCCGTCGAGGGCAAGGACGAGACCAACCACGACTCGGTCGTCGAGGTCCCGCTCATCGAGGACAAGTTCCAGAACATGCAGACCGGTCGCGTCTGGGTCTGGGACACCGAGGTCGTGCTCAAGGTCCGCTCCAAGAACGAGGAGTACGTGACCAAGCAGCTCGAGGACCGCGCCGCCGAGGTCAAGGAAGGCATCTCGCTCATCTTCCGTCGCGCCCAGCACGCCCAGCTCAAGGAGCCTGGTCTCGAGACCATCAACCGCCAGATCGCCTCCTTCACCGCCCAGCTCTTGGGCAAGGACGGCGAGGGCAAGGACCGTCTCGAACGCGTGGTCATCCCCAAGTGCAAGGGCTTCCCGGCCGACTGATCCCGCCAAGCCTCCCGCCCCACGCGGGCATCCCCTCCCTCGGGGCCACGGGCGGCATGATCTGCGCGGCATTATCGGACGTCATGCGCAGGGGGCGCAAATCTCGCCCGAGTCACGGGCGGGCATCCGATGCTCCGGACGAACGCATCACGGCGGCATGGTCTCTCCCTTGGTCGGGGGAGGCGGCCGTCGGAAGGGCTTGAGCCCGATGTGTCGTCAGGAGCTGCCACGCCATGAGCCAGGATCAACCCACCCCCGAAGACGCGCTCGCCGACGCCGCGGCCCAGGTGAACGACATGGTTGACCAAGTTCGGTCGGCCGCCCGCCCCGAGGCGCCCAAGGACGATGCCGCCGTCGTCCAGATGCCCGTCTTCGACACCACCGCCGTCGCCAAGCAGGCCCGCACGATCGACCTGCTCTCCGACGTCAACCTCAACGTGAAGATCGAGCTGGGTCGCACGCGGCTGCTCGTCGAGGACGTTCTCAAGCTCGCCGCGGGCGCCATCGTCGAGCTCGACAAGCTCGCGGGCGACCCCGTCGACGTCTACGTCAACGACCGCCACGTGGCGCGGGGCGAGGTGCTCGTGCTCAACGACAACTTCTGCGTCCGCATCAACGAGATCCTCGCGCCCTCGGCCGACGGATCCGTCGCCGCCTGACACGCACGCACTCGCGCCGGAGGCGCGACGACGAAAGGCCAGGAAGGCCCATGCCACGATTCGCCACGATCCTCGCGCTTTGCGCCGCGCTCACCGGCCAACTCCCGGCGGCGTCCATCGGACCGACCGTCGAGCAGCCCCCGGCCGCGCCGGTCGCCGCCGAGCCCGCGGTTCGCCCCGCCGAATCCGCCGCGGTCTCCGTGGCATCCGACCCCGCCCAACGAACGCCCGATTCGATGCGGCCGCTTGGAAAGCCCGGCCCGACGCCCGTCGCGGCGCCTGCCGCCGACAGCCAGCCCGCGTCGTCGACCGATGCTCGCTCCATGCCCGCGTGGCTGAGCCAGGTGCTCGCCTTGGCGGGCGTGGTGGCGGTCATCTTGCTGGTGGGATCGCTGGTCCGCCGCTTCGCTCCGGCCGCGGGCCTGATGGGCGCGCTCGGACCGCGAGGTCGCGCTCCCAGCGGGGTGCTTGAGGTGCTCGGGCGCTACCCCGTCTCCCGTCAGGGCGTGCTCGTGCTCCTCAAGGTCGACCGTCGCGTGCTGCTCGTCAGCCAGACGACCGGTCGCGCCGGGCACCGGATGGAAACCCTCACCGAGATCACTGATCCGGCCGAGGTCGCGTCGCTGGTCGCCAAGACCGCCGATCGCGACGCTCCCGGCCGCATCTTCGAGCGGGCGATGGATCGCCTCGGCGGCGACGCTCGCCCGATGCCCGCCACGCCCCCCGTCGCTCCGCGGGCCTCCGCACCCGAAACCGCGGCCCGGCCGCTCGCCAAGTCAAGAGCGGCGGCGAGCGAACCGGCGACACTCGACGGATCCGTCGCCGCCCGCACGCTTCGGGCTCGGATGGCCACCATGCAGGCGGCGCCGTCGCCGACCGCCGGACCGGTCGCCCGTGCGGCCCGGGAGTTCACGGCATGAGCCGCCTGCTCCTGGTCATCCTTGCGGCGTGGTTGCCGGCCTTCGCGGCCCAAGGCCGGGTGGTGGGTCCGCCGGTGGACGACGCCGCCGCACCGCCGACGATCTCCTTCGAGAACGCGTTGATGGGCCCTCCCGCGCCCGCGTCGTCGCTCAACCCGTTGCGGTCGATGGCCGCGGCGGGCGAGGCGGTGTCGCCGGGTCGCGGCGACGGTCTCTCGACCGCGCTCAACATCATGCTGGTGCTGACGGTGATCTCGCTCGCGCCGTCCATCATCCTGATGATGACGTGCTTCGCGAGGATCCTGATCGTGCTGGGCATCCTCAAGCAGGCCCTGGGCACGTCGACGGTCCCGCCGCCGCAGATCATCACCGCGCTGGCCCTCTTCGCCACGCTGGTGGTGATGTCGCCCACGCTGGACCGGATCAACGACGAGGCCGTCAAGCCGTGGCAACGCGGGGAGATCCGCGACTACGACGAGCTCTGGAGCAAGGCCCGCCAGCCGATGCGAGACTTCATGTTCGACCAGATCGACGCCTCCGGCAACTGGTCGAGCGTCTACATGATCCTCTCCCGTCGCGGGGTCGACGTGAGCGAGCCCGAGCGACTGACGCGCGAGGACGTGGACATGCTGACGCTGGTGCCCGCCTACATGCTCAGCGAGCTCAAGGTGGCTTTCCTGCTGGGGTTCAAGGTGTACCTGCCCTTCCTCGTGATCGACATGGTCGTGAGCACCATGCTGATCTCGATGGGCATGATGATGCTGCCGCCGGTCATGGTGAGCCTGCCGTTCAAGATCCTGCTCTTCGTGCTGGTGGACGGATGGACGCTGGTGGTGGCGGGGCTGATGCGCAGCGTGGCGCAGCGGGGCGACATCGCCGCGGCGTTGCCGTCCCTCCCCTGGCTTGCGTGACGAAGGAGACCCGACGTGCTCGACGACGTGACGATCGACTTGGTGCGGACGGCGTTGGTGATGTCGATCAAGATCGGCGCGCCCATCCTCGCCGCGGGCATCCTCGTGGGCCTGGTGATCAGCCTGCTGCAGTCGATCACCTCCATCCAGGACCAGACGCTGGCCACCGTCCCCAAGATCATCGTGATGGTCGGCGCGGCCATCGCCGTGCTGCCGTGGGTCGTGCAGCGCCTCATCGAATACGCCGGAGAACTCCTTCGCATCGTCTGACGCGACGCGCTCCTTCCCCCGTCGCCGCTCCGCCATGGAGAAGACCTCGCCAGCCATCCTCGAACTGCTCTCGCAGTGGGCCCCCTTCCTGCTCACGGTCTTTCGTCTGGCGGGCCTGTTCATCTTCGCGCCCGTGCTCGCGAGCACGATGGTGCCGGCGAGGTACCGCGTGCTGCTGGTCTTCATGCTCGGCATCGCGCTGCACCCGACCGTGTCGCCGCGGATCCCCGAGGGCTTCTTCCCGATCGACGTCGTCGGCGCGGTGCCGCTCCTGATCCGGGAGGCCCTCATCGGGTTCGTCGTCGGCGTCATCGCGGCCATCCCGATGCTCAGCCTCGAGATGAGCGGCGTCATCGCCGGCCAGCAGATGGGGCTGGGCCTCAACCGCGTCTACAACCCCGACACCGACACCGACTCCGACGTCCTGGGCCAGATGCTCTACACCATCGCCCTGGGCGGGTTCCTCGCCTGCGGCGGCCTCGAGGCGCTGGGGGCGTCGGTCATCGACTCCTTCCGCACCATTCCGCTGGGTGGCCTCGATCCGGCCATGCTGCCGGTCGACGTCATCGCCGCGGCCCTCACCAGCGGCTTCGAGCTCGCCATCCGCGTCACGACGCCGGTGTCGGGCGCGGTGCTGCTCATGACGATCCTGCTGGGCGTGATCGGCAAGACCATGCCCCAGATCAACATCATGAGCGTGGGCTTCACCTTCAAGATCATCGCGGGGCTGGGAGCGCTCGTCGCGGGCATCTACGCCGTGGGCGACGCCACCGGCGGCGCGATGGACGACGCGCTGCGGACGGTCGAGGCCTGGGTCGCCGCGGGCGGCGGGGGAGGGGTTCCCGATGGCCGATGACATGGGCGACAAGACCGAGGACCCCACCGGACGGCGCCTCAGCGAGGCCCGCAACCAGGGCAACGTGGCCAAGAGCCAGGACCTCGCCGCGGCCATCGAGCTCACCGGCGCGTTCATCCTGCTGCTGATCTTCGGCGCGGCGATGGCCCGCGCCTCGTACGTCCTCATGCGCGACTCGCTCGCGGCGCAGGAATCGACGACGGAGACGTCCATCTTCGAGTTGCTCCGCGCCGCGGGGATCCACATGGGCGTGGCGACCGTTCCGTTCCTGCTGATCGCCTGCGCCATTGCCGCCCTCGCCTACATCGTGCAGTTCGGGTTCCTCTGGAACCTCACGATCCTGCAGCCCAAGTTCGAGCGACTCAACCCCGCCAAGGGCGTCGGACGACTCCTCAACAAGCAGAATCTCGTCAAGACCCTCGTCAACACGGTGAAGCTCGTCGTCGTGTCGATCGTGGGCTGGATGTACCTGAGTGCGGCGGCCCGCGAGATCGCCTCGCTGCCCATGCTGACCGCGCTGGCCGCGTGGGGCATGATCGGCCGCATGGCCATCGAGCTGGCGGCGTGGCTCTTCGTCCTGATGCTCGTCATGGGCGTGGCAGACTTCCTCTTCCAGAAGTGGAACCACCTGCAGGGCCTCAAGATGACCAAGCAGGAGGTCAAGGACGAACGCAAGAGCATGGAAGGCGACCCGCAGATCAAGGGCAAGCGGTTCCGCATGGCCCGCGAGATCATCCGCCAGCGGATCGGCGCGGCGGTGCCCAAGGCCGACGTCGTCGTCACCAACCCGACCCACTTCTCGGTGGCCATCGCCTACGACCCCGAAAGCATGGACGCGCCCAGGGTGATCGCCAAGGGGGCGGATGAGCTCGCCATGTCCATCCGGCACATCGCGCGAGCCCACGGCGTGCCGATCCTCGAGCGGCCCCCGCTCGCGCGAGCCCTCTATCGCCACGTCGACGTCGGCGAGCAGATCCACGCCCGCTACTACGAGGCCGTCGCCGAGGTCCTCGCCTTCGTGTATCGCCTCGAACGCGAGGCCGCCGCCGCCAACGCGCCCGCCGCCGCCCCCGAACCCGCCCCCTCCGCCGCGTGATCGACGCACCCGATAGGACCCCACGGACACGACCATGAGCACCGCCGCCGCAACACCGACCACGCTCCCCGTTTCCCGCGGGGGGCTGGTCCTTCCCGAGTGGATCCTGCGGCTGCGAAAGTACCGCGGCTACATCGTCCCGTTCAGCTTCGTGGCGATGATGATCGTGCTGCTGGTGCCCGTCCCGCCGCTGGTGATGGACGTCTTCATCGCGCTCAACATCGCCCTGTCGATCATCATCCTGATGACGACCATCTACATGGATCATCCCCTCGACTTCAGCGTCTTCCCCTCGCTGCTGCTGGCCACCACGCTCTTCCGCCTCGTCCTCAACGTCGCCTCGACCCGTCTCATCCTCACCGCCGACGCCGCCACCCCCGAGGAGGCCGCGGGCGTGGCGGGCCAGGTCATCATGGCCTTCGGCGACTTCGTCGCCGGGTCCTCGCTTTTCGTCGGCATCGTCATCTTCCTGATTCTCGTCATCGTCCAGTTCATGGTCATCACCAAGGGCGCCACCCGCATCAGCGAAGTGGCCGCCCGGTTCACCTTGGACGCCATGCCCGGCAAGCAGATGGCCATCGACGCCGACCTCAGCGCCGGCAACATCACCGAGGCCCAGGCTCGCGTCCGCCGCGAACGCATCAGCCAGGAGGCCGACTTCTTCGGCGCCATGGACGGTGCCTCCAAGTTCGTCCGCGGCGACGCCGTCGCCGGCCTCATCATCACCGCCGTCAACGTGCTCGGCGGGTTCGCCGTCGGCATCATCGCCCGCGGCTGGGACGCCGGCCAGACCGCCGAGGTCTTCACCAAGCTCACCATCGGCGACGGTCTCTCCTCGCAGATCCCCTCCTTCGTCATCTCCATCGCCTCGGCCCTCATCGTCACCCGCTCGGGCTCCAAGGCCCAACTCGGCGACGAACTCGCCGACCAGGTCGTCAGCCAGCCCAAGGGCCTCTTCATCACCGCTGGGTTCCTGGTGGTGCTCTCCTTCACGCCCCTCCCGACCCTGCCCCTGCTCATCACCGCCGCCGTGCTCACCGTGCTCGGCTACTCCATCAGGCAGGCGGCGCCTGGCGCCGCGGCGGGAGGCCCGGGCGATCCGGCGCAGGCCGCGGCCGCCGCGGCCGCCGCCGCCGAGCCCCCGGCCATCGAAACGCTCCTCAAGGTCGACACGCTCGAACTCGAGGTGGGCTATTCGCTCGTGCCCCTGGTCGACAAGTCCCGGGGCGGCGACCTGCTCGACAAGATCTCGGCGATCCGGCGCCAGCTGGCGGTCGAGATCGGCCTGGTCATGCCCCCCGTCCGCATCCGCGACAACGTCCACGTCGCCGCCACCGAGTACCGCGTCAAGGTCCGCGGCAATCCCGTGTCGACGGGCGTGCTGCGTCCCGGCGGGCTGCTCGCGATGGATTCCGGCATCGCCGCCGGCCCCATCGAGGGCGAGGCCACGCGGGAGCCGGCCTTCGGCCTCAACGCGTGGTGGATCGACCCCAAGCTCCGCGATCGCGCCGAGACCCTCAACTACACGGTCGTGGCGCCCACCGAGGTGCTCGCGACGCACCTCACCGAGATCGTCCGCCGCCACGCCGACGAGCTCCTCACTCGCGACGAGGTCAACAACCTGCTCGAGCAGCTCAAGCAGAAGGCGCCCAAGATCGTCGAGGACACGGTGCCCGCGGTCGTCAAGCCCGTCGAGTTGCAGAAGATCCTGCAGAACCTCCTCAAGGAACGCGTCTCCATCCGCGACCTCGAGACCATCCTCGAGACCCTCGCCGAGTGGGGGGGCAAGACCAAGGACCTCGAGGTGCTCACCGAGTACGTCCGCAACGCGCTGCGTCGCGGCATCTGCCAGCAGTACGCATCGCCCGGCGAGAAGGGAACGCTCCGACTCGTGTGCGTCACGCTCGACCCGACGCTCGAGGACCAGATCGCCTCGTTCGTCGATCGAGGCGCGGCGGGCACCACCGTCAACATGCCCGCCCGCATCGCCGCCCGCATCGCCAGGCAGATCGTCGACGCGCTCGCGCCGGCGATCGGCGCGGGTCATCAACCCGTCATCATCGCCTCGCCGCAGGTGCGGGCCGTCGTGCGACAGATCGTCGAGCCGCATCTCCCGGTCGTGGCGGTGCTCGGGTACAACGAGGTGGTGTCGGGCATCGACGTCGAGTCCGTCGCGCTCGTCATGCCCCCGGCCGACGAGCGAGTCGCCGACCCGCGCGTGGCGGCCTGAATCGACGCGACGCCGCCCGAAGCCCGAACGCCGCCGCGGCGCAAATAGGGAATTCGCCCCGCTGCGCGCACGGGTGTCGCTCGAGTATTCTCTCGTGTCCGGCCGGCGGGCGTCCTCGGCGCCATCCCCCGGTCGGGCGCGTGACGACGACGGTTCGTGCATTCGGGCGGCATGCCCGTTGCGATCGTCACGGGCCGCACGCGCCGCATGGACGGCATGAAGGTCGTGAACGATCGCGGATGGGCGTCTTTCGCCGGATTTCCCTGAAACGGCGGCGAGATCGTGCCGATGATCCGACGCGGCGGAGCGCACCCGCCGGAACGAGGAAAGAGACGCACGCGTCGAAGGAGCTGACCCTTGGAGCATGCTTCGCCACCGGCCGACGAATCGACGAGTCAGCACCTCGGCCGCGTCATCGCCGTCGTCTTCGCCCTCTGCGGCTTCGCGCTCGCCGCCGTCGCCGGACTCCTCGCGTCGAACCCCGCCGGCGACGTGGTGTTGCGCAGCATCATCGCGATGATCGTCTGCAACTTCGTCGGTCACGGCGCGGCCAAGTGCATCGCGCACGTGCTCGACGAGCATGTCGCCGACTACAAGAAGTCGAGGCCCATTCCCGAGATCCGTCAGGACGACGACTGATGATCGTCGCGTGATCGACTTGAGAACCGACGGTGGAAAAGGCGTGGATGGGGCTCTCGGCTCCACTGGGCAGGGGAGTCGAAATATTTCCGGAAAATCGTTTGACGGGGGATATGCGATGCCGCGGGTTCATGTATACTCACGCCAGCCTGCTCATGGATGAGCGGCGTCGCACTCGGTCGAATCGTCATGCTCGCGGAAGCGTTCGCGGCGAATCGATCGGGAGGGAACGGGGCTCGTGCCCGATCCCGAACGGTGACGAACGGAAGCGGCGATCGGAGGATCGCCACTGCAACCGGTCGTCATGAACGGGGCGGTTCCTGGAAGGGAGTCGTCCGAAGCGTCAGGAGTCGCGAAGTGTCGCCGGGTTCTCCGGTGTGCGAAGCGACAAGGGTCACGGAGCAGACCATCATGTCAAGCATCAGGATGTCGTCGCGTCGCGGGGGTTCCTCCCGCATGTCCAACCGCTTCGCGGTTCGTCATGCCGAGCCTTCCAAGGCTCCCTCTCCGCTGGACACGGTTCCGATCAACGAGGTGTGGGTCAACTACCAGGCCAAGCCTGACGAGGCCACCCGCAACTACCTCATGGAGAAGTTCCTCCCCCTCGTGCGGTACAACGCCGAGCGGATCTACGCCCGTCTCCCCGACGAGGTCGACATCGAGGACCTCATGTCCGCCGGCCTCTTCGGCCTGATGGACGCCATCGACGCCTTCGATCTCTCCCGCAAGGTCAAGTTCGAGACGTATTGCGCCCCCCGCATCCGCGGCGCGATCCTCGACGAGCTCCGCTCGATGGACTGGGTGCCTCGGCTTGTCCGCAGCCGCACCAGCAAGGTCGAGCAGGCCCGCCAGGCCATCGAGAAGGCCACGGGCCAGCCCGCCACCGACGAGCAGGTCGCCGACATGCTCAAGGTCGACGACGAGGAGTTCGACAAGCTCCGTCGCGACAGCTCGGCCGTCATGACCCGCAGCCTCACCCAGCGTTGCTTCGGCGGCGGTGACAGCGGCGGCCGCGAGATCCGCGAGCTCGACGTCGTCAAGGACGACGGCCAGTGCAACCCCGTCTCCGACATCCAGCGCCGCGACCTCAAGGACCTCATCACCAAGGGCCTCTCCCGCGCCGAACGCCTCATCGTCGTCCTCTACTACTACGAGGGCATGACCATGAAGGAGATCGGCGCGACGCTCGACCTCTCCGAGTCGCGCGTCAGCCAGATGCACTCCTCCATCCTCGCCCGCCTCAAGAGCCAGATGCAGCACCGCGAGAAGGAACTCGAGCCGGTCGACTGAGCGGCGAGGTCGCGAGACATCATCACGATCGCACCAGGAGCCGGGCCTTTCGCCCGGCTCCTGTCGTTGGGGCCCGAGTCGTCGCCGGTCTCGCGTCCACGTTCGACCATGTCGCCGACCCGCCGCGATCCGTCCGCGCGTGCTCGAGGCCGAGCGGTTCGATCATCCCACGCCCGTGCGACATCACGCGGCTCGCCGCGCAACCCGCGGGCGGCGGATCAGGCCTGCGGTCAGCAACCCGCTTCCCACAACTCGAAGAAGCTCGTCACGTCGGACCCGTCGATGCCTCCATCCTCGTTGACGTCCGCCCTGACGTCGCCCGACTCCCAGACCTCGAAGAAGGCGCCGATGTCCGAGCCGTCGATGCCGCCGTCGACGTTGAAGTCGGCGATGCACACGGACGGAAGGTCGAAGCCCGTGTCGTCCAGCCACAGCACGAAGCCGTATCCCCACGTGTCGGGGTGGATCTCGACGGCGGTGACTTGCCTCAAGTCCGGCGAACCCTGCTGCGTGCGGCCCCAATCCGCGTTGCCCGCCAGCGGTATCGAATACCGCCACCACCGTCCAAGCGCGTCGTTGAGGCTCGACTGCTGGGGCGTGTAGGTGAATACGCCCGAGCGAGTCCGGATGATCACGTACAACCCCTGGAACGCCCCGTTGGGGTTCTCCGCATACGCGTCGAAGTGGAACTCGGTCGCCGACATCACGTCCCAGGTCGCCAACGCGTCGCCAGGGTACCTTAGCGTGTTGTCGAAACCGCCTTCGGTGACGAATCGAACGCTCGAAAGCCCGGTGGTCAGGCGCACGGGATCGTCGCTGGCCGTGATCGCCGCGCCTCCCTCGGAGAGCAACCGCCACGACGAGGCGTTCTGCTCCGTCATGTCCGCCGGAGGCGCGGTTTGGAGATCTCCGCCCAGCGCCAGCCGACGCTCGAACTCCGCGTTTCCCGTGCGGCCCTCGAAGAAGGCCCGGTTGACCTCCGCGATGTCGAGCCACGCGTGATCGACGATCCCCCTGTCCTCCACCTCGATCATCAGCAGGCCGTTGGTGCCCACCACGTCGAGGTAGCCGAACGGATTGGCGCGAAGGACATCGCCGGTCAGCGACGGCGGCGCGATCGCAGGATCGATCGGCACGTTCGGCAACGTGAACCGACCGTCCGCGTCGGTCGTGCCGGTCGCCTTGACCTGTGCCGAAACCACTTCCCCCTGTCCGGGCCGATCGCACTTCTGGTGGACTCGCACCTGCACGCCGGACAGCGGCCGTCCGTCCATGCCGGTCAGGCGCAGCGTGCACGAGACCGGCATGGCGTACATGTACTGCCCGTAATAGCCGTGGGCCACGGCTTGCCAGAGGTTCATCCCTCCGGCGGACTGCGGCGACAATGTCTGCGAGACGCCGTGCATCAGGCACGTTTCCGTCTGGTAGCCGATGCCGTTCACCAAGTTCATCGACGCCGGGAGGTCCCAGCGATACATGTCCACAAGGCCGAGTTGGTGCGCCATCTCGTGGAGCAACCCGTAGTCGATGTCCTGGGACGCCACGTAATAGCCCGAGTTCCTGATGTCCTGCTCGGCGGCGCGGAAACGGAAGGGAAAGCACGCCCACAGGCTCATGTTCGCCGTGGGATCGGCGTCACCATCGGCGAGTTGTTCGAGCACCCCGTACGAGACCCGCTTGGTCGATCCCGCGGACGCGAACATCTCGTTCATCCTGGCCGCGTGACGCTGCAGCCAGTCGAAGATGTCGTCCGCCCGCGTCTGCGGCCAGCGGGTCAGGCTCGATTCACGGAAGGTCTCCGCATAGGTCCGATCCACGTACGTCAGGAACTGCACCGCCGCCGTGTCGGTCAGCACCGAGTTGTTCCCCGCTCGGCCGTCCGTCGCGTTGATCGTGAACGAGATCGACCGTCCCGCGGCGATCCACGGCAGTTGGATCGACACCGTGGTCGACTGCCCGACCGCCAGCGACGCGGGCAGCGACGCCGTGGAGTGAACCTCGCCCCCGACCCGCCATGTTCCGGTCGCCGCGGAACTCCACGGCGTGGTGCCGCGGTTGCGGATCGTGGCGGTGTAGGTCATCGACTCGCCGGACACCGGCATTCGTTTGGTCGAGGGCGTCTGGCCCCCGGAAAGCCCCGTCGCCACCGAGAATCCGTACGGCCCGAAGCCGCTCGGTTCGGTCACGACGCGATACTGGTAGGCGGGCAGGAACCGCGGATACTGCGGGGAGCGGACCAGACTCGTCACCTGCAGGTCGGTCTCCGTTCGCGGCGTCCTGGGACCGATGCTGGCCACGTCGTTCCGCTGGGAGCCGCTCGTCGACAGCGTGGTCACCGCGTAGTGGTACGACACGCCGTCCGCCGCCGTGGTGTCCGTGAAGGCGGCTGCGAGGCGATCGGTCACCACGCCGATGGGCGTCATCGACGCCACCGACGTGAACGCCGAGGTGGAGCGGTAGATCCGGTACGAGGCGAAGCCCGTCATGTCCGGCAGCGGCGACCACCGCACCGTGACCGAACCGCTGCCGATCGTGGCCGATGGGTCGCCGGGGTTGGGCAGAAGCAGCGTGGCGCCCTCGCGAAGGTCGATGGCCGCGAAAAGATGGCGAGTTTGGAGCGTCGGCGCGTTGCCGTCGCCGTCGGGCACCATCCAGGTCGTCTGCATCGGGAGGTACAGCAGGCCGTCCGAGGAGAGCGTGGGCGTGGCCGTCGCGCGCGCGTTCGCCGCCAGCGTGATCGTGTCGATGATCTGGCCCGACGTGCCGTTGTCGCGGATCGCGACGTATCGCCCGCCCTCGTTGGTGCCGACGATCACCGTCCCGTCCGGCGTCACGATCGGGCAGGAATACTGCCCTTCCCATCCCCTCGACCCCGTGGCCACGCTCCACCGCGTCGAGCCGTTGCTCGTGTTGATCGCGTACAGGCGACCGGTTCCGCCCCGTGTCGACGTCTGGAAGTAGTAGGTGGTGCCCGTGGCGTTGAGGCACCCGCCTGACGACACCCGCGCCGCTTCGTTGCTGCCGCCCGCCACGTACACCGATCGCGCCAGCGTCGTCCAGAGATTCGCGCCGCTCTTCGATACGCCCGCCACCGAGATCGATCCGTCGCCGGCCGCCACATAGCAGTTGCCGTTCGCCGGATCGACAGTCACCGTCGCGTCCGTGAACGAACCGAGCGCCCGCGACCATGCCGCCGTCGGAGCGCTGGTCGACAGGCACGACAGCACGCCCTCGCGCCCGATCGACAGCAGTTGCAACGAACCGTTCGACGTCGACAGGGCCGACTCGCTGTAGCACGGCGACCCGCCGATCCGCGACCATGCGGCCGTGAGGGCCGTGCCCGTGTCGGTGTACGAGGCATGGCCGGTGTTCCACTGATGCCCGTAGATCCTCCCGTCGGTCCCCACCCGCACCGACGGCGCGCTCAGGTTGTTCGGGTTCGCCGCGAGCCCATTGTGGCGAAAGGACGAGGGACCGCCGATCGACGCGAAGGCCATCAGCGGGTGACCCGCCGGGAAGCCCTGGGAGCCCGTCGCATCGTTGATCACGTACACCGTCCGGCCGTCAGGCGAGAAGGCCGGGGTCGACTCCCCGATGGTCTCGCCCCCAGCGGGATTCCCGCGCCAGAAGACGCGGCCCGTGCGCCGGTCCATGCCCTGCACGCCCTTGGGCCAGTGGTAGCCCGCCACCACGAGATCCGCACCCCCAGGGCCCGCTCCGTCGAAGAACACCATCGAGGAGGCCCCGATCGACCCGTTCTCGAAGGTCGGCGTTTGCCACAGCGGAACGTCGAACAGCGACGAGTTCTTCCTCGACTCGGGAATGCTGTAGGACGCTCGTCCCGTGTTCTGCATGTCCCGCTGCTTCATCGGCCACGTGTCCGCCGCCGACGCCGTCGACAGCAAGATCGTGCCCATCGTCGCGAACGCGTGCCTTGCGCCTCGAATCGTGTTCATGCGAATGCTCCTCGTGCTACCTCATGGACGCACGAGTCCGGTCGTGACCATCATCCTCCTTTCGCCATTTCATCGACCATGGCATGACGCCCGGTCCTCGCCCACCGGCCGTCTCCCTTCGAAAAGCCCGTCGTCCACCCGCTTACCCGTGGATCACGCGGCCTTCGCTCGCCAAGGCGGCCTCGTGGATCGCCTCGTGCATCGTCGGGTGGGCGTGCATCGTGCAGATGAGCTCCTCGGTCGTCGCCTCGAGGCGACGCGCCAGGGTCATCTCGCCGATCAACTCCGTCGCCTGGTCGCCCATGATGTGGGCGCCCAGGATCTCGCCCCGCGGCAGGCCCCGCAGGATCTTCACGAAGCCGTCGGTGTGCGCCGCCGCGATCGCCTTGCCGTGGGCGTTGAAGCCGTACTTGCCGACCTCGTAGTCCTTGCCCTTCACCTTGCCCATCTCGATCAGCTTCTGCTCGGTGAAGCCCACGCTCGCCACCTGCGGCAGGCAGTACGTGCACCCCGGAATCGTGTGATAGTCGATCGGGTAGGGCTCGTGGTGCGCCTTCTTCTGACGCCACGCGATCCGCTCGACGCAGATGATCGCCTCCTCGCTCGCCACGTGCGCCAGCCACGGCGGGCCGATCACGTCGCCCACCGCGTAGATGCCCGGGAGGTTCGTCTTGTAGTCGATCGCCTCGTTGCGCGTCTTGCCCGGCAGGAAGTCGGTCTGGATGTGCCCCTTCTCGATCTTGAGGCCCAGCGACGCGTCGCACAGGCCGTCCGTGCGGCCCACCACGCCCACCGCCAGCAGCACGCGATCGGCCTCGACCGTCTGCTTCTTGCTCTCGTCGGCCTTGCCGTTGACCGCCGGCGCGAAGGTCACCTTCACGCCCGTCGCCGTCTTCTCCACGCCCGTCGTCACCGTCGACGTGTGGATCTCCATGCCGTGCTTCTTGTACAGCCGGCCCATCGCCTCGCCCACGTCCTTGTCCTCGACGGGGAGCACGCGGTCCATCATCTCGATGATCGTGACCTTCGTGCCCATCGTGTGGTAGAAGTAGGCGAACTCCATGCCGATGGCACCCGCGCCGATCACCACCAGGCTCTTGGGCTTCTCCTTGTTGTACATCGCCTCGCGCGCGCCCCAGATGCGGTCGCCGTCGAACTTCGCGAAGGGCAGGTCGCGGGCCACGCTGCCCGTCGCCACGATCACGTGGTCCGCCGTCAGCGTCTGCGTCGTCTTGCCGGGCGTGGCGGGGGCGATCGTCAGCTCCTCCTTCACCGCGCACTCCTGCACCTCGACCTTGCACTTGTTCCCGTTCGCGGGCGTCGCCGCGCCGACGATCTTCGCGTTGCCCACCAGGTGCGTCACCTTGTTCTTCTTGAAGAGGAACGCGATGCCCCCGTTGAGCTTCCCCGCCACGTCGCGGCTGCGGCCGATGATGCGGTCCCAGTCGAGCTCGACCGGCCCGCCGATCTTGAGCCCCCAGAACTTCTGATCGTCGGCCTTGCCGAGCTTCTCCACCAGCTCCGCGTTGGCCAGGAGGCTCTTGCTGGGGATGCAGCCCCAGTTCAGGCACACGCCGCCGAGCTTGGCCCGCTCGATGCAGGCGACCTTGTAGCCCAACTGCGCGGCGCGGATCGCGCCCACATAGCCGGCGGGACCGCCGCCGATGACGATGACGTCGAAGTGAGTGTCGGCCATGGCTCTACCAATCTCCTGTTGCCCGTTCGGGACGCGTTCGCGTGCCTCGGACCGGGGTCGGAGTGTAGGGGTCGCCGATGGCCTCGGGGACTCGTGGGCAGGTCCTGCTCAGCCGCCGATGACGCGGCCCTTGCCCCCCAGGGCGTTGTCGACCGACGTCTTGAACGACTCGTACCCCGCCCGGCCCATCAGGCCGAACGTCGCCTGCTTGCCCAGCTCCACCGCCGGCTGGTCGTAGGCGTCGATGCCCAAGAGCAGGCCGGCGTAGGCCGTCGTGATCTGCCACATGTTGATGAACTGCCCCACGTGGTACGCGTCGACCTTCGGGAAGCGGATCGTGAAGTTGGGGCGGTGCGACTCGACGAAGGCGTACTCGGTCGCCCGCTTCTCCGCCGCCAGCAGCGCCGACATCTTCTTCCCCTCGAGGTACGCGATGGCCTCGACGCCCAGCCCCGCGGGGATCTCGACGTCGCGGTCGAACCGCTCCACCTCGACCATGCCCAGCACCTTGTCGTTGGGGCCCTCGCGGTAGAGCTGCACCTGGCTGTGCTGGTCGGTCGTGCCCAGCGCCTTGATGGGCGTGAAGCCCGCGAAGACCGTGTTGCCCTCGAGGTCCTTCTGCTTGCCCAGGCTCTCGGCCCATAGCTGGCGATACCAGTCGGCCAGCAGGTACAGCGAGTTGGCGTAGGGCATCAGCACGTGGTTGGTCTTGCCCTTGGCCTGGCCCAGTTCCACCAGCAGGAAGGCCAGCATCGCCGCGGGGTTCGCCGACAGTTCCTGCGACGAGCAGACCTTGTCCATGTCGGCCGCGCCCTGCAGCAAAGACTCGATGTCGATGCCGCACATCGCGGCGGCGAAGAGCCCCACGGGGCTGAGCACCGAGAAGCGTCCGCCCACGCCGTCGGGGACCGGCAGCGTCACGTACCCCTCGCGCTCGCAGATGCGACGCATCGTTCCCTGCTTGGGGTCGGTCACGGCCACCACGTTGGCGGCATGGTCCTTGCCCAGAATCGCCTTGAGCCGGTCGCGGATCACCATGAACTGCGCCGCCGTCTCGGCCGTCTCGCCGCTCTTGGAGATCACGTTGAAGAGCGTCCGCTGGAGCCCGCCGGGCTGCGAGGCGCAGAAGTCCAGCACGCCCCCGAAGTACGTCGGATCGACGTTGTCGACGACGAACATCCGCGGGCCCGGCCGCGCCGAGGCGTCGAGCAGGTTGTACGTCGCGGGGTTGAGCGCCGACTGCAGCGCGATGTTGCCCAGCGCCGAGCCGCCGATGCCTAGCACCACCATCGTGTCGAAGCGACCCTCGCACGCCTTGGCCGCGGCGCGGACGCTCGTGAGGTGCTCGCTGCGCATCGGCTCGAAGGCCAGTTCACGCCAACGCTCCCAGCCCTTGCCGCGGGTCTGGGCCAGTTTCTGCGTCAAGGTCGCGATGCCCCGCGCCGCGTCGCCCGCGGGGTCGAGCAGGGCCGGGTCGAGACCGTGCGAAAGACCGATGCGGTCGGCGAGGCAGTTGGCGTAGTCGAGCGTCAGCATGGGTGGTTCCTCGGGGCGTGCGGCAACCCTCGCGGGCCGGCCGTTCCCTCGTATCGGTCACATCGCTTCACGGGCCTCACTTCGCGGGCCTCACTTGGCCTCGCGAACCTTGATCTGGCTGCCGTCCGCTTGGGTGATCCGCACCCGCGTGCCCGCGGCGACATACGTCGTCTCGGCCAGTGCGTCGAGCCGTCGCCCGTCGAGTTCAACCACCCCGACCGGGCGGAGGGCGGTCAACGCCACCCCTTCCCGGCCCACCAGACTCGCCGTGCGGGCCTTCTCCTGCAGTTCGGCCAGCCGCCCCGCCTCGACCTCGTCGTCGCTGGGGGTGCCGATGATCCGCCGCCCCATCGGCGTGTTGGGCCAGATCCGGAAGGCAAAGGCCGCGAAGGCGGGCACGAGCACCACCACCGCCAACAGGCCGCTGAGGCCCCACGCCAAGTCATGCATGAACAGGCACACCAGCCCGGCGATGCCCACCACGGCCGCCACCGCTCCCAGCACGCCCGCCGTGGGCAGGAAGAGCTCCACGAGCAGGAGCACGAACATGAGCGCGAGAAGGGCGACGCCCCAGCTGTTGAGTTCCATCGAGGGGAGAGTATCACCGCCCCCGCACGCCGATGCCCGGCGAGCCTCACGCCGGCGGCATCGCCTGGTCGGCTTCCGCCGTCGTCTCGGGTGCGGTCTGGCCTTGATCCTCCGGCTCGTCCCGCAGCGACACCGTGATCAGTCCCTCCACCTTGTCCTGGGCCACCCGCACCCGCCGGTTGCGCACCAGTTCCAGCAGCGCGAGGAAGAGCCCGACCATCTCGCTTCGCGTCCGCCCCTCGAACATCCGCTGCAGCGGCAACGCGGCCTGGGCCTGCTCGGCGACCTCGGCCCGCAGGCGACTCACGATGTCCTCGGCGTGCAGTTCGATGGGCGTGTCGTCGTACGTGACCTGGTGATCGCCCAGGCGATCGAAGATCACCGTTTCGGAGATGCGGCGGAACGCCTCCACCAGGTCCAGCAGGTCCAGATCCTCGAGTTCCGTGTCGGGCGCCGCCTCCAACGCGGCTTGCAGGCGGTCGTCGTCGAGTCCCGCCCGCTGCGCCGGGAACCGCTTCCGCCAGTCCTCCGCCCGCCGCTCGAGCGCGTTGGCCGCGTCGCGGTACCGCTTGTACTCGAGGAGTTGGCGCACCAGTTCGCTGCGGGGGTCTTCCGGCTCGCCCCGCTCGCGAGGGGCGTCGCTCGCGGGGGCCTCCTGCCGCGGCATGAGCATCCGCGACTTGATCTCCATCAGCGTGGCGGCCATGACGAGGAACTCGCCCGCCGTGTCGATGTCGATGCGGCCCGCCCCGTGCATCTCGATGCGACGCACGTGCTCGAGATACTGGTCCGTGATCGACGCGATGGGGATGTCGTGCAGGGCCACCTCGTCCTTGCGGATGAGGTGCAGCAGCAGGTCGAGGGGACCCTCGAACTCGTCCAGCCGCACGGTGTATGGATCGCCTGCCGCCATTGGTCCGGAGGGTAGGCAAAACGCGGGCGGGACCGACGAACCGCCGGTCCCGCCCGTCGCGCGGCCTCTGTGCCGCGATCTCTCCTCTGTCCAGCGGGGCGTCAACGCCGGCGGCGTCGGCCCAGCATCCACGCACCGCCCAGCAGCGTCATCGCGACGCCCGGCGCGGGGATCGTCTCCATCGCGTGGTCGTACGCCGCCTCCGCATCCTCCTCGCTCGCGTTGCGACCGAAGAGGATCCACACCGGCTCGCTCGCCGACAGGCCCAGGTCATCCGAGAAGAACGAGATGTCCAGCAGGTAGACCCCGTCCGACGCGCCCGGCTCCAGCAGATAGTCGGGGTGGTCGTGCAGGCCGCCGTGCTCGTCGATCGGCAGGCCGAAGCCGGTCACCATGAGGTCCGTCAGCGGCGTCGTCACCGGCCCCAGCGGCCCGAACGACAGCGACATCCGCGCCGTCGTGCCGACGAAGTCCGTCCCGTTCCACGCCTTGAGGGCGCGGTTGAACCGGAACGACAGGGTGCCTTCGCCCGCGAACGAGCCGTCGGGGCTCAGCCAACCCGGCTCGTCCGCGAAGTCCGGCACGTCCTCGCCCAGTTCGGCGAAGAAGACCCGGACGCCGGGGGTCGTCGTCGTCTCGTCCTCAGAGATCAGATTCGTGCGGATCGTCCCGCCGAAGGCGTATGGCGAGATGTCGCCGTGGGGCAGCGGCCCGTGGGCCGCCGCACCGCCCGTGATGAACGCTGCGCCCGCCAACGCGAGCACGCTTGAGCTGACCATTCGATGCATGTCTTGCCTCTCTCCCTGAAAACGCGGGACACACGATGAACACCGATGACGCGGCCTCGCCGCGGGGCCTTCCCGCTCAGCACCCGCCGGCCTGCCACGCCGTGAAGAACGACTCGACGTCCGATCCGTCGACGCCCCCGTCGGCGTTGACGTCGGCGGGCGACGCGCCCGCCTCCCAACTGATGAAGAACGACTCGACGTCTCCCCCGTCCACGCCGCCGTCCTGGTTGAAGTCCGCGGGGCACGGCGTTGGCGAGACCAGGTTCGCCACCACCCACGCCGCCGCCGCCTGCACCTCTTCCGACGTCCTCCCCTGGTTGAAGAGGATCCAGAAAGGTTCGCTCGGGGCCACTGCCGCCGAGGTCGAGAAGACCTCGAGTTCGAGCAGGTGCACGCCCGGAGTCGCGGGGGCCAGCAGCGTGTAATCGACGTGCCGGTGCCACTGCCCGTTCGATCCCACGCTGAGCGTGAACCCCGTGACGACCCGGTCCTCCGGCGGCGAGTCGAACGACAGCGTCGCGAAGGAGATGTTCATGAGCGACGGCGCGATCATGTCGAAGTCCTCGCCGTCCCACACCCGAAGCGCCCGCCTGATCCGAAGCCCGTTGCGGGTGCCCGTGGGGAACGTCCCCGGCATGCAGTCGAATCCCGGATCCGAGGCGAAGTCCGGCGCGGCCTCGCCCAGCGTCGTCGTGAAGACGCGGATCGTCGGGTCTGCCAGGCTCCCCGTGCGAATCGCGCCGTTCTCGATCCGTAGGATGATGTCGCCCGCGTGAACCTGCGCCGACGCGGCGCCCGCCGTCGCGAGGAGCGCCAGTGTCGCCGACGCCCTGCCGATCTTCGATCGTGTCATGTGCATGCTCCGATTGCCTTGGCCGCCCTCACCGGGCGATCCGTGCCACCAGCGGGTCGAACGCGTTGGCCTCCCGCCCCGCGTACACCGCCTTGAAGGGCAGCGTCTCGACGTGTGTGTCGAGGAAGCCCCAGTTGCTCACGCTCGCCGCCGCCCGCGGCGGGCCCCCGTGCCGATCGATCTGCACCTGCCGTGCCGCCAACGCGGGCCCGCGCGATCCGTCGCCCCACCCTTCCACGTGCGGATGGTCCGACACCGCGTAGTCGCCCTGCTCGGCCATGATCAGGAACTGCACCGTCAGCGACGGCCGATCGATCTTGTCCAGCCGGTCGAAGGGCTCCCGAGGCGACAGGCCCGGGTTGTAGGTGCGAGACAGGTAATTGTTCATCCCGTAGCTCGACGCCCGCGACACACCGTTCATCGTCAGGCCCTGCCCGCCCGCGTCCGCCGGCCAGTATGGGCTGCGGTCCGCCGGACACCTCAGCGTCAGCACGCCCTCGCAGAACGTCTCGAGCGTCCGTGTCCATGAAAGCGACGCGTCGCCCACTCCGCCGTGCGACAGGCCCACGTCCACGAGGTGGCCACGGTGCTGGTCGGCGTACAGCTGCTGCGCCACCTGCAGCGATCGGAGATTCGCTTGGCACCGCACCGTCCACCCCGCCCGCCGGGCCCCGCCCAGCGAGGGCAGCAGGATCCCGATCAGGAGCGCGATGACGGCGATGGCCACCAGCAACTCGATGAGCGTGAAGCCCCTCGAGCCGCGTTGCTTGACATCCATGGCGTGCGTTGTCCCTGAACCGTGCGAGCACGCGGACGCCCCGCGCAAGGTTCGCGGCGGGACGTCCGAACGAATCAGCTCACGCGGTCGCGAGGCGGTCCGCGGCTCGGCGGCAGCACGCGTCGCGACGCCGGGGCCATGAACTCGCCCGTGGCGACCCGGGCCCAGCCCGCGTACGAGGGCGCCGGCGC
>JBBAVG010000003.1:47079-49818 GCA_040397805.1 Phycisphaerales bacterium
AAAACCGCCGACGCTTGGCGTCGGCGGTGGAGGGGTCGAGGCGTGTTGTCGTCGGTCAGGCCACCGCTTCGGTGCCGGCGGGCTCCGACTCCTCGGGCAGCGTGTCGGTGTCGAGCCACACGATGCCCGCGGCGATCGCGATGCGTGCCAACTCGACGCGGTTGGTGATGCCCATCTTCTCGCCCAAGGCCACGCGGTGCCACTCGATGGTCTTGACGCTGCGTCCCAGCTTGGCGGCGATCTCCGACGTGGACAGGCCGATGCCGATCAGCTTGAGGATCTCCAGTTCCCGCGCCGTCAGGCGACCCAACTCGCCGTGGTCGTGGCACTTGGCCTTCCGAACGGTCATGCGCGAGGTGCCGATCCGGTTGGAGGCCTGCTCGGTGCAGATCCGCGTCACCGCCAGGACGCACTGACCCGTGCCGTGACGCTGCGGCAGCGGCCGATACACGGTGCGAGCCAACCGTCCGCGCAGCATGCCCTCGATGGCCATGGGCTTGCCGCTCAGGCAGGCTTCCTGGATCAACTTCAGTCGCTCGTCGGCGATGGTCTCGGGCAGGAACTCCTTGAGCATGCGGCCCACCAGAGGCTGACGCAGGTTGCTCTTGGAGTGGAACCAGATGGAGTAGTCGTTGGCGAAGACGACCTGGCCGCCGGTGGTGATCATCTCCACCGCGCTCGACGCGTCCTCCACCAAGGACGACCACATCGAGTTGAGGTCCTGCGGGATGATGCCCGACTCCTGGGCGGTGCGAACGGGTTCGGCTCGAACGGTGGTGGCAAGCATGGTGTGATTCCGTCTCGGAGAGGTCGAGCAGTCCGGCGGCGACGGGTCGGATGACGGCCGACTCGCTACGCTCCTGACACCACGACGAACGCCGACGTCCTCTGGTTCGCCCCGGCCCGGTTCTGCGGATGCTTCGCGCACCTGTTGGGGCATCCCACGCCGCATGATCCGCATGATCCGCACGATCCGAACCTCCAGGCCTCGTCCAGGGACCACGCCATGTCCGAGACCACGAACGACGACCAAACGCCGATCGCCGAACCGCCTCCCAGCACGGATCGCCTGCAGCACTGGGACCCCGGCCGTGCCGAGTCGGACGTCCCCGAGTTCCTCAGGGGCCCGGCGTCCCGCGTGGCGGAGCTCTTCCGCGCGCTCCGCATCCTCGCCGAGTTCATCCGCGGCTTTCGCGCCCTGCACTTCGTGGGCCCCTGCGTCACCGTCTTCGGCTCGGCCCGCTTCAAGCCCGGCCACCCGCACTACGAGATGGCCCGCGCCGTCGCCGGTCGCATGGCCCGCATGGGCCTGACCACGATGACCGGCGGCGGGCCGGGCATCATGGAAGCGGCCAACCGCGGTGCGAAGGAGGCCGGCGGCAAGTCGATCGGCTGCAACATCATCCTGCCGATGGAGCAGCAGCCCAACCCCTACGTCGACCGCTTCATCGAGTTCCGCTACTTCTTCGTCCGCAAGGTCATGCTGGTCAAGTACTCCGTGGGGTTCATCGTGCTCCCGGGCGGCTTCGGCACCCTTGACGAGCTCTTCGAGGCTCTCACGCTCGTCCAGACGAAGAAGATCTCGTCGTTCCCAATCGTGCTCATGGGCGTCGACTACTGGGCGCCGCTGATGGACCTCATCACCACGACGCTGGTCCGCCACGGCACCATCGATCCCGAGGACGTGAAGCTGCTCACCGTCACCGACGATCTCGACGAGGCCGAGGATGCGATGCGAAAGGGCATCCAGCCCTTCGTGCAGCCCGTCCGCCGTCCCATCCGCGTGCTGGGCGAACGGGACTGAGCCGCCGCGCGTGCCCCCCATCGGGCGGCCCGCCGGTTCCTACGCTCCGGTCCCATGTCCTCCCCCACGAGCCAGCGTCCCCGCGTCTTGACCGGCGACACGCCCACGGGCCGACTTCACCTGGGTCACTGGGTGGGCAGCGTCGAGCGGCGGGTGCAGCTCCAGCACGAGTACGACTGCTACTTCCTGCTGGCGAACATGCACGCCTTCACCACGCGGTTCGACCGCACGTCCGAGATTCGCCAGGACACGCTCGAGATCGTCAAGGACTGGATCGCCGCGGGCATCGACCCCGAGGTCGCCACCATCGTGCTGCAGACCGAGGTGCCCGCCATCGCCGAGTTGACGTGGTACTTCTCGATGCTCCTGAGCTTCAAGGACGTCATGGGCAACCCCACGCTCGTCCACGAGCTCAAGACCAAGGGGCTCGAGGAGAAGCACTCCTTCGGCTTCCCCATGTACACCGTCGGCCAGTGCGCCGACATCCTCGCCTTCAGGCCCGTCTGCATCCCCGTCGGCGAGGACCAGGAGCCGCACATCGAGATGTGCCGCAAGGTGGCGAGGAAGTTCGACCAGCTCTACTGCGGCGTGAGCGATCGCACGTCCGACGCCGACTACGAGAAGGCCGGCGGCCTCTTCCCGATCCCCCGGGCCCTCATCGGTCGCGTCGCCCGCCTGCCCGGCGTGGGCGACGGCGCGCAGAAGATGAGCAAGAGCCTGGGCAACGCCATCTTCCTCAGCGACTCGACCAAGGACGTCCAGAAGAAGGTCAATCGCATCACCACCGGACGCCAGAGCCCGACCGAACCCGGCGATCCGAACAACGTCCTCTTCAAGTTCGTGGAGGCCTTCATCCCGGATCAGGGACGCGTGGCCGAGCTCAAGGACCGCTACGCCCGAGGCGACAACCTGGGCGACGGTCACGTGAAGCAGGA
>JBBAVG010000003.1:49918-89799 GCA_040397805.1 Phycisphaerales bacterium
ACGGCCACGCCCTTCGCGGCGCCGCCCTGCTCTGCCTGCTCGCCGGCGCGTGCGCTGCGCAGGACAGCGTCTCCCGCAACGCCAACGGCGGGAGCGGTCTCCCCGGCGACGCGCTCCGCCCCTGGACGGGCGCGTCGCAGCGAACCAACTACGTCGTCGACCTCGCGCCGCTCTCGACCTCCGGCGGCACGCCCTTGGGCATCGCCCCGCTCATGAAGTCCGCTCAGGTCAGCGCGTCGCGATTCACCGCCTTCAACGGCGCCTCGTCGATCAGTCAGACCCTCCGGCGCGACACGCCCTTCCCCGCCGCGTCCTACGCCTCGTGGACGGCCGCGGGCGGCGGCGTGAACTCGACCGAGAACAACCAGGCCCTCGTCACGTCCGTGCCCGCCTCGGGCAACGCCAGCGTCTTCGGCGTGGGCTTCATGGACTTCGACGACCTGCTCGTCTCGGCCACCAACGTCTTCACCAATCAACTCGTCGGCGGCCTGATCGCCTTCGATCCCGCCGCGCCCGATCGGCTCTACGTCTCCCGCATCGTCGCCGCCGTCAACAACCCGCTTGGCGCCAACGACCGCTCGCAGTTCGGCTACGGCGCCATCGACGCCGACGGCAACCTCTGCTTCCGCGCCGACTCCTTCGGCGCCTCCGGCCCCGCCACCTCGCTGCTGGTGGGCGACAACTACTTCCGCGTGCGGCTCGCCACCCGCGGCACGACCGTCAACGTGATCGACAACGCCGGCGCCACCGCCCCGTCTTCCACCGATTGGCTGCTGCAGCGAAGCGCGATGACGCACGCCACGCCCGCGTGCGTGCCCCAGGATGTCGCGGGTCGCCCCTTGCTCGTGGGCGCGGACTTCGCCGGCTCCATGAAGCTCGAGCAATCGCCGCTCGCCCTCGCCTCCACCACGGCGCACCGTCCCGGCGCCACCGACCACCGCGGCGCGATCTCCGTCAGCGGTCGTGCGATCTTCCCGGGTTCGGTCGCCACCGCCGCCATCCTCACGCGGTCCCTCACCGGCGGCGGCAAGACCGACGCCATGAGCGTGTCGGGCCTGCTCTCCGATGGCTCGGTCGCCACCGCCCGCACCCTCAAGCTGCCCGCCAGCCTCACCGACGCGTGCGACAGCTTCGCGTGGCCCTTGGGCGGCGGCGACTTCCGGCACTTCGACAGCCAAGTCACCTTCCGCGGCGGCACCGGCCCGGTGTCCGTGGCCTTGGATCAATCCGGCCGCGCCGTCGCCGCCGCCGTGCTGCACAACGGCGGCTCGCCCTTGGCCTCCAACCCCTTCAACGCCATCGCCGCGGCGAGATTCAACCCCGCCGACCCCGTCTCCGCCGTGCAGTGGACCACCATCGGCTGGGTCAACTCGACGACGCTGACGGGCAAGGACCTTCAGGGCGACTACGGCGCGGACGGCATTCCCGGCACCGCCGACGCGGGCGAGGGCGATGGTCAGGTCGACGCGACCGACGCGCCCATCGGCCGACTCGCGAGCATGTCGGAACTGGGCGTCGGCCTCGTCGGGCCGTCGATGTCGACCCCGACGTTCGACGCCGCGGGCAACGCCTACTTCGTCGCCGCGGCCGCGCTCAAGCGTCGCACGGGGCCGCAGAATCCCTTCGACTTCAAGCTCGTGGTGGTCCGCGGCCTCTACGACCCCTCGTCGTTCTGCTACTCGCTCGAGGTGCTCGCCGAGAGCGGGCAGGTCTTCGCGGGTCTCAACAGCGGGCGTTCCTACCGGCTCGCGGCCCTCAACCTCGCCGACGCCGATTCGATCTCGACGGCCGCGATCTGGAGCGGCAGCGCGATGCAGCAGGCGTGGAACGGCGAGGACACCTCCTCGCTGGCGCCGGGCGCCCCGCAGCACCTGGGCGGCCTGGTGCTCTCGGCCCGCATCGTCTACGACGTCAACGAGGACGGTCTCTTCAACGATCCCACCGGCGTCGGCGGCGACGTCAACAGCGTCGACGAGGCGTACAACGTCGTGCTCTACGTCGGCAACGTCACGCCCCTCGCGCCGCCGTGTCCCGCCGACTACAACGCGGACGGCGGCGTCGACGGCGGCGACGTCGAGGCCTTCTTCATCGACTGGGAGGCGGGCAGCAGCAACGCGGACGTCAACTTCGACGGCGGCGTCGACGGCGGCGACCTCGAGGTCTTCTTCAACGCCTGGTCGAACGGCGGCTGCTGAGCGGTCGCGACCCGCCACGACCTGCCCACCGCGACCATCGATCGCGGCGTGCCTGAAACTCACGCCGGCGCGGGTTCGGTCGGGTCGGCCCGCATGAACAGGATCTCGCCCTTGGTGACACGCGAGCCCGCTCGAAGGCCGTGCGGGCCGCCGAACGTCGCGAGCGCTTCGAGGGTCGTGCCGGTCGACGGTGCGCATCCCCACGCGGCCCACAGTTGCGCCATCTTGGTCGGCAGGCCAGGCGAGAGGAGCAGGCTCGCCACGCGGATCGCCTCGGCGCAGGTGTAGAGGATGTCCGCCAGACGCCCCTTGGCGTTCGGATCGGCGTCGACCGTCTTGGCCAACTTGAAGGGAGACGTGAGGTTGATGTACTGGTCGACCTCACGCACGATGGCGATGCCCGCGAGCAGCGCGTCGCCCGCGTCGCAGGCGTCGAGCGCCTTCATCGCGTTGGTCACGCTCGCCGCACAGCACGCCGACAAGGGACGCGACTGCCCGTCGGCCACGCATTCGCGCACGCCTTCGGGGATGGTGCCGCCGAAGTACTTGTCGATCATGTTGCCCACGCGACTCGCGCAGTTGCCGATGCCGTTGGCCAAGTCCGCGTTGAAGACCTCGACGAAGCGGGCGTGGCTGAAATCGGCATCGGTGGTGCCGCTGGGCCCTTGCGTCAGCAGGTACCACCGCAGGGCGTCGATGCCGTAGCGGGCCGAATAGCCCTGCATCACCTCGATGGTCACGAAGTTGCCCAGCGACTTGCTCATCTTCACGCCCTCACGCACCCAGTAGCTGTGGGCGTAGACGCGTCGGGGCAGCGGGCGATCGAGGGCCATCAGCATGCACGGCCAGATCACGGCGTGGAACCAGAGGATGTCCTTGGCCATCAGGTGCACGCTCGGGGGCCAGAAGCGGGCCAACTCCGGCCGATCGACCACCGAGAGGTAGTTGAAGAGCGCGTCGATCCACACGTAGATCCGGTGCCCCGGGTCGTTGGGCATCAGGATGCCCCAGCGACTCGCCGGGTCGTCCGTCACCGCCCGCGAGACGGGAATGTCCTCGAGCCCGTCTCGAAGACGTCCGAGAACCTCGTTGCGACGTGCCTCGGGCAGGATGAAGGAAGGATTGGCGTCGATGTGAGCCTTGAGGCGAGCCTGATACTTGCTGAGTCGGAAGAAGTAGTTCTTCTCGCTCCGCTTCACCAGCGGCTTGCCGGTCACCGGGCTGTTGAAGCCCGATTCCTTGGCCATCGTCTCGGTGAGATACTCCTCCTGCGAGGCGTCCCACCACCCCGTGTACTCGCCCAGATAGATGTCGCCGCTGGCCAGGAGCGCGTTGATGTACTCGATGACCTTGGTCTTGTGGCGATCCTGCGTCGTGCGGACGAAGTCGTCGTGCGTGTAGTCGCAGGCCCGGAAGGCCTCCTGAAACGCGGCGGCATTGCGATCGGCCCACTCGATGGGCGTCATGCCGTGGGCCGCGGCCGACGTCACCACCTTGTCGGCGTGCTCGTCGGTGCCGGTCAGGAAGAAGGTCTCCGCGGGAGCGCCGCTCACGAGCCGCGAAAACCGGGCCAGGCAGTCCGCCAGGCCCGTGGTGTAGCAGTGCCCGATGTGCGGCCTGTCGTTGACGTAGTAGATCGGCGTGGTGATGTACGTGGGGGAGGCCATCGTCGCTAGTCTAGGGATCGGCCGAGACGACGCCGCCATCGTTGCGGCGGTGCCACGCCGCGGCGGGCCAATCGGGCACGGTCCACCGGTTCGCGGTCGTCGTTCCCCGCCGTGCGACAGGGCGAACACCATGGGCGGCGGCCGGCCTGGCAGGGCCGTTGGCCTCCAGCCTCGGGCCATGCACGAAGGGCGGCGTACGCACTCTGATCGGGTATCGGGAGTCGCCGAGGGGGGTGGGTTCAGGCGGTTCGCGTCGGACCTGCGGCGGCTCGCGGCGGGTACCTCCCACGCACAGACGCGGCGGGCCCATCTGAATCGGGACGGGAGTGGCGGGAGAGGGCGGGTTTGCGGAGCGCGTAAGTGCAAAAACGATGGGATGTTCGGACGAAATGCGGGCGTTTGCATTCTGGTCGTGTGCCCCATAAGTGAAATTGCGGCCACGAGGCCTTCGCCGGGCCCAAGATTCGGCACCTTTTTCCTCGTTCGGAGGTCCAGCCTATTGACATTGAGGGGCCAATGCGTCAAACTACTGGGGTCGCGACGTGAGACACCGCGACGATCGTTTGGAGAAGTCCTTGGTGCGCCTGTACCAAGGCGAGAGATTTTAGGAGGAAAGAGACATGATCAACCGCTTTCGTGCCACTGCTGTGATCGTCGCCCTTGCGGGTGGTGCGATCACGTCTGCCAACGCTGAGGTCATCGCGACCGTGTCGTATCACGACCTGGCTGGCAGCTACGTCCAGAGCTCCAATCCCTCCGTGGGTTCCTTCTCGGCGGTCGCGGTGAACACCGCGAACCTCCAGTCGGCCTACGAGGCGTCGCGCCTGGTTCCCACCTCCGAGACCGCCTCCTTCGAGGCCGGCTTCGTGAGCAACCCGTTCAACCCCGCTGACTTCCAGATCAACCTGTCGGTCAACAAGGTTTCCTCGACGCTCGCCACGGGCACGGGTACCTTCACCGCGACCGATCGCGACGGTGACACCATCACCGGCAACCTCAGCGGCGCGTGGACCTTCGGCGGCGCGGGCTTCATCTTCTTCAACGGCAACCTCAGCAACGTCTTCTACACCGACAACGGTGCGGCCGACAACACCTTCGACGGCACCGAGGGCGGCGACTTCGGCATGAACTTCAACGCGGTTCAGCCCTTCGTCGGCTCGGTCGTTCAGCTGGTCTTCGGTGGTGTGGGCTCCACGGGCTTCTTCACCTCGAGCTTCGCTGATCGCGCCACGGGCGGTTCGATGCAGATCGTTCCCTCCCCCGGTTCGATCGCCCTGCTCGGCCTCGGTGGTCTGGCCATGGTTGGCCGCCGCCGCAGCCGCTAAGTGCTGTAGCCCTTCGGGTGCAGCTGCTGCGACCAACCGCACGACGTTCGTGACGCTTCGCACGGCCGCTTCCGACAACTCCTAAAGCATCTCAAGAGCCCTCGGGTCAACCCCCGAGGGCTCTTTGTCTTTGGGTGCGAGTCTCCTTGGCCGGTGCGCCAAGCCGAGGGTCACCCTGGGCGATTGGTCGGGACGACGTCGAAGGCCTAGGAAGACGTGTGGGCGTGACGTCATCGGCCGCGTGGACCAACTGGCACGCGTGGGCGTCGAGATCGAGCGTGGGTGTGCTCACGGTTCGCCCGTGGCGCCAGGCAGCACCCGTGAGGCTCTGGGGTTTCCGAGAATCCTCGGACGGTCCGTCCTCAGTCGGGGATGAAGACCGAATAGCCGCGTTCGAGGAGGCCGTGGGCCTTGCGGTGCCCATCGAGCAGGCGGTCAACGGCATGGTCGATGGACTTGCCGGTGTCCATCAGGATGGAGGCCTCGTCGGTGTTGGAACCTGCGGTCATGAGGTAGGCGAAGGTGCGGGCCATGCCGCAGTTGGCGACAAAGTCCGGGATGATCGCGAAGTGCTTGTCGGCGTCCTTCTGGAGGGCGAGCATGTCGCGGACCCAGTGGGAGAGGGTGCGGCTGGAGGGCTTGTAGGCGAAGGGGTTGTTGGCGCCGCAGGAGATGACCTTGACGCCCGTGGCCCGGAGTTTCTTGAGACGCGAGGCGGTGAGGGTGTGGCTGCGGGCGGCGGGGACGAAGATGTCGGCATCGACGTCGAAGAGTTCATCGCCGGCCTTGCTGGCGACCAGGTCGGGCATGCCGCGTCGAGGCGCGGGAAGCGTGGTTCCGTCGCGGCTGGAGATGATGGCCTTGCAGTCGAGCCCATCGTTGTTGCGGACGACGCGGACGAGCTTGCTCTTGCGGTCGTACGTGCTGGCGGCGACGAGTTTGACGCCGAGCATGTCGAGGTAGTACGCGGCGAACGCGCCGACGGCGCCGAGGCCCTCGATGATGACCCGCTTGCCCTCGAGCTCCATGCCGCGAAGCTTGAAGTAGCGTTGGATGGAGCGGCAGACGCCGTAGCCGGTGACGACATCGGCGACCATCCACGCCTTGCTCTCGCCGCGAGGTCCGGGGAGGTTGGGGAGATTGATCTTGGCTTCGCAGCCCATGTGCAGGCGACGGACCTTCTCGGAGACGTCCTCGCCGTCTCGCCACTCGTGGCCGCGGCAGATGCCTTCCTGGGGATGGCCGATGCGAAGCACCTGCTTGGTGATCGCCGAGGCCTCGCTGACTTCATCGACATTGACGTCGCCGCCCGTGCCGTAGCACTGGGTGAGGTAGGGGCCGATGTGGCGGTACCAGCGTTCAAGGACGCCTCGCTTGGCGGCGGGGTTCTTGGCGGGATCGAAGCGAATGACGCTCTTGCCGCCGCCGATGGCGGGGCCGCAGACCTGGAACTTGACGCCCATGGTCTTGGCGAGGAAGACGGCCTCCTCGCTGGTGGCGTCGGCGTGCATGCGGGTGCCGCCGCCGGCCGCGCCGCCGAGGAGGGAGTCGATGCAGAGCCAGCCGACGGCGTCGGTTTCGCGATCGTGCCATTCGACCAGGAGGCCGGGAGCGCGTTCGTAGAAGCGTTGGTACTTCGGGAAGCCCTTCATGGCGTGGTTCCGTGCGTCGCCGGCGAGAAGGCCGAGCGGGGGTGATCTGCGGCCGCGGACGGGGTGTCCGGGGCGGGGGAAGATAGACGCCTCGCCCCGGCACGGCTCATGAGCGGACAATCAAAAAGACAAAGCACCCCGCCGAAGGGCGGGGTGCCGAAGGTCGATGGCGGAGGGAGTCGCGAGCGGGCTCACTTGCCGACGAGCGTCTTGGGGATGTTGAGCGCGGTGCTCTTCTTGTCATCCCACTTCTTCTCGACCTTGAGCTTGGCGATTCGCTCGGTGCGGGTGAGCACGCTGCGCTTGCCGGAGAGGTTGGCGGAGATCTTCAGCGAACGGTCGAGGCTCATCGGGAGTTCCTTTCTCTGCGGTCTGACACGATCGGTTCAAGGTCGCGGACATCTCGCGAGAGGGTCCGCGGGCGAATCACTTTTTCTCCCAAGCGGGCTTGGCGAAGTTGGAGGAGCCCCTCCGTTCCTTCTGCCACCTGGGCCCCAGCCTCGCGACATCCGCCTCGATGTTCGTTCGGGCGGTCATTCTCCGGCTGTATTCCTCGGAGGTGATGCCCTTGAGCACGTAGAGGCGGTAGGGACGCGACGGGCCTGAATTATTCCCCTTCGGCCCCTGCATGTCCACACGGAGCGCAAAGGTCTCGAGGCCATGCGTCGCCAAGAAGGCCACGGCATCTTCGGATTCCGTTTGGTCGAGCGTGGCGAGCAGGAGGTAGTTGAGCCCCGGGGTGCGAGGGTCACCGGAGGTCCAACCCGAGGGAAGCAGGCAGGCGGCATCGCTCGGCCGAAGGATCGGCTGGGTTCGGCCTGCGGAGGCCTTCGGATCGGTCTTGCTGTCGCCTGACTTGGGGGTTGGACCATCCTGCGCGGCGTCGCCGAGCAAGCCGCCTTCGCCCACCTCGGAGGGCTCGAGGATGATGGGCTGCGGCGATGGCGGGAGTGCCGCCTGTTCCGTCCGGCGCTTCGAGAGCACGGAGCCGACCGCGAAGGAAAGCACCACGACCATGACCAAGCCGGCGATGGCGAGGTAGATGGCGTTGACTGGGATGCGAACGGTGCCACCACTCATGCCCGCGTTCGCCGCCCAGGCGTCGGCGCCTGCGGAGCCCTCTGGCGGAAGGTCTCGCGACGGCGATGCGCCGCCGATGGACTGGGGCGTGACGTTGAGTCGAATGACCGGTTTGTCGGCCGTCGGCCGTCCGGGGCTGACGGGGCTGGGACCGCCGCCGGCGGCGGGGTTCATGCCTGGTCGCCAACCGACGCCCGGATTCATCGAGGTACGACGATCATGCGATGTCTTGACCGCTTCGCGACCGCGGATGAGGTCGAAGAGGGGTTGTGACGTCCTGCCGCCTGCCATGCATCCATTGTAAGCGGCCGGCGGTTGAACCGATGCCATTTCGTGCGTCATGCAAGGTCCGATGACGCGAACGTTCTGGTTTTGTACGTGCTTTCCGCGATCTTGCCCGGCCACGACTGATACGCTTGACCATGCCCACGCCCGCCCACCGACGAACACGCACGCCGGGCCGACTCCTCGCCGGGGCGGTCTGCGCGGCGGTGGCGTTCGGGTCGGCCGCGACGGCGCAGGAACTCGGCCCGGGGTCGTCGGGGCCGCGGCTCGCTGCCGAGGGCGATGAGGCCGAGTTGGTCCTTCGCGACGGTCGTCGCATCGCAGGACGCCTCGTGAGCCGCAGTGACACGAAAGTCGTTTTCGAGGTGGGCGGGGTGCCGACGACGTTCGAGTCCGCGGCGGTGGATCGCATCGAGGCGGTGCCATCCGTCGAAGACCGCTACAGGGCGTTGCGGGCGTCGATCGACGAGGCCGATGCGCAAGGCTTGATGCGACTGGCGGAGTGGCTTCGCTCGCGGGGCCGGTGCGACCTCGCACTGCTCGAGGTCGATCGCGCGTTGGCGGCCGATCCGGGCAACCCGGACGGTCGAGCCCTTCGCCTGCTCATCGTCGAGCAGCAGAAACTGGAGGAGGCGGCTCGGCTGGCGAAGGAACGCAAGGCCTCGACGCCCGGCGGCGACGTGGCCCCGACGCCCAGATCCAAGCCCGAACCTCTGGCCTTTCCGCTGCTCACCGACGAGCAGATCAACGTCATCCGCGTCTATGAGGTCGACCTCGATTCGCCCCCGAAGATGGTCATCGCTCGCGAGACGGTCGATCAGTTCCTGGCGCAGTACGCGGGGCAGCGGCCCGAGGGACGCGAGACGATTCCCGTCAACGAGCAGGGCCGCAAGATCTACGCCGCCCGCAAGCCTGTCGAGATCCTCACCGACATGTTCGCGCTCAAGGCTCGAGATTTCTATCCGCGTGTGCAGGTGATGGAGAACCCCGAGTCGATGCGTCGCTTCCGCGACGACGTGAACCGGACGTGGCTGGTCAACGCGTGCGCCACGACGCGGTGTCATGGTGGCGAGGAGGCGGGGCGGCTGATGCTCTTTGACCGCAAGGCCGCCTCCGACGCCGGCGCGTACACCAACTTCCTGATCCTCGATCGGTTCCGCATGGAGGGCGAGGACGGCCGTCGCACGGTGCCGCTGATCAACTACGCCGAACCCGCGTCGTCGCCGCTGCTGCAGATGGGACTGCCCCGGGACGAGGCGACGATCAAGCATCCCGAGTTGCCCGCGTCGGTGGCGGGGCGGTGGCGTCCGGTCTTCCGCTCGCCCGACGACGAGCGATTCCGTCGCGCGGTGGAGTGGATTCGCTCGATGTACGGCGCGAAGGACGGGAAGCGGCCCGAGTATCCCGTCACCTACGAGCCGCCGCAGCCCCGGACGCCGGCGGCGACGCCTCCGTCGCGTTGAAGCCCGTCGCCTTGAAGCCCATGGCGATGAAGCCTTCGCTGATCGCGTCCATGGGTGGCCACGTCACACCATCTCGACGTCGTCCTGCACCACGCTGGTGACGACGGGGCCGCGTTGAGGGTGCATGTGCATGTTGATCTCCATGCGAACGCCCAGGTCGTGGAAGTACGCGCCTGGTTCGATGGTGAAGCCCACGCCCGGGAGGAGCAGACGCGTGTCGTGCGTCTCGAGATCGTCGATGTTGACGCCCACGCCGTGCACCTTGGGGCCCGCGCTGAGGCTGTGGCCCGTGCGGTGGCGGATGCCGTCGGCGAAGCCGGCGTTGATGATCCGTTCGCGGCTGGCGCGATCGACCTGCCACCCCTGCACCTGCTCGCCGCGTTTCCACGCGTCGACGACCGCGGCCACGCCCGCGTCGCGGGCGGCCTTGACGGCCTCGAAGACCTGGCGGTGCCGGTCGGGCACGCGGTCGCCCGCGAAGCCCACCCACGTGATGTCGGAGAAGATGTTCTCCTCGCCCGGGGCGCGGGCCCAGAGGTCGATCAGGATCCAGTCGCCGCGGCGGATGGGCGAAGGGTCGGTGGCGCTGACCTCGAAGTGCGGGTCGCCCGCGTGCCCGTTGACGGCGACGATGGGCGTGTCGGCGGTCTCGAGGCCGGCCTTGGCGAACTCGCCCATGATCCACTGCTGCACCTCGTGCTCGTTCACGGGCCGCGCGGAGGCATGACGTTCGCGGATGAGCGCGAACGCGCCCTTCATGATCCTCCCGCAGTGCTCGCTCGCCCACGCGTGGCGTTCGGTGGCGGCCTCGGACCAGACGGCGACGCTGGCCTGCACGAGGTTCGCGCTGCTGACGACGTCGACGCCCATGGAGCGGACCAGTTCGACCGTGCCGGCGTCGACGATGCCCATGACCGGCAGGGAGCCGCCCGGGGCGTACTCCATGGCGACGCGGGAACGGCCCTCGAGGCGGGTGCGGAGCCACGCGTGCAGGTCGTTCCACGACAGGAAGAGGTCGAGCGGCGTCTCGACGCCCTTGAACTGACCGTGGTCGATGTGGTGGACCAAGAGCCGTGGCTCGCCCTTGGCGGGCACCAGCAGCATCACGCGGCGGGTGGTCCAGCGGCGGCCGGGGAGGAGTTGCGCGAGCACGGGGTTGTTGCCCCGAAAGTCGTGGAGAAGCCACGCGTCGATGCGTTCGGCCTGCATGGCGGCTTGGATCCGGGCAAGGTGCAGCATGATGGGTGAGGATATGGGCCCGCCGTCGGCCCGGGCCCGTCGTTCCCTACGCTCCGGCATGTTGAGGCGCCTGTCCCTGCTCGCCGCGTCGATGCTGGCCTTCCCCTCGCCGGCGCAACCCGTCGATTCCCCCTCGGCCATCCCCGACCTCCCGGTGACCCCCATGAGCGAGCCGCGTCCCCTCGACGTGTCGGGCGACATCTTCTATCACATCATGCCCATCGCGTGGCGGCATGCGCCGACGGCGGCCTCGACGCCCGACTCGCTGCAGAACCGTCACCGCTTCGGCACGTTCCGCGGCATCGTCGACGGCATCCCGTACCTCAAGTCGCTGGGCGTCACCGGCATCTGGCTCAACCCCATCTTCCCCAGCCCCGCCTATCACGGCTACCAGCACGACGCGGCCGACCGCATCAACCCGTGGTTCGGCGACGAACGCGAGTTCAAGGCGATGGTCGACGCGTGCCACGCGGCGGGCATCAAGGTCTTCCTCGACCTCGTCGCCTACGGCATCAACCGTGACAGCATCTACTTCCGCAACTCGTACGACAACGGGGCGAGCGGCTACGGGCCGATGCTGGCCTACATCGACTCGGGCAACACCAAGTTCGTCGGCTACGACTTTCGCACGTGGACGGGCGACACGGTGAAGTTCATCAACTGGGACCTGCGCCGCTCGTCGGCGAGGCGGCTGGTCTTCGAGTGGTCGAAGAAGTGGCTCGACCCCCGCGTCGCGGGCATCGACGGCTATCGCCTCGACCACGTGTGGCTGCGATACGAGGTCGGTCCCGACGGCCTGGGCTACCACATCGACACCTTCTGGCGAGAGTGGCGCAACGAGGTCGAGAGCGTCCGCCCCGACGTCTTCACCTTCGCCGAGCAGCGGGACTGGTCGAGCTTCGGGGCCGAACTGCTCCGCACCTCCGACGGTCGGCGGGTGCACGACGCGGCCTTCACCAAGCCCTTCGAGTTCGCCGCCCGCGAGGCCCTCCGCGAGCAGGACGCGACCAAGATCCGCCTCAGCATGGCGGCCACGCTCACGGCGTGCCCGCCCGGCTTCACGTTCATGGGCATCCTGGGCGATCACGACGTGGATCGCCTCGCGAGCGACATCGGCGCGGACACCCACCCCGGGCGCGCGAAGGCCGCCGCCGCGGTGCTCATGCTTCAGCCATTCCCGCCGGTGCTCTACTACGGCGACGAACTCGGCATGCTGGGTCGCGGCGGCAAGTACGACTCGGACGCCAACGACATCCCGCGTCGCGAGCCCATGAAGTGGGGGGCGGTCGCTGCCGACTCGCCGATGATGAGCCGGTACCACGAGCTGCACCAGCCCGTCTACGAGGCACGCATGAGCCGGGATCGCGACGGTCGCAGCGTCGAGGAGCAGGACAAGGACGCCTCCTCGCTGCTCAACGCCTATCGAACGCTCGCCAAGGTGCGTCGCCAGTTCCCGGCCCTCACCCGGGGCGACTACGTGCCCCTCAAGACCGACGCCAAGGCCGTGTGGTGCTTCGTGAAGCGGGCCAAGCCCGGCGCTGGGGCCGACGTGCTGGTGGCGATCAACCTCGGCGATGCCGACGTCAAGGCGGCGGTGTCGATGGACGGGGCGGGGGAACCACCGGCCGGCCTGCCCGCGTCGGTCTCGCTCGAGCCCTTCGGGTGGCGGGTGATGTCGCTGCAGGCGGGCTCCTGACCACGGCGCGACTCGCGTGGTCCGTCAGCGGTCGTCGCTCCCGAAGCACGCGAGGCACTCGGCCCGCGTGAGGACGTGCGAGGGGTCGCGTTGCGTGGCCGCCAGAATCGAATCCTCGGGGTGGGGTCGCACGATGGGCGTGTCGGAACCGAACCAGAGCAGCCGCCCGGGCTCGCAGCCGGCATCGACCAGCCGACGCAGGGGAAGGACGCGCTCGGCGTGCTCAGGGAACTGACGCGCCAGCACGGGCGCGTCGGCGAGCAGGTGGCAGGGTTGCACGCTCGCCACCACCTCCATCGCGGCGAAGCGGTCGACATCGTCGGGATCGATCAGTTCGGCGTGCTCGATGCGAAGGCGGGGGAGGTCGCCGATGAAGCCGCCGCCGCCCACGTCGGCGGCGGCGTCGAGCGTGGCCCGCACCGCGCCGTCGCCGATGGCGTGCACGGCAAGCCCGAGGCCCAAGGCGCGCGTTCGCCGCATGGCCGTGGCGAGCGACGCTTGATCCATCAGCGGCGTGCCGCAAGGGTGGCCCGGGAGCGCATCGCGGAAGGGCACGAGCGTCCAGGCGGTGCGGCTGTTGAGGGTGCCGTCGGCGAAGACCTTGCCGCCGCCGAGCCGGACGCGGCCGCGGCTCCATCCGGCGCGGGCCTGCTCCTCGAGCGATTCGAGCGGAGCGTGCAGTCGCAGTTGCATGGGCAGACGGCCCTCGTCGTCGAGCGTGACCAACAGCGGACCGAGCCACGAGGGGCTGAGCAGGTCGTGCACCTCGGTGAAGCCGTGGGAGGCAAGGTCGGCGAGGCCGGCCTCGACGTACCGCCTCCATTGCGACGCGTCGGGTTGCGGGGCGGCGTTCCAGGCGCGGAGGGCCGCGGCCTCGAGCAGCACGCCGTCGGGCGTCCCGGAGGCGTCGCGGCAGATCACCCCGCCGGGCGGGTCGACGGTCGATGGGCCGATGCCGCAGGCCGCCAAGACCTCGCTGGACGCGACCACGCTGTGGTGGTCGAAGGACATGATGCACGCCGGGCGGCCGGCGGTGATGCGATCGAGGTCGAGTCGGCTGGGCCACCTCGGGTCGTCGGTGAAGCCGTTGACGCGAAGCCCGAAGCCCAGAAGCCAAGATCCGGGCGGTTCGTGGATCATGGCGGACGCGTGGCGTTCGATGCGGGCGAGCGCGTCGGCCCTGGTGGTGCACGACGACACGTCGAGCATCGAGAGCGATCGTCCGTGAAGGTGCAGGTGAGCGTGCGCCTCGCGGCGGGCCGTCGCGTGTGGGATGGCGTCCGGGGAAGGTTCGGGCGTCTTTGCGTGAGGCATGGCGTCGTGGTTCAGGCGGGCTTCAGCAGCAGGTCGAGCGCGGCATCGACGCTCGCCACGGGCGCGACGGGCCATTCGATGCGGACGAGGCCGAAGGGGGCTCGCACGTCCGCCCCGAGCGGGTCGATGCCGACGAGCATGGGGGCATCGACGGCCGCGCCGGCGGCGAGGCAGGCCCGCCCAAGGGCCGCGGGGTCGGCGTTGGCGCGGCGGCATGCCGCCGCTTCGGCGTGGGCGAAGGGGTTGGCCTGGACGACCTCTCCCTGGTCGATGACCTCGCCCATGAAGCGAACCTGCTCGACGGCGAGCATGATCCACGCGTGATGGTTGCGACCCTTGGGGGGTCCCAGGTGAATGAGGAAGCGGTCGCAGCGGCCATCGACGGCGGGGTCGAGGCGGACGGGCGAGCCGAGCATCTGGAGGGCCAGGTCGTCGTCGTCGGGGACGTGGAGCGTCGGGGCGTCGGCGTCGACCAGGTCGGGCTGCACCGCCATGACGGGGTGGCCTGAGGCCGGATCGATGACGAATCGGACGGGTTCGATGCGTCCCGCGGCGACCAGAAGGCCGTCGGCATGACGCCGCAGATGGAGCAGGGCGGGCGTTGGGCGCACGGATGATTATTGACGCGGGGCGACGCGGGGCGGGCGAAAAACGACGCAGGGCCGGGGAGAACCCGGCCCTGCGTCAGATGATTCGTGCTTGTCCCGGTTCGCACAACGACGGATGTCGGTGGGCGGCGGAGGAGTTTCACCGGGCGAGCCCTCTGGGCTTCCTGCTCCGGACGTCGCTCCGCCGCGGGGACAAGGCTCGAGGCGAAGGGGTCGCCTTACTTCTTGGCGGCCTTCTTCTTGCCGGCCTTCTTCGCGGTCTTCTTCTTCGCAGCCTTCTTCTTAGCCATCTTCGTTCTCCGTGAAAGAGTTGTGAGCACCAGCGATTCGCACCACCCGGCGCGCTGTCTGGTCTCGGTACACCAGTAGATTATCGGAAAAATCTCCGCGGGTGCTTGAATCGCGCGGAAATTTCTCAAGTTCCTTCGCGAGCGGATCAGGCGATCGTCGCGTCGATCGCGACGCGTCGTCGCGACGCGCTCGCCGGCGACGTTCGGAAAAAACATCGTTTCATGCAGTGTTTGAGAGTGTTTTTCATGACGCGTCATCGACGGCCTTTCGCGTCGTCGTGATGCGAGACGGTCGATCGAGGCGTCGGAAGAGCGTCGAAAAAAATTTTTCGAAGGCGACCAAAAAACGTCTCGGATCGACCGTCGAGGCGCGTCTCGCGACCGTGTCGAACCTCCGCGCGAGGTCGTTGCTATGCTCATGCATGAGTGAGATCGTCGTCCATGCGCTCGAGTGCGGCGCGACCCTCGTGGTGGAGCGCATGCCTTCGGTCCGTTCCGCCGCCGCGTCATGGACGATCCCCGGAGGAAGCGCCTGCGACCCCGTCGATGCGCAGGGACGGGCGACGATGTGGGTGGAGTTGCTGCTCCGAGGCGCGGGACTGCTGCGAAGCCGAGAGCAGGCCGACGCCTTCGATCGCCTCGGCGTGTCCCGTTCGGTCGACCTGGGCGCGTACAACCTCCGCATCGCGGCGGGTTTGCTGGGCCAGAACCTGCCCGCGGCCCTCCCGTTGATGGTCGACATGGTCCTGCGGCCCCGAATGGACGACGACGCCATCGATCCATGCCGCGACTTGGCCCTGCAGGCCATCGAATCCCTCAACGACGACCCCCAGGAACGGGCAGCGCATCTCGCCAGGGAGCGTCACTACCCCTCGCCCATCAATCGTTCGGGCCTGGGAACCCCCGAAGGCCTCGCGGCGTTGGATGGCCCTCGCCTGCGGAGCGAATGGGCCGTGCAGGCCCTTCCCAAGGGCTCCATCCTTGCCTTCGCGGGCGATGTCGATCCCGCCGCCACCGCCGCCGCCCTCGACGCGCTCTTTCGCGAGTGGCGGGGCGGCGTCGACGAGCCCGCCTTGGGCCCCGCCGCGTCCCGCGGCTACCACCACGAGGAGGATCCGTCGAACCAGGTGCAGATCATCCTGCTCCACGACGCCCCGCCCGAGTCGCACCCCGACAGCATCCTCGAGAAGGTCGTCGTCAACGTCCTCTCCGGCGGCATGGCGGGCCGACTCTTCACCGAGGTGAGGGAGAAGCGCGGCCTGTGCTACGCCGTCAGCGCGGGCTATCGCGGCGATCGCGACTTCGGGTCCCTCTCCGCGTACGTCGGCACCACGCCAGAGAAGGCCCAGCAGTCGCTCGACGTGCTCCACGACCAACTTGCGACGCTCGAGACGCCCGCGGGCCGCATCACGCCCGAGGAGTTCGCCCGCGCCATCGTGGGCATGAAGAGTTCGGTGGTCTTCAGCGGCGAGTCGTCGGGAGCCCGCGCCGCGACGCTCGCCGCCGACATCCGGCGACTCGGCCGCCCGCGTTCGCTCGAGGAGATCGCCGCGCAACTCGACGCCGTCACGATCGAGGGCGTCAACGACTATCTGGTCAGGCGTTCCATGGGCCGGTGCACCATTCAGACCTTGGGCCCTGCCGAGTTGCGTCCGCCCACGACCTGATGATGGCCATCGGTGCGAGGCGGTGGCCGGTCCGCCACCGTCACTGGCATCGTCAGTCGGGCTTCCACTCGCGCGTCCACGCTCGCACCGGTTCGCTCCGATCCCCTGCGGTTCGAGCCGCGGCTCGGTCCATCGCCGCCTCGGGGCCGGGGCCGTTGGTGGCGATCGAACGGGCGTAGTACCCGAGTGTCGGCGATCCTGCGGGTGGGGCGTGAGGTTCGACGTGAGCCGCGCCGGTCACCTTTGCGGTCGCGTGAGGCGTGAAGTCGATGGGATTGGGTCGGCCGTGGCGGCCGGGGAGCAGCAGCAACGCCGCGACCGCCGCGATGGATGCCGCCACCGAGCCGACGGCGAGCGTGCGGGTCCTTAGGCGGGCCCGGCGGCGGCCGGCGAGCGCGGCGCGGAGCGAGTCGGGCAGCGGCCCGGCGGGTTCGCCGCGAAGGCGGGCCGAGGCCGCGTCGAGCAGTCGGTCGAGGCGGTGGTCGTTCATCGGGTTCCTCCTTTCGTGACGTGCGGCATGGCGATGCCGCCCATCGACGCCCGCAGCGATCGCATCGCGGTACGGTGGCGGTCGGCGAGCGTCGCCCGCGGGATGCCCGTCGCCAGCGAGGCCTGCTCGAAGGTCAGGCCGCAGAGGTCGTGGAGCACCACCGGTTCGCGAAGGCGGTGGGGCAGGGCGTCGATGAGGCTGGCGAGCGAGGCGAGGTCGGTGCGGTCGGTCGCGTCGGGGGCTTGGCCGAATCGACGCGAGAACATGGCCTCTCGGTTCCGACGCCGCCGCGACGCCCGGATGAGCGTGACGGAACGCCGACGACACGACGCGATGAGCCAGGCCGCCACGTCCTGCACCGCCTTCACCTGCGATCGCCGGAGCGTCAGCACATGGGCCAGCACCTCGCAGGCGACGTCGTTCGCGAGATGCTCATCGCCGTGCAGGATCGAGGCGGCGTAACGACGCATGATCGGCGCGTGGCGTTCCCACAGCAGGCGGGCGGCTGCCTCGTCGCCTCGGTGCATGAGGATGAGCAGGTGTCGCTCGTCGCGAAGCATGGGTGGTGCGGATCAGCGGGGCGTGGGTGACGGTTCGGCGACCTTGGCCTCGCGGAGCGCGGCGAGCGTGGTCTCGAGGTCCTTCTTGATCTGCTCGGATGCCGCGTACGCCCGGCCGGTCGACGGGAAGAGGATCGCGACGAGCGGCCCGAACTCCTCGGCGTTCACGCGGGCTTCGAGGCGATCGAGTTCGGCCTTGGGGTCGGCCGAGTCCCAGGCGAGTTCGAGCGCGTCGTAGGCGTCGTTGAGCCGGCCGATTTCCGTCGTCAAGCGTGTCGCGTCCCACCCCGAGATGATCTTCGACCGAAGGCGGGTCGCGTCGTTCTGGTCGGATCCCTGCAGGAGGGAGTCGATGAACATCGCGCCGGCATCGGGCCCGGAGAATCGTGTCAGCGTGCTCTGGAAGACGAGCTCCCGCTCGCCGCGGAGCGCGGCCCGCATGAGGAACGGATCGGCCGGGTCGAACGACTCGAGCGCCGCGACGAGCGTGTCGCGAACCGACGCGGGGAACGTGCCGCCGGCGGCGAGCGTTCGCATCTCGTCGAAGGCGAGGGCCGAGTTGGCGATACCCACGAGCGACGAGATGAGGATGCGGTCCTGCGAGACGTGACGGGCCATGCGGGTCAGGGCGGCGAGTCGATCGGCCGCCTGTTCAGGCTCGCCCCGCGCCAGCGACACGCGGGCCGACCACCGCACGAGGCGAGCGGCCGAACGCATCTTGCCCAGGTGCGGCAGGAGCAGGTTGAAGCCCTCCTCGGTGGCCAGTTCGAGGTCGTACTTGGCGAGCGACGAGGCCTTGATCCACGGGGTGACGTCATACGACTCGAGGGCCGCGAGAGCGGCGGCGGCGGCGGGCTCGTTCCTGATGGACTCGAGGGTGACGCCGCAGGTGTCGTAGTTGACCGCGGCGACCTTCTCGGTCAACTCGCGGGGCATCTCCATGGCGAGGGTGAGGTACTTGATGGCCGCGTTGCGGTGCTCGGGGGCGACGCGGGCGGGCGTCGCGAACGTCTCGGATCGCGCCGCGGCGGTGGTCGACGGCGGTTGGACCGCCGCGAACGAGGTGCCGCAGAGGGCGAGCAGCGTCAGGACATACAAGGGGTGTGAGCGGGGCATGGCGGACTCCTTGGTGGTGGAGGGGGTGATGCCCGGTGGACGCCGCGGAGGGGGGTGCATCCGGGCCTGCGATCGATTTTCGGGTCAAGGCCTGACGGCGCGGCCCCAAAGGCCCATGACCAGGAAGGCGGTCAGGATGCCCATGACGTTGGCGGCCATGTCGTCCCACGCGCACGTGCGGTTGAGGAAAGGGATGGCCTGAAGGCCCTCGTCAAGGGCGGCGAAGGCGGTGGCGACGATGCAGGCCACGAGCAGGTTCCGACGGGAGAAGACGGGGCCGAAGAAACCCGCGGCGATGGCGAGCAGGCCAAGGAGACCGAAGCAGACGAGGTGGATGATGAGGTCGGACCGGGGCACCGGCATGGGCACCTTGAGGGCGGGCCAGAGGGTGAAGGCGGCCACGACGAGGGCGTAGGGCCAGAGGGCGCACCGCACGGCGAATCGCGTGCGGGGGGTCTCGAGCATGGCGGCTGCTCGCGAGGCGAGCGACGTCACGTGGCGGCGTCCTGGGTGGCGGGCGACTGGCGGCGGGCAAGGAGCGCGTCCCACTCCTTGAGCAGCGCGGCGCCCAAGGCCGCGTAGTCCTCCGCGCCGGGGGCCTGGGGGGCGTACTGGAAGATGGTCTGGCCGAAGGAGGGGCACTCGGCGAGCTTGATGTTGCGGCGGATGGCCGGACGCAGCACCCTGGCGAACTTCCACGGCGATTCGGCCTGGCGGGACTGCTCGAAGAAGGACTCGAGTTCGGCGACGACTTCGCGGGTGTGGGCCGAGGAGGTGTCGTGCATGCAGAGGACGACGCCGCTGACGCGAAGGCGGGGGTTGTAGGCCTGGCTGACCTGGCGGACGGTCTCGAGGAGTTTCACGACGCCCTGCAGCGCGAGGAAGTGCGCCTGCATGGGGATGATCACCTCGCGGGCCGCGGTGAGGGCATTGACGGTGAGGTGGCCGAGCGACGGCGGGCAGTCGATGAGGATGAACTCGTAGCGGTCGCCCAGCGAGGCCAGCGCGCGATCGAGGCGGCGATGGGGTTCGGGGAGGGAGGCCAGTTCGCTCTCGGCGGCGGCAAGATCGACGGTGCTGGGGATGATGTCGAGGTGCTCGCCCGCGGAGCGGATGGCGGCCGAGGCGGGTTCGGTGTCGTCGATGAGCACGTCGTACACGGTGCGACCCGGTGCGTTGAGGTCGACGCCCACGTGGAGCGAGGAGTGGCCTTGCGGGTCGAGGTCGACGATGAGCGTGGAGCGACCGGCGCGGGCGAGGGCGGCGGCGAGGTTGACGGTGGTGGTGGTCTTGCCCACGCCGCCTTTTTGGTTCATGAGGGCGATGGTGCGGACCGGGCGTGGCGATGGGCTGGTCATGCGGGTGCGCAAGGATAGGGACGCGGCCGAGGGCCGCGTGCGTCGGCGAGCGGCCGAACGGCTTTAGGCGTCGGGTTGAGAGGCAGGGCCGCTTCGGGCCGCCCGGGAGCGGGCGTCGGAGGCGGCGGCCTGGGCCTCGATGGTCTTCTTGCGGGCGATCTTGATGGCGGTGACGCCGATGAACGCGGCCAGGACCATGGCCAGGACGTAGATGATGCGGGCACGGAGCAGGGTGATCCCCGCGCCCATGGCCGCGAAGGCGGCGGCGATGCCGTAGAGCGAGAGCACCGCGCCCTTCACGCCAAGGGCCCGCTTGAGCATGTGGTGCAGGTGCTGGTCGTCGGCCGAGGAGATGGACTTGCCCTCCATCTTGCGCCGGACGATGGCGAGGCTGGTGTCGATGATGGGCACGGCGTAGATGACGAGGCCGGCCAGCACCAGGAAGGTCTTGCCGGTGTCGCCCAGCGAGAGGATGATGGCGCAGGTGCAAAAGCCCATCATGAGGCTGCCGGCGTCCCCGAGGAAGATCGTGGCGGGGTTGAAGTTGTGGGGCAGGAATCCCAGGCACGCGCCCAGCAGGGCGAGGCAGAGGACCACCCGCTGGGCGTCGCGGGGGCCGTCGTCGATGGCGGCCAGGCCCAGGGCGACGACGAGCAGGCCGGTGGCGGCGATGGCGGTGGTGCCGCTGAGCAGGCCGTCAAGGCCGTCGATCAGGTTGCTGGCGTTGCACAGGCCCAGCACGGCGATGGCGATGATGCCGGTGCCGATCCAGTAGATGCAGTCGATGGGGATGGCGTCGAGCCCGCCCAGGGGCACGGGCAGCGGGATGCGGATCAGGAGCGTCTCGTAGTCGCCCGGGAGCATGGTCGACTGCACGCCCAGCGCCTTGGCGAGGGGGAGCAGCATGCCCTGCGCGAGCTTGACGCCCACGTTGTCGATGGCGAGGGCGGCCGCACCGATGAGTTGGCCGCCGATCTTCACCCGCGGGCTGATGTGCGCCACGTCGTCGATCACGCCCACGAGCATGATCACCGTCAGCCCGAGGATGACCGACATGGGCACCGGGAAGGGCGAGCCGAAGTCGCCCACGAAGCGGGTGGGATGCCACTGGATGAGCCCGTCGAACCGGGAGGCGACGAAGCTGTAGAAGATGCCGGCGATGAGGCCCAGGTACACGGCCACGCCCCCCAGGTACGCGATGGGCATGCTGTGCATCTTGCGGGCCTCGCTCGGGCGGTCGATCACCCCATTGGCGACCGCCACGCGTCGCATGAGCGGCGTGGCGACCAACGCGACGAGGAACGAGACCACGAGCACGCCGATGTACCCCTCGAAGACCGACATGCGTCCGATCACGTCGGCGATCGCGGTCGTCGTCTCGCCGGAAGCGACGATCGGCTCGGACGCCGACGACGTCAGCGTGCTGAGCACTTCGCCTGATTGCATGGAGGTGGCCGGGAGCATGGGACGGGTGAGGGAGGGTGCCGGGGAGCGTAGCGGGAGGGACGGCGATCAGGGGCAGAGGGTGGCGGCGGAGGGGCGATCGGACCAATCGACACCAGAACCCTTGCCCGAGGCGATCCACGAGGCGACGTCGGCGATGGTGGCGTCGAGGTTGAACCGCGGGGTGAAGCCGGTGGCCTGACGCAGCCGGGTGGTGTCGGGCCGCCTCATCGCGAGATCCTCGAAGCCGGGTCCGTACGCCTCTGCGTAGGGCACGACACGGATCTCGGAGCTCGACCCCGTGGCCGCGACCACGCGTCGGGCGAGTTCGAGGATGGAGATGGTCGTCTCGGAGCCCACGTTGTAGATGGCGCCGGGATGATCGATGATGGCGGGCAGCACGGAGGCGACGTCGCGCACGTCGCAGAAGCATCGGGACTGGGAGCCGTCGCCGTGCACCTCGAGGGGTTCGTGACGCAGCGCCCGCTCGACGAACCGCGGGAGCACCATGCCGTAATCGCCGACCTGGCCGGGACCCACGGTGTTGAAGAACCGGGTGACCACGGTGCGGAGCCCGTGCTGGGCGTGGTAGGAGAGCGCGAGATGCTCGTCGATGGCCTTGCTCATCGCGTACGACCAGCGGCTGACGGTGGTGGGGCCGAAGACCAGGTCGTCGTCCTCGCGGAAGGGGAGCTTGGTCGACTTGCCGTACACCTCGGAACTGCTGGCGATCAGCACGCGGGGGCCCAGGGGCCCGCCTTGCGCGTGGGCGAACCGCAGGAGCGCGGCCGTCTGCTCGATGTTGGTGTCGATGGATCCGATGGGGTCGGCGACGATGAGACGCACGCCCACGGCCGCCGCCAGGTGGAAGATGCGATCGAAGGTGGCGTCCGCGAGGGGCCCCGCCAGGGCGTGGGCCAAGTCGGACTCCAGCAGGGCCAGCCGCGGGTGCGACCCGGGCAGGTTGACGCGACGGCCGGTCGAGAGGTCGTCGACCACCGTCACCTGATCGCCCGCGGCGAGGAGTTCCCGCACCAGGTGCGAGCCGATGAAGCCCGCCCCCCCGGTCACCAGCGACCGACGGGGCCGGCCGGCCCTTGCGGGTGATGGCTCGCCGCCGGGCGGGATCATGCCTTGGCGTACTCCGCCGCGGCGCGGATGTTGCCCTTCATGTAGCCGCCGGCCGAGGCGCGGACGCCGTTGACGACCACGCCGAGGAACTCGGCGCGGGCCTCGCTCAGTTCGTTGCGGATGCGGGCGACCATGCCTCGCTTGTCGGCCATGGCGCGGACGACGAGCATGGAGCAGTCGACGCGGTTGGCCAGCGCGATGCCGTCGCCCGCGACGACGGCGGGAGCCACGTCGAGGATGATGACGTCGTAGGCGGCCTTGGCCTTGACGAGCAGGTCGACCTTGCCGGTGGCCGCGAGCCGTTCGACGACGCGGAGTTCGCGCGAGCCGACGGCCAGCACGTCGACGTTGGGCGTCGACGACTTCTGCACGGCGGACTCGAGGGGCTTGGCGCCGGTGAGGACGTCGGCGACGCCGGGCGACTCCTGCACGCCAAAGGCGCGATGGAGGGCCGGACGACGGAAGTTGGCGTCGATGACGAGCACCTTCTTGTCCGCGGCGGCCATGGCCAGGGCGAGGTTGGAGACCACCGAGGTCGCGCCCGAACCCGGCATGCCGGACATCACGAGGATGGTCTTGTGGCCCGCCTCGTCGATGCGCTTCGAGACGCTCGAGCGGAGTTGGCGGAAGCTCTCGGCGACGATGCCCCGGGGGCGGTCGCGGAACGTGGTCTCGGTGGCGCCCTTGCCCTCGGGATCCTCGGCGGCGTCGGGGATCCAGCCCAGGAGCTTCATCCTGGGCATGAGGCTGATGTCGCCGGGGCCCTTGACCCGCTGGTCGACGACCTCGCGGAGGAACGTGATGCCGCCGACGGCGCCGACACCCACGAGGATTCCGAGGGGGATCATGAACTCGGCCTTCGGGAACGACAGTTCGTCGGGGATGCGCTCCATCTGGGCGATGCCGACGCGGGACGCGGTGGCGACCTGGCTGAGCGAGATGATCTTCTGGAGGTCGGAGTTGGTGACGGCGCGGGTCTCCAGCAGGTTCTCGATCTGGTTCCGGATGTCGTTGACGTCGGTCTGCAACTGCGTGAGGGCGACCTGACGCTTGGCGACCTCGTCGCGGCTGAGCACCAGGCCCGTCCTTTGCGCATCGAGCTGGCGAGACTGCCTGGTGAGGGTGTCGAGTTCGGAGTCGAAGCCCTGGCGCAGCAGCCGGTTCCGCTCCTCGTCGAGGTTCTGGCGGGTGCCCGAGATGCGGGCCTCCATCGACTTGTATTCGCGGTGCTCGCGGCTGCGGCCCGCGTTGAGCATGCTCTTGAGCTCGTCCTCGTAGCGACTGATGCGGCCCTTGATGTCGAGGATCAGGGGGTCGCGATCGACTCGCTCACGAAGTTCGTCGCTGAAGAAGGCGGGATTGTCGATCTCCTGGGCCATCAGCTCGCGACGCTTGTTGACCGCCAACAGATCCTGATCGACCTCGAGCAGTTGCTCCTGGATGCGGGTGAGCTGCTGCTGGTTCGCGCTGACCCGCTCGTCGACCGACTCGAGACTGTCGCTCTCGATGATGCGCTTGCGGCGGCTCTGGAGCGCCTGCACGTCGGAATCGATGCGGCTCAGGGCGTCGCGGAGCGACTTGGTGCGATCGTCGAGGATGACGCGGCCCTCGCGTTCGAGCATCGCCATGTACTTCTCGCGCACCAGGCCCACGATCGCGGTGGCGTCCTCCTTCTGCCTGGCGGAGAAGGAGAGTTCGATGAGGCTCGAGCTCGGACGCACCCGCGCCGAGATGTCGTCCCTCAGCCACAGCAGGGCGCGGCGGGCGTCGAAGGCCGTCTCGCCGCTCGCCGGGTTCTGGCGCATGAACCGCATGGACCAGTTCGGAGCGTTGATCTGGAGGTTGGGGTCGTCCACGACCTCCTTGAGGACCGCCGGCAGCGTCATCTTGTTGACCTGCGTCTGCATGAAGCGGGCCATCTCGGTGTCGTTGGCGGTCGCGCCCGCCGAGGTGATCGACTCCATCGGCGGGTGGCATTGGAACGTCACCACCGGCTTCCAGACCGGGTAGGTCACCTCCAGCACGGCGGTCATGCCCCAGCCCAAGAGGCCGCCACCCACGGCGGCGCCCGCGAGCAGCCACTTGTGGCGAGCCAGCAGCTTGAGCGGGTCGATGGAAGCGCCGACCGACGCCGTCGATGCCGCGCCCGAGGCGCGGGACGGGGTGGCGTTGATGGTGCTCGGAGAGGTGGGGAGAGTGCTCATGCCTTGTCCTTTGGTCCGGTCGACGCGTGTCGACCGAGTCGTGCTTCCTTGCCGCGTTCCTGTCGCCCGTCGGGCCCGACATCCTGTTCGTCGGTCCCGCCGAGCCGTGTTCCTTCATCCTTGCCGGCGACCGCCGGCTTGGTCATCCCGCTCCCTCGGCCAGGGCGGCGGCCTGGTCGAACCGCGACCGCAGGTCGGGGTCGATCTGGTTCCTCGAATCGTCCACGATCGTCCGCAGGTCCCGCAGCAGCGAGCGGGCCTGTTCCTTGCGCCCCGCCTTCACCAGCGACTCGACCAGGGGGGTGGCGTACTTGATCGTCAGCGACGGAGAGCCCGCCAGGCGGACCGCCCGCCCGAAGCCGTCCGCGGCCTTCTCGTACTGCTCGAGACGCAGGAAGACCGAGCCGTAGGTGTCCCACACGTCGGCGACCCCGGGCGTCAACTCCACCGCCTTCTCGATCATCGCCACGGCGTCCTGCGGCTTGCCGAGCTTCTCCGCCAGGCAGTACGCCCCGTTGTTGAGCATCTCGACGTCGCTCGGGAAGCTTCCCAGCGCCTCGCGAATCGTCCGCACCGCCTCCGCGTGCTCGCCCTGCGCGATCTGCGCACCCGACACCGATCGGTACAGGAGCTGGCGAATCGACGGCTCCTCCGCCTTCGAGAGCAGGTCCTTGGCCGCCGGCAGCGTCGCCACCACCGTCGTCGGATCCTCGAGGTTGGCGGCGAGGCGGAAGTAGGCGATCCACTCCTGCGCCTTGGCGGCCGACGAGAGTCGTCCCGCCTGATCGAGATACCGCAGCAACTCGTCCTTCTTGGGCAGCAGTCGGCGAAGGTCGTTGAACCACGCCAGCATCATGGTCGGCTCGTCGACCCGCAGCAGCTTGAGCGCCTCGTTGGCGGCGGCGTTGGCCTCCGCCAGCCGGCCCGTGTTCTTGGCCAGCTTCGAGACGGCCATGAGGAACCCGGGGCTGCCCGCGATCCGCTGGTCGCCCAGGGCGTTGAGGACCACGTTGGCCTCGGTGTTGTTCGGCGGGGTCGCGGCCAGGAGCGCGTCGAGGTACCGCTGGGCCACCATGTCGCTCTTCTCGATGTCGAAGGCCATCTTGAAGAAGCGGGCGGCCTCGACGTGCGCGTTGACGCTCATGAAGAGCGAGGCGACCGTCGCCATCGCGTTCACGTCGCGATCCCGCTTGGCGAGCACCTGCATCGCCAGGTCGGCGGCCCGCGTGTAGTCCCCCTTGCGGATGAAGTCCGAGACCAGCCCCATGAAGAGCTCGTCGTTGTACGGGGCCAGCAGCACCGCCTGCGTCAGGTCGGCCTCCGCCTCCGTCATCTGGTTCAGCATGATGTGCGCGGTGGCCCGCATCCGGTACGCCTGCCACATGTCCGGACGGAGCTGAACCGCCTTGTTGAAGTCGCTGATGGCCTCGCGAGCCGTTCTCGCGTCGGCCGCCAACGCCTGGCCCCGCTTGAAGAAGACCAGCGGGTTGTCCGGGAAGCGGGTCACCGCCCGGTCCAGCATGTCCTTCTGCCCGCGGACGTCCTTCAGGCCCGCCTTGATGTCGGCCGCCAGCAGCATCGACATCGGATCCGCCTCCGCGGCGGCGCCCATTTGCGTCAGCTCCTTCTGCGCATCCTCCATGTTGCCGACCTTCACCAGGCACTCCACCAGCCGCAGCCGGTGCGTCTGCTTGGCGTCGTCGGCGTTCGCCGTCACGATGCGGCGGCAGACCGAGGCGGCCTGCTCGAACTTGGCGTTCTTCATCAGCAGTTCGACGATCGCCTTGTCCGCTTCCGCCGACTTGGGATCCTGCTTGGCCCTCGCCTGCTCGAGCACCGTCAACGCGCTCTCGTCGTCCTGCTGGGTCGCGAGGAACTGCGCGTACACCAGGAAGGGGTACGACGTCAGCGAGTCCTGCGGCTGGCCCTTGAGGTACCCCTCGAAGAGCGACCGGGCCTTCTCGCGCTCGCCCTGCTCCCAGTGCCACCGCGCGTCGAGCGTCAACACGTCGGTGCCGTCCTGCAACGCCCTCGCCCGGTCGATCAGCGGCCGGGCCTTGGCCCAGTTGCGATCGCCGATGTACAGGGCGGTCAACGCGATCAGGTTCATCCGGTCCTTGGGATTCGTCCGGGCGATCACCTCGCGGCGATCGATGGCGAACCGCTTGCTGCCCGCCGCGGCCTCCAGCGACAGCCACATGTCGACGAACTTGGCGTCGGACGCGGCATAGCGCTCGCTCTCCTTGGCGAGCTTGAGGGCCTCCTCGGCCAGCCCGTTGCTCACGAGCGCGACCAAGGCGTCGTTGATGGCGCCCACGTCGCTGGGACGCAGCCGCAGGGCCTGACGATACGACTCGGCCGCCTCGGCCTGACGACCCAGCGACATCTCGATGCGACCCTTGATCCGCCACACCTCCGGCACCGCGCCGCCGCGGCCGACGGCCTCGGTGATCGCCGCCAGGGCCTCGGTGGTCTTGCCCTGCGCGCCGAGCAACCGGGCGCGGAACGTGAGCCCGCCCACCTGATCGTGGTTGGCCTTGGTCGCGACGTCGGCGAACTGCTGGGCCTTGGTCCAGTCGCTCGCCTCCATGGCGTCGAGGAACTGCATTTCGACCACCCGCTCGTCGGTCGCGTCCATGCCCGCCGCGGCCGCGAGTTGCGAGGCGGCCTCGGCGGCCTGGCCGGCCTCCTTGAGGACCTGGTACTTGGCCAAGGCCTTTTCGATGGGCGTGCCGTCGGTCTTGGAATCGATCAGTTGGATCCGTCCGGCCACCGGATCGGGGTTGGAGAGCGCGATCTCGAGGTCCTTGAGGTCGGAGGCGGCGGGGTGGACGGCGAGGCTGGTGCGGAGCGTCGCCAACGCCTCGTCTCGCTTGCCCTCGCCCATCAGCAGCAGGGCGAGCTGCTGGGCAAGCCGCGGATCCTGGTTGCGTTCGGCCACGCGGCGCTGGAGGAAGGGCACCGCCTCGGCGGTGCGATCCTTCTCCCCTTCACGCGTCCGCACCATGTCGCGGAGTTCGATCAGGTCGGCGAGCACCGGGTCGCTCGGCGGCGCGGAGCGATCGCCCGCAAGCTGGCGGAGCACCTCGATGCGGCCCTTGACGAAGCGGTCCTCGGGCAGCATCTGGCCCAGCCGCAGGTACAGGTTCAACGCCTCGTCGATCTCCTGCAGGCGGAAGGTCACGTCCGCCAAGGCGTACAGGCCGCGGGGGTTCCGCGGATCGAGCCGCAGGCACTCCTCGAGCTTCGACTTCGTCAGGCCGAGCTGGTTGAGCTTCTCGGCCACCGCCGCGTGCAGCAGGAGAGCGTCGGGCGACGGGCGGCTTCGCACCGCCTTGGCGTATCGATCGAGCAGTTGGTTGGCGCGACCGAAGTCGGCGTCCACGAAGGCGATCTGCGCATCGACGAAGAGCACCGAGGGCGAATCGGGCGCTTCGACCGCCGCCAGTTTCTCGCGGAGCGACTTGGCGCTCGCCGTCAGGCCCGGCTTGTCCGATTCCTTGGCGCCGGCGGCCATGCGGGCCGTCCACAAGGCCTGGTAGAAGCGGGCGTTGTTCCGCATCGCGAAGAGGCGAAGGCCCGTCAGCGACGTCGGCGGGACCGGCAGGTCGAGAATCTTCTGGACCGAGGCGACCGCCGCGGCGAGGTTCTCCTCGGCCACTTCGACGTCGGCCCTGGCCGCGATCAGGAAAGGGTCGTTCGGACGGCCCGTCAGGCCGCGATCGATGACCGCCATGGTGGACGCGAACTTGCCTTCCTGCTCCGAGAAGATGGCCTCCATCCGACGCACGCCGTCGATCAGCCGCGTGTTGATCTTCGCGGGGTCCGTCGCCTTCGCCTTGTCGACCGTCGCGACGAAGGCGGGCCGGAGGTCGGACTGCAGCGTCCGCATCCACGTCAGCGGGTCCGCGCCCCGCTGGTTGCGGCGGAACTCCTCCGAACGGGCGTTGACCTCGGCCTCGAGCGCCACCAGGTGAATGAACGCGTCCGAGGGGTTCCGCTCGACCGCCTGTGCCAGCACCGTCTTGGCCTTCTCCAGCAGCGCCTTCTCCTCGTCGAGTTGGCTTCGCTTCTGGGCGCGAGACGCCTGCACGAGGTGGAGCGAACGCAGCACCACCGCCGACTCGGTGTCGGCCGGATCGGCACCCATCGCCGCCAGCAGATCATCCTCGGCCTCCGCCGCGACCTCGGGACGGGAGTCCTCCACGAAGGCGAAGACCTCCATCTTGGCGAGGCCCCGGAAGCGACGCAGCGTCTCCCATTCCCCGCCCGCGGGGTCGCCCTTGTGCAGCGTGAGCAGCGATGTCGTCTCGCCGATCAGGCTCTCGTGGGCCTGGCGGCTGAACTCCATGCCCGTCATGTCCTCGCGGAGCCAGTCGAGATACTCGCGCTTGGGCGCCACGTCCTTCTTCGAGATCTTGGCGAGCTGCCTGGTGGCCAGACGCCACCGCTCGACCATGTCCCGGTACGTCACCACGTTCTCGGGCGCCAGCTTGAGCAGCGACTCCCGCCACTTGACCAGGTAGTCGGCGTTGGTCTGCTCCTTGTTCACCGCCTTGGAGAAGTACTCCTGGGCCTTGTCGTACTGGCCCTGCGTCATGCGGCGATCGCCCTCGAGGGCCAGGTCGGCCGCGCTGTTCTTGAGCAGGAACACGTACGCCAACGCCATCAGCACGAAGACGCCCGCGAGTCCCGCCACCAGGGTGATGATGAAGTTCTTGTTGACCTTGCCTGCCATCGCTGTCGACTCCTTCGGATCCGCCACGGGACGATGCCCGCGGCCGGTCCGATCACGATCCCTTTCGTTCGCTCGCTCGCTCGTCCTTCATCGGCCCGCCGCGGCCCGCGGCTGGGTTGTCCGGCGGGTATTCGCCCTGCTCGACCTCCACCCAGTCGGGGGTGCACCGCATGATCTCCGCGAAGTTCTCGTCGAGGAACCGCCCGGCCAACGCCGCCAGTTCCTCGCCCGACTCCACCTGTTCGCTCTGGAACTCCACCTTCAGGTAGTAGGCGTAGCTGCTCCGAAGATCGAACGCGAGCAACCGCACTTCCTCCGCCCGCGACACCGTCCCGCCGTTGGCGATGAAGAAGTACCCCGCGAACCGCTTGCGGCCTTGCGGGTCCTCGAACTCCATGGTCCGAAGAAGGATCTTCTCCGGGTCGCGGGGCAACCGGAAGGGCGTGCCGGGCAGGTCGGTGTACTCCACCAGCCGTCCGCTCGCGTCTCGGATCGGCTTGTTGTCCGGGCCCATGTTGTAGCTGGTCCGCACCCGGTGGATCCGCCCGCTCAGGTGGGGGGGCACGTGATCGTCCAGCGTCCAGCGGGAACGGTCCAGCGGGATCGGCAGGTCGCCGACGATGCCCTTGAGTTGCATCCCCGCGCCGACCATGCAGCGGTCGGGAACGTGAGGCACCGTGTCGATCATGCCGGTGTAGTACGCGAGGTGAACCTGAAGCAGCCGCGGCTCGCGACCGGCGAGCGGGATCCGCTCGATGTAATGGCGAGACAGGTAGTTGGAGGTGCCCAGGACCTCCTCGATGTCCTTGTCCAGCCGCTGGTCGGTGCCCACGCGGAAGAACGACTCGCTCTCGACGGGAATGGCGTTGACCTGCCGCCCCATCGGGGCGTGGATGGGCTCCTTCTTCAGGTAGATGCGGAAGTACCCGATGGCCGCGCTCATCGCCAGCGACGAGACGGTCAGGATCGACACCCCCGCCCAGAAGGCCGGATTGCGTGCAGCGGCGGCGTTCATGCGGGGCTCCCCCCGGGGGCCGGTTCGTCGTCGACGAGCCGGTTGAGCGTCCAGACCACCGCCAGGAACAGGGCCAGACTCGGCACCAGCAGCAGCGTGCCGATCATCATGTGCGCGTCGCCCGCGGCGAGGTTCGGGTCCCGCAGCGACAGCAGCCCGAGCACCGTCACCCGCACCACGTTCATGAAGATCGCCACCGGCGCGGCCAAGAGCAGCAGCGCGATGCGCTGCCACCAGTGGCGGCAACCCATCACGCCCACCGCCGCGGCCAGCGCGTAGAACGCGACCACCATCCGCATGCCCGAGCACGCCTCGGCCACGTTGAGCTTCGCGCCGGCCACCGTGAGCGTGTTCCCCTCGAGATCCACCAGGAATCCGAAGATGCCGCCGATGATGTTGAGCATCAGCCACGCGCCCTTGCTGGCGATCAGCTGGAGCTGGAACGTCACCTTGATCATGATCTGCTCGGAGATCGTGATCGCGAAGAGCAGGAAGAGGATGGGCAGGAAGAGGTGCCGGAAGACCAAGGGCCCCGTCACCAGCAGCGCGAGCCCCAGGAGCGTCAGCACCATCGCGGCTCCCTGCAGCATGTGGTTCGGGACGCCCACGATGAAGAACAGGTAGCTCATCAGCCCCAGCAGGAACGGAGCCATGCCCGGCCAGAACGGGCGAACCCGTTCGGCCGCGATCTCCGCCCGCTTCAGCCAGATCAGGTATCCGGCCAGGAAGGGCATCACGTAGGCGTGACCCCAATCCTCCAGCGAGCCCCAACTGTGGTCGTGCTGCTTGAGCATCCAGCGGAAGAACATCGCCGTGAAGGCGATCAGCGCGAGGCACGACATGGCCAAACCGGTCGGCCCCAGCAGTCGTGGTTGTTCCTTCGCGGCCGTCGACATTCGCCCTTCACGCCCTTGGTCATCGCTTCGTGCGCCTCGCTCCTCGATCGGCGCCGGCCTTGGCGACGACCATTCCTCGCCGCCTCGCGGCGGCCTGCTCACGCCCGTTCCCCGCCGGCCGATCCGCCGGCGTCAGTTCCCGCGGACCGCCTCGGGCGGCGGGCCGAAGATGTCGTTGCCGAAGTTGCGGTCCACCAGCAGGCCGAAGCCGTAGCTGGCCCGGAACCCGTTGCGGACCACCGCCAGCGGCAACGCCCAGAAGTTCGTGCCCACGTTGATGCGGTCGTTGGACTTGAGATAGACGTCCGGCTGCGTCTGCTCCGCGATCGCGCGGCCGTCCAAGCGAATCGTCGCCTGGCGATCCCGGCCGATCATGCGGGTCAGGTCGATCCGCTCGGGGATCGCGATGTTGCCCAGTCCGCCCGCCGCGTCCAACGCTCGCAGCAGCGTCAGGCCGCCCGTCGACGGCAGTGCGATCGGTCCCGGGCGAGCCACCTGCCCGGACATGAACACCAGGCCCTGCGGCGGCGAGGGCACGCGGATCACGTCCCCCGGACGAATCACGATGTTGAACTGCTGCCGACCCGCCAGAAGACCCTGCACCGGAATGCGGATCACCCGCTGGGTCATCGTCGGAGCGTCGCCCTTGGCGTCGCGGCGGTTCGACTCGCCCGCGGTCCCCGCGTTGACCTGCGTCCACTTGCCGTTGAGGAAGACCCATTGGCCGCCACCCTCGCGAGCGCCAGGCGCATCGGTCGGGGCGGCGGTCCCGGCCTTGAAACCGCTGTCGATCAGGTCGACCGCCGGCACCGGCGCCTGCGTGTTGGGCTTGGCGCCCGCCTCGCCGGGCAGGTCGATCGGCGGCTCCTGCGACGCCGGGGTCGCAGGCTGGCGACCGACCATCATGCCCGGCGACGAGCCCTTGGGCGTCGAACCGGTCACCTCGTCGATCACCTTCAACAAGTCGTCGCCGCTGGGCGGCTTCTTGCCCGAATCCGCGGGGCCCGCCGGAATCGAGGGCGCGAGGCCTCCGTCCGCGGGCGGTTCGATCTCGCCGGGCTCGAGCGAGATCCGGCGGATCACGTAGATCTCCTCGACGCTCTCGTCGAATCGCCCGCCCGAGGTGAGCGCCTCCAGAAGGTGGTAGTTCGCGTTCGGAATGGCGTACATGCCCCCGCGGTCCACCGCGCCGACGATGCTGTACGACGCGCCGCGCTGGTCGAGTACCGTGACCTGTGCCAGCGGGTTGCTCACCAGGCGAGTCATCGCCTGCTGAAGGTCCGCCACCGTCTGCTCCACCGTTCGGCCCGCGACCTTGATGCGGCCCAACTGCGGCAGGTCGATCATGCCCTTGGCGTCGACCAGCACCCGGTAGGTGTCGGGCTTGTCCGACACGATCAGGTCGTAGAGCGTCACCTCCAGCGTGTCGCCCGAGGTGATCGTGTAGATGAATGCCTGCGGAATCAGGTCCTCGGGCAGCGGATCGGAGTGCTCGATCTGCATCCCGTCGTCATCCTCGATCGTCGCGATGCGGTCGAGCACCGGAACCACGGTGGGCGTGTGCTCCCAGCGGCCCGTGACGCTCGGATCCATGTACGAATCCTGGCAGCCGCCCAGCCCCAGCAGGGAACCGGCCGCCAGCGACAGCGCGGCGGTCAGCCTCGTCCCGCGACGGCCGCGGGACCAGGAGGTGGGGGTGCTGCGAAGGTCGACGTTCGAATGGTCCACCACAGATGACTCCCGCCCGTTTCCGGGCTCGATCCGCCACGCGCACCCCCTCGTGGGATACGCCACGCCGCGTGCTCCATATCCGAACACGCATCGAACTTGACGCCCCACCTTCACGGAGGGGCACACGCAGACCGACCCGGCGCAGTCCGATCGTAGAACCGGGCGAGTCTGTCAGAGGCATGCATCGACCGGGAAAGAGGGCCCCGTTGAAAGCCCCATTCCGTTTTTATCGAACTTCGAACCCCGCGGCTGCCTTTGACGGGGGGTTTGATCGAATTCCGTTCGGTGCGACATGAGCCATCACCCATACGGGTGAGCAGGGTTCACCCGGGGGGGCTTGACCCCGGAATCCGTCCTGCCGGGCATACGAAGCCCCGCCCCGCCGGGTTTGGGCGAGTTCCTAAACTATCCCCCCATGGCACCCAATGACACGCCCCGCCAGCCGGTTCCGGTGTCCGCCGCAGATCCGGCCATCGCGCGAACGCTCGCGCGGCATCCCCGTCCCCTGGGCGGGGATCCCCTCCGCGTCGTCGACCCGCCCGTGGTGAGCCTCTCGGGCATGGTGCTCAACAACGCCTCCGGCAAGGACCAACTCGCCGTGAAGCGCAAGCCCGAGTGGCTCCGCGCCCAGGTGCCCGGCGGCCCGGGCTACCGGCGGCTCAAGGGCATCATGCAGGAGCACCGCCTCTTCACCGTCTGCGAGGAGGCCGGCTGCCCCAACATGGGCGAGTGCTGGTCCCGCGGCGTGGCCACCATCATGATCCTGGGCGACACCTGCACCCGCGCCTGCGGCTTCTGCAACGTCAAGACCGGCCGCCCGCCCACCCTCGACCGCGATGAACCCCGGCGCGTCGCCGAGAGCCTCGCGCTCATGGGCCTCAAGCACGTCGTGATCACCAGCGTGAACCGCGACGAACTTCCCGACGGGGGCGCGGGCATCTGGGCCGAGACGATCATCCGCACCCGCGAGGCGTGCCCCGCCATGAGCATCGAGGTGCTCATTCCCGACTTCGAGGGCAACTGGGGCGCGTTGCAGATGGTGATCGACGCGCGTCCGCACATCATCAACCACAACCTCGAGACGGTCCGTCGCATGTACCCGGCCGTGCGGCCCAGCGCGAAGTTCGACCGTTCGGTGGAACTGCTCCGACGCGTGAAGGAGCAGGGCGGCGTCGCCAAGACCGGCATCATGGTCGGCATCGGCGAACGCGACGAGGAGGTCGAGGCCCTCATGCGCGACGTGCAGGAACGCACCGCCACCGCCCACGGCTCGTGCGACATCCTCACCATCGGTCAGTACCTCCAGCCCACCCGCAACCACCTGCCCATCGACCGCTGGGTCACGCCCGACCAGTTCGCGGCCTTCAAGGACAAGGGCCTCGCCGGCGGATTCAAGGTCGTCGAGAGCGGACCGCTCGTGCGGTCGAGCTATCACGCCGACCATCAAGCCGACGTGCTCACCGACATCCTCGCTTCGAGGCCTTCGGCGGGCTGATCGTCGCGGCTTCAGGCCTCCGCCACGCGGCCGTCCACCAGACGCACCACGCGATCGGCCCGCGCCGCCGTCCGCTCGTCGTGCGTCACCACGACCATCGTGAGCCGCCGGGCGGCACGAATCGCCAGCAGCATCTCGAGGATCGTCTCGCCCGTCTTCTGGTCGAGGTTGCCCGTGGGTTCGTCGGCCAGCAGCAGCGTCGGCTCGTTGATCAGCGAACGGGCGATGGCGACGCGCTGACGCTCGCCGCCGGAGAGCTCGGCCGGGCGGTGACGCATGCGGTGGCTGAGGCCCACGTGCTCGACGAGCGTCTCGGCCGCGCGGGTCGCCGCGGCACGGTGCGCCGGCCACGCCAGACCCCATCGCACCATCGAGGCGACCAGGATGTTCTCCATCACCGTCAACTCGGGCAGCAGGTGATAGAACTGGAAGACGAACCCCGTCTCTCTGGCGCGGTAGCCGTCGAGCGTCGAACGCGACGCGCCCACCAGTTCGCGGCCCTTGTAGCGGATCGACGAGGTCCCCTCGGCGGGTCGGTCGGGGCGGTCGAGCCCGCCGATGAGGTGCAGCAGCGTGCTCTTGCCCGACCCCGACGCGCCCAGGATGGCCGTGAACTCGCCTTCGCCGACGGTCAGGTCGACGCCCCGCAGCACGGGCACCTTCACGCGGCCCAGCGAGTAGGTCTTGTGCAGGTTCACGACGCGAAGGCAGGTCGCGTCGCCGGTCGCGACGATCGCGCCCTGGCCTGCCTTGGGGTTGGCGGTCGCATCGTTCATTCGAATCGCAGGGCCTTCACGGGGTGCATCAAGGCGGCGCGGGCGGCGGGCACGAGCGCGCCGATCGTGCTGCTCAGGACGCCGGCGACGAAGACGATGATCGCCTTGTCGGTCTCGACCTTGTTGGGAATGGTCACGAAGTAGTAGATTCTCGGGTCCCAGATCACGATGCCCATCGCCCGGCCGAGCCACTCGTGGATGGGGTTGATGTTCGTGACGATCGTCCACGCCAACCCGAGTCCCAGCGTGGAACCCACCATGCCGATGGCCAGGCCGTACGACACCCACAAGCCCGCCACGCCCGCGCTGCTCGCGCCAACCGCCCGCAGCACGCCGATGTCCTTGGTCTTCTCCGCCACCATCGACCAGAAGATCGCCAGGATCAGGAAGACCGCCACCACCGAGATGATCATGAACAGCACCAGCAGCAGCACCGTCTCCTTCTTCACCGCGCTGATCATCGTCCGGTTCTGCTGCTCCCACGTCAGGATGTTGATCGAGTGCACCGGCGGCACCGTGCCCTTGTGACGCTCCGCGAACCGCTCGTACACCCGCTCCACCGCCGCCCGCAGCAGCATCGCGTCCTGCGTGCGGAACACGTCCATGCTCCCTCGCACCAGCACGTCCGTCACCCGCGACGGATCCTCGACCACTCGCTCGGCAGGGTCGTCGAACCCGTCGCTCGCAGCGGCCGGCGCCCTGGGGTCCCGCACCACCCGCTTGGACGCGTTCATCCGCAGCATGTCCTGCGCCACCTCCAGCGGAATCAGCACCAGACTGCTGTCGACGTCGAAGACCCCGCTCTGGAACTCGTTGGCCACCGCCAGGTTGCGGCTCACCATCTCGACCGCTCGCCCGCTGGCATCCAGCGGCGCAAGGCTCAGCAGCACCTTGCCGTCCCGCGGCATGAACAGATCCACGAACGCGTAGTCGCCGTTGGGCAACGCCTGATACGCCTGCTGGGGCACGTAATAGCCCCCGATCTGCCTCCGGTTGAACTCGCTCACCTCGATGCCCATCACCATCGCCGGCTCAAGCGAGCCCGAAGGCCCCTTGCGAACCAGTCGGAGTCCGTTGTCGAGCACCTCCGGCCACGACGTGCCCGAAATCGAGTGCAGGCGAGGATCCTCGCGATCCTCGTCCTTCTCCACCGGTTCGGCGATCGGACGCCAGTGCAGGATCTCCTCGTACCGCGTCACCTGCGCGTAGCTCGCCCCCTCGATCCCGCGCACCCGCACCGTCTTCTTCGCGCCGTCGGGAAGGGCGATCAGGCCGAACGACTCGATCACCGGGGCCGCGCCCGCCACCAGCGGCTCCTTGCGAAGGTCGTCGATCAGTTCCTGGTAGTGCGCGAACCCCGCGTTGGGCCACGACACCGCCACGTCGCCGGTCATCGTCCTGCCGCTGCTGATGAGCATGGTCAGGAACCCGTTCATCACCGACCAGACCACCAGCACCATCGCCGTGCACAAAATGACCGCCACCGCCGCCAGCAGCGGCATGATCTTGCTGACCAAGTATCGCTTCGTGAGCAGGAACTGGTACATCGTCGGCCCGTGAGCGTAGGGCCCGGTCGGAGCCTCGCTCGGGCCTACGCTCCGGCCGATGCAGCCGCCTGCGAGGAATCCTCCCCTGTGCGTCTGGGTGGAACCCTCCCAGGTCGCCCTCGTGCGTGCGGTCGCGCATGCCGCCGCTCTTGATGTCGCCGCCGCCGGAACGTGGGCCACCGGTCAGACCGGCGCGGTCGCCGGCGCGCTCGCCGCCGCCCCCGCGACCGACCTTCGCGCCTTGCTCGCGTCGATGCAAGGGGGCGTGCTGCTCATCGCCTCCGTCGCCGACTTCGGCAGCCGTCCCGAGGACCTTCGAGCCCTCGTGCAGGCGTGGCAGCGGGGCGTGCGGCTCTTCTGCCTCGACCCCATGCCGCAGAGCATCTTCGATCTCTCGCGGCTCTGGCGTCCGCAGGACGACCTCGACGCCGACGGAGGTCCGCTCTCGATGGCCCAGATCGCCGGGCTCGAGCGGGCCATGCGACTGCTCGCGATGCCCACCCGCACCGCCGCCTTCGTCGAGTCCGTCGAGACGCTGATGGCCTTCGGAACGCCCCGGTCCGCCGTCGTTCGCGTCCACGCCGCCTCGGGCGTGCTGTCGCTCGCGTCGCGACTCGTCGGAGGCTTCGACCTGCTCGATCACCTCTTCCCCGGCTTCGAGCATGTCGCGTGGATCGACGCCGGTCGCGTGCCGCGGGGCCACGCCTCGCTCCGTCCGCCGTCGCCCCCCGATTCGCTCCGTGGCATCGACGGCGACCTCGCGGTGCTCGTCCGCTTCCCCGACGGCCGTGCCGCCACCATGCACCTGAGCGACTCGGCCCCGTCGTGCGAGTTCTCCGTCGAACTCCACTCGTCGCAGGGCCTCTTCCGCATCGACGATCTCGGCCACGAGTGGATCGCGCCCGACGGCAGCATCCGATCGAAGGTCCGCAGCGAGGCGGCCGACATCGGCGGCCGCATCGGGCTCGAGATCAGCCGTTTGCTCCGAGGCTCGGGTCCCGACACGGGGCCCATCCCCCTCGATCGCTCCCTCGTGGCGGCGCAGACCGCCATCCTGAGCGCCCATACCGGACACCCCGAGAGCCCCTCGACCATGATCGAGATGTCACGCCGCGTCGAGCCGTGAGCGGCCGCCAACGGCTGCCGAACCGATCACTTGCCCTTGGACAGGAAGGCCGCGATGGCCGCCTTGCCGTCGGGGGCGTTTCGCAGGCGGATGAGTTCGCGCCGTTCGCGACGCAAGGCCGCCTGCCACCCCTCCGTGAGCCCCGCGTGGGCCGCCGCGAGCACCGCGCCGGCGGGCGAGTCGGCGGGGTGCGACCCCAGCAGCGTCGCGCACGCCTCGAGGCTGCCCCGCGTGCTCTCGCGACGGGCATTGCTCGCGGCCGAGGCGGTGCGGCCGATCCAGTGCGACGGCGCGCCGTCCCGCTCGGCTGTCCGCAGCGACGTCGAGCACAGCCACGTCTTGGCGGCGTCGAGCAGGTCCGTCGCCGCGGGAGCGAAGGCGTCGAACAGCCCCTTCTCCCGTGCCTCGTCCACGCTCAGGGGCTTGCCCGACATGGTCAGGTCAAGGGCCAAGGCGGGGTCGATCCTCGCGCCGAGCAGGTTCGTGCCTCCCCAGCCGGGACAAATCTTGAGGCCCGCCTCGGGAAGGCCGACCGGATAGGGCTTGCCCGACGGCGACGGAGCGGCCACCAGGCCGTCGCAGTGCATGGCGAGTTCGAGCCCGCCGCCGAGGGCCGCGCCGTTGATCGCCGCCACGGTGGGGCAGGCGAGTTGGCCGAGCATGCCGAAGACCATCGAGCCGTAGGTGAGGTACTCGTCGAGTTGCGGGTCGGTCATCTCGGAGATGGCCTTGAGATCGGCGCCGGCGACGAAGACGCGTTCGCTTGCGCTGCGGAGGACGAGCCCGCGAGCGGTCTTGGGGACATGCCGCAGGGTGGCTTCAAGGCGACGGATCAGCCCCTCCTCGAGCACCACGACCGGTTTGCCGGGTTGCTCGAGGGTGAGGGTGAAGACCCCGGCGAAGGGCCCTTGAGTATCCTGAATCAGCGGGAGGGGCTCCAAGGTGCTCATGGCGGCCAGCGTAGGGGCGATGCTCAGGGCCGACGTCCACTGTTCCAAACAGAAAGCGAACGCTCGCGGCGACGGGAGCGAGTGGTGAGGTGGGGCGGCGGGCGGGCTTTTCCGGTTCGAGCCTCGCGCCTAGCATCAAGGCCCGTCTCCGCCGTATGTGTGGCGTGTGGCGGGTCGTCGGGTCAGTGCCTCGATCATCAGTCAGATCACCAGTCATCGGAGATTCGCCTTGGTTCGCATCCGCATGCAGCGTTACGGCCGTCGCAACCGCCCCTTCTACCGCATCGCCGCGGTCGAGAAGCGAGCCCGTCGCGACGGTCCGGTGATCGAGAACCTGGGCTGGTACAACCCGCTCGCTCCCGACGTGACCAAGCAACTCGAGATCAACGACGATCGCGTCAAGTACTGGCTGGCGAAGGGCGCGCAGCCCAGCGACACCATGCGGGACTTCCTGGCCAAGCGTGGCCTGGTGGACGTGAAGGCCTGGGAGGCCGATCGCGCCCAGGACCGCAAGCTGGTCGAGGAGCGCAAGGCCAAGGCCGCCGCCGAGGGCGAGAAGAAGGCCTGAGACGCACGACCGCCCTCCCCGGCTCGTGTGGGGACGTGCGAAGAGATTGGTTTCGGATGTTCTGCTGATCAACCGTCGGCTCCGGGTTCTCCGGAGCCGATGTTGTTTTTCGAACCGGCGGTCGTGACTGCCGGGTGACCGTCGGCGATCCCTACACTCACCAAACCATGAACGACATGTCCAGCCAGCCCCGTTCCGTGTTCAACCCCGCCGCGTCGCATCACCAGCGTCCGCGGCTGCGTCCGGTGCGTGGCTT
>JBBAVG010000004.1:0-54144 GCA_040397805.1 Phycisphaerales bacterium
GGGGGAGCCTTCTTCTCCTCGCAACCGCCGATGATGCCAATGGAAGTGAGGGCGAGCGTCGTGCCGACCACCGAGAGGCAGGTGAGCAGGCACGCGCCGGTCGTGGCCCAGGAATGCGAACGGGTGTTAGGGGGTGTCATGGCAAGCCACCTTGATGTTCTTGTCGATACGCCGCATGAGGCCCATGAGGGTCTTGCCCGGGGCCACCTCAATGTAGTCCGCCTGACCGCCGGGAACAGCCTCGGCAGCGAGGAAGGCGCAGGATTGGGCCCAGCGGACAGGGCTGGTCAACTGCTCGACGAGCAGCCGCCGGATGGAGGCCGGATCGGGGTCGTGGGGTCTGGCGGTGACGTTGGCGACCACGGGGCAGGCGGGGGCCGCGAAGGGCGTCTTCTCGAGGGCGTGGCCGAGGCGGGCCGCCGCCTGGGCCATGAGCGGGGAGTGAAAGGCCCCCGCGACGGCGAGCAGCGAGCTTCGGAGCCCCATCTCGCCAGCGACGCTGCCGGCCCGCTCGCACGCCTGCTTGTGGCCGGAGAGGACGACCTGGCCCGGCGCGTTGAAGTTGGCACACACCAAGACCTGATCACCGCGAGCTTTGGTGCAGATCTGTTCAGCCTGCTCGTCGGTGGCCCCGATGAGGGCGACCATGCCACCCCCGCCGCCCGTGCGGGCCTCCGGGCTGTCGGCGGCATCCTGCATGGCGCGGCCTCGCAGCGTCACGAGTTCGAGGCCATCCTCGAAAGAGACGGCCCCGGCAATGTGGAGGGCGGTGTACTCACCGAGCGAGAGGCCGGCGGTGGCGGCCAAGGGCATCCGGCCGCGTGCGGCCGTGATCGCCCGCCAGCACGCCACGGAGGTGACGTAGATGGCGGGCTGGCTGACGTCGGTTTGATTCAGGCGTTCCGCCGGCCCCTCAAAGCAAAGCGAGGAGAGACTGGCGCCAAGCCGGCCCGCGAGCACCCGATCGGCCTGCTGAAAGGTCGCCTGCGCTTCAGGGGAGGCGTCGAACCACGCCTTGCCCATTCCCACGGCCTGGGCGCCTTGGCCCGGGCACAGCACCACGGTGTTGATCGACATGGGTCGATGATAGGAGAGGGCGTCCGCGCCTTTCACGTCCTGCATCAGCGGTACATGTCAATGACACGCTTGACGTGTGCCGGCTTGGCGACGTGCTCCATGCTGACCTCGACCCCGTCGCCCGCCGAACTCGAGAAGGAGATGGTCCCGACGTTGAAGAGGCGATCGACAAACGTCTGCTGGACCACGACCTGCCGGATGTCCTTGATCATGATCTCGCTGGTGTTCTTGCTGAGAAGTCCCTCGCGATCGATCACCCGGCGTGTGGTGATCAACAACCCATCGTGCAGGCTGTAGATCTTCCAGACGGCAAACCCCGCCAGGCACGCGAGGCAGACACCTCCGCCGATGGCGGCCACGGGCACGACCGCCGTGACCACGCCGGTGACGCCGGCGGCCGCACCGCCGAGCACGCCGAGCAGGAGGAGCGCGAATCGGCCGGGGTGAGACCGAAACAGCACGGGACGCAGGCGAAGCACGTCGGTTTCGGGACCGTCACGCGCCGGGAATCCGGCCGCCGCCGCGGGATCGGAACCTGCCACGGCCTTGACGACGCTGACGTCACCGCACCCGGGGCAGGCGACTTTGTCTCCGGGTCGGGCATCATCGACGGCGAAGGGCTTCTCGCAGCGATCGCAGGTGAGTGTCGCCATGGACGGGAGGATACGCGTTCATGCGAAGGGGGGCTTGTGCCGCGCGAACGCCCGGGGAGCGGGCAACGATTGGGCATGTCGTCGCCGACCGATCCTTCCAACCCCAGCGAACTCGAATCGGCCACCGTCGCCCACGCGTTCGGCCTCTATGCACAGGGGTGGTTTCCGATGGGAGACCCGTCCGGCGAGGTCTCGTGGTACCGGTCGCGACGGCGCGGGATCGTGCCTCTGGACGAACGGTTTCACGTTGGACGAACGCTGACGAGGCGGCTGCGAAAGCGACCCTTTTCGCTGCGAACGGACACGGCCTTCGCCGAGGTGATTCGGCAGTGCGCCGCGGCACCGCGGACGGGCGAGAGCGGCACGTGGCTGCACCCGGAGATCATCGCCCTCTTCGAGTTGTTCCACCGCGCCGGACTGGCCCACAGCGTCGAGGCGTGGATCGAGGAACCGGGCGGGATCCACACGCTGGTGGGGGGTGTCTACGGCGTGGCGATCGGGAGCGTGTTCTGTGCCGAGTCGATGTACTGCCGCCCGGACCTTGGGGGCAGCGATGCGGGCAAGATCGCGTTGGTGACGCTGGTATCGCTGCTTCGACGCCTGGATTTCTCGGTGCTTGACGCACAGATCATCAACGAGCACACGGAGCGGTTCGGGGCCTACGAGATCACCGATGTCGCCTATCGCAAGTTGCTCGGACTCCACGCGGGACGAGCCCCCAAGGCATGGCCGTCGCCGGGCCCGATTCCCGACGCGCGTGAGCCCTGATCGACGGTTTTTGGTGGTCGGGAGGGGTTCTGATTCGGGCGAATCGGGTATCATGTGGACCGGGCGCGTTTCGTCGCTCCGGTCGGCTCGCCGGGTTCTCCGGCCCGACCTCCGCTCCTTGGCGTGGAGGATTCATCATGGCGCATCGTCGATGTCGGGCGTTCACGCTGATTGAACTGCTGGTGGTCATCGCGATCATCGCGTTGCTGATCGGCATCCTGCTTCCGGCGCTGGGCAAGGCGCGAACCGAGGCCCGCAGGGCGGCGAGTCGCGTGAACCTGCGGAGCAACAGCCAGTACATGGCCGCCTACGCCATCGACTGGAAGGACTCGTTCGTCAACCCCTTCAAGGCGGGCAACGACGCCATCTCGCAGCCGTGGGTGTGGGTGCAGCGGCCTCCTGCGGGATACGCCTTCGGGCAGTACGGCTGGGCGTACGGCCCTCCGTACAGCAACAGCGGATCGGAGTCGTACGGCTACCACTGGCTGGCCCACACGCTCTACCAGGACTCGGACATCACGTCGCGGGCCAAGTCCAACGTCGCACCCGACGACCGCGACCTGCAGTTGTGGTTCAAGGAGAACAACGACAGCAACGCGCAGTCGAACCTCGAGTGGATCTTCCCTTGCTCGTACTGGTACCCGCCGGTCTTCTGGCAGGACCCGCGGCGGTTCGTCCCCGCCTATCGGCTGACCCCTGCCGCGTCGAACCAGTGGTTCTTCCGCCGCAACCTCATGTCGGACACGCTCATTCCAGCCTCGAAGGTGTTGCTGTTCGAGGGCAAGGACTACTCCCACAAGAATCAGCCGATGTGGAACGCGCCAGCCGCCCGGCCGCAGGTGGCATTGGTCGACGGCAGCGCGAGAAGCGTTCCGATGGCCGACATCATCCTCGACACGGCCGCCCCGTCTGAACGCGACACGCCCTTGATGCTCTATCCCTCGGGACGCTGGGAACCCGGGGAAGGGGAGATGGGCAGTCCGTACATTCAATTCGGGCTTCCCCGCTTCCGCTGGACCTATGGCAACCCGGCCTTCTTCTGGGCGACACGCGACGGCATTCGCGGGAGGGACTTGCGATGAGCGACCAAACGCCTCGAAAGTCCATGACGCCAACCACGTGGGGCCTGCTCGCGGTCTTGGTGCTGGCGGCGGCCGGGGTTGCACTTCTCGCCCTCGGACCTTCCGACGCGGCCTCACGCGAGCAGATGGCCGAGGAGCGAGCGGCGGCCCTGCGTGACCAATCGATCAAGGAATCACCAACCCCCGTGACTCCCGACGTGGTGGTCCATCCGGACGCCCCGCCCACCCGGGGTCCCATGGGTTCCCCGCCGAAGCGTTGAACGGCCCGACGCAACCGGCGTCCCCGCTTTCCCAACAACCTTGGGGCGTGTCAGCGAGCCAGGGGAAAGCGGAGCGACGTCGATGATCAGCGTCTTGATGTTCGTGGCCACTGCGGTGCGACTGCCGTGCAATCTCGCGTGGCGAGGGTACGGGTTGCTCTGGTGGGCGTTCGCGGAGAACGAGTCGTTGCGGGACATCTGGGCCACCCCGTCGCGCGCCGTGCGTGTGGGTTGGTGGCTCTCAATCGTCGGCCTGTTCGTCGCCGCCGCAGGCGCCTTGGCGCTCGGCCTCAACGAGTTGGCGAGCCCGGCCCGAGCCTTGATGGGGTTCGCCTGGGCCGCCGTGCTGGTGGTGGCGGGTTCCGCGTTCGTCGGGCCCCGACTCGCTCGCCGCTCGGAATCGCCTCGTCCGGCCCGGTCGGTGGAATCGACCCTCGACGGAGCTTCTCGCCTCATTCGCGAGCGCCATGCCGCGTCGCAACCCGCTTCGAACGACACCCCATCGCCCAATCACCGACATCGCTCCCACGACGTGCGTCGGGCGTGGCGAGGCGTTCGGGAGAGGGGCCGTACCGTCGCGGGCGTCATGACCGTCGCAGCAAGGTCGGGCTGGGCGGGCGTCAAGCACGCCGCCGCCACCTATCGGCATCTTCGCGGCGAGGACCGACCGTCCAGCGCATGACGCGGGCCCGTCCGCCCTCGCATACGCTGACGTCATGACACGCACGTGCCGAGTGGGCGACATTCAGGTGGGTGGGGTTCGAGGTCCCGTGATCATCGCCGGCCCGTGCATGCTCGAGTCGCTCGAGTTGGGTCTCGAGGTGGGCACCCTGGTGCGGGATGCCTGCCGCGAGTTGGGATTGCCTTTCATCTTCAAAGCGTCGTTCGACAAGGCGAACCGCTCGAGCATCCGCTCGGCGCGTGGGCCCGGTCTGGCGCGTGGCCTCGAGTGGTTCGGGTCGATCAAGCAGTCCCTCGGTGTCCCGGCCACCACCGACATTCACGAGCCGTCGCAGGCCGCGCCCGTGGCCGAGGTGGTCGACCTGATCCAGATTCCCGCATTCCTGTGCCGCCAGACCGACCTGCTGTGTGCGGCGGGCGAGGCGGCCGCCTCGAGGGGCCGAGCGGTGAACGTCAAGAAGGGCCAGTTCATGTCGCCCGGGGAGATGGGCGGGGCCGTGCGGAAGCTTGCCGAGGCGGGCTGCGAGAACGTGATGTTGACCGAACGCGGCACTTTCTTCGGCTATGGGCGGCTCGTCAACGACTTTTTGGGTTTGGGCGACCTGATGGAGTTGCCCGCCAACGGCGGGTCGCCGCCCGTGTGCTTCGACTGCACGCACTCGACCCAGCTTCCCGGCGCGGGAGAGCAGACGGGGGGACGGCCGGATCGCGCCCCCTTGTTAGCCCGGGCCGCGACGGCGGCGGGCGTGCATGCGTTGTTCATCGAGTGTCACCCCGAACCCAAGCGGGGGATGAGCGACTCGAGCACCATGCTGCCCCTCGGCGAGATGCGAGGGCTGCTCTCGACGATCGCCCGCATCCGCCAGGCGATGGCCTGACCTTCTCGCCCGTCACCCCGCTTGGGGGGCGTGAGCCTCGAAGAACTGGCGAGTGATCGCCGGAAGCAACCGCAGGCCGGTCCCGTCATGGACGATGGAAGGGGAACTGGGTGACTGGTCATGGATGACGCTGCGCGCCGACATCACCACTTGGACGGAGTGAAGCGGCTGATCGTCAAGATCGGCTCGGCGGTGATTGCGCCCGACGGCCTGCCCAGCGAGGACGCGTTCGACAAACTGGCGGCTCAGTTCGCCTCGATTCGGGCCAGCGGCGTCGAGTTGGCCGTGGTCAGTTCGGGCGCGGTGGCCAACGGTTTTCGGCCTTTGGGCTTCGATCGCCCGCCGGCGACCGTGGCGCTCAAACAGGCGGCCGCGGCGGTGGGGCAGCCGCTGCTCATGCAGGCGTGGTCGAGGGCGCTGGCCGGATACGGCATCATCGCGGCGCAGGTGCTGTTCACGGCCGAGGATCTTGGCGATCGCCCCCGATACCTCAACGCGCGACGAACCATGGCTGAGTTGCTCGATCGCGGCGTCTTGCCGATCATCAACGAGAATGACACGGTGAGCTACGAGGAGATTCGCTTCGGCGACAACGACATGCTCTCGGCCCTTGCCGCCGACGTGCTTTCGGCCGACGCCTTGATCATTCTCTCCAAGGCGACCGGCCTGTACGCCGATGGCGATCCGACGCAGGTGATTCCCACCGTCACGACGGACCCCGCCGGGAGCGACGACGCCAGTTCGCACGTTCGGGACGAACGCTCCTCGGTGGGTACGGGTGGCATGGCCTCGAAACTCGCGGCATCGATGCTGAGCGCGAGATGGGGCATCCCGACCGTCGTCGCGGGCGGGCACGTGCCCGACGTGCTGACCCGCGTGCTGAGCGGGGCGCTCGTCGGCACGCTCTTTGCCCCCGCGACGCAACGCGTGACGGCGCGCCATCGCTGGCTGAGCGGGGCGGCCCGTTCGAAGGCCTCGATCCGAGTGGACGCGGGGGCGGCCAAGGCGTTGCGGGAACGCCACGCGAGCCTGTTGCCCTCGGGCATCACGAGTGTCGAGGGCGTGTTCGACCGTGGCGCCATCGTCGCCATTCGAGATCCGCAGGGCGGTGCGATCGCCAAGGGGGTGACCCTCTACAGCAGCGAGGAGGTCACCCGGATCGCCGGACGACGGTCGGACCAGATCGAGGGCGTTCTGGGGTACTCGCTCGCCGAGGAAGTCGTGCATCGCGATGATCTGGCCCTCCTCTGATCGGACTTCAACCATGACTCCATCGACCCCGCGACAGATCGCCGAACGAGCCAAGGAGGCCTCGCACGTCTTGGCCGACGCGGATCCCGCCGTGCTTGCCGCGACGCTTGAGACGCTGGCGAGGCTGCTGGAGGTGTCGGGTGGCGACGTGCTCGAGGCGAATCGGGCCGACGTGGCCGCGGCACGTCAGGCGGGTTTGCCAGATGCCAAAGTTCGCCGGCTCGAGCTCGATCCCGCGGCCGTCGGCCGACTGGCAGCGTCGGTTCGTCGCGTGGCATTGCTGCCCTCCCCGCAGGGGGAAGTGACTCAGGATCGAGTGGTCGCGGAATCTGGACTGCGTGTCCGGAAGGTGCGGATGCCGCTGGGCGTGATCGCGATGATCTACGAGGCCAGGCCCGGCGTGACCGTCGATGCCTTTTCCCTCTGCCTGCGGTCGGGGAACGCATCGGTTCTCAAGGGTGGCCGCGAGGCGGCACGATCGAATCGCGCCTTGTTCGACCTGATCGGTCGGGCGCTGGTCGACCATGGGCTTCCGAGGGCCTCCGCAACCCTCGTCGAGTCGACGGATCGCGATCAGGTCGCCGAGTTGCTTGCCTGCGAGGGGCTGATCGATCTGGCCATTCCGCGAGGGGGGCCGGAGTTGGTCTCGTTCGTGCGACGCCATGCCAGGGTGCCCGTGCTGGCTCACGACCGCGGCGTATGTCACGTCTTCGTGCACGAGGCGGCGGACCTCGACATGGCCGAACGAGTGTGCGTCAGCGCCAAGACCTCGGCCCCGGCCACGTGCAACGCGGCCGAATGCGTGCTGGTCGATGCCGCCATCGCGGAGCGGTTCCTGCCACGGTTGTGCGGAGCGATGGCGGCCCGGGGCGTCGAGGTCCGCGGCGACGAGGCAACGCAACGGATTTGCCCGGGCGTGACTCCCGCGTCGGCGTCGGACTTCGGGGCCGAGTTCCTGTCACTGGTGGTGGCGGTGCGGGTCGTCGACGGGCTCGACGCCGCGGTCGACCACATCCGGCGGCACGGCTCGAACCACACCGAAGCGATCCTGACGGAGGACGCGGTGGTTCAGGAAGCGTTCGCGAAACGGGTCCACGCCTCGTGCGTGGTGATCAACGCCAGCACGCGGAACAACGATGGCGGAGCCCTGGGCCTGGGCGCCGAGATCGGCATCTCGACATCTCGCCTGCACGCCTACGGACCGATGGGGCTGGCCGAGTTGACGACGCAGCGGTTCATCGTGTCGGGCCGTGGCCAGACGCGATGACGACCGCCATGAAAAACGCGAGGGAGTGTCCCTCGCGTCGATCGAGCATGAGATGTCAGGGCGACGTCAGTTCGCCTTCATCCAGGCGGGCTGGGGAGCCTTCTCGTCGAGGGGCTTGACGTGCACCTCGCGGCCACGGAAGATGACCGTGCCGTCGGCGACGGAGAAGAGGCTGTCGTCCTTGGCCCGAAGGACATTGAACCCGGCCTTGAAGGGCGTGCCGACCTGCCGGACGATGATGGCACCGGGCTGGGCGACTTCGCCGCCGTAGAGCTTGATGCCGCGGAACTGCGGGTTGGAGTCGCGACCGTTCTTGGTTGAACCCTGCCCCTTCTTGTGTGCCATGACGAGAGATCCTTCCTGAAACCCTTCTTGAGACTCTTTCGGCTGACCCCATCCCTGACGCGACCCTGATCGGTCGCGTGACGGGCCTTGATGATAGGCGGCGATGTGGCAGGCGGAAAGCACGGCGAGCCGCGGAACGAACACCCGGACCTTTTTGCGTCCGTTCTGTGTCCGTTCGGACACCCGACGATCAGCGCATGATCCATCGCTGCTCGACCATGGGCAGGGGGGTCGAACCGACGTTCTTGAGATCGCCGTGGCCCTGGAACCGGAGCATGAGCGTCTTGCGGACGGTGGTCGAGGCTGCCTTGCCGGTCTTCGGGTCCTTGGTGACGACCGTGCGCATCTCGCCACTGAAACCGGCGGCGTAGACGGAGACTTCGGCCACGTGCGTCTCGTTCACGGGCCAGATCACGACGCCTTCCTTGGCATTCTCCTCGCCCTGGGGGAGCATGCCGACGATGCCGATCTGATCCTGGAGTTCCTTGCTCTCAAGGTCGGCCAGGATCTGCTTGGTGACGTCGGCGGACACGTCGCGGCCCGAGCGACGGACGGCACCGGAATCAACGCCAAGATCGAAGGAGGGCGCGAAGAGCAGGTCGTTGCCGCTGCCGTTGGTGACCTTGTAGGTGAAGTAGAAGTACGACTGGCGACCTTGGCCGACGACGTCGACGGACGCGACCCGGAGCGGGCCGGGTTCGATGGCGAGTTGCCAGCGACGGGGAGCAGGATCGGGCTCGGGGGCCATGCCCGGCATGACGCCCAGCATGGCGGCGGCCACCGTGACGGACAGCACCATGGAGAGCATGCGGAGGGGCAGCCAACGGGAAATGGCCGAAAGCGCAGTCAAGTTGGAGAGGGTCGGCATGTCTGAAGACTCGCGAGCGGTTCTCGTTTGGGAAAGACAACGATAGCCCGGATTCGCCCGGGGAGCGTTTGGTTGACAGCAGGCTTCGACGCGGGAGGTCAGGAGGGGCACTACGGTTTCCGGTCAGGCCGTCGAACACTCCCCAAGGCTCTACCCCGTCGTGACGCTCCCGGTTCCACCTTCCCAAGACCGTCCCGGCCCGGAACCGGTCCGCGGCGAGTCTCCGTATCGAGCCGAACGTGCCACCAGTGACCTGCACCTTGCGGTCGCCAGGCGGATCGTGAGGCAGTCAAACCCCGACCAGATCGAGCAATCGGCCCGGGCGTTGGTCACCGGCGGCGGCAAGCACGGCATTGACCTGTCGCTGGTGTGGGCCACCTGGGAGGCCGATCCGGCCCGACCATCTCGGCGTCGAGCACGTCAGACGTGCCTGGCCGTCATCGGATCCGGCCGAACGGCGCTGCTGTTCCTGAGCGACCCTCCGCCCGAGGGTGACGCGGGCGGCACACGGGCCGGGATCACGGAGCGCCGGGCGTGCATCGAAGCTGCCTGCAGCCACTTGCAGACACAACGCCCGCAGGCGGTCACGATGGCCCAGGCGTTGATCGAGCCGACCCAGACGTGGGCCAAGGAGGCCTTCCTCGGGGCGGGCTTCCTTCACGTGGGCAACCTCACGTACCTGCGGCGGGCGACCGCGACGGAGCAGGTGACACCGGCTCCGAATCTGGGCGACGCCGCCGAGCTTCGTACGTTCGCCGAACTCGAGGCCGCTTCGGGCCGGAAGGCGGCCGACGCGGTGTTCGGGGCGGCGCTCGAGGCGAGCTACGAGCAGACATTGGACTGCCCCGAGTTGTGCGGGATGCGTTCGATCAACGACGTGCTGGACTCGCACCGCTCGACCGGACAGTTCGACGCGAGGCTGTGGTGGGTCATCCTGGAGCGTGACTCCTCGATCGCCGCGACGGAGCGCAAACCATTGGGCTGCCTGCTGCTGAACCCGTGCAAGGATCAGCAGACGATCGAACTGGTGTACGTCGGATTGGCGACGACCGCCCGCGGAAAGGGGTGGGCTCGGCCGCTGCTGCTGCACGGCATGACGACGGCGCTTCGCGGTCGACGCGGACACGAGGTGGCGTGCGCGGTGGACGACCGCAATGCGCCGGCGCGCAACCTCTACGCGTCGCTGGGGTTCCGCGAGTCGGGGCATCGAGTCGCGATGGTCAAGTCGCTTTGATTCGGGTCATGCGACGGTCTGCCCACAGCCTTATCCACACGAACTCGCGGCGAGTGGAAAAGTATTTTTCGATCGTGCGAAGTGCCTGAAAACACGGGCGAATCATCGCGGTCGTGAACGGCGAACGACCCTTTTTCTCTTGCTCGCCTCGCTCGCTTGCCTTATCTTCCTCGTGCAGGTCGGCGACGCCAGTGAACTCGCCGCCCGAATGCCCTGATCGACGCGTGTGTTGACGCGATCGGGCGGATGTTTCGGGCGATCAGTTCAGCCGGCGTCGTCGACGCGACCCCACGCATCGGCGTGATGCGGGGTCGGCGGCGGTTCGGGGGTTCGCCCCGCTCCGCCGACGGATGAGGATCGATGACGGTTCTGGTCAAGGATGGACCGACGTTGGCGGCGTGACCTCGGAAGCGGAGCCAGGGCTCCGTCCCTCGTGGGCTGGTGCTGATGCCAGTCAACTTGTTGATGCGACGTGCGTGGCCCGCCCGGGCCGCGTGCGGTCGTGGCGTGGTCATTCGACGTTCGACGTACGTGAAGGACTCGGCTCCCACCAATGGGTTCGCGACCACCCGATGCGTCGCGAGCCATGGCGTTCGAGTGATGACGAGGTCCGACGAGTGCAGCACGAGCAGCCCCATGGTGTCGCCACGACCGCCGCTCACCCCCGCGGCGGATCGCAACGAGGAGAGCCGGATCGCGGTCGCGACGCCCGGTCGGAACCCCGCGTTCGAGGTTCGGCGGAGTCGGTTCGTCTCGGCGACGACGCGGGCGAGCGTCGTCACCGCGAGATGGTGGCCAACCTGCGGCGGCGACTGGCCGAGCACATCGGCGACGACGACGTCGAGCGTTACTTCGACGGACAGACCCGGGTGAGCGTGAACGACGATCGTCTGGAGCTCACGGTGGCTTCGGGCCTGCTGGCCAAACTGCTCGACACCAAGTACGGCACCAGTATCCGGCGGGCGGCGGGTGACACCTTCGGGCATGGCCGTCCGGTCGAGGTCCTGTTTCGCGTCGACCGCGGCGCGTTTCCGGGCCCGGCCGAGGCCGGAGACCGAGCGGCCGAGGTCAAGCGTCCGATCGGAACGACGCCTCAGCAGCAACCCCGCCCGCAGCCGCAGGCGTCACGATTCACCTTCGCCAACTTCCTGACGGGCAAGTCCAATCGGCTGGCTCACGCGGCGGCGCTTCGCGTGGCGGACGCCGACGGCTACGTCGCTCCGCTGTTCATTCACGGCGCGTGCGGGATGGGGAAGACCCACCTGCTCCAGGCCGCGATCCATCGCTACCAGGCGGCTCATCCGACGGCGGTGGTGAGGTACACGACCGGCGAAGCGTTCACGAACGACTTCGTCGCCGCCCTCAAGGCCAGTCGCGTGGAGGCCTTCCGGCGTTCGTACCGCAAGGTCGACCTGATCGCCATCGACGACGTCCACTTCTTCGGATCCAAGGAGGCGACGCAGGCCGAACTGCTCCACACGCTGGACACGCTGGCGCTGGAGGGCGCACGGATCATGCTCGCCAGCGACGAGCACCCGCGTGACATCCGCAAGTTGAGCGAGCGGCTGTCGTCGAGGTTCATGGGCGGCGTGGTCATCAGGGTCGATCCTCCGGATCGCGAACTGCGGGAGCGACTGGTCAAGCACCTGGCTTCGCGTCGCGGCATGCAGATCGAGGATGCGGCCGTCGCGCTGCTGGTGAGCCGAACCGAGCGGACGATCGGGACGCTGGGCGGCTTCGGCGGTTCGGTTCGCGAGATCGAGGGCACGCTGAACCAGATCGACGCGGTGCAGCGGCTCCTCCCGGAACTGGCCACGACGCAGGGCGTCGTGGGCATCATGCTCGTGAAGCGGGCCCTGGGCATCGGCGATCAGCCTGCCGGCGAGAGCGGCCCGGAACATCGCGTGCGTCGTCCGGTGGGCGGCGACGTGATCCTCGCCGAGGTGTGCAAGTCGCTGCAGGTGGAGATCACGGACGTGCACGGCAAGGGAAGGCACCCAAGGGTGGTGATGGCGAGGGCCATGGTGGCGTATCTCTGTCGCACCCTCACCACGCTGAGTTTCCCCGAGATCGCGGCGATCATCCGGCGAACCAACCACTCGACGGTGATCACCGCCTTCCGCCGGTTCGAACGCCAGATGGCCGAAGGCGAGGTTCCTGCGGGCGGCACGCCCGAGTGCTTCGCGGGCCGATCGCTCAGGGAGATCGCCGAGCACATCGCCAAGGAGGTCGCCAGGTCGTCGTCGTGACGGTCGACCCGAGCGGCATCGAATGCTCACCCTCCGAAACCTCCGCAAGAAGTACGGCGACCTCCTCGCGGTCGACGGGCTCTCGCTCGCCATCGAGCGTGGGGAGGTCTTCGGGTTGCTCGGCCCCAACGGGGCGGGCAAGTCGACGACCATCGGCATGTCGGTGGGAATGATCCGTCCGGACGCCGGCACGGTCACCCTCGAAGGCTTCGGCGATCCGACGACCCCTTCGGTGCGGCGAGCGGTCGGCGTCGCGCCCCAGTCGCTCGCGCTGTACGAGGATCTCACCGCCCGCGAGAACCTGGTGTTCTTCGGACGCCTGCACTCGATGGCCGGACGGACGCTGCGGCGTCGCGTCGACCAGACGCTGGACATGGTCGGCCTCGCCTCGAGGCAGGCCGACCGCGTCGCGACGTTCTCCGGCGGCATGAAGCGACGCCTCAACCTCGCGGCGGCGATGATCCATGAACCGCCGCTGCTGCTGCTCGACGAACCCACGGCGGGCGTCGACCCGCAATCTCGCAACAGCATCCTCGACCTCGTCCGATCGATGGCCGCTCGAGGCGTCACGATCCTCTACACCACGCACTACATGGAGGAGGCCGCCAAACTCTGCTCGAGAGTCGCCATCGTCGACCACGGCCGACTGCTGGCCCTGGGCACGGTGCCCGACCTGGTCGGAATGCACGGCGGCACCACCGTCATCACGGTCGATCGCGGCGATCACAGCCATCGCATCGAGACGACCGATCCCGTCCGGGATGTGGCCGCGATCATGGCCGACTCGAGCCAAGGGATCAGCGGCCTGCGCATCGACCGACCGGACCTCGAATCCGTCTTCCTCAACCTCACGGGAAGGAGTCTGCGAGACTGATGCTCCCGGTGATCGCGATGGCCATCAAGGACCTGCGGCACCTGCTCCGCGACCGGGGGGCGGCCTTCTTCGCGCTCGGGTTTCCCCTCTTGGTCGCGCTCTTCTTCGGGTTCATCTTCGGCGGCGACGCCTCGCAACGAGCCCGCCTGACCGTTCGCGTCGTCAATCTCGACCAAGGACCGGCAGGCGCCTCGCTCGTCGAGGCGATGATGAAGGACCAAGCCCTCGACGTCGCCGTGTCCGTGGATGAGGCCGAAGCGACCGAGGCGGTTCGACTGGGCAAGGCGGTGGCGGTCGCGACGATTCCCGCCGACTTCACCCAGGCCTCCACGTCCATCTTCGCCGGTCGGGCCATCTCGCTCGGCCTGGTGGTGGATCCGTCCCGCCATTCCGAGGCCGGACTGCTCGAGGGCAAGATGAATCAACTGGCGTTCCGGCAGATGGCCGAGCGATTCTCGGATCCGGCGTGGATGCGTGCGGCCTTGAACGAAGCCAAGCAAGCCGCGCTCGCCTCCTCCGAGGCCTCCACGCCTCGATCGCTGGTGCTTTCGCTGATGTTCGACGCCATCCAGCGGGCGAGCGACTCGGGGTTCAGTCCCGCCGCCGCCGCGGGCGGAGGGTGGAATCCCATCAGGGTCGACGTGAGCGCCCTCGATTCGCCCCGAACCGGCCCGCGCAGCGGGTACGAAGTGTCGTTCATTCAAGGAATCATCTGGGGATTGATGGGATGCGTGACGGCGTTCGGATCGTCGATGGCATCCGAGCGGGCCCGGGGCACCCTGGCGAGGCTGACGGTGGCGCCGATCACGCGAGTCCACGTGCTGGCGGGCAAGTCGCTGGCATGTTTCGTGGCGTGTCTTGCGGTTCAGGCGATGCTGGTGGCTTTCGGGATGGCCGCGTTCGGCATCCGGGTGGAGCGACCGCTGATGCTCGTGGCGGCATGCGTCGCGTCGGGGGTGGGGTTCACGGGCCTCATGATGTTCATGGCCGGCCTGAGCCGCACCGAGGGCGGAGGCGGAGGATTGGGCCGGGCCATGGTGCTGGTGCTGGCGATGATCGGCGGAGGCACGATCCCGCTCTTCGTGATGCCGCGGATCATGCTGGCCGTCAGCCGGGTCAGCCCGTTCTCCTGGGCGACCACGTGCCTCGAGGGAGCCTTGTGGCGAGGCTACTCGATGCAGGAGATGCTGCTCCCGGCGACCATCCTGGCGGCCTTCGGCGTCGTGGGCTTCGCGATCGGCGTCAGCGCCCTGCGATGGAACGACTGACTCCCGGTCAGAGGTCGTCGTCCTCGTCGCCCGCCACGCGCGCCTTGGCGGTGGGGGGGGAGACGATGGTCGGGGTCTCCTCGAAGGGCGCGTCCTCCTCGAACAAGGAGGTGGATCCGCCTGCGGACGAGGCGGGGCCGTCGTCTCGCTGGAGGGTGATGCCCTCGGCCTTGGCCTGGGCCTCCATCATCTGCTGCATGGCCTGCCACTCCTCGAGGGAGATCAGCACGTCGCGGGCGACCGACCCCTTGTGGTCGGAGATGATGCCCGCGATGCCCATGAGGTCGATGAGGCGGCTGGCCCTCGTGTAGCCGATGGCCAGTCGACGCTGGAGCAGGGAGACGCTGCCTCGCTTGGTCTCGAGGACGATCTCCACGGCCCGGGGGAACATGGGGTCTTCCTTCGCGGCGGCAAGGCTGGCGGAGGAGTTGTTCTGGCTGTCGGCGATGCGCTGCTCGTCGGAACCGGCCGAGCGGAGTTGCATGAGGCTGCGTTCGAAGCTGGGAGCGGCGACCTCCTTCATGAACTTCACGACGCGACGGATCTCGCGGTCGTCGACCAGCGTGCCTTGGGCTCGCATCGGCACCGGCGAAGCCGGGGTGATGAAGAGCATGTCGCCCTGGCCGAGCAGCAGTTCGCCGCCCTTGGCGTCGAGCACGATGCGGCTGTCCATGCCGCTGGAGACCTTGAAGGTCATGCGGGCGGGCATGTTGGCCTTGATGAGGCCGGTGACGACCTCGCGCTGCGGACGCTGGGTCGCGAGGATGAGGTGGATGCCCACGGCGCGGGCCTTCTGGGCGATGCGGATGATCGAGTTCTCCACCTCGCGGTGGGTCATCATGAGGTCGGCGAGTTCGTCGATGACGATCACGATGTAGGGGAGCTTGCGGGGGATCTCCGCCTCCTCCTCGGGCGTCTGCGCCTCGAAGCGCTCCTTGAGCTCCTCCCACGTCAGCTCGTTGTAGCTGGCGATGTCGCGGCAGCCGGCCTCCTGGAGCGTCATGTACCGCTCCTCCATCTTGTTGCACGCCCAGTCGAGGATTGCCGCGGCCTTGGGCATCTCCGTGACCACGGGGCACATGAGGTGTGGGATGTCCTTGAACTGCGACATCTCCACCATCTTGGGGTCGACCAGCACCAGCTTGAGTTCGCTGGGCCGCTTGGTGTACAGGAAGCCCATGATGATCGTGTTCATGCACACGCTCTTGCCCGAGCCGGTGGTGCCGGCGATGAGCATGTGGGGCATCTTGGCCAGGTCCTGGATGAGCGGCGTGCCGCCCGCGTCCTTGCCCAGGAACATGGGCAACTTCATCTTGCTGAACGTATCCGCGTGGCCCATCAGCTCCTTGAGCCGGACCTTCTCGCGCGTGGTGTTGGGCACCTCGACGCCGATCGTGTCGCGGCCCGCCTGATTGGCCACGATGCGGATGTTGATGGCCTTGAGCGAACGGGCGATGTCGCTCTGCACCGCGCTCATCGCCGACACCTTGGTGCCCGGCGCGAGCTTGATGTTGTACATCGTCACCGCCGGGCCGCTCTCGGCATCGACGACGTGGCCTTGGATCTTGTACTCCTGGAGGGCGGCCATCAGGGCGACGCCCTGGGCCGCCACGTGCTCCTTGAGCGTCTCGGAGAAGTTCTCCTCGGGCGCCTCCAGCAGGTCGAGGCCCGGGAAGCGATAGGGCTTGTTCGGATCCTCGACCAGCGACTGGTCGCCGGCCTGAACCGCCGCCAGATCCTTGTCAGTGGCGATGCGCTTGTTGTCGTTGCCGAAGATGATGGTCAACTTCTCCATCTTGTTCTTCAGGGCGTCGGCGTCAAAGACCTGCGGCGCACCGGCGACCGACTCCTCGTCGACCTCGTCATCGAGCTCCTCATCAGCCTCCGCGGCTGCACCGGCGGACTCCTCTTCCTCCTCGGCGGCCTCGGCCTCGTCAGCCTGATCCTCGGCCTCGGCCTTCTTCGAGCGACGACGCTTGCCGGGCTTGACCTCGATCTCGGAAGCGACGGAGGCTTCGTCGTCGCCCGCCGCGACGTCGGGGTCCTCGATGTCCTCAAGCACGTCCTGAGGGGGCAGTTCCGAGGCCTTTTGTGCGGCGCGGCGCTTCGCCGCGGCGGGGGAGAGCGAATCGTCGTCGACATCGGTCAGTCGAGCAGCCTTCTTCCGACGCTTGGGGGCGAACATCCGGCCCCAGAGCGAGGTCACGCCATCGGAGAGGGCCTCGCCACCCGCCCTGGCGACCGCGCCGCCTGCGGTGAGGGCCGCGGATCCGGCGGCGACCGAGGCCTCCCGGGCGGCGGGAACGCCGCGATCGACCGTCAGTCGGTACGCCCAGCCGAGGAACGCGACCACCCACTCGTCCATGGCGACGATGGCGCCGACGACAGTGAGGACGGCCAGCACGATGCCGGTGCCCAGCGAACCGAACCGCTGGGCCAACTCGCTGACGCCGACCACGCCGATGGTGCCTCCCGAGAGGTCGGGCATCGGACCAAGGCCGGGGGCCAGCAGGTTCATGAGGCCGGCGATGGCGGCGGACATCATGACCGCGCCGATGAGCCGGACGATGGCGTGCTGAACGCTTCGACCGATGGCCGCCGAGAGCAGGCCGAGCGTGATGCACAAGGCGAGGATCCACGCGGCGTGGCCCAACAGCTTGAAGGCGTTGTAGGCCACGAAGGCGCCCACCGGACCGCACCAGTTCATGACCGGCGAGTTGTGGGGGGCGACGAGATGCGACGGGGGGTCGGCGTGATCGAAGCCGATGAGGCTGGCGAGCACGAACGCCCAGACGGCGATGAGCGCCACCAGACCGAACACGCCAACGTACGACCCTGTACGCCCATCCTGGGCGGAGCGAGCAGTCCTTGCCATGGTCGGATCATATCGGCCAGATGGGGGATCCGTCACCACTTTCCGGGGATGTCGAACGAAGTCCGGCCCCGCGACGGCCCGGGCATGAAAAACCCCGCCGGGTCGGCGGGGTTCGGGAGCGTCGCGGCATGGACAGGCGGTTCAGCTCGCGCCGACGGCCTCGGCGAGCTTGGCCTCGATGGCGGCCTCCTGGGCCTCGAGTGCCTCCTTGTTGCCAAGGAAATGCGCCTCGAGCTGGAGCTTGATCTTCTCCATGGCCTTGTTCTGGATCTGGCGGACCCGCTCCTTGGTGACACCGATGATCTGCCCGACTTGCTCCAGGGTCATGGGCTTCTCGAGTTCGCCGCTTTCAAGCCCGAATCGGTGCTCGATGACGGTTCGCTCGACGTCGGTCAGGTCGCACCGATTCTCGAGGACGATCCGCTTGACCTCCTCGGCCGCATCCTTCTCGAAGCTGTCTCGCTTGACCTCGAGGAAGTTGGAACGCTCCAGCTTGGGGTCAAAGTCGGTCGGGAACCGCTGGCGGTACTTGCTCAGCTTCATGCCCTGTCGCGAGAAGGCCTTGAGAATCGCGCGGCAGGCGTAGGTGCTGAACTTGTACCCGCGGCCGGCATCGAACTTGTCGACCGCTCGGAGCAGGGCCATGTTGCCCTCGCTGACCAGGTCGGCGAAGTCGACTTCGCTCATGCGGGTCCGCTTGGCCATGGCAAGCACGAGCGCCAAGTTGGTCTCGGCGATCTGCTCGCGAACTCGGTCCGCAAGGCGGAACCACCGCAGAATCTCGCTTTCCTGCTCCGGCGTGGGCTGGCGCGCGGGGGTGCTCCAGACTTCCTGCTGCACCTTCCAGATGCAGTACCGTGCGAAGTTGAACTGGTGGAACAGCACCTTCTCCTCGGCGCCGGTGAGGATCACCTGCTGGGCGCTCTTGACCGTCCGGTTACGGGCGGTGGACAGGTCGTCCATCACGGGGTGATACCACGTGGTGTCGGGCTTCTGGATGTCCGGCGCTTCCGAGTAGATCTTCTGGAACGCTTCGGGCTCGTAGAACGCAGGGCTGTCGATGAAGTCCTGCTCGCTGCTCATGATGTGGTTGAGCAGCTTCTGGTCCTCGTTGCTGAGGCGTCGACGAACGGATGACTTGGGCTTCTGGACGCCGCCGGCGAGAGCGGGGTCCGAAGCCGAAGCCGTGGCGATCACGGCGCGACGGGGTCGCACCTGCTCCATCGGGTCCACGGTTCGCTTGCTGGTGATCTGTCGCATGAATGTTCCTTGACTGTCTGCCCGACTTCGAGAGCCTCGACCTTGCCTGCCGCACTTCGCAGTATCCGAAGGCCGCTTTCGAATCGGATGGATCCTCTGACTGGCCGGGGGCCTCCGGCAACTGCCCTGCAGGGGCACGGCAACCGACTCGGCCGCCGGCCCATGGTCCCGATCACGTCTCCCTTCCGCTCAGGTCTTCCTGCATTCGGAGGGAGGACCTTATTCGCAAACGACTTGACGTCAGTTGCCGACTTTGCCCAACTTTCCGAAATTCTCCCCTCGCCACGGCCAAGAACCTGTCAAACTCCGTACATCGACCACTGACACTTGTCGGCGGTCGGAAGCCTTCCTGCCCATTCAGGTCACCGGGCTCTTGGTCTGAAACATGTCACCCTGATCAGCGGACGAACGCAATCGCCGCGCCACTGCACCCTCCGAAGCGGCTCCCGCCGCCCCACGCCTTGGTTCTACAACCGACGCTGCGACAAGTTCCGGAAACAGGCGGCCATCAGCGAGCCCGACCACGACCCCTCGTCGCATCGGATGCCGCGATCGACGCGCTCGACGGACGGCACCATGGTCCGATACGAACGACGACGACTCCGACAGAGCGAGTCTAACGTATTGTTCAAGTGACGCAACTGGCGATAGGCGAATTCGCCCTTGAAAGACGCATTCCCGGGACGATCACGTCCCTGAACCCCCTGACCGGAGGATTCTCGTGCCCCTGACACTCCCCGACCTTCCTTACCCCGCCGACTCCCTTGAACCGTTCGTTGATGCCCAGACCATGGGCATTCACCACGGCAAGCACCATGCGACGTATGTCACCAACGCCAACAAGGCGCTCGAGGGGACCCCGTTCGCCACCCAAACGGCCGACCAGTTGATCCGCTCGCTGGCCGCCCTGCCCGACGACAAGCGCGGGCCGATCCGCAACAACGCCGGCGGGCACGTCAACCACTCGATGTTCTGGGAGTCGATGGCTCCGGCGGGCAAGGGCGGAGGGGGCGCGCCCGCGGGGGACTTGGCCGCCGCCATCGTCGCGGCGTTCGGCTCGTTCGAGGCCTTCAAGGAGAAGTTCGCGGCGGCCGGCACCGGGCGATTCGGCTCGGGCTGGGCGTGGCTGGTCGTCAACGGCGGCACGCTCGAGATCTGCTCGACGGCCAACCAGGACAACCCGGTGATGGGCCGAGCCATCGCCGGATGCGAGGGCACGCCGATCCTCGGGCTCGACGTGTGGGAACACGCGTATTACCTCAAGTACCAGAACCGCCGCGCGGACTACATCGGCGCGTGGTGGAATGTCGTGAACTGGACCAAGGTCGCGGAGTGGTTCGCGTCCGCACGCTGATCAACCAGTCCGCCGATCAGGCCGACCACGCGTCGACCCCGCGACGCGAAGACACGGAGAGAACCATGAAGCGCCAGCAAGTCGCGTTGACCGCGTACGTCCTCTCGCCCCTCGTCGTGACGGTGCTGTTGTGCTGGGCGATCGTCGTGTCGATCCGGGAACCGCGCAAGATGGACGTGCCCCCGATCGGCGCGGGGGCGGGCGACACCGGCGGCGCGAACGCCATCGGGCAACTGCTCGCCACCGGATCGGCCAAGCCGGCGGTGGCCGAGTACTCGGGCCGAGGGATGCCCGCGGGCTACGGGAAGATCGACGGCGGTCCGGTGGAGCCCGAGTCGCTGCCGCAGGGATTCCTGCTGGTCGTGGAGGACGCTTCGACCAAGGCGTCTGCTTCGTCTCCGATCTTCCTGGCCTGCAACTGGAACAACTGGAACCCGAGCGATCCGGCGTTCCGGCTCGAGCCGCAGTCGGACATGCGGTGGCGGCTGCTCGTGAAGCGGCCCGAAGGCCGCACGGATCGCCTCGAGTTCAAGTTCACTCGGGGGGACTGGGCGCTCGAGGAGCTCAACGACGACCTTTCGGCCACGACGAACCGCTCGCTGCCGGCGGTCGATCCGGCGTCGCTCAAGGATGGCGAGCCGCCGAAGTTCGAGCTTCGGGTGGCGAAGTGGGGGGACCAGCGTCCCGAGTTTGCCGCCAAGGCCGCCACCGACCCGTATCGGGCCCTGAAGGTGACGGGCGAAGTGCGTCGCCTGCAGGTGTCGGGCGGGCCGACCGCCGGCGGCCAGCCTCGCGACGTGCTGGTGTGGCTCCCCCCGGGATATTCGTCGCCGTCCAACGCATCGGCACGCTATCCGGTGCTGTACCTGCATGACGGCCAGAACCTCTTCGAGCAGCCTCCGGGCATTGCGGCCGAGTGGAAGGTCGACGAGATCGCCACCTCGCTGGTGCAGCGGCACATGATGGCGCCCACGATCATCGTCGGCGTTCCGCACACTGGCGCGGGGCGGATCAGCGAGTACCTGCCCGTGGCGGCACTCGAGGGCGTGGAACCGCGCGGCGATGCGCACATCGCCTGGCTGCTGTCGGAGGTGAAGCCTCGCGTCGACTCGGCCTTCCGGGTGCGGACGGGACCCGAGCACACCGGCATCGGCGGCGCCTCCCTCGGGGCGGCGGTCGCCCTTCGTGCCGCGGCCCGATACCCCGATGTCTTCGGGGTGCTGCTGGCCGAGAGCCTGCCGCTGCGAACCGGCGACGCTGCGGCGTGGGATGGCCTGATCGCGTCGGTAGGAACCTGGCCGCGACGCACGTACGTCGGCGGCGGCGGCAGCGAGTACGGAGCCGAGGAATCGCGGACGGCGGACAACGCCCGGTACGTCGAGGCCGTCAAGGCGTTGGAGGCCCGCATGGAGCAGGCGGGGCTCGGCCCCGATCGCAAGCTGGTCGTCCTCGAACCGGCCGCGAGCCACACCGAGGCCGCATGGTCGGCGAGACTGCCTCGGGCCTTGTCGTTCCTGTTCCCGCCGCCGATGGACGGGACGAAGTAATCGTCCAAAACGCGACCTGATCGACGCGGCGGGCCCGAGATTCGTTGCCTCGGCCCGTCGGGGGCTCGTACCCTGCTGCCCCATGTCATCACTGCGCCCCGTCGTCACCTCGGTCCGAAGCGGCGTCCAGCATCGCTGGTCGCAGACGTTGATCCCGACCACCCGCGAGGCCCCCAACGACGCGGAGGTGCCCAGCCACGTGCTGCTGCACCGCGCCGGGTTCATTCGCCAGGTCGGAGCCGGCATCTACGACTACCTGCCGCTTGGCCACCGCGTCATCAACAAGGTGGCGGCGATCGTCCGCGAGGAGATGGACGCGGCGGGCGCCGCCGAGATGCTCATGCCCGCGCTCGAGCCATTCGAGTTGTTCGAGGGGACCAAGCGCGACGAGGCGTACGGCGACAACCTCTTCCGGCTCAAGGACCGCAAGGGACGGCTCAACGCGCTGGCGCCGACGCACGAGGAGGTCATCACGCAGCTCATGGTGGGCTCCTTGACGAGCTACAAGCAGTTGCCGCTGAACATCTATCAGATCCAGACGAAGTTCCGCGACGAGGCCAGGCCGCGGGCGGGCCTGCTCCGATGCCGCGAGTTCCTGATGAAGGACGCGTATTCCTTCCACGTGACGGTCGAGGGCCCGGGCGGGCTGAACGACACGTACGACGCGATGTACCGCGCGTACACGAACATCTTCACGCGGTGCGGGCTCGACTTCTCCGCGGTCGAGGCCGAGTCGGGCCCGATCGGCGGTTCGGCGAGCCACGAGTTCATGGTCAACTGCGCCAGCGGCGAGGACACGGTGCTCAAGTGTCCGGCATCGGGCTACGCGGCGAACGTCGAGAAGTGCGAGATCGGCGAGCGGCCTGCGCCCGCGAAGGGATACTTCGTCGGCGAGCCGAGCGGTCCGCTCGAGGATGTGCACACCCCGGGGTGCCCGGGCATCGAGGACGTGTGCTCGTTCATGAAGGTCAAGGCCCAGCACATGCTCAAGAGCGTGCTGTTCAAGGTGACGGGCACGCCGGAGGAAACCGCGAGGTTCGGGCACGAGTACATCCTCGCCGTGGTGCGAGGCGATCATGACGTGAACGAGGGCAAGGTCAAGACGCTCTCGGGGTGCGGCGCCATCGCGCTCGCGGACCCCGCCGAGGCGATCGCCAACGGGTTCGCGATCGGCTTCGTGAGTCCTCGGGCGGCGGTGGGCAAGAAGCGGGTGCTCCTGCTGGTTGACCGCGACGCCGCGGTCGCCGTCGATGAAGCGTCCGGCAAGGCGAAGTTCTGGGTGACGGGCGGCGACACGAAGGACCACCACGTCAAGCACTTCAACTGGCAGCGCGACCTCGGGAAGGACCCGCTGGCGGCCGGTCACGAGGGGACCAACGCGGGCGGGCTTCGCGGGGGAGACGGCTTCCTGATGGTGGGGGACGTCCGCAACGCGCTGGCGGGTGACCCCAGTCCGCGTTCGGCCGGCGCCACGCTCGTCACCGGGCGGGGCATCGAGGTGGGGCACATCTTCAAGCTGGGCACCAAGTACTCGCAGGCGATGGGCCTGAGCGTGCTGACGCCCCAGCAGAAGAAGGAAACGGTGATCATGGGCTGCTACGGCATCGGCGTCAGCCGCACCATGGCGGCCTGCGTCGAGATGAGCCACGACGAGTTCGGCATCGTCTGGCCCTCGGCGTTGGCCCCGTACCATGTCCTGATCGTGATGATGAAGCACGACGACGCCCGGCAGCGGGAGGTCGCAACCGAGTTGTCGAAGGGATTGGCGGCGTCGGGCATCGACGTGCTGATCGACGACCGCGACGAACGGCCGGGCGTGAAGTTCAAGGACGCCGACCTGATCGGCATTCCTCTTCGCATCACGATCGGCGACAAGGCGCTCGAGCAAGGCGGCGTCGAGTACAAGGCACGCCGCGAAACGGGCAAGGGCGAAGTGGTCCCGCTCGCCGCGGCCGTCGAGAAGTGCGTCACCGCCTTGAACGCGAGGTGACGCCGGTCAGGTCGATACGATGGGCCGCCCGAAGCGTTCGGTGCGTGCCTCTGTGAGGCGTTGATCACCCGGGTTGCGAGCATCAGCCATGAGCAAGAAGGCATCAAGCAGGAACGCGTCGAAGAAGTCCTCGAAGTCACGGTCCGCCAAGGCGGGTGCCGGCAAGAGCGCTCGCTCGGCGGCAAAGCCGGCCAGCAAGGGCAAGCCGGCCAGCAAGGGCAAGCCGTCTGGGAAGGGCAAGCCGGCCGGCAAGGGCCGCGCCGCGACATCCACCAAGGCCCGGCGGGCCTCCCGCGCCGGAACCTCGCGGGCCGCGACCTCCTCCAGCCCGATGCGGGATCGCGCCCTGGCCCACGCGCAGTTCGCCCACGGCATGATCAACAAGTTCGCGGAAGGGTTCGGCCCCGAGCAGGTCGTGGCGCAGGCGGGCGCGTGCCCGAACCACTTGTTGTGGACGCTGGGCCACTTGGCCAGTTCGGCGAGTTGGACGCACGGCATGATCACGGGCGGCACGCCGATCGTGCCCGAGGGGTACAGCACGCTCTTTGGCATGGGGAGCAAGCCCATCGGCGACCCTGCCCTCTACCCGTCCTTCAACGAGGTCCGAGAGGCCTATGAGTCGTCGTTCCGGCGGCTCGTCAACGCCGTCGAACAACTCGACGACAGGGCCCTGCTCCAGGCCCCCGAGCAGGACAGCGGCGGCTTCATCTCCGACAAGCTGGACGCACTCAACAAGCTGGCATGGCACGAGGGATGGCACGTGGGCCAACTCTCCGACCTGCGTCGCGGGCTCGGGCTGCCCAACGTCTTCTGAGCCTCGCGGCGAGCGACCGGTCGACTCGCCTTTGCTCCAATCACGTTCCTGGGTCGCGGGGCGCGGTGGCGCGATGGAGTCGGTCCAGCACGGCCACCCAGATCGGGTCGGCGTCGCCTGTCGGCGGACGCTCGATCAGGATGCGCTCAGCCCCCGCCGCGTCGGCTCGCATCAGGGCGGCGTAGAGGTTCCTCGCGTAGGTCGGAGCGTCGGCCGCCATCGGGATCAGCACATGCGGACCACGCAGATCCGTCGGTTGCCCGATCGCCAGCGCGGCGACGCGGGGCATCGGCGACCGCAAGGCGGCGGCCAGTTCCGCCGCGTTGACGAGTCGGGCCGGCGTGCCGGGGGCGTAGTGGGAGGGAAGCATGCCCGGACCGGCGAGCGGACCCGCTCCGGCTCCGTGGTGGTCCACGGCGGCCACGGGCCTGCCGAGCGTGGCGGCGAGTTCCGCCGCGGAGATGACGCCGGGCCTGAGCACCACGGGAAAGGTCGGATCGGCGAGCGACAGCACGGTCGACTCGATGCCCGCGCGGCACGCGCCGCCGTCGAGCACGAGCACCTGGCGGGGCGCGAAGTAGGCCCGGACGTGATCGGCGGCGGTGGGCGACACTCGGCCTGAAGGGTTGGCGCTCGGGCCGACCAAGGGGCGACCGAAGGCCCTGAGCAGCGCGAGGGTCAGCGGATGATCGGGGCATCGCACGGCCACGGTCGAGGCTCCGGCGGTGACGCGAGGAGGAACGATGTCCGCCTTGGGGACCACCAGGGTCAAGGGCCCGGGCCAGTAGCGTTCGGCGAGTCGCTGGGCCTCGAGCGGCCACGAGGCTGCCGCCGTTCGAGCCATCGCGACATCAGCGACATGGACGATGAGCGGGTTGCGGCCGGGTCGTCCCTTGATCCGAAAGACGCCCTCCACGGCGGCGTCGCTGAAGGCATCCGCGCCGAGCCCGTAGACGGTTTCCGTCGGAAAGGCGACCAAGCCGCCGCCTTGCAGTCGTTCGACCGCCTCGGCGAGTTCGGGATGGCCGGGGACCGCTGTCATGGGCGTGGGGCGGCGATGAAGGGGGTGGCTCTGACGACGTATCACCGACTCGGATCGGCGGCACCTTCCCAGCGGACGTCGCTTGAGGTCGGCACAACCATCTCGATCCGATTGCGTTCGAGGAGCGTTCCCATGGCGGCGAACAAGTCGGCCAAGTTGGCGTTGTATTCGACGTGGGACTGCACTTCCTCGCGCTCGGCCTGAGCCAACGACTCCTGCCGGTTGAGTTCAAGGTCGAGTCGCTCGACGGAAATGCCCTGATCGAACTGTTTTTCGAGCAGCAAGACGCGAAGCACCTCGGAGGCGGCGAGGCGCGCGTCTGCGGTCTGGGCGATCTGCTTGTAGCTGTCGAGCGTGCGGTCGAGCGCGGCCTTGGTCTCCGTGATGACGGTCTGGACGGAGTTCTTGTACGCCAAGACGGTCTGCATGCGCTCCAGACGACGACGTCGATACTCGGCTTCGGCCCTGCGATTGCCGATGGGCATCTCGAAGGAACCTCCGACGAGATAGTCGACGAAGTTGCCATTGAACTCGGAGCCGATGGCCTGGCCGAGATTGTCGTCAAGGCTCGCCCAACGGGTCTGCAGGCGAAGGTTGAGGTCGGGCAACCGCTGATTGCGAGCGACGACCTGCCGGATGGAGGAGTCGTCGATGGCGATGACGGCCTGCTGCACTTCCGGTCGGTTCTGGATGGCCTGCCGGAGTGAATCGAGCAGGCTGAACCTGATGGGGGCGTCGATCGGGCGGTCGGCCGGGATGAGCTGGATCTCGGAACCGACGGGCAACGCCGGGTCGTTGGCCAGCGCCTTGAGGCGATCGCTGAGCAGTCGGATGCGGGTCTGGGCTCGCATGACGTCGACCTTGCGACGCTCGACGCGGGAGACGGCGTCGGCGATCTGGGCCTGGTTGGCGTCGAGCTTGGCGCGGGTGCGGAGTTGATCCCGGGTCTTCTCGCCGCGTTCCTTGAGCCGTTCGAGGATGAGCAGATCGGCGTAGGACTGAAGCAGTTCCCAGTACGTCTTCTCGACATCGGAAACGACCCGGATCAGGTCCCGCCTGAGCGTCTGCACGGACGCTCGCTCGGCGTTTCGCTGGATGCGGATCTCGGCTTGCGTGACATCGGCGCCGGCACCCTTGAGCAGCGGCTGGTCCCACTGCGCCGTGAACGACGCCTGCTGGGCGGGGTTCGGGTTGTTCTGCTGGCCCCGGGTGGAGTTGTCGTTGTAGCTGAGGTCCTGCTGGACGGTGAGCCGCCCGCCGCCGACGAGCACTCGGCGCAGCCCGGTGGTGTTGGTGAGCGATTCGAAGCGATCGACGCCCGGCGAGAAGCTCGAGCCGCTGAAGCTGGTGCCCACGCGCGGCGCGTCCTGGTTGCTCCAGTTGGCGTTGCTGAAGAGGGTCCAGTCGAACGCGGCCTCGGCGGCGACGACCTGCGCCTCGGAAATGGCGGGCCCCAACCTGGCGAACTGGACGGCGACGTTGTTCTCGACCGCGCTGCGAATGAGCTGCTCGAGACTGACCTTGACGCTCCGCACCGGACGCCCGTACAGGTCCTTGCCCAGATCGGCGATGATGCCCTCGTAGGACTTCATCCCGGCCATCTGCTGAAGTTCCGGCATGACCTCCGGCTTGATGGTCAACTCGGTGCCGACGTCGTCCCGAGTAGTGACCACCGGCTTGGGAAACAGGCGGGCGTCCTCCAGTTCGCGACGGGTGCTGTCGATGGCGGCACGTCGGAGTTCACGCTCGGCCTCTTGGGCGAAGGGTGAGCGACTGGGAGCGCAGCCGGCCAGCAGCCAGAGTGCCAACGGGAGCGAGGCGACCGTCGCCAGAGCATTGATACCTGCCTTCATGCGAACGGGAAGGTAGGCCGCGGCTCGCCGCCATGTGAGCAAGTCGGGTGACCGGGCCACCGGTTCGACCAAGGGGAGGCCGCGAGAAGGAATGTGCCGAATAGCTGCCCGAATCCGAACATCCGGCCCCGACCCTGAATAGCATTCAGGAAGGGTCACGTCAGCGCCCCGTGGGGGGGTGCCGGAGCGGTTCGCACGGTGGCGATCCGCTCCGAATGGTGCACGCTCGCTCTGGTAGCACTCGCACTCGGTTCGCACGCCTGACCCGTTGAGGAGTCGCCCGGCCATGGTCGGAAACACGTCGTTCGCCCGCGTCGCCATTCCCGCCTTCGCTCTTGCCGTCGCGGCGCTCGCGCCGCTCTCCGCCGCCCAGATCAAGCGGGTGGAGCCGTATTTCGTCGTCACCACGGAGCGAGGCAACTTGCGTTGCGGCGACGGCGAACTCTTCTACAAGATCGGCGACGTGGCCCCCGGCCTGACGCTGATGGTGGACGGCGAATCCGCGACGCACCTGCAAGTGGCCTATCCGCCGACGCTCTCGGTGGGTGTGCGAGCCGAAGACACCGAGTTGCAAGGTGGCGTGCTCAAGCTCGTCAAGCCCGGCAAGCTCAAGGCGCTCAATCTCGCGTCCGGTTGGAGCGGCAGTTGGAAGAGCGCGTCGCCCACGGAAGTCCCGGCGGGCACGACCCTGCGAATGCTCGAGCCGATCAAGGACGCCGACGGCGGCCCGATTGTGGGCTATCGCGTCGCTCCTCCGGAGCAGGCCCGAGCCTTCATCGAGAGTCGCCTTGCTCGAAAGGCGACGGAGGCCGAGGTCGCCGCGTGGAAGGCCAAGTCGGTCGCCGCGTCATCGCCGGTTGCCGTGACGCCTACGCCGGCAGCATCGACCCCGACGCCTGCTCCGGCTCCGGCTCTTTCTCCGGCTCCGGCTCCCGGAACCGGGCCCGTGGTGGTGGCCTCGCCCACCGACGGAGCCGACACGGCAGCGAAGACCGCGCCGGTTGAAGTGCCGCCGGTGGCGCCGGCCCCGACGCAGCCAGCCGTTCCGACCGAGGCGACCACCATTTCACCCCCGGTGACGCCGCCGGCCGTCAAGACCGAGCCGACGCCCGAGCCCAAGGCCGAGACGACCACCCCGACCAAGCCGGTCGATCTGACCCAGCCCGTGGTGGTGCCGCCCCCCCCTCCGGTCGCTCCCCCGGCGGTGACGACGCCCGAAATCAAGCCAGAGGTCAAGCCAGAGGTCAGGCCAGAGGTCAGGCCAGAAGTGAAGGTGATCGAACCCGTCGCGCCCCCCGCGCCGGAGACGACTCAGACCCCTCCGGCCACCGAAGTGAATCAGGTGACGCCCACCGAGGCGACGACGCCCGTCGCACCGCCCGAGGAGACGACGCCCGTCGAAACTCCGGTCACGCCGACACCCCGCTTGTCGCCCTATGACCTCGAGGAGACGTTCAACCGGGTGTGGCGCGAGCCGATCATGAGCTCCGAGATGGATGAGCTCGTGGGCCAGTACACCGGCGTGATGGAGAGCCTTGATGCGAAGGAGTCCGACCGACTGCTGAAGCAACTCAAGGGGCGTCGCGACGCGCTTCAGCTCCGCATCGAACTTCGAGACAAGATGCGCGAGCAGGCGGACGCCAGGGCCGCGATCGAAGCGGGACGCGGACGCGTGGCCGAGCAACTGAGGCTGGCCGAGGACGGCCGTGTGTACACGATCATCGGACAGCTTCAGCCCAGCACCGTGTATGACGGCCAGAAACTGCCGCTGATGTACCGCATCGTCAGCGTCGGCGGCGTCTCCCCCCGCACGCTTGGCTACTTGAAGGACGACGCCGAGATGAACCTGCTGGGCAAGATCGGCGCGGTGGTCGGCGTCATCGGCGACGCGCAGGTCGATCGCTCGCTGATGCTCAACATCATCACGCCCGTCCGCGTGGACGTGCTCAAGCCCAAGGGCGAGGCGGAGGCCGCGGCGGCCGCGAACGCGGGCGGCTGAACCCCGCGAGCGGGGAGACGTACGGATCATTCGTGTCACTCTCCGTCGAACGACAATCTCGCCTGCGAATCGGTTCCGGCCATTCCGGCGCCTCCGACACGATGTCGGCCAGCCATCAAGCGGCCGAGTCGTGCCTTGAGTCCCTGTCGCTCGGCACGGGCGAGACGCCCGACGTCGCGATCGTCTTCTTCTCGCCCCATCACCTGACCGCCGTGGCACAGGTGTCGATGGCCGTGATGCGCCGCCTTCGGTGCCGTCGCATGATCGGCATCTCGACCGAGGGCGTGATGGGCGGGTCGCATCTCATCGAACGAGCTCCCGCGTTGGGCATCCTGGCGCTCCGTTGCCCCGGCGTGACGGTGACACCCTTCGCCACGGAGCAGTTTCCCGTCGCCGACGGTTCCGCCGAGTCGCTCTTTGCCCTCAGGGATGTTGTCGGCATCTCGGAGGACTTGGCGGCCACGTTTCTGCTGGCGGACCCGTTCAGCACCTCGATGGTGAAGATGCTGCCCGATCTCAACGCCGCACGCGTGGGCGGCCGAGGCGTGATTTTCGGGGGCATGGCTTCGGCCTCGATGAACGCGGGCGGCAACGCGTTGCTGCTCGACGACCGCATCCTGAAGTACGGAGCGGTGGGGGTGTCGTTGTCCGGGCCCATCCGGGTCGACGCCGTGGTGTCGCAGGGTTGCAAGGCGTATGGCCCGGCGATGGTCATCACCAAGGCGAGGAACAACCTGATTCTCGAACTGGGCGGCAAACCGGCCATCGAGGCCATTCAGGACGCGCTCTCCGAGGTCGGCTCCCAGCGTCGGTCGCTGGTGGCTTCGGGCATGTACATGGGAATCGCCATCGACGAGCAGAAACCTCGCTTCGGTCGCGACGACTTCCTCGTTCGCCGCATCGTGGGCGTCCGGCCCGAACAGGGAGCGGTGGCCGTGGCGGAACTCGTTCGCGCGGGACAAACCGTGCGGTTGCACACCCGGGACGCCCAGACGGCTCGCGACGATCTCGCCATGGTGCTCGATGCCCAGAAACTGCACGATCCGCCGGCGGGCATCCTCGTGGCCGCCGCCGCGGGACGCGGCCGACGACTCTTCAAGGACGGACCGGGCGATGCGCAGGCCATCACCAAGGCCTTCTCGCAGGCCGCAGCGGGGACGGAACTGAGCAAGGGGGGCACGCCCTACTACTCGACGCCGCCCGCCTTGCCGCTGGCGGGCTTCGTGACCACCGGCGAAGTGGCGCCGATCGCGGGGCGGAGCCACGTGCACCACCAAACCGCGTGCGTGGCGATCATCCGCGACGTGGCTGATTGAGCGACCCGCCGGGCAGGGTCATCCGCACGGCCGAATCGTGCCGCGACATTCGCCCAGCGACACGCGGCGGAACCCCGGCTTGTCGCAGAATCCCTTGAGGACGAGCGTGTCGCCGTCGGCGAGGAACGTGCGCGTCTCGCCTCCAGGGAGCGTCAGTGGCGTCCGCGGCTTGCCGGGACCGTCCCACGTGAGTTCCAGGAGGCAGCCCCTGGAATCGCGGGCGGGACCGCTGACGGTGCCGCTGGCGATGAGATCGCCCGCCAGGAGATTGCACCCGTTGGAGGCATGATGGGCGATCATCTGGGCGAACGTCCAGTACATGCGTGCGAAACTCCGGCCCGAGGAGATGCGGACGGGCTCGACGCCCGCGCGGGACATGGCCTCGGTCTGGATCCACGCCTCGAGCACGAGGTCGAAACCGCCCGAGGCGCGATCGGAGGCATCCTGCAGGTAGTCGAGGGGGGCCGGATCACCTTCGGCGCGGGGCGTGCCCTCGCATCTGAACGGCTCGAGCGCCTCGACGGGGACGACGAACGGCGACACGCTGGTGGCGAAGTTCTTGGCGAGGAAGGGACCCAGCGGCTGATACTCCCACCGCTGAATGTCCCGGGCCGACCAGTCGTTGACCAGACACAGACCGAAGATCCGATCGGCGGCTTTCGACATCGGCACCGTGGAGCCCAACGCGTTGTCCTCGGCGATGACGCAGCCGACCTCCAGTTCGTAGTCGAGCATTCGGCAAGGCCCGAAACTCGGCGCCGATGCTCCCTCGGCGGGCGACTGCTGGCCCCGGGGTCGAACGATGGGGGTTCCGCCGGCAACGAGCGAGGAGGCACGCCCGTGATATCCGATCGGCACGTGCTTGTAGTTGGGAAGCAGGGGTTGGTCGGGACGGAACATGGCCCCGACCGTCGAGGCGTGATCGATGCTCGCGTAGAAGTCGGTGTAGTTGGCGATCGCGCACGGCAGGTGGAATGTCACGTCGCGCTGGAAGTGCACCGCGGCGGCGAGCAGGCCAGGATTGTCCCGCAGCGAATGGTTGTCCTCGAGGAACAGGGCGAAAAGGGCGTGGCGAAGGTCGCGACGGGCCGTTCGAGGGAGCCGAGCGATGTCGTTGACGGCCCACTCGGCGGGCAGCGACGGAACCGCAAGCACGCGGGCCGCGGCCAGTGCCCGAAGATCAACGACCCGATCGCCAATGGCGACGCCGGGCACCGGGTGTGGAACGCCTCGGGCGGGGCACGAGAATGTGCAATATGGCAAGGATTGGATCGGCCACTCCGAGGCCGGATCGTTGGCGGATTCGATCCAACTGCGTCGGGCGGCGTCATGCGTGTGATCGAGCGAAGGCATGGGGCAGGGTACGGCGTCTCGATACGGGCGGCCTCACTACCCTTCTCCTCGGCAGACACACCAGCATGGCGGACCCCGTCGAACCACCATCCCGACCCGACACGGCCTTCGCCCCCGCGGCGTCGGGGCTCCCGCTCGCGCTGGAACTCGGTGGCGACATCCCGTGCGTTCGATGCCGCTACAACCTCAAGGGCCTGAGCATCCGAGGCACATGCCCGGAGTGCGGGACTCCGATGCGAGCCACGCTCCTGGCCGTGGTGGACCCTCGCGCGTCCGAACTCCAACCCATCGAACACCCGCGACTCGTGGCGACGGGCGTCCTGCTTTGGTCGCTCGCGGCCCTCGCCGCCACTGCGTGCGAGTGGAGCGTTCGATTCCTGGCGCTCACCGACCCGTCCCACGCATGGCTGGCTCCGGGCAGCGCGGCTCGATTGGCGGCTTCGGGACTCGTGCTGCTCTCCGGCCTGGGCGCGGCGGCGTTCATCCGCCCGCATGCGGCCATGCCACGCCCCGGCACCCTGCTGGCGGCCATCGGCGTGGGGCTGTTTGTTCCGCTGGCCGCGGTGATGGCGATGGCCGCACACATCTTGCTTCCGATTCCCAGCCCCGGCGAGTGGAGAATCACGGCCCGCGGCGGTCTGGAGGGTCTTCTCGGGACGGCACAGGGACTGCTGCTGATCGGCATCCTGCTGCTGCTCCGGCCCAACGCCCGCCTGCTGGCCGCGAGATCGCTGCTGATGCGAGAGGGCATGGTCGATCGCCAAACGATGCGGGCGGTGGCGGCGACCCTGTTCATGTGCGTGCTGGGGCACCTGCTTGGCGTGCTCGCCGCCGGTTCGGTGTCGATGGAAATGCCGGCGATGATCGGCGGGGCGCTGGTGGCCATCGGCTATCTGCTGTTCTTCATGGGGTTGGTCGGCATCGCGATCGACTGCCTTCGCATGCGACGGGTGATCGCCTCGCCGCCGTTGTCCCCGGCCGATCTTCTGGAACCGGCGAGAACGCGTGCGGCCGACCGGCCCAGCCGCCAATGGACCCGCTGAGGAGCCTGCCTTGCACCCACTTCCGATGAATCAGCCGGAACGAGACCGATTCGACGCCTTGATGGAAGAGGCCATCGACGCGTTGCCGGCGGACTTGCGGGCGTTGATCGAGCAGGTGCCCGTGATCGTCGAGGACCACCCGGATCGGGAGGTGCTCGAGGCGTTCCGCGACGAGGACGGCGCCCTTCCGGACCTGGACGAACTGTGCGGTCTCCATACGGGGATCCCCTTCACCGAACGCCAACTCGAGGGGGACCCCGAACTCCCGCCGGAGATCATGCTCTACCGATTGGGAATCATCGCCGCCGCGGGCGGCTGGGACCAACCCGACGCCGACGACATCGTCTACGAGGAGATCATGATCACGCTGCTCCACGAGATGGGACACCAGTTCGGCCTTGACGAAGAGGATCTGCGGCGGTTGGGATACGAGTGACCCCGTGAAACCGAAACGCCTGGCCGCCGAACCAGCGGAAGCCCGGACCTGTACGATGATCAACTCCTTGCCCGCGACTGCACCGAGAAACGCCATGAAGACCATCGCCGCCCTGCTCGCCGGATTCGCCCTGACCGCCTCCGCCGCCCTCGCCGACATTCGGCTGGGCTGGCTCGAGATCAGCGGCTCGCCCGCCTCTCGCCCCTCCGATCTCGCGTGGCTGACCGGCACGCAGGACGACCCGACGCTACTCGACCTGATCGACGCGATCCGTGAAGTGGCGGACGACGAGTCGTTGGGCGGGCTTGTGCTCCGCCTGAAGGACACGCAGTTGTCGGTGCCCCAGATCGAGGAACTGGGCAAGGCGATCCGCGAGGTTCGGGACGCCGGCAAGAAGGTGTACGTCTTCGGCGAGATGTTCGGCACGCCCGAGTTCCTGCTGGCCTCGCACGCCGACCACGTGACCTGCCAATCGGGCGGCGCGGTGTCGCTGCACGGCCTCTACATGGAAGAGATGTTCCTGGGCGACACGCTGGCGTGGGCCGGGATCAAGGCCGACTTCGTGCAGGTGGGGGACTACAAGGGCGCGGCCGAGCAGATGTCGCGAGGAACGCCGAGCAAGGAGTGGGACCAGAACATCAACCAGCTGCTGGATTCGATGTACGCGAACATCCGGACGGGCCTCAAGCAGGGCAGGTCGCTCGACGACGCGAAGCTTGACGCCGCGATGGAGACGCTGTGGATGGCCGATGCCGCGGAGGCGGTGAAGGCGGGGCTGATCGACGCCGAGGTGGACCTTCCCGGATACGTGGACTTCCTGTCCAAGACGCTGGGCGACAAGGTCGTGACGCGGACGATCGCCGTGGGCGATCCCGGCGAGATGAAGGCCGACACGGCGAATCCCTTCGCCATGCTCGGGCTGCTGTCGAAGAAGCCCAATCGCTCGATCACCGCGCCGTCGATCGCGGTGCTTCACGTGGACGGCGCGATCGTGGACGGCGACTCCCGCGCGTCGTTCGGCGGCGGCGGCGAGGTGGGCAGCCGCACGATCCGCAACGCGCTCGAGGAGATCCTCCGCGAGCCGCAGATCAAGGGCGTGGTGCTCCGCATCGACTCGCCGGGCGGGTCGGCGATCGCGAGCGAGATCATGTGGCAGGGCATCCGTCGCGTGGCCGACGTCAAGCCCGTGTGGGTGAGCATCGGCGACATGGCGGCGTCGGGCGGCTATTACCTGGCCGTCGCGGGCGATCGCATCTTCGTCAACCCCTCCAGCATCGTCGGCTCGATCGGCGTTGTCGGCGGCAAGCTGGCCATGAAGGGGCTGTACGACAAGTTCCACGTCAACGTCGTCGGCCGCGGCCGCGGTCCCAAGGCCGAACTCTTCGGCTCCGCGTCCGCGTGGAGCGAAACCGACATCTCGCACGTCCGCGGCAAGATGCAGCAGACCTACGACCTCTTCACCAAGCGTGTGGCGATGGGACGCAAGGGCATCGACCTCGCCCGCACGGCCGAAGGCCGCCTGTTCACCGGCGACGTGGCCGTCGGCCTCGCGATGGCGGATCAGGTCGGCGGGCTGACCGACACGGTGCAGGCGCTCGCCGCGTCGCTGAGCATGAACGAGTTCGACCTCGTCGAGTACCCCGCTCCCAAGTCGCTCGAGGACATCATCGAGGACATGCTCGGCTCCGCGGGTGGCGGCCTGTTGGGCGCGGCCCCGCAGCAGGGCGGGGGCCTTCTCGCGGCCCAGGCGACCATTCGCGACCTCGTCGGGGACCGCGCCTTCGAACAACTTCGAGGCCCCATGCGGGCGATGCTGGAACTGCGCGAGGGCAAGCCGCTGCTGCTCTCGCCTCGGGTGCTCATCGTCCGCTGAATCCCGCGACTTCATCCGGCTACCATTGCTCCGCCGGGGCGGTAGCTCAATTGGTAGAGCACTAGCTTTGCAAGCTAGGGGTCGAGGGTTCGAGTCCCTTCCGCTCCACTTCCGGACCCAGTCCGGCGTGGCCTTCTCGACCAGACGATGCCCCGCCTCCCGACCTGCATCGGCATCGACGTGGGTGGAGCCCTGAAGGGATTCCACGCCGTGGCCCTTCATCCTGACGATTCCCTCGAGCAGTTCGCCTCGCCGAATCCGGGCGATGTCGCCGCGTGGTGTCGGAGGGCGGGAGGCAACCTCATCGCGATCGACGCGCCATGCCGCTGGAGGGCGGGCGAGGGCGTTCGTGCCGCCGAGCTCGCGCTCGTTCGCTCGGGAGTCCGGTGCTTTTGGACACCCACGAGACGGACGGCCATGTCGCATCCGACCGGGTTCTTCGACTGGATGCTCGCCGGCGAGCGTCTCTATGTCGCCCTGGCGGCCACGCACCCCCTCCTGGGGCCCGGCCCCCGGTCGGGCACCGTCGCGTGCTTCGAGACCTATCCGCACGCGGCGGCGTGTCGATTGGCGGGCCGTCCGCTCGACGTGCGTCGCAAGCGTGCCGACCGACTCGGGGTGCTCGCTGCCGCAGGAATCGACGGGAAGGGGCTGCGATCGCAGGACGCCATTGATGCGGCGATCTGCTCGCTCGTGGCCAGAGCGGTGGCGAGCGGCCAAGCCGAGGCCTTGGGCGATGCCGGGGACGGGCTGATCCACCTGCCGCGAATCCCGCGACCAAGGGCCTCGCCTATGCTGGCACCCACGTGAGCACGGCCGCCCCATCTCGAACTTCGGGCGATGGCGTGTGGCTCGGGGTGTTGACGATCGTGGCGACGCTGCTGGGGTGGACGAGCATCCCGCTGTTCCTCAAGTACTTCGCCTCGGAGATCGACTACTACAACGCCAACGGGTGGCGGTACGGGCTCTCCGCGCTCATCTGGGCCGTGCCGCTGCTGCTGGCGTGGTCGAGGGGCGGGCTTCCGGCCGGGCTGTGGCGTGCGGCGTTGATCCCCTCGGCGTTCAACGCCGTGGCGCAACACTGCTTCGCGGTCGCGCCGTACAAGATCGATCCGGGTCTCATGACCTTCTCGCTGCGGGCGCAGGTCATCTTCGTCACCATCGGCGCGGCGATCATGTTCGTGCCCGAACGAAAGGTGATCCGGACGTGGGGCTACCTGATCGGGCTGGGCATGGTGCTGCTGGGCACGTCGCTCACGGTGCTGCTCAAGCCCGGCGAGTTTCGGGGCGCGGATGCCGAGGGCGTGCTCCTCTCGCTGGCGGCCGGCGGGTGCTACGCGGCGTATGCCCTGAGCGTGCGGAAGCTCATGCACGGCATGAACCCGCTGCTGGCCTTCGCCGCGGTGAGCCAGTACACCGCCGCGGCGTTGGTCACGCTGATGCTCATCGCGGGCAACCAGCACGGGCTCGAGGCGTTGAAGCTGCTCGAGCCCATCGCCGGGGCCGATGGCGTGATGGGGCTACCCGGCACCCGGTTCGTGCTGCTGCTGCTCTCGGCGGTGATCGGCATCGGGCTGGGTCACACGTTCTACTTCGTCGCGATTCAGCGGCTCGGGCTCGCGGTGGCCAACTCCGTCGTGCAGCTTCAGCCCATCACCGTGTCCATCGGTTCGTTCCTGTTGTTCGGCGAGGTGCTGACGATGCCGCAGTGGGTCTCCGGCTGCCTGGCAGTGCTGGGAGCGGGCGTGATCCTCCACGCGCAGTGGCGAGCGGACCGCCGCCGGCGGGCGGAGAAGGAAGCTGACGTCTCGGGCAGTCCGCCCGACTGACGCCGCGACCTACGCTCCGGTCATGAACCTCGATCTCCACGGGAAGGCCGCGTTGGTGTGCGGCGGGAGCAGCGGCATCGGCTTGGCGTGCGCGGCCGAACTCGCGGGCCTCGGCGCGAGCGTGACCATCGCGGCACGCGACGCCGGTCGTCTCGCGACGGCGCTCGCGTCGCTTCCGGCGACGCGACCGGGACAGGCGCACGCGACGCTGGTGCTCGACACGTCCGACGCCGCCAAGGCGTTCGAGGCGGTCAAGGCCGACCTGGCATCGCGAGGCGGCGGGTATCACATCCTGGTCAACAACACCGGAGGCCCGCCCGGCGGCGCGATGGCGGACGCCACGGCCGCCCAGTTGCGAACGGCATTCGAGTCGCTGCTGGTCTCGGCCCACGTGATCACGCAGGCGCTGGTTCCGGGCATGAAGGCCGCCGGCTACGGCCGCATCATCAACATCAGCAGCACGAGCGTGAAGCAGCCCATCGCCGGGCTTGGGCTCTCCAACGCGGTGCGAGCGGCGGTGTCCAACTGGGGCAAGTCGTTGTCGCAGGAACTCGGGCGGCACGGCATCACGGTCAACAGCGTCCTGCCGGGTTACACCGAGACGGATCGCCTCGCCGAGTTGTTCAAGGCCAAGTCCGTCAAGACGGGGCAGTCGGTCGATGCGATCATGGCCGAGGCCGTGGCGTCGATCCCTGCGGGGCGACTCGGGGCCGCTGCGGAGATCGCGGCAGCCGTCGCATTCCTGGCTTCACCCGCCGCGGCGTACGTCAATGGCGTGCAGTTGCCCGTGGATGGCGGCCGTCTGGGCTGTCTGTGACCATCGCGTGAAATGGCCCATGAAATGGCCAAGGACCCACTTCGATGCTGCGACTCGACCACTGGATTGACGGCTCACCGGTTCGCCCTTCCTCGGGCGAATACCTCGACGTGCACGAGCCGGCGACCGGCGTTCGCTACGCGCAGGTGGCCGCGGGCGACGCTCGCGACGTCGAGGCGGCCGTGCACGCCGCGGGACGGGCGTTCCCGGCGTGGTCGACGACGAGCGTGAGCGAGCGAGGCCGACTCCTGGAGCGTTTGGCGGACCTGATCGACGCTCGCCTCGATGAGTTGGCGGCGGCCGAGAGCATGGATTCGGGCAAGCCGGTGTCGCTCGCCCGAGAGGTCGACATCCCGCGGAGCGCGTCGAACCTCCGGTACTTCGCGCACGCGCTCCAACACGCGGGCGGGGAGTTCTTCGACTTCGACGGCGGCGGCGTGCCCGGCGGGGCGAGGGCGATGAACATGGTGCTTCGTTCGCCCCGGGGCGTCGCGGGGTGCATCTCGCCGTGGAACCTGCCCCTGTATCTGCTGACATGGAAGATCGCGCCCGCGTTGGCGACGGGCAACACGGTGGTGGCCAAGCCGAGCGAGGTGACGCCCCGCACGGCCTCGATGCTGGCGGAACTCTCAGCGCAGGCGGGACTGCCTCCGGGCGTGCTGAACATCGTGCACGGCGACTCGCGTGCGGGCAGCGCGATCGTGACGCACGAGCGGGTGCCGACGATCACGTTCACCGGCAGCACGGCGGTGGGGCGGTGGATCGGCTCGCAGGCCGGCGGCATGCTCAAGCGAGTGAGCCTTGAACTGGGGGGCAAGAACCCCTTCATCATCATGGACGACGCCGACGTGGACGCGGCCATCAAGGTGGCCGCCCGCGCGGCCTTCCGCAACCAGGGCCAGATCTGTCTCTGCGGCTCCCGCCTGCTCGTGCACGAGCGGGTGATGGACCGCGTGCGGGCGGGGATCGTCGAGGCGGCCCAGGCGTTGGCGGTGGGGGACCCGTCATTGGCGGCGACGCAGTTCGGTTCGCTCGTGAGCGAGCCTCACCGCGCCAAGGTGAGCCGCATGGTGGACGTGGCCCGATCGCTGGGCGGGAGCGTGCTGACCGGCGGCGGGCCCGTCGATCCCGCCCGGCTGCCCGAACGGTGTCGCGCCGGGGCGTTCTACCAACCGACGGTCGTCGAGGGTCTTGACGCCTCGTGCGAGTTCGAGCAGGAGGAGGTCTTCGGTCCCGTGGTCAGCCTGCGGAGTTTCCGCAGCGATGAAGAGGCGTTGCAGTTGGCCAACGGCACGAAGTACGGCTTGGCCGCGACGATCTTCACTCGCGATCTGTCGCGGGCGCAGCGATTCTCGCGATCGCTGGCCGCGGGCATCGTCTGGGTGAACTGCTGGATGGTGCGCGACCTTCGAACGCCCTTCGGCGGCGTTCGACAGAGCGGCGTCGGCCGCGAGGGCGGCAGCGAGGCGCTCCGTTTCTTCACGGAACCCAAGAACGTGTGCATCGCCGGCTGAGCGCCGGGGCGAGATCGACGGTCACTTGCCCTTGAGCACGTCGGGCTTGAAGAGCTTGGTGTCGAGGGCCCACTGCTTCTCGGTGAAGTTGCCGCCGGCATCGAACGACGCGACGCGATCGGGGCGTGCGGCGGCGAGCGACATGGTGGTCTTGGCGTCGAGGTTGTCGAGCATCGAGACGAGGATGGCCTCGGGGGTGGCGGGAATCTTGGCCGCCCCGTATTCGGGCACGCCGTGGTGCGACAGGATGATGTGCTGCAGGACGGTGAGCGTGCCGTTGGGCAGCCGCACGCCATGCTCGCGCATGAGGACGTGGACCTTCTCCTGGAGCATGAGCGCGCCCTCGACGATGTGGCCGATGAGTTCGCCGCGGTCGCTGTAGGAGAAGGCGCGGTCGTACACCAACTCGCGGGTCTTGCCCAGGTCGTGCAGGAACAACCCCATGAGCACCAGGTCTCGGCTGATCTTGGGGTAGATCGGGCAGACGAGATCGGCGAGCTTCATCAGGGTGAGCGTGTGCTCGAGCAGGCCGCCGAGGTACGCATGGTGCATGCTCTTGGCGGCGGGAGCCTTGAGGAACTCCTCCATGAGGCGGGCGTCGTCGAGGTAGAGCTTGGCGAGCGACCGCATGCCCGGGTGCTCGAGCGTCTCGAGCAGGGCGGTCACTTCGGCGAACATCTCCGCGGGATCTCGCTTGGAGCAGGGGAGGAGGTCCCGCATCTCATCGGCGGTGGGCTCGGCGGGCGAGATGGCCTGGATGATGAGCTGCAACTCGCCCTGGTAGGGCTGGGTCTCGCCCTCGATGTACGCGAAGCCGTCGGTGGGCAGCCCGCGGAAGGTGGCCTCGTCGATCGACCACATGCGGGCGGTGAGTTCGCCCGTCTTGTCGCTGACCATGACCTTGAGGAACGGCTTGTCCTGGCGCGTGCGCCCGAGCTGGGCGTTGGTGATGGCGAAGACGCCGGCGACCCGCTCCGAAGGCATGAACTCGGCGATGGAGCGGCGGGGTGCGGTCGAGCGGTTGGGGGCGGCGGGGGTGGGCATCGGCGATTCCTCGAGGAGCGTGACGATCGCGGAGAGGGGTCAGGCCTTCCAGACGTGGGGCACTTGGCCGGACTCGGCCCTGATCACCGAGCGGATCCCGCCGCGGCCCTTCCAATCGGTGCGGACCACGAGCCACGCCGGCTTCATGAACGCGGCGAGGTGGTCGCGAATGGCGTTGGTCACGGCCTCGTAGTAGATGCCCTCGTTGCGGAACGACTGCATGTAGAGCTTCAGGCTCTTGAGTTCCACGCAGATGCCGCCGGCCGACGCGGGGCGGGGCTCGAAGCGGACGGTGACGATGCCGAAGTCGGGGTGGCCGGTCTTGGGGCACACCGAGGTGAACTCCTCGACGATGTGCTCGATCACGAAGGGCGAGTCGGTCGGGGTGGTGAAGCCTTCAAGCAGCGAGGTGTCGGGCATGGAGACGCTTTCCAAAGTCATGAGCCGCCGAGCGTCCGAGGCCGCCGACGGCCACGCCACGCGAACGACGGGTCAGCGAGCGTAGCGACCCAACAGCTCGAGGATCCGGGGCTGCTGGGGCTCGAGTTGGACGCTCCGCCTGAGGGCGTTGACCGCCTCGATGCGGGCGGCCTCGTCGGTCTCGTTGCTGAACTTCCACTGGTTGAGCAGGCACACGCCCACGCCGTTGAGGGCGGGGTAGTGGTTGGGATCGATCTCGAGGCCCTTGCGGAACGCGGCGAGGGCGTCGGGATAGTTCCGGAGGCGGAACTGCCCGAACCCGAGTCGCTCGTACGCCACGGCGGTGGGCTCCGTCTTCACCAGTTGCTGCAGCGTGTTGACCATCTCGCCATACCGCTGCGACTTGCCCAGGCTGTCCGCCAGGTTGAGCAGCAGCGGGGCCGACAACTCCGCCAGTTCGGCCGCCTGCTGATACTCGACGACGGCTTCCTCGTGACGATCGAGCGCGGCGTAGATGGCGCCGAGATTGGTCCTGGCCGCCGCGTCCTTGCTGTTGATCTGCACCGCTCGCTGGGCGTACAGCAGGCCCTCGGAGGGCTCGCTCAGCTGCAAGTAGGCCGTGCCGAGATTCAGGTTGGCGTTGAAATCGTCCGGCTTCACCGCAAGGGCCTGCAGGTAGGCCCGCACCGACTCGCTCAGGCGGTTGAGCAACTGGAGCATCAGGCCGTTCATGTAGTTGGCGTTGAAGTTCCGCGGCTCGACCTTCGCGGCTTCCCCGTACCGCTTCTGCGCCGTGTCGAAGTCTCCCCGCTGGCGGTAGATGTCGCCGGCGCCCATGTAGGCCGTGGTGAGCTTGGGGTTTCGTTCGATCGCCTTCTCGAACTCGGCCAAGGCCTCGTCAGACTGGCCCTGAAGCTGGAGCGACTGCGCCCTCGCGACCGATTCGGCGGCCCCGACGGCGGGAGCCCTTCCCACGCTGTCGGGAGAGATCTGCGCCGGGCCGCCACCGGCCTTCGTCGGGCGGTCGCCCACGCGACACCCCCCGGCCAAGGCGAGCATGGCGCCCAGCAGACAGACGCCGGTGCGGCGAAGAACGGTGTGGCGGGTCATGGTGTCCATGGTGATGCCCATTATTGGACCGGCGGCTTTCACAAGCGACCCGCGGCGGGCACAGGCTTGGCGTCTCCCGACCCGGGGTCCTTCTTGATCAAGGATCGAAGTCGCTGCAGATTGACCGTATCGAACGAAACGCCCTTCTCGTTCACTCCCTTGGGCGTTTCGAGGATCTTGGGAACGCCCCGGACGTGGGGATGGTTGACGACCGCCGCAAAGCCGCTCCGCTTGAGGGCCGCCTGCGAAAAGGTTCCCTGACCAGCGTGCGCCTTGGCGCCACCCCCGACCCACCCTTCGCCGATGTGCTCGTGCCGATCGAGGTGGCTGGCGAGCTTGCCCTTCGAGTCGTTGAGGTGCAGCACACGGACGTGCTGGATGCCGCAGAGGGCGTCGAAGGCCGCCAGAGACGTCGCGGCGGCGTCCCGGGAGCTCATGTCGTGCCCCGCGGCGTGAAGGTGGCAGGTGTCGAGGCAGAAGCCGACGCGGTGGGGGAGTCCCGTCGCGTCGATGATGCGGGTCCTGAGGGCGGCGAGGTGCTCGAAGGGGCCGCCGATCTGGCTACCGGCACCGGCCGTCCCCTCCAGACACAGGACGGTGGAACCACCCGCCGCCCGCTTCATGAGGGTGGCGTAGGCACGGGCGATGCGCTCGATGCCGTGCTCCAAGGTCGAACCGACGAAGGAGCCGGGGTGGTGGACGAGGAACGGGATCCGAAGCGTCTCGCACCGTTCGAGCTCGATGGTCATGAGATCGATGCTCTTGGCCCACAGCTCGTCCTGGACGCTGGCGAGGTTGATGAGGTACGAGGCGTGACTGACGGTCCGGGAGAGCCAGCCGCGGGCCTCAAGGCCGGCGACCCAGTCGCGAACGATGCCAGGGTCCAAGGGCTTGACGTTCCATTGCTGCTGGTTCTTGGTGAAGACCTGCACGGTGTCGAGCCCGAGCGTGTCGGCCTCGGAGAGCGCGTTGCACATGGAACCGGCGATGGAGAGATGGGAGCCGAACATGGCTGGAGAAGCTCCGTGGGGGCGAGGGGCAGGGTACCCGACTCCTGCCCCCCTCGGCAGCGGGGGAGTCGCGGGCTGCGACTACCCTCGCCGGACGGAACTCCGCTCCGCGCGCCATTCATGCGAACGTCGTCGCTGCTGCCCGTGTTGTTGCTCTTGCTCGCGTCGTTGACCGGGTGCCGCGCCGTGTTCGGGCCCGACGGCGCGACCGTGGCCGAACGGCGAGCCAACGTGCTGCGGCAGCGGGACGAGTTGATCGCCGCCCTCTCGGTGCGGAGGCCACGACTCGCGGAGGAGGTCCACGCGGCGGCCGGGTACGCCTACTTCGCCAAGTCCAACCTGCAGCTGCTCATCTTCAGTTCGGAGAACGCCTACGGCGTGGTGACCGAACCGGACGGTACCACGACCTTCATGCGGATGTACGGATCGGGCGCCGGTTTCGGCGTCGGCGTCCACAACTTCAAGGTGCTGATGATCTTCCGCAACCGCAAGGTGCTCGACGACTTCATCACGCACGGCATGGACATCCGAGGCACCGCCACCGCGGGCGTGAAACTCGGGGATCTCGAGGCCTCCTCCAGCAACGCGGAGAGCCTCCAGGACATCGACGTGTACCAACTGACCGAACTCGGCGGAGCGTTCCAGATCACGCTTCAGGCGAACAAGTTCTGGATCGACTCCAACCTCAACTGATGCGTCGCGACGTGGGCAAGGCCGGATGGATCACGGGGGCAATCCTCGCGTTGTGCCTTGCGTTGCGGCTGTCGCTGGCGTGGATGCCGCTGGCCGGCGTGCACGCATGGCGACAGTGCGACACGGCGACCGTGGCACGCAACTTCGCGATCGAGTCGATGAATCCCTTCATGCCCCGGGTCGACTGGCGGGGCGACGGACCGGGATTGGTCGAGATGGAACTGCCCCTGTTTCCGTGGGTGGTCGCCGTCGCGTACCGCGTCCTGGGCGTGCATGACGCCATCGGACGGATCGCGGCCGCGTTGGGGGGCGTCGCGGCGTGCTGGTGGCTGCTGTGCCTGGTCACTCGGACGAGCGGCCCCACGGTCGCCCGATGGGCGGCATTGCTCTTTGCCATCCTGCCGCTGAACGTGTACTACGGGGCGGCGTTCATGCCCGAATCGTGGATGATCGCCGCGTCGATCGGCGGCGTGCATCACTTCCTGCGCTGGCGGCAGGGGGGTGGAGGCGGGCACGGCTGGGCCTCCTTCGCGTGCATCGCCCTGGCCGTGCTGCTCAAGCCCACGGCCCTGTGTCTCGGACTCGTGCTCGCGTGGATCCTGCTTGCCGTGCGTCCGGAGCGAGGCCCATTCGCGACGAGTCATCCGCTCCGCGACCTCAGGGCGTGGTGCTTCGCGGCGGGGGTCTTTGCACTGCTCGGCGCGTGGATGTGGTGGGCCCACCGACTGGGGCAAGAGACCGGGCTCTCGTTCGGCGTCCTGCGGTCCGACAAGTTCGCCGATTGGCCACTGGCCGGTTCCCTCGGGTTCTGGCACACGATTCTGGTCGAACGCCTTGCGGAGCGACACCTCACGTGGGGCGGTGCGGCCTTGGCGTTGGCCGGACTGCTGCGGCCACGCTCGTCGCCGCTCGAGCGACTCTTCGACGTGTGGCTGGTGGCCGTGCTCATCGGCACCGCCATCGCCTCGAAGGGCAACGAGCTTCATGAGTATTACCAGATGCCTTGGTCGCTTCCCCTGGCGTTCTTCGCCGGTCGCGGGGCGGCGGGGGCCATGTCGCGACAGCGGGAATGGTTCGTGGTGCTGGCGTTGGCGACGCTCGGGGTGTTGGGCCCCGGACGCCTGCTGGAGTACGCGGGCACGACCCGCCGGCATGCCGGTCCGCTTTTGGAAACCGCCCGGGCGATGCACGACCACGGCGTAGCCCCCCTGCCCGTCATCGTGGTGTCGACGATCCACCCCGGCGACCCTTCGTTGCTCCATCACGCGGGCGCCAAGGGTTGGCTAACGCATCCGGACCAACTTGACGAGGCGACCGTTGCATCGCTGAGGTCGCGGGGAGCCGCGTACGTCTGCGGCGTGCACCGCACCTTCATGGCGGACCCGCCGGGCACGTGGTGGAACGACCTGCTGATCAGCCTGGGACGCGGGGTGCCGCCCGCGGCACCGAGGCAGACACCGAGCGTCTCAAGCCTCGGCGAGGTGGTGCACGAGGACGAACACGGGTTCATCGTGAAACTGCGTCCGTGAGGGCTGGAGCCGCCAAGAGGCCTGCTGGGCCCGACTCCACCACTAAGTCCGATAATATAGATTATGTATAATGGAATCGGGCGGAGCCGTCATGGGGGTCAAGGACGGGGCCTGCCCAACGACAGTTCGAAGAAGAGCGTGTCAGGGATTGGGTCGTCGTTGTACTTCGCGATGGCCTGAAACCCCAGTGACCGGTAGAGCGTCACCGCGGGCGTCATGGCGCTGTCCGTGTCGAGCCGCATGGCGGCGTACTCCAGCGACCTCGCCCGGGCGATCAACTCGCGGCACATCGCCTTGCCGACGCCGAAGCGCCGGTGCGAGGGCTTGACGTACAGCCGCTTCATTTCGCACGTCCGTCCCAGGGGGCTCGGGTCGATCTCGCGGAGCGCGATGCAGCCGACGGGTCCACCCTCGGGCGTGACCGCCAGCAAGATGCATCCCGTCGGTGGCGAGTAGCGGCCCGGCAACCCGGCCATCTCGGCGTCGAAGTTCTGCGACACCAGGGACGTGGCGATGCTGTCGCGGTACTCGATCATGAGCGACCGAGCGGCATCGAGGCGGGCGGGGTCGGACGCCGCGTCGACGATCAGGAATGGAACCGCGGGGCACGCCACGCCGGCAGTGTACCCGGCCCGCTGCGGCCGTTTCCTGCGAGCAGGGGGGTCACAGCTGACCGAGAACCTCGTCCCACTTCATGGCATTGCCGGGCTGGCGAGCCTGCACGAACTTGACGACCCCCCTGCCATCGCCGGACTTGCCGATGACGACCGTGCCCCGCTGCGAGACGTTGAGGTCGGGCCAGAAGAGTCCGTAGGCCTTGCAGACGTCCCGGTGCATGTCGCACAACAGCGTCTGGCGAAAGCCTTCCTGGTCGGCCCAGGCCTTGTTGGCGGCGAAGCTGTCGCACGAGACGCCCACGACCTGAGCGCCCTTGGCGGTCCAGGCGTTCATCTCCTCGTTGACGCACTTCATCTCGGTGGAGCAGACGCCGGTGAAGGCGAGCGGATAGAAGCACAGGACGACATCGCCCTTCTTGAGCTCGTTCGAGAGGGTCCAATCGGCCCGATCCTGGGTCTTGAGCGTGAAGTCGGGAGCGATGTCACCGACGGCGACGGGCGACTGGCGGGGCGACGAGACTTGCGTGGTCATGATGCGTGATTTCCGGAGTGGAAGGGGACTGAGGGCGACGGCTGGACCTCCCCGCCGCGCCGGACCATATGCTTCTATAGTTCACGCGACGGCTCGAAATGGATGCGAGCCCCCCGCGATCTCCCGAGGGCGCGTGCAGTTCGCCCGATCATTCGCGAAAGGACCCCACGGATGGCCAGCATGGCGACATCTCCCGAGCTCATCGCGTCCCGTTACGCCGAAGTGTGCGAGCGGGTGGCCCGCGCCGCCAAGCGAGCTGGCCGTCGTCCCAGCGACATCATCTTGATCGCGGTGACCAAGTACGCGGTGCCTGAGCAGATCAAGGCGCTGCTGGCCATGGGGCATCGCGACTTCGGCGAGAACAAGGCACAGACGCTGCTGCAGCACGCGGCGATCGTTGACGAGTTCTTCACCCGCCAGAACATTCACGCGACGACCCGCAAGACTCGCAGCCAAGAGTCCGCCGAGACGCTCTTCGAGGAGAACGTCGGGATGGAGCTCAAGCCGCTGAACACCCTGCCGGGTGGTCGAGACGGCGTGCGGTGGCACATGATCGGCCACCTGCAGCGGAACAAGGCCAAGAAGGTGTGCGACGTCGCGAGGCTCATTCATTCCGTCGACTCGCTGCGGCTGGCCGAAGAGCTGCAGGCCATTGCGCTCAAGCGAGACCAGCCCATCGACGTGTTGATCCAGGTGAACTGCTCGGGCGAGGCGAGCAAGTTCGGGTGCCTCCCCCCCGCCGCCATTCCGCTGGCCGAGCAGATCTCCACGATGATCAACGTGCGGGTGCGAGGCCTGATGACGATGGCCGCGGAGACGGCCGACCCCGAGGAGACGAGGGGCACGTTCGCTCGTTGCCGCGAGTTGTTCGAGGAGATGCGGTCGCTCCGGCTTGGAGAGGGCGCGCCGTTCAACATCCTGTCGATGGGCATGTCGGGCGACTTCGAGGTGGCGATCTCGGAGGGCGCGAACATCGTTCGCGTGGGCAGCGCGATCTTCGGCGAACCGGCCGTGACGCAGCACGAGCCCCCGGTCGAACGGGACGACAGCGAGGACTGACGGATCGACTCGATGCGTGATCGACCGTGACGCGGGCAGATGATCGACGTCAAGCCGAGGCGACTGGCTTGGGGGGCTCCGCGCGAAGCGATCGAACCAGCAGGATGCCGATGCCGATGATGAGCCAGAGGTCGGCGACGTTCGACACCCAGGGCCAGACCTCGGTGCCCCATGGCATTCGCCAGCCGAACGGCAGCGTGACCCCGGGCAGCGGGTGGATGAAGTCTCGCACGCACCCATGCACGAGACGGTCGTAGAGGTTGCCCAGGCCGCCCGACAGCAGGAGCCCAACCGCCGCGTGGGCGAACCGTTCGCGATGGTGGGTCGTCCAGCCGAAGAGCCACACGCCGAAGGCGATGGCGCAGGCGGTGAAGAAGATGAAGAACGTGCGACGGCCGCCCCCCATGCCGAAGACGGCGCCGGGATTGAGCACCAACGTGAAGTCCAGCACTCCGGGCACCACGGTGACAGGCACGTGGGGCGGGATCAGGTCGCCGAGGTACCCGGCCGAGAGCACCTCCTCCCTGACGACCGGCACCGGCTGCCCGGCCACGTGCAGGAATGCCAAGTGCTTGGACCACAGGTCGAGCACGAGGCCGATGAGCGTGACCACGACCAGCGTCGCCCACGCCGCGGGCGATCTTCTCGACGGCACCGCCATGGCCGAGTCGGTCCCGGACGCCTGCGAAGGCGGTGGAGCGGCACGGGAAGTGGTGGTTTCGCCGCTCACGATCGCATCGACTGGCGTTCCATCTCGCGGGCGGCCTCGATGGAGTACCGAGCCCAGGGCAGTTCCTCGAGACGTTCGGCCTTGATGGGCTTGCCGGTCAGTTGGCACAGGCCAAAGGTGCCCTCGGTGATGCGCACCAGCGCGTCATCGATCTCGCGAATCAACTTGCGGTCGGCCGCGGCGAGGTCGAGCGAGAGGGCTTGGTCGTACGCCTCGGACCCCTGCTCCGCCATGTGGTTGGGCGAGTTCGAGAGGGCCCCCGACTGGCCGCGGAGCGCTTCGTCCTCCATCGTGCTGATGTCACCAACCAGTTCGCCCCGCTTGCGGAGCAGCATCTGACGGTACCGCTCCAGTTCCCGCTTGTTGAACGGACACTTGGATTCCACCTTGGCGATTTCAGCGACCTCGCCGCCGTGGGCTCCGAGCGGCCGCATCGCCTGCGCCTTGGGCCCCGAGGGGATCAGCGGCTTGCGCGCGGGGCCCTTGGGGTCGAGCAAGCGACCCATGCCCGGGGGCATCTGCGTCACCGGCGGCGGGGCCTTGGGCCGCTTGATTGGGCGGGGCGGTTGATTGGCGGTCGCGGGCTTCGCGGCGGCCGCTGCTGCTGCCGCAGTGTCCACCTTGGCGACGGCGGGGCTCTGCGTCAGCGTGGCCGGCTTCTTCGGAGCTTCGGGGGCCTCGACCGTCTTCTTGGCGGCGGGCTTCTGGGGCTGGGAGGGCTTCCCGCCGTTCGGCTTGGCGGAGGAAGGGGCCTTGGGGGCGGCGGGCTTGGGCGAGAGGGACGCCTTCGGCATGGATGCCTTGGCCGCCGGAGCAGGCTTGGCGGCAGCCGCCGGCTTGGCAGCAGGGACGGGCTTGGCGGGGGGCGTGGCCTTGGCCTTGGGGGCACCCTTCTTGGCAGGGACCGCCTTCGGAGCCTTGGCTGGGGCTTTCTTCGAGGCAGCGGGAGCTTTCTTCGCCATGGAGACCCCTGTGCTTTCAGGTGTGTTCGATCGGATTCGCGAACGTCGTGAAGGCCACCGCCAGCCCCCGAGAGGACGCTCCAAAAGCATCCCCCATATTGGGGCCCATCGTAAGCGAAGGGCCGAGAAGTGTCAAAGGGGTGCCTGCCCCCCCTACGCCCGTCAGGGCGGCCCCGTTCATGCCGGGGGCCGGGTTCCGGCGACTCTCTACACTGGCCATCCCCTATGGACACCTCCCCCACCTTCGCCCCGGCACCACGGCCTTGGCTTGCGGCAGGCATCGCCCTCGCGCTCGCCGCCGCGGGCATCGGCAGTTCGCTCGTCCTGCCCGAGTCATGGTCCTTCGTGGGGTGGATGGGGGTCGCTGCCGGGCTGGTCCAGATGTGGCTGCGAGGCGGTCGTGTGGGCCGCCAATACCTGATGCTGGGCGGGATGCTGACGGTGCTTGGCCTTTGCCTGGTCTACCCGATCGTGATGACCGTGCGGGGCGGCTTTTACGACGACCCGGCCACGCGGAGCGGATTCTCGCTGCGTCACGTCCAGATGGCGATCGAGGACCCAAGGGTGGTTCGAGGGCTCTTCAACTCGCTCAAGGTGGCGACGGCCACGACCGTGCTGTCGATCGCGATCGCCCTGCCGCTGGCGGTGCTGGCCGCCTTGTACAACTTCCCCGGAAAGAAGTTCTTCAGCGCGGCGGTGCTGGTCCCGATGATCATCCCGCCCTTCGTGGGCGCCATCGGCATCCGGGCGTTGCTGGGTCGCGAGGGATCGATCAACTCGCTCTTGGGGACGCACCTTGACGTGCTGGGTGAAGCGAAGTTCTTCGGCGTGGTCCTCGCGCAGGCGCTTTCGCTCTACCCGATCATCTTCCTGAACACGACGGCGGCCTTGGCGAACCTCGATCCCGCGCTCAGCGAGGCGGCGGAGACCTTGGGCGCCAAGGGATGGCGGCGGTTCACGCGGATCACGCTGCCCCTCATCCGACCGGGCATCTTCGCGGGCGCGACGATCGTGTTCATCTGGTCGTTCACGGAACTCGGCACCCCGCTGATGTTCGGCTACAACGACGTGACGTCGGTGCAGATCTTCAACGGGCTCAAGGAGGTCGAGAACTCCTCTCGTCCGTACGTGCTGACGGCGTTCATGCTCGGGGCGGCGATCTTGTTGTACCTGCTCGGCAAGAGGGTGTTCGGCGGGCAGGGATACGCGATGTACTCGAAGGCGTCGAGGGCGGGCGGCGAGAAGCCGCTCGCGGGAGCGTCGGGGTGGCTGGCCACGGGGGCGTTCGCGTTGGTGACGGCGGCGGCGGTGATGCCGCACGTCGGGGTGCTGCTGACGAGCGTGACGGTGCCGGGCCAGTGGTACAAGACGGTGTTGCCGGCGGCGTTGACGGGAGATCACTACGGCGAGGCGCTGGGCGCGGCGGAGGCGTTCGGGTCGATCCGCAACAGCCTGATGCTGGCGTCGGCGGCGATGGTGATCGACTGCGTGGCGGGCGTGCTGGTGGCGTACCTGATCGTTCGGACCAAGGTGATCGGCCGCGGGTTGCTCGACGCGCTGTGCATGCTGCCGCTGGCGGTGCCCGGGCTGGTCATGGCCTTCGGCTACGTGGCCATCAGCCTCGAGTGGCCGTTCGGAGCGAACGGGCCGTTGTCGTCGTTCGCGAGCATCTTCGCGGTCGATCCGAGCCCCGTGCCGTTCCTGATCGTGGCGTACGCCACGCGACGGCTTCCCTACATCGTGCGTTCGACGATCGCGGGTCTGGAGCAGACGAGCGGCGAACTCGAGGAGGCGGCGGTCAACCTGGGCGCGAGCCGGTTCACGGCGGTGCGGCGGGTGATCGTGCCGCTGATCGCGGCGAACATCATCGCGGGCGGACTGCTGGTCTTCAGCTTCTCGATGCTGGAGGTGAGCGATTCGCTGCTGCTGGCGCAGCAGGCGTCGGACTTCCCGATCACCAAGCAGATCTGGGCGTTCATGGACCGGCTTGGCGACGGGCCCTACATCGCCAGCGCCATGGGCGTGTGGGGCATGGCGCTGCTCACGGTGACGATCTTCGCCGCGAGCCTGCTGCTGGGGAAGAAGATGGGATCGATCTTCCGGGTGTGACCCGATCTGCAAGGGCGTGACCCGGGCGAAGGCCGGTGTCAGCGGAACTCGAAGAGTTCGATGTCGAAGACAAGATCAGCCCGCGGCGGGATATCGGGCGGCGCACCGGCTTCGCCGTAGGCCATGCGCCACGGGATGGTCAGGCGTCGCTTGCCGCCGACCTTCATGCCGGGAATGCCCTCTTGCCAGCCTTGGATGAGCCGGCGAAGCGGGAACGTGACGGGCCGGCCGGGCAGGCTCGAGTCGAAGACCTTGCCGCTCAGGAGCATGCCGGTGTAGTGGATCGTGATGGTCGCGTTCTTGGGGCAGGCGTCGCCCTGACCCTCCATCAGGTCCTCGATCCTCACCGACTCCGACTCGTTGCTCATGACTGGATGCTCCCGGGCCCCCGCGGCGGGACCGTGTTGCGTGACGTGCCGACGAGTGTCGGACGAGGTCCTGATGGTAGGTGTGCCGACGTAAGGGCCCGGATCCCCCACTACCGTTTCGCATGGCGACCACCTCCCACCCACGGCGGCTGCGACTGGCGATCTCGATGGGAGATCCCGCCGGCATCGGCGCCGAGGTGATCGTCAAGTCACTGGCCGACCCGGAGGTTCGTTCGCTGGCGGACTACACGGTGCACGGCCTGCAGGGGCCGATGGTCTCGGCGGCACGGGCCGCCGGCGTCGAGCCGTTCTGGGCTCGCGTGTCGCCCCAGCATCGAGGGCCGGACACGCCGGGCGTCACGCTGGTCGACGACGAGTTGACGGGCGAGAGCGGCGGGTACCTGCCCGACTCGGCCGGTGGCGGCCGACTGTCATTCGGGTGGGTGCTGCGGGCCCTCGACGACGTCGGGGCGGGTGCATCGGCGATGGTGACGGCTCCGATCAGCAAGAAGGCGTGGTCGTTGGCCGGACACGGCGAGTACCCGGGTCACACCGAGTTGGTGGCGTCCCGAGGGCGTTCGGAGCGGTACGCCATGTTCTTCCACGCCCCGGCCTCGGCGGCCGGGCCGGGCCTGAACGTCATCTTGGCGACGGTGCACATTCCGCTCGGGCAGGTGCCGCGACACCTGACGGTGAGTCGGGTGATCGACACGATCGAGTTGGCCGACGAGACGATGCGTCGCCTGGGCATCACCGGGCCCAACGTGGGCGTATGCGGGCTGAATCCGCACGCGGGCGAAGGGGGCTTGCTGGGGACGGAGGATTCGGACGTGATCGCTCCGGCCATCGAGGCGTGCCGCCGCCGGGGCGTGCTCGCCACGGGGCCCCATCCAGCCGACACGATCTTCACCAACGCCCTGTGGAGAGCCGGCGGGCGTCCGCGTCACGACGTGGTGGTGGCGATGTACCACGACCAAGGCCTTGCGACGCTCAAGACGCTGGCCTGGGACCGCGCGGTGAACATGACGGTGGGCGTGCCCATCGTTCGCACGAGTCCGGACCACGGGACGGGCTTCGACATCGCGGGTCGCAACCTCGCGAACCCGGGCAGCATGATGGCGGCGATTCGGCTGGCGGCGAGGATGGCGTCGTCGCGGGCCGAGGGCGTCACACGTTGAAGAGGAAGTGGCAGATGTCGCCGTCCTTCATCACGTATTCCTTGCCTTCCACGCGCATCTTGCCGGCTTCCTTGATGGCCTTCTCGCTCTTGTACTTGTCGAGGTCGGCCAGCGTGTAGATCTCGACGCGGATGAACCCTTTCTCGAAGTCGGTGTGGATGACGCCCGCGGCCTGCGGCGCGGTGGCGCCGACGGGAACCGTCCACGCACGGACCTCCTTCTCGCCGGCGGTGAAGTAGCTCTGGAGGCCGAGCAGGCGGTAGGTGGCGTGGGCGACCGACTCGAGGGCGGGCTCGGTGAGCCCCAAGGCCTCGAGCATCTCCTGTCGCTCGCCGTCGGGCATCATCGCCAACTCGCTCTCGATCTTCGCGCACACGGCGACCACCTCGGAGCCCTCGGCGGCGGCGTGGGCCCGCACCTTCTGGCATGACTCGCCCTGCCCCTGAAGGTCATCCTCGTCGACGTTCATCACGTAGAGGACTCGCTTGCCGGTGATCAGGCCGAGCTGCTTGAGCTGGCGGAGCTGCTCGGGGTCGTCGAACTTCACGGAACGGGCGGGTTTGCCCGCGCCCAGCGCCGGGTGGAGCTTCCTGAGCACCTCGAAGCGTGCGACGTCCTCGGCCTTGCCGCTCTTGGCCGCACGTTCCGCCTTGCCCAGCGCGCCGTCGACGGTCTGGAGGTCGGCGAGGATGAGTTCGGTGGCGATGATGTCGATGTCGCGGATGGGATCGACCGAGCCGGCCACGTGGAGGATGTCCTCGCCCCCGGGGGCCTTCGTGAAGCAGCGCACGACCTGCAGGATGGCGTCCACCTCTCGGATGTGGCTGAGGAACTTGTTGCCCAGCCCCTCGCCGACGCTCGCGCCCTTGACGATGCCCGCGATGTCCACGAGCTTGAGGGCGGCGGGGATCACCTTCTGCGGCGGGATGTACTTGGTGATCTGGTCCAGCCGTTTGTCGGGAATCGGCACGATGCCCACGTTGGGCTCGATGGTGGCGAAGGGATAGTTCGCGGCGAGCGCGCCCGCCTTGGTGAGGGCGTTGAAGAGGGTGCTCTTTCCGACGTTGGGCAGTCCGACGATCCCGGCTTCCATGGACGAATCGCTTCCTTTCG
>JBBAVG010000004.1:54244-66482 GCA_040397805.1 Phycisphaerales bacterium
CCGACACCGGCGTCGTGAATCTGACCAAGTCGTACGACACGTACCGAGTCTTCTACCGAGGCGTGGCCCAACCGGACGACGGCATCCCAGGCCTTTGGACCATTCCCTACTTCGGCGGCGTCATCACCGACACGGGCGAGTTCCACATCTGGCCCGATGAACTCGCGATGGAAGAAGGAAAGCGACTGGCTCAGGAGGAGCCGGTCCCCGTTTGAGGCGTCGGCTCCATCGCCCTCCCCCACGCACGTCCACGGTTCCCCACCATGACCACCAGCATCACCAAGCGTCGTCCGAAGGCCGCATCCTCCCGCACTCCGTCGAAGCCGGTGGCGGGCGCGGCGTTCATCCTCCCCGCGGCGCTGCCCGGCGCCCGCCCCGTCCGAGCCCCTCGCGGGAAGCGGAAGACCTGCCGAACGTGGCAGGCCGAGGCCGCCATGCGGATGCTGATGAACAATCTCGACCCGCAGGTGGCCGAGCGGCCCGATGCCCTGGTGGTGTACGGCGGCCGCGGCCAGGCGGCACGCTCGTGGGAGGCGTTCGACGCCATCGTGGCGACGCTGCGGACGCTCAAGGCGGATCAAACGCTTCTCGTGCAGAGCGGCAAGCCGGTGGGCGTGGTGCAGACGCACGAGGACGCCCCGCGCGTGCTGATCGCCAACTCCAACCTGGTGCCCGCGTGGGCCACGCAGGCGAAGTTCGACGAGCTTGCCGCGGCGGGCTTGATGATGTACGGTCAGATGACGGCCGGTTCGTGGATCTACATCGGCACGCAGGGCATCCTTCAGGGCACGCACGAGACGTTCGCCGAGTGCGGCCGCACGCACTTCGGGGGCACGCTGGCCGGCCGACTGTGCGTGACGGGAGGATGCGGCGGCATGGGCGGCGCCCAGCCGCTGGCCATCACGCTCGCGGGCGGCACGGCGCTGATCGCCGACACCGATCGCTCCCGCCTCGAGCGTCGCGTCGACGATCGCTATCTTGACGAGATCGCCCCGACGCTCGACGCCGGCATCGATCTCGCCCTCGAGTTGAAGGCGTCGTCGACCGCCCGCTCCGTGGGCGTGCACGCCAACGCCATCGCGCTGCTCGAGCGGCTCATCGAGCGAGGCATCGTCCCCGACGTGCTGACCGACCAGACCAGCGCGCACGATCCGCTCATGGGGTACGTGCCGCCCGAGTTCACGCATGAGGAGGCCGCCAAGTTCCGCAAGGCGGATCCGAACGAGTACCAACGCCGAGCGCTGAAGGGCATGGCCCGTCACGTTCGCGCCATGATCGAGCTCCAACGCCGCGGCGCAGTGACCTTCGACTACGGCAACAACATCCGCCAACGGGCCCTGGACCAGGGCGTGACCGACGCCTTCGCCTTCCCGGGCTTCGTGCCCGCGTACATCAGGCCCCAGTTCTGCCTGGGTCGAGGTCCCTTCCGCTGGGTGGCTCTCAGCGGCGAACCGCGGGACATCTTCGTGACCGACCACGCGATCCTCAAGGCCTTCCCGGCCAAGTCGGGGCCGTATGCCGCGAGGCTGCACCGGTGGATCCTATCGTGCCACGCCAATCCCGACGCCTTGCTGGCGGGCGACTTCAAGGCCTGCCGCCCCCGCTTCGAGTTCCAGGGGTTGCCGGCCCGCATCTGCTGGCTGGGGCTGGGCGAGCGCGACAAGGCGGGACTGCTCTTCAACGACCTCGTGCGCAAGGGGAAGGTCAAGGCGCCGATCGTGATCGGCCGCGACCACCTCGACTGCGGCAGCGTCGCGAGCCCCAACCGCGAGACGGAGGCCATGCTCGACGGCACCGACGCCGTGAGCGACTGGGCCATCCTCAACGCCATGGTCAACATCGCCTCGGGCTCGTCGTGGGTCTCCTTTCACCACGGCGGCGGCGTGGGCATCGGCTACAGCCAGCACTCGGGACAGGTCATCGTCGCCGACGGCACCGCCAAGGCCGCCAAGCGGCTCAAGCGCGTGCTCACCAACGACCCGGCCATGGGCGTCTTCCGGCACGCCGACTCGGGATACGGCGATGCGCAGGCCTGTGCCGACTCCAAGAAGCTTCCGGTGCCCATGCGGTCGTGGTGAGAGCCCATACGCTCACGCCGTGACGCCTGATCGAGCCATCGTCGCCTTCATCGCGCTGGTCGCCGCCGCGTGCTCACTGCTGATCGGGGGTTGCGGCAGCAGTTTCCCGCACGACACGACCCGCGTGCGATGGATGGACCGCCACGGCGGCGCCTCCGAACGCCCCGTGTCGCTCGTGCCGGGCACCGACTCCGCCACGCTGATCTCCGACGTGATCGGCAGCACGCTCGGATGTCGCGAGCTGATCGTCTCGTGGAACGCCGACGTGCCCGACGGCCTGGGCATGGCGGTCGAGGCCCGCGTGCGGGCCGACCAGGACGCGGCATGGAGCCCCTGGCTGTTCATCGGGGAAGCCGGACGCGTGCCCTTCCCCTCGCCGGTCACCTCCGGCGGCACGGCCTGCGTCGATGTCGACATCCTCGAGAGCACCTCGTGGTTCAAGCAGGCTCAGGTGCGAATCACGGCCTTCGCGGGCCCCGAGGCGTCGGCGGGCGGAAGCGTCGTTCTCCACCGCCTCGACGTGACCCGCACCCTCGCGCTCGGCCGGGGCATGCAGGGGCTGCGGCGGGATCTGACGGGACCGCCGCCGGACTGGAACTCGCTCGGACTTCCCGGCCGGGTCGACCTCGGCGCCCCGTTCGTCAGCCAGAAGACGCCGCGACCGGAGTTGTCAGGACGGCTGTGCAGTCCAGCAAGCGTCGCCATGGCCGTGGCGTGGGCGGGCCGCGAGGATGCCACCGTCGAGGCGATTGCCAACGCCGCCCACGACGCACGGCATGACCTCTACGGCAACTGGCCGAGGAACGTGCAGGCTGCATGGCAGTACGGCGTGCCGGGCAAGGTGGCTCGCATCGGCTCGCTCGAGGACGCCTGGCGGACGCTTGCGTCCGGCATCCTCATCGTGGCGAGCATCAAGGCCGACAAGGGACAACTCAAGGGCGCGCCCTACGCCGACACGCAAGGCCATCTCATCCTCATTCGCGGCTATGACGCCGAGGGGCACTTCCTCGTCAGCGACCCCGCGTGTTCGACGCCGGAAGCCGGAGAACGCGTCTACTCGCGTCGCGACATGGCGCAGGTGTGGCTCTTGAACAAGCGGGGCACCTGCTATCTCTTCGCCAAGCCGAACGAGGCCTCACTGCTCGATTCGGGCCAGGGGGCCCCGCGATGACGCACGTCGCGGCCGGTTCGCGCCTGCCATCGCTCGACGCCTTTCGCGGACTGGTCATCGTGCTCATGCTGCTGGTGAACGCGGCGGGCACCGACCCCGCATTCCCGGCATGGTTCGCGCACCGCGGCTGGAACGGCGGCGACATGGGCCTCGGGCTCGCCGACCTGGTCTACCCGTGGTTCCTCTTCATCGCGGGCGTGAGCATCCCGTTCTCGATCGAACGAGGCCGAGGAGCGACGCGGTCGCCCGCAAGAAGGATCGTGGCGGCCGCGACACGCGGGGCACGGCTGTACCTCCTGGGCGTGATGCTGGTGGCGGCATCGGTCGCGTACGCCTCACCCATTGGCTTGTCGATCCTGCTGCGGTGGGACATCCTGCAGATGATCGGACTCGCGACGCTCGTGGCAACGTGTGCAGCACACCTGCCCCGGACGGTGCAAGTGCTGCTGGTGGCGGCGGCGTTGCTGTTCAAGTGGGCCATCTTGACGCAGGTGCCGATGCCGGGACGCGACGATGTCGTCTGGACGGCCACCGAGAGCGTGCAGGCGTGGATTCGCGCCGAGTGGGGTTGGCTTGGCACGGCCTTGACGCAGGGCCTTCCCGCCGCGGCCGTCACGGTGCTGGGCTCGCTCGCCGGTCGCGAACTCCTTCGCTCGGATGGCTCGACACGGACACGAGACCTCCTCCTGCTGCGCGGCGGCGTGATGGCGACATGTGGCGTGGCGTGGCACTTGCTGGGCGACATGCCCATGAGCAAGGACTTCTTCACGTCGTCGTACGTGCTGGTCGCTTCGGGCACGGCGTGCCTGCTGCTGGCGGGCATGCACGATGCGTTCGACCGTCGAGGCTTCCGCCCGCCCGCGATTCTCGTGCACCTGGGCACCAACGCCATCGCCATCTACGTCTTCGCCGAGTTCACGTGGAGAACGTGCCTGTCGAAGTGGTTGGTCGTCACGCCCGGCGGCGGTGCCTCCACGATGTTCGTCGCTTTCAAGGCGTGGTTGTCGCACCTCACGAACCCGACCGTCGGCGCGTGGCTGGTGGTGGCGGCGTACATCGGTTCGATGTGCCTGCTCGCCCGCGCCCTTCACACACGGGGATGGTTCATTCGCGCGTGAGCGGGGTGTCCAACGCGGCGCACCCCGCACGCCGTTCGCAGTCCATTCGGTCCACATGACGCGGCCGCTCCCCACTCACTGACAACAGTGTGTCAGTGACGGAGTGCGGTGATCAGGGCCCCGGCTTGTCTGGCGACTTGGCCGCGACTTGGATTCTCCCGATGACTGTTCTGTCGGGGCCGGCCGGGGATGCAACTCGGTCACGGATGATGCCAACGGGCGGTGATGCTGGACCCTGCCGCGGCCATTCGCATGGCCGCGGCAAGGGCGTCCGGCGACGAGCAAGGCACGATGCATCAAGCAGGCGCGAACACGACGGGCACGACCGATCGAGCGACGCTCGCGGATCGTGCCCGCGGCTTGCTGCAGGACCCTTCGGTCGTCACGTGGCGATGCGCCGGTTGCGGATGGGAGTTGTGGTGCGACTACTCGTCGAGACGAACCGTGCACACCTGCGACGAGTGCGGATGGGTGCAGCAGGTGTCGCCGAGCGACTTCGCGTGGAACGAACGGATGGCGTGCCACCTCGAGGCGGTCCGGGAGAAGCGACGCCTGCGGCTTGAGCAGGAGCGAGCTACAAGGCGAAACCAGGAGGAACAGGCGAGGCGGGAGGAGGCGAGACGACGCGACTCGATGCGTGTGGCGGCGGCGTCGATCGCCGTCGGCGCGGGGCTCGCGACCTCCGCCGCGGAGTTCGACGCGGTGAGCGACGCCGAGGCGGGGCGAATCCTCGAGTTGGCCTCGCTGGCGAGACAGCTGGCCGCGGACCTTCAGGCGGCGGGCGAGGAGGCGGCGACGGCGGACGGCGGCGAGCGGGTGGTGCGGGAGGGGGCGGGTTGGGGGAGTCTGGCGTGCCTGATGTTCGGATCGTTCTGGATGGCGGCGGGGCTGACGGCGGCCTCATGGGCCACGCGGGAGGTCGCTCGCGACTGGAAGCGGTCGCGAGCGATTCGCTATCGCCGACGATGGGAGGAAGCGATGGCGGGATTGAGCGCCGCGGACGCGACCGCGTTCATGCGGATCTTCGAGTGCCTGCAGCCGCGGGAGGCTGCCGCGGCGGCGGCATTGCTGCGAGCGTGATGTATTCCGGGGGCATGTCAGACCCTGCGGATGACCACGACCGTGGCGTCATCACCCTGCGGGGCCTGGGCGGCGAATGTCTTGGCGGCGGCATCGATGGCCTCGATGACCTTGCCGGCGGGTTGTCCAGCCGCGTCGCGAAGGGCTTGTTCGAGTCTGACGACGCCGAACTGCTGGCCGTCGGCCCGTTGCCATTCGAAGAAGCCGTCGGTGACCATGAGCAGGGCGTCGCCGGGCTCGAGGCGTCGGGTGTTGATGTTGACGTAGCGTTCGGAAGGGTCGATGCCGAGCGGAATTCCATCGCCGTTGAAGGACTCGATCTCGCCGCTGGCGCCGCGGAGGAGCATGGTGGGACCATGTCCGGCGGAGATGAGTTCGATTGCGCCATCGGGGGAGACGATGGCGATGACCATGGTGATGAATCGGCCGGAGGCCTCGAGATCGGGGCAGATCAGGGCGTTGAGACGGTTGAGCAGCGCGGCGGCGTCGGCGGCGGACGGTGCCGTGGCCCTCGCGTAGGCGCGGCAGACGGCCATGACGATCGCCGGGCCGATGCCGTGTCCGGTGACGTCGGCCAAGGCGACGACGAGTCGGCCGTCGGGAAGTCGCTGCCAGTCGAAGTAGTCGCCGCCGGTGTGCTGCGCGGGCCTGGCCATGCCGACGATCTCGAAACCGGGCATGTCCGGCGACCCGGCGGGCATGAGACCTCGCTGGATGTCGCGGGCGATCGAGAGATCGTGATCGATGGTCGCCAGTTCACGCTGTCGCCGTTCGGACTCGATCGCCTCCTGAACGGCTTGCCCCACGTACGCGCGGGCCTCGGAAGCCACGAACGCGGCGGCGACGGCGGTCAAGACCAGGATGACCGGATACGTGAAGTAGAGCGGCCACCGGTGCGGATCCATGTCGGTCTCGACGATGGTCCAGACGATCAAGGCCATGTGTCCAATCGCACCGAGGAACCCGGTGAGGAAGGACGCGACAGGCCTCAACCTCAGGATGGAGATCATCGTGACCAGCGGAAGGCAGAGCAGCACCGGGCCCGAGAGCGTGGCCTCCACCGCCCTGGGAGAATACAGGTGGGCGAAGATCAGGTACGCGATGGGAACGGCGACGTCGACGACCACGCCGATCATCCAACTGCCGCGGAATCGCCGGCACCCGCGGCGGCAGCATCGGAGCGAATCGAGGTAGACCCACGCCTGGAAGCAGATCGCGACGGTGAAGGTGCCGACGGCGGAGAAGAAGATCGGGTTGGTCGTCATGACCGCGTCGCCTCGCCAGCGACGCCACAGGACGCCGGCGAGCATGACGAACCAGAGCGACGCCATGATGAAGGAACGCCGAACCTCGCTGCGGAGCAGCCTGGCCTGGAAGGACTCGGCGGACGTGATGGAGGCGGTGTTCATGCAGGCGATGCCCGGGCGATTGCAGGACGGAGTGTAGCGGGAGCCGCGAGAGCAACCGTTCTCCGGCCGGGATCGAGTTGGGTCGGCTTGCGGTCGACGGCGACCGCGAGCAGGCACGGCCGCGTACGCTGGGTGCACGCGGGGCGAAGTCGGGTTCGAATCGGCAGGGACGGGGGAGGCGAGGGCGAATGAACGAACAACCTACGTCGATCGAGTTTCTCGGATGGGACCGTCCGGCCTTGGACGTGGCGGCGGAACGCCTCGTGTCATGGTCGTCGCGACCCGACGAACTGGATCTATCGAGGGTGGCCGTGGTGCTCCCGGGCGCTCGAGCGGGCCGCTTGCTGCTTTCGTTGTTGACGCAACGGGCGATGTCATCGCCCATGCCGTTCTGCCCCCCCACCGTCGCCACGCCCGGGGAGATCCCTGAACTCACCCTCGGGTCGAATCCCCGCGTGGCGGGCGACATCGCGACCCTGATGGCATGGGTGACGGCCCTGAAGGGGTTGTCACCCGAGACGTTCAAGGCGCTGGCCGGCGATCCGCCGCCGCTCGACGAGTTTTCGCGGTGGCTTGGCCTTGCCGACCTGCTCGTTCGTTGCGAGGCCCAACTCGCCGCTGGAGGGCTCACGATGGGCGCGGTGGCGTCGGCGGCCGACGAGTTCGGCGCGGGCTTCGCGAAAGAGCGGTGGGACGCCGCGGCGACGGCCCAGGGGTCGCGAGACGCCCTGCTGGCGAGCTGCGGCCTGATCGAGCAACACGCGGCCCGTCGGGAAGCCCTGCGGGCGACCTCCCGTCCGGCGCCGGCCTTCGATCGGCTCGTGCTGGTGGGGCTGGCGGAGTTGCCTCCGATCGCCAAGCAAGCAATCGTCGCATCGGGCATCCCGACCACGGTGCTGGTGCACGGTCGGCCGAGCGAACGCGACATGCTCGACGATTGGGGCATGCCGCGAGCGGATTCGGCGGAACTCCTCGACGTGCGGGTCGATCGCGAGATGATCGTGTTCGCGGACACCGCGCGTGACCAGTCGCACGAGGCGTTGGCGGCCGCCCTCGAGGGAACCCCCACCTGCGACGACACCACGCTGTGCCTTGCGGACGAATCGCTGGCCTCGGCGACCGCGAGGCTCGCCGCGGAGGCGGGCGTCGCGGTGCACCATGCCGCGGGGACGCCGCTCCAACAGACTCGCATCTGGCGACTGGTCGCGGCGATTCGTCGCCATCTGACGGAGCGAACCGTCGAGTCCCTCCGCGCCCTGCTGCGTCAGCCGGACATCGAGCGGTCCCTCGACATCACGAGCGGCCTGCTGCCACGACTCGACGAGTATGCCGAGCAGACGCTGCACCAGTCGCTCGGAGAACCTTGGCGGACCGAGTCCGACCGATTCGCCCGATCGTTCGAGGAGGTCCATCGGCGCCTCGACGAGATGTTCGCCGCGTTGGGCGACGCCTTGGGCGGCGAGGCCGCTGATGAACTGCTGACGCTTCTGGCCGCGGCGCTGCGGAACGACGACTCCCATCCGGCGGACCTTCGGCCCGGGGATTGCAGGGCGTTCAATGCCTTCCGGAAGATCATCGACCAGTTCCGCTTGCCCGCGTCGAGAACGATGCTCGAGGGCGTCGGATCGGTGCAGGTCCTCGGGCTGATCCTGCGGAGCGCGTCGCGAGTGGCCGTGCCGGACGAAGTTGCCGGCCCTTCCCTCGAGATCATCGGCTGGCTTGAAGCGGCGATGGATCCCAGCCCCCGCTTGACGGTCTCGGGTTTCAACGAGGGCATCGTGCCGGCGGCGATCGGCACGGATCCCCTCCTGACCGAATCGATGCGGAGCACGCTCGATCTCCCCAACGCGAGGACGCGACTGGCCCGCGATGCGTGGCTCTTGCGAACGCTGGTGGGTTCGAAGCGAAAGCTGCGGCTGGTGTGCGGCCGCCGATCCGCCGAGGGCGACCCGCTGCGTCCAAGTCGCTTCCTGCTGGCGGCCGCCCCCGACGAACTGCCGCACCGCGTGCTGGAAGCGATGGGCAAGACCCGTGGACGAGCGGCCACTCGCGTTGAACTCCGTTCGAGCAGCGACGGTTCCACGGGGTTCGTGGTGCCCGTCCTGTCGCCGACGCCGGTGGCGCACGGCGACACGTTCAGCGTCACGTCGTTCCGCACCTACATCGAGTCGCCCTATCAGTTCTACCTGCGGCACGTGCTGGGGCTCGACGAGGCCACCACGCCCGGTCGCGAGGCAAGCGCCGCCACGTTCGGCAACCTCGTCCATGAGGCCCTGAAGGCCTTCGCCCTCGACGAGCCCATGCGGCGGGTCACCGATCCGCATCGGATCGAGGCCGCCCTGCTCGCCGGACTCGAGAGCGAGGCCCGCAAGGCGTTCGGCGACAGGGGTTCGCCGGCGGCGATGCTTCAGGTCGAGATCGCCAAACGCCGCCTGCGGGCGCTGGCCGTGTGGCAAGCCGCGAGAACGAGGGACGGATGGATCATCGCGGAGACCGAATGGTCGCCCCCGACCAAGGCCGTCGAGTTCATGGTCGACGGGCGCGCCGCCCAGATCCGGGGCAAGATCGACCGGATCGACCGTCACGCGGGCACCGGACGGCTGTCCATCCTCGACTTCAAGACCGGGGACCGACCGCGGAGGCCCTCCGACGCGTACAAGGCACGGTCGGGGGTGTGGAAGGACCTGCAACTGCCCCTGTATCGACACCTGGCGGCCTCGCTCGGGGCTGATGACGGCTCCGTGCTGGGCTACGTGAACATCGGCCCCGAGGCGAACGCGATCGCCCTCGCCGAGGCCGCATGGGACCCGGGCGTGCTCCGCGGGGCCGACGACGCCGCGAGCGACGTCATTCGAAAGGTGCGTGAAGGACGCTTCGAGGACACGGGCACGATCGGGACGTTCAACCCGATCCACGCGGCGATGGCGGGACAGGGCCTCGAGTCCGACGACGAAGGGGAGGAAGCGTGATGCACCTGCGGACACCACGTCACCGCCACATCATGGCCGCCGCGGGCACGGGCAAGACCTTCCAGTTGACGGGCGAGTACATCCATCGCGCGTTCCTCGAACTCGAGTCGGCCGCGGCCGACGGCGGCAGCGGACTGGGCGGGATCCTCGCGACGACCTTCACTCGCAAGGCCGCGGGGGAGATCCTCGATCGCGTGCTGGAGCGACTGGCGAGGGCCTGCACGGCCCGCGAGGATTTGGAGTCGCTGCAGGCGCAGGTCGCCCCTGATCTCTCGCAGGACGATTGTCGCCGCCTGTTGACCGGATTGCTCGGGGAACTCGATCGGCTTTCGATCCAGACGCTCGACGCGTTCTTCCTTCGGGCCGCCACGGGGCTCTCCCTCGACACGGGACTGCCGCCGGGATGGACGATCGCGGACGAGGACGCGGACGAGCGGCTGCGAGAGGAGGCGATGTGGAGCGTCGTCGCCGCGGAGATCGGCGACGGCAGGGGCGACGCGTTGCTCGACGTCATGTCGCTCTTGAGCGGCGGCAAGCTGAAGTCCTCGATCCTCCGCCCGTTCGCGGGGGCGATCAAGACCGCGTATTCGTCGCATCTCGACGCGGGATGTGCCGCGGCGCCCTGGGAGGCGGTGGACACCGACGGCATGCGCGGCATCGATGACGACGCACTTGACGACGCCGTGGAGTCGTTGCTCAAAGCGCCGGTTCCGACCACCGGTCGAAACGAGCCCAACAAGAGCTGGTTGAAGGCTCAAGCCACGCTGCTCGAGGACATCCGGGCGGGCGATTGGGAGGCCATGCTGTCGAGCGGCCTTCTCACCAAGATCATCGAGAATCCGGAATCCCCCACGTACTCGCGGGTCGAGTTCCCTCCGCCCTTTCTGGAGGCATGCCTTCCCATCGTCGACGCGGCGAAGTTGCACGCCGTGGAACTGATCCACGCCCGCAACCTCGCCACGCGCGTCATCCTCGACCGTTTCCACGCGGCGTACCTCGAGTTGAAGCTCGCCACGGGCCGCTACTCCTTCGACGACCTGCCGCGGATGCTCTCGTCGGCGACGAAGGGCGAGGGCGGGGTGAAGGGCGTCGATCGCGACGCGATGTACTTCATGATCGACACGCGCCTTCGCCACGTGCTGCTCGACGAGTTCCAGGACACCTCGCGGGTGCAGTACTCGCTGCTCCAGCCGATCCTCGAGGAACTCTTCGCCGCCGCCCCGGACGGGAAGGCGACACGTTCGGTCTTCTGCGTCGGCGACGTGAAGCAGTCGATCTACGCGTGGAGAAACGCCGAACCCGGGCTCATGCCGGCCGTGGCCGACCACTGGCGTGGATTCCACCGGGAGACCATGCAGGAGAGTCGGCGGTCGAGCCCGGCGGTGATCGCCGCGGTGAACGCCGTCTTCGGCGGATTGGCGAACAACCCGGCGTTCGGCGATCGAGCGGGCGCGGCCGAGTCGTGGTGCCGCCACTTCGAGCCGCACACCGCGCACCACGCCGCGATGGCGGGCCGCGTGCGACTTCGGGCATGCGGGCTGAACGGGGAGAACGAGCCCGATCCGATGAAGGCGGCGGCGGAGATCGTCCGCGAGTTGCAGGCCGATCAACCCCTCGCGACCGTCGGCGTGCTGGTCCGCAGCCGCGAACCCATCGCGACGATCCTGCGGCACCTCCAGCGCATGGGGGTCGAGGCGAGCGAGGAATCGGGCACCTCCCTGCTCGACACGCCCGCCACGGGCGCGACGATCTCGGCGCTGCATCTCGCGGACCTGCCGGGCGACAAGGCCGCGGCCTTCCACGTGGCGGCCGGGCCCATCGGACGCCTGCTCCGCCTGACGATCGGCACCGACGGCGTCGTGCCCCACGTCGATTCCCACCGGGCGGCATCGGCGATCCGCGCGAGGTTCGCCTCCGGCGGGGTGGCGGGGGTCGTGGGTTGGCTGCGCGACGGATGCTCCGACGCGTTGTCCCCTTCCGAAGCGGTCCGGATGGAGCAACTGCTCGACCTCGCCGAGTTCTTCGACGCGCGGGGCGAGGGCGGGCTGTCCGACTTCGTCCGGCTCGCAAGGCGGGAGCGGGTGGAGGACCCGAGCCGGGCCCGCGTGCGCGTCATGACGATCCACGCCTCCAAGGGCCTCGAGTTCGACGCCGTGGTGCTGCCCGAGTTGGGCAAGCGGTGGACCGATGCCAAGGGCATGGTCGTGTCGAGACGCGACGACGTCTTCTCGGCGCCGAGCCTCCTGAGTCTTGCCGGCAGCGAGCACCTGCGAGCGTGCCATGAGGGGCTTTCGGAGGCCTACGACCAGTGCCTCGAACGCAAGATCGAGGAGGAGATCTCCTGCCTGTACGTCGCGATGACGCGGGCCAAGCGGGCCCTCGAGATGATCGTCGAACCGAGCGACAAGGAGCC
>JBBAVG010000004.1:66582-85318 GCA_040397805.1 Phycisphaerales bacterium
CGAGAAGCCCGCCTCGGAGATCTTCAGCACGCGAGGGGAGCGATCGGCGAACGAGGGCACGCTCCTGCACGCGTGGGCGGAGTCGGTCGAGTGGCACGGCGAGTGCCGCATGGACGACGCCGCGATGTTGACCTCGGCGAGTGCGCTGGGCATCGAACCGGCCCGCGCCTCGGACCTGATCGCCACGTTCCGTCATTCAATGGCGTCGGCCGTGGGCGAGTCGCTGACTCGCGCCTTCCACGCTCGCCGGGGGCACGCCGACTCCCTCGACCTCCGCAGGGAGTGGGCCTTCCGGACGACCATCGAACTCCCCGACGGCACAGGTCCGGTCGAACTCGCGGGCCGCATCGACCGGCTTGTCGTCGGACGCCGGGGCGGCAAGGCCGTGTGGGCCGACGTGATCGACTTCAAGAGCGACGACATCGACGCGGCGGCGTGCGACGAGCGAGCCCGCGGGCACGGCGCGCAGATGAAGGCGTACGCGGCGGCCATCGCCCGCATGTTCTCGCTGCCCGCGGAACAAGTGACCTGCCACGTGGCGTTCCTGCGTCCGGGCCGCGTGGTGACGCTTGAATTCGAGCCGTAAGGCGACTTGATGGGGCCCGCCCCCCTGCCACGGTGGCCGAACGCGGGAGGCCGCGGATCCAAGCTCCCCTATGATTTGGCCGATGCGAGGGATGTTCCCGCATCGACGCCTCGTCTTCAGGAGCAACCCATGGCCGTCGCCTTCGCCGACAAGATCGAGATGCAGCACCGCCTCTTCTCCGAACTCTCGCGGATGTTCGGCACGGAGGTCCCGCTTTACGACAAGTCGCTGCTGGTGAACGCCGCGTGCAACCGCACCGTGTGCGACCTGTTGGGCAAGCTGTTCGTCGGCTTCGCCATCACCGACGAGCAACTCGAGAAGACCAGCGGCGAGCGCCACGGCGCGATTCGCATCGGCCGCCCCGACGAGTACCGGTGGATCGCCAGGTTCTTCGCGGCCTTCGCGATGGAACCGCACGCCTTCTACGACATGACCAGCGTGGGCAGCAAGAGCCAGCCGATCATCGCGACGGCCTTCCGCTCGCGAGAGAACCCCGAGCACCGCGTCTTCACGTCGCTGCTCCAGACCAACTACTTCGACCCGGCGACCCGCGAGCGGATCGAGACGGTGCTTGCCGGCCGACAGGTGTTCGGCGACCGCGCGAAGCAGTTGATCGAGAAGGGCGAGCGGCAGGGCGGTCTCGACTGGAGCGACGCCGGCGCGTTGATCCGCGAAGGCGTCGAGCGGATCTTCAAGTGGACGGCCACGGCCCGGGATCACGGTCTGTACAAGGATCTCGGCGCCGCCGGATTCAAGATCGCGGCCGACATCGCCTGCTTCGAACGTCACCACCTGAACCACCTGACGCCCAACACCTTCCTCATCGATCTCTACACGGCCGCCATGAAGCACTGCATGGGGCAACTCGACGACGCGACCTTCCGTTCGCGGGCCCGAACCTCGCTGGGCCGCCTCGCGGCGACGGCGGACGGCCACATGATGCGACTGCTCTTCCGCCATCTGACGACGGACCAGATCGCGGCGTTCCGCAAGGGGAGCGTCAACGCCGCCGAGATCGACGCGATGTGCGACGCGTTGGCCGACCGTCTCCACCGGGTCGACCTGCGACTGACGGACCTGAAGCACGCGGGCTTCAAGGACACCACCGAAGGCCCGCCGCAGGACACCCCCGTGCTGCTGCGGCAGGACTCCTACAAGGCGTTGACGGAGGCGGTGCGATTCTCGCAACCCGACGGATCGTCGCTCGACACGACGCACACCGCGCGTTTCGGGGAGATCGAGCAGCGGTTCTACGCGACGACGCCCAAGGGTCGCGCGTTGTACGACAAGTGCCTCGCCGAGGCCGATGCGGTGCGAGACCGGGACCCCGAGCTGGTCAATCGCGACTTTGCGGCATACGAGGCCGCCTACGCCGCCCCGTTCAAGCAGTTCCCGAAGACCGTGGACGAGTTGTTGGCGGCGGGCCTGATCTACGGCCGATACGCCCCCACCGCAGCGGGCGTGGCCGCCAAGGGTTCGATCGCCACGACCGATCCGCTCGAGCTCGTCAGGAGTGGCTACGCGACCGTCGAGGGGCTTCGCTACGAGGACTTCCTGCCCGTGAGCGCGGCGGGCATCTTCGCCTCGAACCTCGACCAGTACGGCACCAAGGCGACCGCCGCGGCCAAGCCCGTGTACACGCAGGCGATGCTCGAGGAGATCATGGGATTCCCGATCATCGATCCGGACAAGGCGTACGCCGCGACCGAGGCGAAGTCCCTTCGGGAGACGTTCGAGGCCTTGGGATTGACGTCTCGAGTCGCGAGCGACGCGGGCGGACGGCTGCAGACGGCCTGACCGTCCGTGCGTTCGGGAAGGCCTCGCCCGTTCAACAGCCGCCTGCGGCCCACCGGACGAAGAACGCTCCGATGTCGTTGCCGTCGACGCCGCCATCGGCGTTGATGTCGGCTCGCTCCACGCCTTGCTGCCACGTCTCGAAGAAGGCCTGCAGGTCCGCGCCGTCGATACCGCCGTCCTCGTTGTAGTCGGCGGGACATGTGATGTAGAGCGCCCTGATGTCGGTGCGCCAATCGCTCAAGTGTCGCAGTCGCACGACGCTCTGGCCGGCGGGAAGCACCAGCGAGGCGTCGGACGACCAGACGAAGTTGGTGTTGTTCCACGGGCCCGTGACGGGGAGCGAGATGGTCGACTGGATCTCGCCGTTGACCTCGACGGCGAGGCCGACGCCGGCGTCGAAGGTCGCCGCCCGAACGCGAAGTTCGTGCCGTCCCGACCGTTCCACGCGAACGAGGTAGTCGAACCAGTCCCCGGCGGGGGCCAGGCCCGGTCCGGGCCGCGACGCCCAATCGTCGGGACGCTCGACATGCCGCCGAGCATCGATCTCGCCCATGGTGGAAAAGCCGAGTGAGACCTCGGGGAACGGGAGTCGCGACGCGTCGTCCATGGCCAGAAGCTTGGGCGTCGCGAGGTCGTGGATCCGTTCGGCGAGGGACCACGCGCCAAAGGGCGTTTCCCAGTCGTCCGCACCCGACGAATAGTGGTTGTAGAGCCCGCCGCCTGCGGCGAACCACCGGCGGATGGCACGGGTCATGACCGGACGGATGCGAGCGTCGCGATGCGCCTCCGCCTTGGCGACCACGCTGTTGGCGCCGAAGGTGTCCGGGCCGCCCTCATAGGCGAGGAAGGGTGCCAGGCCGTGCCACGCGGTGAGGGCGGCGAGCACCTCGTACTGCGCGGAATCGGCGATGGCCTGTTCGCTCGCCGTCATGGCGTCGAGCACTTGAGAAGCCGAGAGGTCGTTCCTCGCGTTGAGGTCTCCGAGGTTGTAGTACGGCGCGCCGGAGAGCGCGAAGATCAGGTCCCGCGGCCGGCCATGCGTCCGCTCGAGGTAGCGGAGGCCCTCGATGAACTGCCGACTCCACGCGATCTGTCCGGCAAGCACCGGCCTCACGCGGCTTCCCATCGAACCGGGCCCGAACTCCTGGACGAAGAGGCGGCCGACCCTCGCCGATTCGCGTGCGATGCGCCGCCACCGAAGGATGTTGGCGTCGGTCGCGCCGTCGAAGGCGATGTCCGCGCCCGCCGCAGCTTCCTCGAGCGCCCTCTCGAGATTCCACGTGGCCTGCCCGAACTGCCAGTTCCACACCTCGTTGCTGTACTCGACGTAGACGCGGAGGGAGGGATCGAGGCGGTCGCGGACGAGGCGGGCCAGTTGCCGCACGAAGTCGTCGTCGGCCATGGCGGGCACGCACACCCACATGTCGGATCGCTGGGTGTTGCACAGGTCGATGCACACCTCGTAGGGAACCCCCGTGCGCTCTCGCCAGTTGGCGTGCTGCATCGTCGTCCGCTGCGACCACGTCGAGACCTGGCTGTCGTTGGTGAGGTTCCAGTCCATGAACCTCAAGGTCGAGAAGCGGTCGTTGTGCGCGAGGAAGGCGGGGGTGAAGCGCTGCCCCGATGCGACACCTGGTCGCGTCACCGCCAGTCGCCGGATGCCGCCCTGGGTGTTGCGAAAGGCCAGCATGATCTGCTCGCCGGCGTCGGGAACGACCAGATCGGCCGTCACCACGCCGGTCGACTCGTCGCGTCGAACCTGGCCAAGGGTGCCTGACGACGCCACCAGCGAGATCGCCGGAGTCGTGGCGCACTCGAAGCTGATCCGGTACGTCCCGCCCAGGCCGGAGAATGGCTCCTGACAGCACACGAGGACCACGCCCGCGTCGCCGACGGGCCACCCGTGGGCGTCGAGCGCGGCGCTCTCGTCCCACGGCGCGTTCGGGCTTCCGAAGCGGCGGGCGTGCCTGGCGACATCGCCGAACTCGTGGGTGCGGCTCCAGTCGGTGACGGGGCCGGGATTGGCGCCCAGCGACGGCTGGCCCGCGGCGGCCGCCGCCGCCACCGCGTGGAGAAGGAGACACGCGACGCGACTGGTGCCACGATTCATGCTTGACTCCCTTCGGAAGTCTCTCGCTCGCTTCCGACCGATGATCGTGCCGAGCGCGTTCGCGTTGCACGCCGTCACCGAGCGAACGGACGCCGAATCCTCAGCGGACGAGCCGGAACGCGTGCACGACGATGCGGCCCGTCCGGGGCGATCCCGAGACCTGAAGGCCCAGGTTCCTCACGGCGTTCATGGAGATGCCGAAGCCGCCCGCCTGGTTCCCGTGGAACAGCTGCCGGCGGAGCGAGGCGATGGGCACGCGGATCGTCGTGCGTTGTCCCGTGGCGAACAAGGCGTCGGCGATGTAGGACTCGCCGTCATCGCCCGCGCTCAGGTCGAACTTGGAGGAGGGCGTTCCGGATCCGGCCTCGGCGAAGACGACGTTGAGTTGCAACCCCTCGGGGGCGGTGACGTCGAGTTCGATCGCGAAGTAGCCGTCGAGGTCGGTCGAGTGCTCGGGACCACGATCGATCCTGCACGCCGCGGGGCCGAAGATGTTGATGCCCGCGCCGTACTGCGTGCCCGCGTCGTAGTCGAGCACGAGCGACTCGCCCTCGCGGCTCCACTTCATCCACGCGTCCGGCGCGCCCCACAGCTCGGGGTCGCGAACCCAAGGCTGGAGCAGGTCGAGCGTCGGGGGCCGGCCGGGGTGCTGCCCCGGTTCGTAGGTGACCGCACGGCGCTTGGGCAGCGAGTCGGGCATCCGGCGAGTCGTCTTGGCGTGCAGGTCGTGCAGCGTCGCGTTGGCGCGGGCCATGCCCGCCAGCAGTTCCGAATAGGGCCGGTCGTGGATGTCGACAATGCCGTAGTTGGAATCCTCGCCGTCGAAGCGTCCCTGCGGCGATTGGTCGGAGAACTCGAACCAGTGCGACGCGATGACGACGGGATACGAGAGGCTGTCGGGCACGAGTCCTTCGTAGGCCGCGGCGCGTTCGGCCTGCGTTTCGACGATGGCGCCCGCGCCGCGGGAGTTGGGATTGCCGCTGGCGTTGGCCTTGGCCCGCCACGAGAACTCGGTGTGCATCAGCGGACGGCCGCCCAGCAGCCAGAACCTGGCGAGCGTGCGTTCGTCGGCGCGGGGTTCGAAGAGGTACTGGTTGACGGAGAGCACGTCGCAGTGCCTGCCGCAGGCGCGGATGACTGATTCGGGAGCGTTGCCGGGGAATCTGACGCCCAGCAGCAGCGTTCCGGGCATCTCCTCGCGAGTGATCCTCGCGGCCACCTCGAAGAAGCGGTCGGCGAGCAACGCGGTGTAGGCCTCGCGATCGGCCATGGCCGCGTCGGTCGAGGAGGGCTGCATCGCCGCCGAGGTGAGGGACGACCACGACTCGAAGGGGCGAGCCCACGCCTTGGCGAAGGCCTCGAACGAACCATGGCGTGCCTCGAGAAACTTCACGGTTTCGAGGCGACGCACGTCGGACCCGGGGAGCTCGAAGGCCTTCTCGAGGAGCGTGTAGGTCGGGATGTCGTCCCAGCCGGACTTGCCGAACCAGGGCATCTCGTTGTCGAGGAAGACGCCCAGCACGTCCGCTCCCTTGGGGATGCGGGCGATGCCGGCCTTGGTGTTCGCCCGCACGTACGACTCGAAGTCGGGACGGAGGGACTCGAGGCATCGGAAGTGGTCACCCTCGACGACGTACAGCACGGGCGTGCACCGCATGGAACCGCCCTCGATGGCGGCCGCCGAACTCCACCCTCCCAGCGTGTTGAACCCGTGGTCGGCGAGCAGGCCGCGAACCGCCTTGCCCCAGGCGGCCTTGTCTCCGGCGTACTTCTCGGCCACGGGCGCGTAGAACGTCGTGTTCGGTCGCGGCGCATAGGGCTCGTCGCTGACATTGTTGACGCCGATCGAGACGAACCGCTCGCCCGCCGCGCTCTCGAACCACCACACGCCTCGGTCGTCCTTCACGACCTTGTACGACGGTGGCGACACCGCCGCGGCATGGGCCACCGCGTTCATGGCCAAGACGCAGACCAACGACATCAACATCGCGAACAGCCGCACGTGGCGCATGACGAATCTCCTCGGCCAAGGACCGGAGGCCCGGGCCAAGGAAAGTAGCCATGTCCGACGAGCGAACGCTCAGGGGCCGGTCACCCACGCGGCCCCGGGGCGGCGGCGAAGCGGACGGCCCGATCCGTTGTCTTGGTACACCGTGCGACCGCTCTTGACGGTCTCGATGACACGAAGGTCCTGCAGGCCGTCGGCACCGACCGCCAGGGGGTCGCCGGAGAGGATGACCAGGTCGGCCGACTTTCCGGGTTCAATGGAGCCCTTGCGGGCCTCTTCGCCGAGCAGGTACGCCGCGTCGAGCGTGACGCCCCGCAGGGCCTGTTCGATCGTGACCCGCTCGCGGGGGCCGAGGATGTCGCCGCTGGCGGTGCGTCGACCCGAGGCGGCTTGGGCGACTCGAAGGGGGTCCGACCATCCGACGGACGAGTGGAACCCGACTGGCACGCGGTGGAACAACGCGGTGGCGGCGGACGACAGACGCTCGGCGTCAGCGACCTCGGGCATGGCATCGCGAAGGCGATCGCCGTCCAAGGCGATGCGGCCGGGTCCGAAGGCGACGCCGACGCGGGGTTCGAGGAGCGAGGCGAAGTGTTCGGAGGTCGCGGCATCCGCGCCGACGAGGATCGGACGGCGGTCGGAAGGTCCCTTGGAGGCGGACACCTCGAGGATCACCTCGACGAAACTCCCGATGGCCTCTGGTCCGTGGGCGTCCACCATCAGTTGCCAGCCGTTGTCGAACGCGGCGGCGACCACGTCGCGTCGCCGCGACGGCTCCAAGGTCACCCCAGTTGAAGGGCCGCTCGCCTGCACGTCGAGGGTGTCCACAAGTTCGCGATCGAAGGCGACGCTGATGCCCGCGACGCGGTAGCCGTTGGTGGCCGAAGGCGACTTCCACGGGCTGGAGAGCCCGGCGGGGGGCGAGGCGGCCGTCGAGTGACCGTCGGCGAACGCGACGACGTCGATGACCATGCGGCGGGCGGCGGCCAGGCGAACCAAGGCGGCGTGTCGCGTCTCGTCGACGCCGACCTCCGCCACGGTGGTGTAGCCGCGGGCGGCCAGAAGTTGCTGTCCGGCCAGCATGAGTTCGGCCAGGGCCTCGCTCGACCGGGAGGCGACGATGGCGGCCATCGCGCGGGACGCATCGGCGTTGTCGAGCGCCGCGGACCCCGAGGCCTCCACGCCCGCGAGTTCACGGGCCTTGGAGTTCAGGACGATCGTTCGCCCCGAGTCGACCATCACGATCGCCGGCAGGTCGCGAACGGCTTGATCGAGCCACTCCGCGGTCACGAAGGACGGGATCGGCGAGTCCATCACGCCCAGGACGAGGCCAAGACGCCGCGACACGGGCTCCTTGGCGTGGCGTTCGATCATCTGCCTCAACGCCTGCTCATCCCCGGCCTCGACACGCGAGAGGTCCGCCGCCGAGGCCGCCAGTCCGGCGGCCGCGCACGAGCCCTGCGGATCGACGAACCCGGGCATCACCACCGATCCGTCGAGGTCTCGGACGCGCGTGGCGTCCCCCTTCAACGCCAGCACCTGCTCGATGGAGCCCACGGCCAGGATCCGGCCGTACTTCACGGCGATCGCCTGCGCACGAGGGACGGCGCGATCCATCGTCACGACCGACGCGTCGACGAGGATGAGGTCGGCGACATCGGCCGCGAACGCGGCCTTGGCGACAAGCACCATGGTCGTGGCGAGCGACGCGCGAAGCCGCCGTGCGAAACGGGTGGACATGAAGGCTCCTTGGTTGGAGCCATGGTATTCCCGAGCGATGTCCGCCCTCGCCCTGACCGGCCGAAACAGTCCGGCCGGCGGCGTCGGAGCGGGACGATCAGCGGGCGTACTCGATGGCCCGCGTCTCGCGGAGCACGGTGACGCGGATCTCGCCGGGGAAGGTCATCTCCTCGCTGATTTTCTTGGAGATCTGGTGCGCGATGAGGAACGCCTCGTCGTCGTCGACCTTGGCCGCGTCGATCATGACACGCACCTCGCGGCCGGCCTGGATGGCGTACGCCTCGGTCACGCCCCGGAACCCCAGCGCGATGTCCTGCAGGTCGTTGAGCCGCTGGACGTACTTCTCCATGCTCTCGCGGCGTGCGCCCGGACGGGCCGAGGAGACGGCGTCGGCGGCCATGACGATGGGCGTGTAGAAGCTCGTGGACGGGATGTCGGCGTGGTGGCCGCCGATGGCGTTGAGCACGGGTTCCTTCTCGCCGAACTGCTTGGCGAAGTCCATGCCGATCTTGGGGTGACCGCCCTCCATCTCGTGGTCCATGGCCTTGCCGATGTCGTGAAGGAAGCCGCAGCGACGGGCGACCGCGCCGTCGAGGCCGAGCTGCTCGGCGATGATCTGGCAGAGGAAGCCGACCTCGATGGAGTGGCGAAGGACGTTCTGTCCGTAGCTGGTGCGGTAGTGCAGCTTGCCCATGGCCTCGAGGACCTTGGGGTGCAACCCTCGGAGATTGGCCTCGACGGCGGCGTCCTTGCCGTACTTCATGATCCGCTCGTTGGTCTCGCTGCGGACCTTCTCGACGATCTCCTCGATGCGGGAGGGGTGCATGCGGCCGTCGGCGATGAGCCGCTCGAGCGACTCGACGGCGATGGCCTGGCGGACCTTGTCGAAGCAGGAGACGATGATGACGCCCGGCGTGTCGTCGACGATGATGTCGACGCCGGTGGCCTTCTCGATGGCGCGGATGTTGCGACCCTCGCGGCCGATGATGCGGCCCTTCATGTCGTCGGAGGGGATGGCGACGCTGCGGACGGTGCTCTCGGAGACGTGCTCGCCGGCGAACCGCTGCACGGCCATGAGCGTGATCTCGCGGGCCTTCTCCTTGGCCTCGGCCTCGGCCTCCTCGACGATCTTGCGGGCGACCTTGCCCATCTCGTGGCGGGTGTCGTCGGCGATGCGCTCGAGCAACAGCTCGCGGGCCTGGGCGGGGGTCATGTTCGCCGTTCGCTGGAGGGCCTCGACCTGCTCGGCGAGCGTCTTGTCGAGTTGCTCGCGGACTCGCTGGGTCTCCGCCTCCTTGGAGCGAAGCGACTCGAGTTGGCGCGAGGCGGCCTGCTCCTTCTGGCCCAGCGACTCCTCCTTGCGGTCGAGGGCATCCTCTCGCTTGGACAGCCGCCGCTCGGTCTCGCGAAGCTCGTGACGCGCGGCCTCGAGCTCCTTCTCGGCCGCCGCCTTGCGCTCGAGGGCCGAACGTTCTCCTTCCAGGCGGATGCGCTCGGCCTCCGCGCGAGCCTCCTGCTCGGCTCGCTCGATCGTGCGTCGGGTCTCTTCGCGTTCGGCGGCGGCGGCGCCCTTCCCGATGGTCCTGGCGATCACGAAGCCGGCCACGCCGGCCGCGACGGCTGCGATGGCGATGCCGACCGCCAAGGTCGACGTGGCGACCTCGGCGACGACGAGCGGATTGACCGGTGCGGCGAGGACGGCTGAAGCGAGGTTGATCGTGACGTCCATGGTCTGCATGCCGCGGCGTGCCGCGGCCTCCTCGGTGCGAGCGACATTCCGATCCCCTTGGGGACCGAGCGACGACGCACCCAACCAGACCCAGTGGATCCCGAGAACGAGGCCTCGCGAGCGTCAGACCCGACCGGCACGAGCAGCCGCATGCCGCGGAAGCGGCACGGGGCGGAAAGCGAGGTCAGGCGATCGATGGCATGAACGCAGGCGAAGCGAAGACGACGGACGGAAGGGCAGCGACTCGTGTTCCTCCTCGATGCTGCCCGATGCGAGGGGATTTCCGGGGATCTGTGCATTCGCCACGAGGGAGACGCGCGAGCATGAAGAATGAATGAAGCGCGTCGCGACGTGGCGTTGGGGTCAGGCAGGTTGTCGCCGCCGGTTCCCGGCGCCCGAACGGACGTTCGGACGCCTGCGTGGGTTCCGGAAGCGTCCCTATGCTAGGAGGGCCCGCGGGCGGCCGGATCGAAGCGATCCTCCCGCGTCGCCCCGACCCGCGTCACCCTGACGCTTCACGAACGCCGCAGGAAGCCATCATGCCCGTGCGAACCAACCGCCTGCTCGCCCTCGTCCCCGCCATTCCTTCGCTCATGGCCGCGCTCGTCGCGGCGGCGTTGATGCCGATGGCCACCGGGTGCAGTTCGTCGCCGTCCCGTCACGTGGTCGCGGTCTCCGGGGACGCCACGGCGACCCGCCCGTTGGCGATCGACGTGGACAACCAGAACGGCTCGGTGGAGATCACCGTCGACCCCGAACTCGACCGACCGACCGTGAAGGCCAGCTGCCCCGGCCCGACCTCGACCGAACGCCGACCGGACTTCGTGTCGGCCGAACTGGTCACCGAGGAGGGCCGCGGCGTGCTGCGGGTGATCGCGTCGAGCCCCGATCGGCCCGAGCCCAAGTACGTCAATCTGCGGATCGCGGTGCCCGCGTGCGACGGCCTTCGAATCCGCAACATGGGCGGCTCCGTGAGGGCGTCGGGCGTGAGCGGCGCGGTCGACGTGGTGAACGACGCTCCGGGCCTGACGGGCGGCACCATCGTCCGCTTCGCGGCCCCGGCGACGCAACCGGTGTCGATCCGCGCCAACAGCGGCGGCATCGAGTTGCACGTGCCGGAGGGATCGACCGGCATGCTCCGCGTCAAGACCGATCGCGGCCTGATCCGCTCGGACACGGCCATGGCGATCGTTCGCGGGGCGTCATCGACGTCGCGGGAACAGTCGGCGACGCTCAACGGCGGCGTCAACGCCATCTCGCTCACGGGCGAGACGGGCGAGATCGTGTTCATCTACGGTCGCCGGTGAACGAAGGGCCAGCGACGAACACCGGGGGCGTCGGCGATGCTCGCGCCGCGTCTCACGCGGCCTTGGCGTGCGCCAAGGGCGAGATGGTGTTCACGTACCGAAGGATCTGCTCGACGACGAAGTCGCGGTGCGGCTGATTGAAGCTGAAGTCGAAGGCCGCGCCGGCGATCACGTTCTGCCCGCTGTCGAGGTGCTTGTGCACCAACCGCGCCGTGACGGCGAGCGGAGCCGGGATGATCGGCCGAAGGTCGATCTTCATCCACACCAGGCGGCAGCGATCGGCGGCAGCGGCGTCCTCCTTCGAGAAGATCAGGCCAAGACCGCCGCCGCCGACGTTCATCAACTGACCATGGAACCTGGGACCGACCTCGGGAAGGGTGGCCTGGCCGATGCCCGAACCGTCGGAGGTGCCGTCCTCGAGGCCGTGGATCACCACGCGGTTGGCGGCCTCGGCGAGCGAGACCGACATCGGGTTGAGCAGCGGCCAGCACTCGACCTGAGGCAGGTGCAGTTCCGTCGTCGACACGCGAAGGAAATCGCGACGCGGGCAGCGTTCCACCTTGTGCGGCATGGCGATCCGCAGCCCGCGAACGCCCGGTCCCCACGGCGAAGTTCCATCCGTCGCTCCCAGCAGCCGCGACTGGAACATCCAGCGGTTCTGACCGACGGCGAGCACCCCGATGATGTCCGACTCCGGCGTCAGGGGCACCGAGGCGCCCGCGGCCCCGGCGTGCTCGACGAGGATCTCGTCTTCGGAAAGGCCGATCACCCGCACCCGCCACATCAGATCAGGCGCGTCGGCATGGTGCGCGGCATTCCCCGGCGCAGCTGCCCGATGGCTGTCGAGCGAGAACTCGATGCCGCCACCGCGTTGATAGATCTGCTGAAGACTCTCGCGCCAACGTTCGGTTCGTGATCGATGCGCGGGCATGCGAGGTCTCCTGGCTTGGTCGTGTGCGTGAAGTCGATCCCCCGCTCGGGGAATCCGGCCGCGGCGATCATCGACGCATCGAACGGGCGGGTTCACGAGCGGGCGGGCGGCCCGTGCCGGGACGCACGCCCTTCGCGGCACGGCCCGCACGACCGTCGAAGGCGACGGGTTATCCGACCACGCCGCTCGCCGGGTTGGGCGACAGTCGTTTCACCAACGCCGTCGCGGCCCGCAAGCTCGCGTCGTCGGCCGCCGGGGACGAGCCGAAGGTGGCCGCATAGAGCTTTCTCGAGGCCTCCTCGAGCGTCCGACGCTGGGACGGGTCGGCGAGGGGCAGATCGGCCGCATGACGCAGCGGCGGCTTCCACGCGGGCCGCGGACCGCCCAATCGACGGAACGCGCGATCGAGTTCCCGCGACAATCTGGCGGCCTCCCTTCCCGCCACGGCCCACCCCCCGCCGTGCTCGATCGCACGTCGCCGTCGACGAGCGTGAACGACCATGGCAAGGACGACGACCGCGGCGACGGCGGCGACCGTCGCACCGGCCACCCACGCGAACTCTCGCAGGCGGCGAACGGCCTGCGCGGCCCGCACCCGGTCGGGTTCCTCGCCCCGCGAGAGGGACTCCGCGAACCGGGCGAACCAGGGTTGATCGCGTTCGGACGCGCCCAGCAACCGCTGCTGGCTGTTGGCGTCGAAGGTGACGACATTGAGGTTCCAGCGGTCGCGGAGATCGGCGAGGAACTGGGTGACGCGGCCGATCATCGTGTTGCCGCGTTCGCGGAGCTCGTCGATGCCGGCGGGCGGCGTGGCGTCGAAGGTTCGCCAGTGGCCGGGAGCGACTTCGATCTCGCACCACGCGTGGGCGTGCGACTGCCTGACCACGTACGTGGCGGTCTCGGGCTCGAACTCCGTGGCCATGTACCCGGCGATGACCCTCGCGTCGATGCCCGCCGCGCGGCACAGCCCGGCGAGCGACGCGGCAAAGAGTTCGCAGTGCCCGGTGCGAGTCTCGAGCAGGAAGTGCTCGACCGGGTCGTCGCGCAGCGGCGGCGGGGGCACGTCGAGCGTGTAACTGCACGTGCGACGCAGGTGTTCGACGAAGGCCTGTGCCGCGGCCAGGTCATCGACAACCGCTCGTCGCGAGGCGACCTGCTCCACGCCCGCGTCGCGGAGCACGGAAGCGGCGAGTTCGGCGAGTCGCGGCGACTGCGCCGGAATGTCGCCGCGGCGGGAGGGGGCGATCCTGGCGTCGGTGGACAGGCGGGGAATCGAGACCACCTCGTACTCGAGGCGGCCCCCCTCGCCCTTGTTGGCCATGCGGGCGGTCTGGATGTCGAACTCGATGTCGGTTCCGCCGACGACCCGCACTCGACGAGGACGCCAGAGGGTGAACATGGTGGCGTCGCCGCGGGGCGTCTGGCGGATGCTCACCTTCTGCACCAACGCGTCGGCGTCGGGTTCGATGCGGAGGCGGGCTCGCTGCGGAAGGTCGGTCTCGGGCGCGCCGGGCGTGAGCCTCCGCACCACGACGCGGGTGTCGTCGTCGGCTCGCGAGCGTTTCCACTCGCGTCCGGTGTAGGAGTCGAGCACCGCACCCCGGAGGTAGAGGGGCGAGCGGTCCTGGGTGATGAGCGACCCGGAGAGATCGGCGAGACGAACGTCCATCACGCGGGTCTGCGATTCGCTGATCAGTCCTCCATTGGAAAGGTCCACCTCGTCGACGAAGCCGGTGACGCGTCCGGCGACGGCCTGACCGAAGTCGCCGAATCGTCGAAGGCCGATGCCTCGGGGAATGAACAGGAACGCGACGACCGCGCCGGCGAGGCCGAAGGCCACCGCCACCGCGCCGAGGCGACGCAGGGCCGCCGCCTCCCGCCGCCCGAGGGGCACGGCTTCCGCCGGCCGACCGGCCGTGGATGCCGCGACGTGCAACTGACAGAGCATCGCGGCATGCACGGCCGTGGGCGTCAGTGCGGCGAGCACGACGCCCAGCAGCAGCGAGTTGTCCGACAGCGTGGCGCCGATGCCCATGAAGACCGAGACGGTCACCATCTGGCCGTAGTCGCTTGGCCTGCGAACCTGCCAGGCCTTGAGGGCGAGGATGCCCGCCATGAGCCAGAGGAAGGACGAGATGGCGTCCTGCTCGAGATACCCCCGCACGCCCGCCGCGATCATCGCCACGACGAGCAGCAGCGTCGAGACCCAGCGAGGCATCGACACGCTGGTTCGCCCCGCGTGGGCGGCCCGTTCATTGAACCACCACCCCCCCACCAGCATCGCGGCCAACACCAGGCACAAGAGCGCCGAAGCCTCGGCCACGCCCACGGCGCAGGCGGCCAGCAGCATGCAGGCCAGCGTCGATCTCGAGAGCCGGGCGGGGAGACTCACGGCTCGCCTCCCGTCGAGGCGTCGGCCGACTCGTGCCGAAAGGTCGCGGGATCGTCGGCACCGACCAGCACGCCGCCCGCACCTCCGGAAAGCGGGCGTGAGCCCTCGACGATGCGAACACGCATCGCGTCGCGCTCCCGCGAGACCGGGGCGACGCCGGGCGACGCGTCGGCCTCCCAGATGGCGAGTGCGCGAAGGGCGGCACGAACGTGCGAAGGCCCGGAACCGAACCCCACCAGCAGGGACGAGTCGGGACCCGCCAACGCGAAGTCGCGTCCGGTTCGCTGGGCGTGGAGGCACATGCCGGCGGCGGCCGAGATCATCCGCTCCATCGATGCTTGATCTCTCGCCGCCTCGAAGGCGATCAGCACGCGTCCGGCCCGTCGCGTGGCGTCGACACGAACCAGCAGGGGTTCGACGCGGGCCGAGGCTCGCCACGCGACGCTTCGAACGGCATCGCCCGGAGCGTACTCGCGAAGCGCGTGGAACTCGTCGCCGTCGCGAGAGGCCTTGGCGACCGACGCGGCCCATCGATCGCCGCGAGTGACGCGGAGCGGTTCACCCAGCACGGTCGCGGCCCGCGGCAGCACGAGCAGTTCCTGCGGGTCGTCGAGCTCGACGCTCTTGCGGGTGAGACCGAAGGGGAACGTGCTCGTGACGCGGAAGCGGGCCAGCCGAATCGAGCCTCGCGAAAGGCAGACGGGGGAGGCCTCGACGGTGACCGATTCGCGGGCCCGCACGCTCGCCACGAACCCTCGGGCGGCGGCAAGGCGTCCGGCCGAGCGACGCGGAAGATCGATTTCCTCCACGAGCAGCGAGATCGCGGGCACCCAGCGGTTGACGTTGCGGACCCGGTAGCGCAGACCCGCCGACGAACCCACCACGCCTTCCCGCGGCGGCAGGCGTTCGACGCGGATGCCCATCAGGTTGGCTCCGCTGAGGATGCCCGAGATGACCAGCCCGCCCGCGGCAAGGCCGAAGATGGCGAACAGGAGGTTGTTCTGCCCGTTGATGGCGCCCAGGATGAGCACCACGGTGGTGATGCAGTAGGTGAAGCCCGGGCCATGCAGCAGGTAGCGACGTCCGACGATTCGGGCGGCGCGGCTTGGGTGTGCTGGTGTTCCTGGCACTCCGGTGCGCTCCGGGCCCTCTGGGCGTCCGATCGGGTCCGACGTTCAGGGCGTGGGCTTGAGTTCCTGCACCGTGGGCAGGTCCTTGATCGACGCCAGCCCGAAGTGGTCGAGGAACTGACGGGTGGTTCCGTAGAGCATCGGGCGACCGAGCTCCTCGGCCCTGCCCTTGATGGTGATGATGCGGCGGTCCATGAGGGACTTGATGACCTCGCCGCAGGACACGCCCCGGATGGCCTCGAGCTGGGCCCTGGTGATGGGCTGCTTGTAGGCGATGATGGCGAGGGTCTCGACGGCGGCGCGGGTGAGCTTGGCGCCCAGTCGCGACCGGTGGAACTCGGCGATGGTCTCGGCGAAGTCGGGCAGCGTCATCACGCGGAAACCGCCCGCGACCTGTTCGATGCGGAACGAGCGACCCGAGCGTTCGTATTCGGCGTTGAGCGAAGCGACCGCCGAGGCGACCTGCTCGCACGCGGCCTGCACCGCCGCGGGGCTCGAGGGCTTGCCGGAAGGCTTGTGGCCGGGTTCGGGTTCGTGCCCCTCGTCCTCGGCCAGCCGGATGAGCTTGAGGGCGGCGGCGAGCCGTTCGGGGGGGAGGGGGCGGTCGGTGCTGAGCAGGATCGCCTCGACCTTGCCGCAGAGCGCAGGATCGGCCGGGGCGGCTGCCGCCGCGGAGACTTCACGCGGCTCGATGACGGCGTCGGTCTTCACGGGCCAACGGTAGGTCGGGGCGACGCTGCGGGGAATGCCGCCGACACGCCCCGCCGACACGGTGCGTCACCTTCAAGTGCCCACGCGATTCGCTATGATGGGGCGGTCGGAAGGGGTGCCTTCCCCTTCGACCCAGAGCCCCTGCCTCCGAGCCCCACCCATGTCCTCCAGCCAGTCCAATCCCGAGACCGCCTCCGCGAAGCCCGCCACGCCCGACGACGGGGGCAAGAGCCGCTACAGGGCGACCCTGAACCTGCCCCAGACCTCCTTCCCCATGAAGGCGAACCTGGTGCAGAACGAGCCGGCCTCGATGAAGCGATGGGGGCAGTCCAAGGTCTACGGACGGCTGCGGGAGGCCAGGCGGCAGTCGCCCAAGTTCGTCTTCCACGACGGCCCCCCGTACGCGAACGGATCCATCCACCTCGGGCACCTGATGAACAAGTGCCTCAAGGACTTCGTGGTCCGCTCCAGGAGCATGCTGGGCTTCGACGTGCCATACACGCCGGGCTGGGACTGCCACGGGCTGCCCATCGAGCACAAGGTGATGACCGAACTCGTGGAGGGCGGCAAGGTCGAGAAGCTCAAGACCCTCGACGAGTGGACCCGCCGCGCCGCGATCCGGCGCGAATGCCAGAAACACGCGGAGAAGTACATCAAGCTGCAGTCGGGGCAGATGCAGCGACTGCTGACGCTGGCGGACTACGACGATCCGTACATGACGATGGCGCCGGCCTTCGAAGGCGCGACGCTGGAGGTGCTGGCCACGCTCCTCGAGCGTGACCTGGTCTTCCGCGCCCTCAAGCCGGTGCACTGGTCGATCGCCAACGAGACCGCGTTGGCCGAGGCGGAACTCGAGTACTACGACCGCGAGGACCTCAGCGTCTACGTCGACTTCGAGGCCGCCGACGCGGAGGCCGTCTACGACGCCTTCGGCCTGCCGCCGCACGCCCACGAGGACTCGGAGGAGGAGTCGGGCGGGGAGGACGACGCCAAGACGCCTCGCCCGGGCGTGCGTCCGCACCAGCGGCCGTGCTTCATGATCTGGACCACGACGCCCTGGACGCTCCCGGCGAACATGGCCATCGCGGTCAACCCCAAGTTCGACTACTCGCTCGCGTGGATCGACGGCAACGTCACCGTGCTCGCCGCCGAGGCGGTCGAAAGGGTCGTCAAGGCCGCGAAGAGCGAGCAGGTGATCGAGTTGGCCCGCGTCCGCGGCGAGGCCCTCTTGGGCTTGGCCTACCGCCACCCGTTCGTCGACCCTTCCAAGGGCGAGGGCGTGGGCGCGCTCAACGCGAGCCAGGGAATCGAGATCCCCGCCCATGCCAAGGTCTTCCGAGTCGTCGGCGCCGACTACGTGACGCTCGAGGACGGCACCGGACTGGTGCACACCGCGCCGGGACACGGCCAGGAAGACTACATGACGGGGCTGCGCGAGAACGTGCCCGTCTACTGCCCCGTGAAGGCCGACGGCACCTACGACGCCACCGTTCCCTCGTGGCTCCGCGGCAAGAACGTCTGGGAGGCCAACAAGCTCGTCACCGAGCACCTCCGCCAATCGGGCCACCTCTTCCACGACTTCACCTTCACCCACAGCTACCCGCACGACTGGCGCAGCAAGACCCCCACCATCTTCCGCTGCACAGAGCAATGGTTCGTCGGCGTCGACCGCCCCTTCGCCATTGCCGGCGAACAACCCCAGCACCTCCGCCAGCGCGGCCTCGACACCACTCGCGAAGGCGTCGCCTTCGTCCCTGAATGGGGCCGCAACCGTCTCCGCGGCATGCTCGAGTCGCGTCCCGACTGGTGCATCTCCCGCCAACGCGCCTGGGGCCTTCCCATCCCCGCCTTCGAGACCCCCGACGGCCAGACGTTCATGACGCCCGCGAGCGTGCGGGCCGTCGTGGAGGTCGTCCGCCGCAAGGGTTCCGACGCGTGGTTCACCTTGTCCCCCGCCGACCTCCTGGCCTCGTACGACCCCCAGGCCGACCCGCACCTGCCCCAGCCGCTCAAGGATCGCTTCCACGGCGGCGCCCCCTTCTCGCACCTCAAGAAGGGCGGCGACATCCTCGACGTGTGGTTCGAATCGGGCTCGTCGTGGAACGCCGTGATGCGGGAACGAGGCCAGGGCTATCCCTGCGACCTCTATCTCGAAGGGTCCGACCAGCACCGAGGCTGGTTCCAGCTGTCGCTGCTGCCCGCCCTGGGCGTCACCGGACAGCCTCCCTTCCGCACGCTGCTCACCCACGGCTTCATGGTCGACCGCGACGGCCGCAAGCTCAGCAAGAGCCGCCC
>JBBAVG010000004.1:85418-89450 GCA_040397805.1 Phycisphaerales bacterium
GAGTTCGATCGCGTGGCGGCGGAGACGATCCGCGGCTACGAGCAGTACGACTTCAAGACCGTGCACAAGACGATCTTCGACTTCTGCAACACCACGCTCTCGTCGGAGTACCTCGCCGCGGTGAAGGACCGCCTCTACTGCGACGCCCCCGCATCGCCTCGACGTCGCGCCACGCAATCCGCGCTGTGGTCGATCACGGACGGACTCTGCCGCCTGCTGGCGCCCATCATCGCCCACACGGCCGACGAGGCCTACCGGGCGTTGTGGAAGGCCTCCGACGCCGATCGGTGCGTGCACCTCGAACCCTTCATCCGCGGGTTCGGCGTCACGTCGAGCGGGCAGTGGCCCAAGGCGCTCGCCGCCCGCGACGCCGCCCGCCTCGCGCTCGAGCGAGCGAAGGCGGACCTGGGCGTGGAGAATCCGCTCGACGCGGGCATCACGCTCCCCGACCCCGAGCGTTCCCTCGCCCAGTTCGACCCGATCGATCTCGCCGACCTCCTCGGTGTGAGCGAAGTGACGATCGAGGCGTCGGCGAGCGAAGTGCGAGTGACGGACCTTCGCGCCAGGCCTCGGTGCGAACGATCGTGGAAGCGGGACGGCACGGTTCGCAAGCGTTCGGACGACGGCGTGCTCAGCGACCGAGATGCGGCCGCCGTCGGCGTGGCCTGATCGGACCGGCACGATCGGCGTTCATCGCTTCAGCAGCATCGACAGCAACCACGGCGCGGCCACCGCGGCGAGGCGAGCGGCGGACGCGCTCCTCCGGACGGCCGCCGATCCGCCTCGAGCGATCACCGCTCCGGTCAACACGCCCAACCCGGCGAATGCGCCGAGTCGCCAGAGCGGGTTGACGGCGGCGGGTCGAGCGGCGTCATGCCTCGTCCCGAGTTCGAGCAGCCTCGCCTTGGCCAGTTCCAACTGCGTCATGCACATCCTCCGGACATGGTGATCAGGCGCCGGCGCGGCGACCACTCCAGATGACGATGGCGCCGATCGCCATCGCCGCGACCCCGGCGGCCGCGGCACCCGCGGCGGGCGAGCTCCGCTCGGCGACGGCGAGGTAGATCGCCGCCAAGAGCAAGACGAGCCCCGCCGCGGATGACGCGACGCCGAACAGGATCAGGCCCACGGCCGCCGCCACGCGGAGCGTCGCGACGCGGAGCTCTCGCCCCTCGGCCTCGGCGAGTTCGACGACGCGAACGATCAACTCGGTGATGGCCTGCATCAATCAGCCCCGCCTCGACAAGACCATGCCCGCCACCAGACCCACGGCGAAGACGGCCGCGAGGGAGAGCACGGGATGCTCGCCGACCTGTCGCCCGACGGCGGCCGCCGTCTCCTTGGCCTTGGTTCCCGCCTCCCGCAGGCGCTCCGCGACCCGCTCCTTGGCTTCGGTCGCTCCCGCCTTCGCGGCACGGACGGCATCCTCGCGGACGTGCGAGATGTCGTTGCGGAGCATGCCCAAGTCGGCGCGAAGACGCTCGAGTTCTCGCTGCAACACCCGGTTTTCCTCCGACATGACGGCTTCTTCCATGGGCTGGCTCCGCAAGGGGTTTGACCGACCGTGGCGGCGAACATCGCCGTCGATGGTTCACGGTCGCCGCGCCAACCCCGCCACGCCAAGGGGGAAAGCTCCCCGATCGACCCTCGCGGGATCGCGGAGGTTTCCCCGGTGGGCCCGGGGTCGCTCACGCTCGACGCTTCATGCGTGAATGACCATTGGCCCTTCCGGACGGGCGCGACGGTTCGCGCCATGCCGGCGGGCGACACGATCAAGGGAGCGATTCCATGGCGACCATCACCGCGAAGTCCGACTCGCAGATCAAGACCGACGTCCTCAGCGAGCTCAAGTGGGATCCCACCGTCGACGAGACGGAGGTGGGCGTCCAAGTGACGGACGCGGTGGTGACGCTGACCGGGAACATCAGCAGCTACCCCAAGAAGTTGGCGGGCCTCGACGCGGCGCACCGCGTGGCCGGCGTGAAGGACGTGGTCGACGATCTCTCGGTCCGAATCCCCTCGACGTGGGTGCGGAGCGACGAGGACATCGCCAAGGCCGTCCGACACGGCCTGACGTGGGACGTGCTGGTGCCCGACGAACGCATCACGACGACCGTGGCGGGCGGGAGCGTCACCCTCGAGGGCAACGTCGAGAGCTGGTCGCAGCGATACGACGCGGAGCGGGCCGTGCAGCGGGTGACCGGCGTCAAGTCCGTGATCAACCACATCACGGTCAACGTCAAGACGGTCTCCGCCGACACGATTCGCAGGCACATCGAGGAGGCGCTCGAGCGGCAGACCGCCCGCGAGATCAGGCGGATCAACCTGGCCGTCAGCGACGGAGTCGTGACCCTCTCGGGCTCCGTGCGGTCGTGGACGGAGAAGAACGCCCTCGAGCGCGCGGCGTACTACTCGCCGGGCGTCAAGCGGGTCGTGGACAACACCACGGTCGATCCGTACCTCTGATCCGGTTCGACACGGAGCCGACCCATGACCGATCACCCGCCCGTCACCATCGCCTTCGAGGGGCTCGACGAGTCCGACGCCGTGCAGTCAGCCGCGCTGCGGCACGCTCGCGCCCTTGAGCGCTACTGCGGCAGGATCCTCGCCTGCACCGTCGTCATCTCGCGGCCGCACCACCACGGGAGGCGAGGCAACCTCTTCAGCGTGCGGATCCGCGTGTCGGTGCCCGGGAGGGACATCGTCACCAGTCACGAGCACCGCTGGAATCACGCGCACGAGGACGTCTTCGTCGCCCTGCGGGACGCCTTCCTCGCGACTCGCCGGCAGCTCGAGGACCACGTTCGCGTCATGAGGGGCGACGTCAAGCGTCACGCGAGTCGAACGGCGGGATCGGGGGCCCCATGAGAGCGACGATGCACGATGCCGCGGACGAGGTGATCGTCAGGTCGGGGCGAACCGAACTGTCGGGCGTGCTGCACGTGCCGCCGGGGGCGGCCGGTGTCGTGGCCTTCGCCCACGGCAGCGGGAGCAGTCGGCATAGTCCCCGGAATCATCGGGTGGCCACCCGACTGCACGACGCCGGTTTCGGAACGCTGCTCTTCGACCTGCTGACCGAGGAGGAGGAGTCGGATCGCCGCAACGTCTTTGATATCGACCTGCTTGCGCAGCGTCTGGACGACGCGTGGGTCATGCTCGCCGCGGACGCCCGGTCGCGGTCGCTGCCGGTGGGCTATTTCGGGGCCAGCACCGGTGCGGCGGCGGCGATCGTGGCCGCGGCCGGGCGACCGGGCGTGCGGGCGGTGGTGTCACGCGGGGGCCGACCTGATCTCGCGGGGACGGCCCTGGAGGGCGACCTGCCGCCGGTGCTGCTGATCGCGGGAGAACGCGACGAGGAGGTGCTCTCGCTCAATCGCCACGCCGCCCTGCGGATTCGAGGCATCGTGAGACTCGAGGTGGTGGCCGGCGCCACGCACCTCTTCGAGGAGGCGGGAACGCTCGAACGGGTCGCAGACCTCGCCGCCGCGTGGTTCGCTCGGCACGTCCCTCCGGGGGCGGCGCCATGAACCACCGCCGCTTCGCGGACCGCGTCGAGGCCGGGCGGATGCTCGCCGCCGAGCTGGCGGCCCTGCACCTGACGAATCCGCTGGTCCTGGCGATCCCTCGCGGTGGCATCGAGACGGCCGCGCCGATCGCGGAGCGGCTTGGCGCGGAACTCGACGTGACGCTCGCTCGCAAGCTTCGTTCGCCGGATCAGCCTGAACTGGCGATCGGCGCCATCTCCGAGTCCGGTCAGGTCCACCTCGATCCGGCCTTGGTGGCCGTGACCGGGGCCACCAAGCTCTACGTCGAGGAGGAGCGGGCGCGACAACAGGCCGAAATCGAGCGACGTCGCGAGATGTTCCGCCGAGTCCGCGCTCCGGCCTCCATGGCGGGAAGAACGGTGATCCTGACGGACGACGGCGTCGCCACCGGTTCGACGATGATCGCGGCGGCACGAACCGTGAGGGCGGCGGTGTAGTGCACCCCGTTCGTTTGGACAACTCCGAGGCTTATTTTCGATCAGCTCGG
>JBBAVG010000005.1:0-85723 GCA_040397805.1 Phycisphaerales bacterium
ACGGGAATCGCTTCGCGATTGGGGAACGGCGTTGATGGACCCGCGCACCTCGGCGCTTCGAATCAATGCCCGGCGATGGCCGCGAGGCGCGTGCGGATGAACGTGGCGCGGGCGACCTTGCGCTGCTCCTGGTCGAGTTCGCGACCGACCGCGCGTTGCAGGTGGGCTGGTTGCACGAGCAGGGTGAGTTGGTTGACGAGCCGCACGTCGATGGCGCGGCTCGTGCGGTCCTGGATGATCGAGAGGAGCACGCCCAGCCGCACGAGGCTCAACGCCTGCATCGCCTCTTCGGTGGCGAGCAGCCGGGCGTTGCAGAGCATGCCCCACGCCCGCATCACCTGGTCCTCGAGACCCAGGCGTCGCGACTGCAAGAGGTCGCGACGCGAGCGGCGTTCGTACTCGACGATGGGCGGCACGACCTTCTGCTCCATGTCGGCGAGGATCTGCGCCTCGCTGCGGCCCAGTGTCGTCTGGTTGCTGAGCTGGAAAAAGTCGCCCACGGCGTCGGAACCTTCGCCGTAGAAGCCGCGGACGGCCAGGCCCATGTCGGCGGCGGCCCGCTTGACCTTCTCGAGTTCCCGCATGAGACGAAGGCCGGGCAGGTGGAGCATGACGCTCATGCGAAGGCCGGTGCCGACGTTGGTGGGGCAGGCGGTGAGGTAGCCGAACCGCGGCGAGAAGGCGTAATCGACGCCGGCCTCAATGCGGTCGTCCACCTCGTCGATCTGCCGCCATGCCGCCCCGAGCGCGAGGCCCGAGCGGATGACCTGCAGGCGGAGGTGGTCCTCCTCGTTGACCATGATGCTCAGGCGTTCGTCGGGGAGGGCGATGGCGACGCCGCGAGCGTCCTCGCCACCTCCGTGCATGAGCGTCCGTCCCTTGCTGAGTTGCTTCGAGATGAGGTGACGCTCGACGAGCATCATGCGCTCGAGGGGCGAGGCGTCGTGCACGTCGCACCAGACGAAGCGGTCGGCCAGACCCGCGTGCAGCACGCAGTCGCGGCAGGCGTCGAGCGTGAGCAGGCGGTCGCGGCGGCTGGCCCTGGTGCAGAAGGGGTGGCCCGCCAGGTTGCGGGCGAGCCGCACGCGGGACGACATCACCACGTCGGCGCAGTCGCCCTCGGCGCGGAGCCATTCGGTCATCGCGTCGAAGAGCGGGCGGTCGCCGGGAGAGGGGGCCTGACTCATGCCGCGTCCTCGCCGGAACCTTGCGACAGCGACTGGATGGCATCGCGCAGACGCGCGGCGGCCTCGTACTGCTCGGCGGCGACGGCTTTGGAGAGTTGGCGGCGGAGTTCGCGGATCTGCTCTTCGCGGCTGGGACCCGCGGGCGCGGCCGACGGGGGCTCGGGAGTGCGGGCGGCGGGCCTCGTGCCCGTGGGCGCGCCCGACAGCAGACGCGTGGGCGTCTTGCCGGCGTGGGAGACGCCACCCTCTTGGGCGCGCTCGATCAGGGGGCCCAGGAAGGCCTCGAAACTCATGTAGCAGTCGGGGCACCCGAGCATGCCCTGCTGCTTGAAGTCGGCGAAGGTCATGCGGCACGTTCGACAGGCCGGCAGCCGCCCGTGGGTCGCGCCGCCCTGCTGGGTCATGAGACTCTTGACGAGGTTGGCCACCACCGCGCTGCCGGTGGCGGACGCGTCGATCCCGTGCTGCGCCGCGCACGACTCGCACAGGTGGCGTTCAACCTTCATCCCGTGACGGACGCTCACCTCGTGAACCGTGGCCTCGTTGTCGCATCGGTCGCACTTGGTCGACATCGAGGAATGATAGGGAAGCAACCCCGGCCGCCGCCCGCGTCGCCCGACATTCGTCCTTTCGCCCGTACCATGCCGTCGCATGCCATTCGCAAGGACCGTCGCGTTGCTCGTCGTCCTGTGCCAGCCGTTCATCGCCGCCGCCCAGGGGCTGCCGGCCGACTTCGAGCGGTCGGCGTCGCTCGCTGCGAGAACCGCCGGACTGGTCCGGGGCGATGTCGATCACCTGCAGTGGCTCGATGACGCCACCTGCGTGTTCACACGCCAAGGCGAGAAGGACGCGGCCCCGGAGTTCCTCCTCGTCGATGCCCGCACGGGTCTGATTTCGCCGCTCTTCGACCGAGCCTCGCTCGTCGGCGTGCTGGGAGACCGGGCCATGGTCCGCCGCGTCGTTGCCGACGGCGCGGCGCTCATGCTGCTGGTCGAGACCCCGGAGCCCGTCGTCGTTCGGTCGGCCGATCGGGGCCTGACGTGGGCGAGAGTCTCTCTGGAGGAGGCCGCCCCGATGCACGCCGGGCAGGGACGCGCCGATGGCGGCGGCGAGACGCGGCTGGTCATCGTCAATCGCACCCAGCGACCGGTCTCCCTGTTCTGGCTCTCTGGCGACGAGCGAGTGCCCTACGGCAAGGTGGCCGCCGACGCCACTCGCACCCAGCACACCTTCGCGGGCCATCGCTGGATGGCGGTGGATGCCGACGGCGCGATCATTCGCGAGTTCGCAGGCGAGCGGGAGCCGTCGATCGTGCTGGTGCCCGCCTCGCCGCGGCCGACGCCGCCGGACGCTCCGCCCGGGGAGACGCACTTACCGATCCCTTCGGCAAGGGTCGAGATCGTCGATCGCAATGTCCGCATCGTCGATGCACCGGGCCGCGAGGTCTTCCGCACCGGTGACGGCACCAAGGAGGCCGGGTACGACGGCGCGGTGCACACGTCGCCCGACGGGCGATGGGCGCTCGTGATGTGGAACGTGCCCGAAGGGGAGCGGCGGGTGCATATGGTGCAGTCGTCGCCGGGCGAGGGCGAGCAGCCGCGACTGAAGACCATCGACTACCTCAAGCCCGGCGATCGCATTGCCGTCGACATGCCGCGACTGGTCGACGTGGAGGGGCGTCGCGTCGTGACGCTCGCTGCGGATCTCTTCCCGACGCCGTGGAGCATCGGCCACGTCCACTGGTCGACTGACGGCAAGACGGTGTCGTTCACCTACAACGAGCGCGGGCACGAGGTGGTGCGATTGGTGGCGGTGGATGTCCCGTCGTGCACGGTCCGAATCGTGGCCGAGGAGCGTCATGGCGCGTTCATCGACTACGTCAACAGCGTTCGGGTCGATCATCTCGACGCCACCGGCGAGGCCCTTTGGATGTCGGAACGCGACGGGTGGCGACACCTCTACCTGCTCGACATGGCCACCGGCGAGGTCAAGAGTCAGGTCACCAAGGGCGACTGGGTCGTTCGCTCCATCGAGCGCATCGACGAGACGGCCAGGCAGGTCTGGTTCTGGGCCGGCGGCATTCGGCCGGAGCAGGACCCGTATCACCTGCATCTGGCCCGCGTGAACTTCGACGGGTCGGGGCTGGTCGTGCTCACCGAGGGCGACGGCACGCACCGCGTGACCTTCTCGCCCGGCGGCGACTTCTTCGTCGATCGCTTTTCGCGCGTCGACATGCCCGGCATGACGGAACTGCGACGCTCCTCCGACGGCTCGCTGGTGGCCACGCTCGGCGTCGCCGATTGGTCGGCGCTTCGCGCCTTGCCGTGGACCCCGCCCGAGCGCTTTGTCGCCAAGGGACGCGACGGCCGCACCGACATCCACGGCATCATCATGCGACCCTCGAACTTCGATCCGTCGCGACGCTACCCGGTGCTCGAGCAGATCTACGCGGGGCCTCATTCGGCCCACGTGCCCAAGGCGTTTTCCGCCCATCTGGGGGCGCACGAGATGGCCGAACTGGGGTTCATCGTGGTGCAGATCGACGGCATGGGCACGGCCCACCGAAGCCGCGCGTTCCACGAGGTGGCGTGGCGGAACCTGATCGACGCCGGGTTGCCCGATCGCGTGGCGTGGATCAAGGCCGCGGCGGCGACGCGGCCCGAGATGGACCTCACGCGGGTCGGCATCTACGGCGGCTCGGCGGGCGGCCAGAACGCGCTGGCGGCCATGCTCACGCACGGCGACTTCTACAAGGCGGCGGTGGCGGATTGCGGTTGCCACGACAACCGCATGGACAAGATCTGGTGGAACGAGTTGTGGATGGGCTGGCCCGTGGGACCGCACTACGCGGCGAACTCGAACGTGACGCACGCGGCGAAGCTGCGTGGCCGCCTGCTCCTGATCGTCGGCGAACTAGACACCAACGTCGATCCGGCGTCGACGATGCAGGTGGTGGACGCGCTCGTGAAGGCGAACAAGCGATTCGACCTGCTCGTGATGCCCGGCGTCGGGCACGGGGCGGCGGGTCATCCATACGCCAAGCGGCGGCAGCAGGAGTTCTTCCTCGAGGCCTTCTACGGCTGGCGGCCCGACGAGGGGTCTTGAGGCGAGGGCGGTCCGGCCACGACGGCCACCCCGAGTCGCTGCTGCCGCAGGGCCTGCGCGAGGTGTCCGCGGAGCAGCCAGAGCAGGACCATGTGCAGCACCTTCGCCACCAGCGGGCCGACGCACACGCACAGCCCGACGATGGCGATGAGGGGCAGGAGCCACATGTACAGGGTGCACGTGCGAACGCCTCGGGGGTCGGGCACACGGCGGAAGAGCCACGCCGCGTACCGGAGGCCGCCGAAGAAGAACAGCAGAAATCCCGCGGCGGTGACGAGCGACTCCACCATCGAGAAGATGGAGGGCTTGGCGACTTGCAGGCCAAAGCCTGGAAAGAGGCCCGTCATGTTCGCGCCGCCGAAGAGCATGTGATGGACGAACCGTCCCACGCCGGCGGCGATGAGCATGATCATGCCCGCCCGCGCGAGCCGGCGGGCGTTGCGGGGTTGCTCGGTGGCGATCAAGGCCGGATCGGGCGAGGTGAACTGGACGAAGCCCACGGAGCCCGCGAGCGAGAGGACGACGCCGACCATCAGGAGGAGATTCTCGACCTGCGCCACGCCCGCGCCCTTGGCCACCATCAACGCGACAGGGAAGCTCGCGAACGCGAGGAGGATCTCCGCCGCGGCCATGGCGAGGTATAGGTCGACGCCCTTGCGGATCGTCGCGAGGTAATCGGGGGAGGCGAAGCGAAGGGCGTCGCCTCGCAGCGAGTCGGCGACGAGGCGTCCGCACTCGGGGCAGGCGCCGTCGAGGGGCAGGCCGTGCAGGTCGTACCCGCAGGCGTTGCAGGAGGCGTGGCCTGGGAGGGCCGGGGTCATCCGGTGGGTGTCATCGGAAAGGCGTCGCCGCTCCGATGACAAATGGCGTGGCGTCTCGCTACGACGCGAGACGCTCGGCGCGTCCTTGGTCCGAGCCCCGTGCGGCGATGGAGGCCGCGATCTTCCGCTCGTACTGCTGCACGGTGAGGGCGTCGGCGATGCGGTTGCGAAGCTTCCACAGCAGCAGCCAGTGCATCATCTTGGCGACCAAGGGCCCCAGGCCGAGCAGGCAGGTGCCGGAGATGGCGATGAGGGGGAGCAGGATCATGTATCGGCGGCACGTGCGGACGCCGCCGAAGTCCCGGGCGCGGTTGAAGAGCCACTCGGCGTAGGCGAGGCCACGGAAGAAGAAGAGCGCGAACCCGGCCCAGGTGGTCAGGCCGGACAGCGACAAGGCGAGCCATGGGAGCGTGACTCCCGACCAGTCGGTGGGCAGCGACCAACTCGTCGGCGCGTTGGGGAGGAGGGTGCTGAGGAGACGCATCGCCTCGCCGCCGATCATGAGCGCCGCGCCGAACCTCGCGTGACGGCGTGCGCTGCCGGGTTGCTCCGAGGCGGCCAGGCCTGGATCGGCGGCGGTGAACCTGATGAAGCCGTGCATGGCGATCCACGACAGGGCGAGCCCGATCAGGAGGCCGACGCGGTGGGTTCCGGGTCCGAGGCGGCCGATCACGGTGGTGACGACCTCGGTGGCGAAGATGACCACCATGCTCGCGGTGCCGAAGGCGATGAAGGTGGTGATGCCGCGACGGAGGGTCTGGAGGTAGTCGGGCGAGGCGCACTGCAGGGAGTCGCCCCGGAGCGAGGCCAAGACCGGGCGGGCGCATTCGGGGCATGCGCCGTCGAGATCGAGGCCTTGCAGCGCGTAGCCGCAGCCGTTGCAGGTGGCGTGACCGGAGTAGGCGTTGCTCATGCCGAAGTGAGGTATCGGCCGTCGCGGCGCGGGCGCGAAGAAAAACCCGCGACGGAAGCCGTCGCGGGTCGTGAATGTCGAGCGAAGATGCGGGAAGGGCTCAGCGGCGACGGCCGCTGGGCAGGTTGCGGACGGCGATGAGTTCAACCTCCACGGTGAGGGGAACGCCGGCGGGGCGCTTGGTCTCGAGCCCGGGGATGGGGGGGTTGAACTCCTTGGGGATCTTGATGGTGCGCTTGCCGCCGACCTTCATGCCCTCGAGGCCGAAGGTGAGGCCCTGGAGTTCGCCGGGGATCCAGATGTAGGGGTTGGAGGCGTCGGACTTCTCGACTTCCTTGCCTTCGGCGTCCTTGACGACGCAGGCGGTGACGGCGACGCACTGCATCTCGGCGGCGGTGCCCTCGCCGACCTTGTCGTCGGTGACCTGCACGGCGTCGACGAGTTCGATGATGAAGACCAGGTCGGAGTTCGGCGGGATGTCGGGGCCTGCGCCTTGCGCGCCGTAGCCCTGGGCGGCGGGGATGGTGAGCTTGCGGATGCCGCCGACCTTCATGCCGGGGACGCCCTTCTGCCAGCCGGGGATGACGCCGGCGAGGGGGAAGGCGACGGGTTCGCCGCGGGCGTAGGAGGAGTCGAAGATCTTGCCGCCATCCTTGAGGGTGCCGTGGTAGTGGGCGACCACCGCGCCGCCGGTCTTGACCTCGGCGCCTTCGCCGATCTTCATGTCCTCGGCGATGATGCCGTCGGCCAGATCGGTCTTGGCGACGACGGGCATGTCGGGGACGGGCTTGGCGTTGGGGTTGGCGGCGGGCTCGGCCGGGATGGTGACGGCCGGGGGCTGCTCGGCGGCGGGGGGCTGAGCGGAGACGAGGGTCGCGGCCAGGCCGACGACGCTGAGCAGGAGAATCGAACGGACCATGGAAGCGGTTCCTTTCTTGGGGTGAAGGGGCAGTGTAGGCAATTGGGGAGAATGGCCGCATGAAGCGACAAGCCCGCGAGCGTGGGGCTCGCGGGCTTGTCGGTGATCACGAACGGTCGATCCGCGTGCGGATCGGCGCATGGCTTACTTGGCGGTCTTCTTGCGGCCGGTGGCGTTCATCCACGCGGGGAGGCCATTGCCCTTCTCGAAGAGGTCGGCGAACTTGAAGCCCTTGCGGCTCTTCCAGGCCTTGCGGTGGAAGGCGTCGCTGGCGAGCAGCGGGAAGAGGGCGGTGAGCTCGCCGAAGACCATCTGCTCGTGGACGACGTCGACCTTGCCCCACGAGCAGGCCTCGCGGAGGGTCGAGCCCGAGAGTGCGCCGTCGCGGCTGTCGGCGACGGTCATCTGGACGGCGTACTTGTGCATGCCGATGTCGCCGCGGGCCTTGCCGCCCTTGCGCTCGTTGAGGAGTTCGGCGGCGACGACGATGTCCTGGGCGAAGTTCTTGGGGACGCCGCCGCCGAGCATGAGCAGGCCGGTGTCCTTGCAGGCGAGCTTGATGTCGGTGAGTTCGCGGAAGTCCTTGCCGCTGTCGAAGGCGACCTGGCCGCGGCCCTCCTCGATGGCCTCGGTCTGCTGGAGGACGATGCCGAAGCCGGCGGAGCAGTCGGAGAAGGCGGGGACGAAGATGGGCACGCGCTTGAGGAAGGCGGTCTTGACGATGCTCTCGTTCTTGGGGTGCTTCCACGCGAGGTACGCGCCCATGGCCTCGACGAACTCGCGGGAGCTGTACGCGCCGGGCTCGAAGGCGTTGAAGATCTCGTGGGTGCGGGCGTCGCAGTCGCGGAGGTCGTCCTCGTTGATGTAGGTGTCGTAGATGCGGTCGATCATCATGTTCCGCAGGGTCATGTCGTCGACCGGGGGCGCCTCGGGGCTGCCGGGGGCGATGTAGTGCTTGAAGCCCAGGCCCTCGAAGAAGTCCTGGTCGACGATGTTCGCGCCCGTCGACACGATCGCGTCGATCATGTTGTGCTCGAGCAGCGTGACGATGGCCTTCTTGAGGCCCGCGGAGATGAGCGAGCCCGCGAGCGTCAGGATGACGGCGCACTCCTTGTCCTTGAGCATCATCGAGTAGATGTCGGCCGCGTTCGCGAGCGTGCGGCTCGAATAGGCCATCTTGCGGTACGAGTCGATCACCGGACGGGCGTCGAAGCCCGTGATGTCGATGTGCTTGATGGGGTTGCTGAGCAGGTCCTTCTTGGTCCAGTTCGCCATGGGTGGTCCTCCGCGTGCGTCGTGCACGCGCGGGCGGTCGCCTCGCACGTGCGGGTGCGTCTGACGGCCAAGCCCCCCTGGCCTGAAGTTGTGGGTGGATGCACCGGGGGTGGCGGTGCAGCCTCACTATAGGCGAATCGCCCATCGGGTTTCATCCGGGCAGGGCCGGCGGAGGGGCGGACCGTGGACTGACTGGGGAGAACCGCCCATGCCTGTCGTTTGGACGCCGCGGGGGCGGAAAAGATCGGCGCCGGCGGCGGAAGGGCCGTTGCTCGCGACCGGGGCGGGTCGTACTTTGGAAGCATGTCCGAGCAAGGTGGCGAAGGGAACATGGGGCAGCAGGGGGGCGGGGGACGCCGCGGGCGGCGGGGCCGCGACGGTCGCTCCGTGCGCCCGGCGACGTCGCTCGAGAAGATGTTCGACAAGGACGCGCCGCACGCCATCGAGGCGGAGAAGGCGCTGCTGGGGTCGATGATCCTCGAGCCCAAGGTGATCCCCGACATCATCGGCCTGGTGCAGGGGCGGCAGGACTTCTACCGCGACGCCCACGGCCACATCTTCCACGCGCTGCTGGACATCTACGACAAGCACGACGCCGGCGACCTGATCCAGACCACCACGCTCCTCCGCGACCGCGCCGTGCTCGACTCCGTCGGCGGCGAGGGGTACCTGCTCGAGCTCGCCAATAGCGTGCCCACGGCGGTCAACGCGCCGCACTTCGCCCGGCTCGTGGCGGAGAAGGCCAAGCTGCGACGGCTCATCGACGCCGCGGGCGAGATCCTCTACGACGCGTACCACGTGGGCGAAGCCGGCACCGACGCGGCCCGCGAGGTGATCGACCGCGCCGAGTCCATGATCTTCGAGATCGCGCAGGAGAAGTCGAGCTCCGACATGATGGCGCTCGAGCAGATCCTCGACGAGGAGATGGCCCGGATCCAGGCGATGGAGGAGGGCGGGGGCTCGATGTCGGGCCTGCCCACCGGGTTCGGCGAACTCGACAACATGCTGCTGGGCCTGCAGCCGGGCGAGCTGCTCATCCTCGCCGCCCGTCCCTCGATGGGCAAGACGGCGCTCGCGCTCAACCTGGCCGAGGGCGTCGCCACGGGTTCGCTCCCCGTGCCCGGCGCGTCGCACACCCGCAGCGTGCCCGTCGGCTTCTTCAGTCTCGAGATGTCGCGGTCGTCGGTGTCGCTGCGTCTGCTGTGCGCCAAGGCCCGCGTGAAGTCGCAGGATCTCCGCGGCGGCCGACGCCTCAGCAAGCAGGACCTCCACAACCTGGGCGCGGCCGCCGACGATCTCAAGAACGCGGCCCTCTACATCGACGACACCCCGGGCCTCACCGTGCTCAATCTTCGCGCCCGCGCGAGGCGCATGGTGCAGCAGTACGGCGTCAAGGCCCTCTTCATCGACTACCTGCAGCTGCTCACCGCGCCCGGATCGGCCAGGGAAGGGCGGCAGATGGAAGTTTCGGCCATCAGCCGCGGCGTCAAGGCCCTGGCCCGCGAGCTCAACGTGCCCATCGTCTGCCTGTCGCAGCTCAACCGCGCCGCCGAGCAGCGCGAGGGCAACCGTCCCCGCATGAGCGACCTCCGCGAGTCGGGCTCGATCGAGCAGGACGCCGACGTGATCATGCTGCTGCACCGCGAGGAGTACTACCACAAGGACGATCCCTCGTGGGCGCAGGAGAACCCGGACCGCGTCGGCGTCGCCGAGATCATCATCGCCAAGCAGCGAAACGGCCCGACGGGCGTCGTCAAGCTGGCGTGGAACAGCGACTACACCCGCTTCATGAACTTCGATCCGCACGCCGTCGCGCCCGGCGGCTATACCGGCGTCAGCAGCGCGTTCGACACATTCTCCGCGCCCGAGCCGCCGCCGACGCGAAGCGCGCCGGTCGTCGACGCGCCCTTCGACCCCACGCCGCAGGCGTATCGGGGCTTTGCGCCAGGACGCAAGTCCGGTCCCATCGAGAACCACCGAGACGGGGGCGGGCCCGACCTCGACATGGGCATGGACGATCCGCTGGCCTGACCGCACGATCGCGAGTGGGCGCTCACGGTCGGACGTTCAAGCCGCCGGGGGCTCGTCGCCGAAGGACGTGCCCGCGGCACGGGCCGCCGCGATCAACGGGTGCGACGCCGGAATCGTCCGCTGGCGTCCCGCGGGTTCGTCGAGCGCGGTGTCGGTGAGCGAGCCGCGTTGCATCGCGACCATGCGTCCGAACCGGCCCGCGAGCAGCAGCGTCATGGCATGGTGGCCCATGGCCGTGCAGAGCACGCGGTCGAAGGCGCAGGGGACGCCGCCGCGTTGCACGTGCCCGAGCACCACGTAGCGGCTCTCGATGCCCGTGAGTTCCTCGAGTTTCTCGGCGACGAATCGCCCCACGCCGCCGAGCCGGATCGGATCGGGGCTGGTGGGGTCGACGCGGGCGACCACCTGCGTGCCGCCCTTGGGGCGAGCGCCCTCGGCGACGGCCAGGAGCGTCGACCGCATGCCGCGGCGTTGACGCTCGCCGAGGAGGAAGGCCAGGCCCTCGAGGTCGAAGGGAATCTCGGGAATGAGGATGACGTCGCTCGCGCTGGCGATGCCGGCGTGCAGCGTGATCCATCCGGCGTTGCGACCCATGAGTTCGACGACCATGGCGCGGTGGTGGCTGTCGGCGGTGGTGCGAACCTTGTCGAGGGCGTCGGTGGCGGTGTCGACGGCGGTCTGGAAGCCGAAGGTGATGTCGGTCCCCTCGATGTCGTTGTCGATGGTCTTGGGCACGCCGACGACCTTCACGCCCATGGAGGCCAGGAGCGAGGCGGTGGTGAGGGTGCCATCGCCGCCGATGATCACGAGCGCGTCGATGCCCCGGGCCGCGAGGTGGCGGACGCAGTCGCGGGTCATGTCCTCGACGATCGGGGTGCCGTCGGGCTGTTTGCCCACGATGAACTTGGCGGGGTTGGACTTGTTGTTGGAGCCCAGGATCGTCCCGCCGCGGCGGAGGATGCCGTCGAGGTCTCGAAGGCCCAGCGGGCGGATGCGGTTCTCGACCAGGCCCAAGTAGCCTTCCTCGACGCCCATGACGTCGATGCCCCGGGCCATGGCGTCGAGGGCGACGATGCGGATGACGGCGTTGAGGCCGGGACAGTCGCCGCCGCCGGTGAGGATGGCGATGCGTCGGGGTTGGGCCGGGGTGTCGTTGGTGGCCATGGAGGGTGTCATCCGCGAGAACGGGGCGTCGTATGGTCCTCAGGGGCGACGGCGGAGGCCTGCCGCCAAGCCCGCGCTGGCCGCGCCCGCCGAGGGCAACGCGCCCGTGAGCAGGGCGGTGAGCGACTCGGTCTGGGCGGCGATCCAGCCGCTCGCGCCGCCGTAGCGTGCTTGCAGTTCGTCCCACTGCACGTCGACCAACCCGGTGGCATGCAGGCCGTAGAGGATCGCGAAGGCCGCGCCGACGACCAGTCCGGCCGTCTTGATCCACGGACGGACGACCCATCCAGCGAGGAAGGCCACCACGAAACTCAGGCCCAGCCGGAAGAGGGACGAGTCCCACACGGCCTCGGCCCGGGCGCTTGGATCGGTGGTGGTGGCGGCGGCGTCCGCCGCGCCCCGTGCCGCCAAGCCCGCCGGCGCGACGCCCTCCGTCACCGGTGGCGGGGGTGTCGAGGTGATCGCCATCGCCGCTCCGGCGATCATGCAGGCAGCCGATCCCCACAGGGCCAGCTTGATCCACCGAGGCATGGGCCTCGCCGCGGCGGGGGATTGATCGTGACCGCTCATCGTGCCAGCTCCTTGCTCGCCTCGAGCCGCCGGCCCGTCAGCGCGTCCTCGAAGCGCACCGTGAGCGTGAAGGTCGTGCCTGCCGCGGGATTGGCGAGCGATGTCTCGATGGTGTAGTGCGTGCCGGTCACGCTCGACCGGTAGGCGTCGCGGAGGGCGGCAGGGCCGACGCGGCCGGCGGCGAGCGTCGCGTCCGCGCCGTCCTTCAACTCCACCGTCATGACGCCCACCGCCTGCGTGAAGCGCCGACGGCCGTCGAGCGTGCGGACATGCACGCGGAGGCCGGTCGCCGGCCCCTTGGCCTCCAGCGGCAGGAGCGTCGACAGGGAATCGATCTCGAGGACGCTCACCACGGGCGTGGCGGCGGCCACCTCGGGGTCGGCGCCCGCGTCGAGGGCGTTGGCCGCAAGCTTGGTCTGCAACTCGTCGCGTGCCGCGGCGAGCGATTCGATCTGCCGCTGCTGCTCGGCGACCTTGCGGCGAAGCTCGTCGTTCTGGGCCGACGCGGTCGAGGAGCCGCCGATGGTGCACCCTCCGAGCCACAGCAACGCCGCGATGCAGGCGGCGGCCGGGGCGAGGCGGGCGAAGACGGGGGACACGACAGGAAGCGGGACCATCAGGTGAGGTTAGGGGGCGGCGACGTTCGGGTCCGCTCGTGGACGCAACGGGGCCCGCCTGCCGATACTCTTGGACCTCCGCATGTCCACCCCCTTCCGCCCATACACCGCCGGCGGCGGCTTTCCTGCCATCTGGTACACCTTCCGCAAGGCCGCCGAAACCGGCGGCATCGGCGGGGTGTGGCGGATGTGGCAGGCCCTGAGCAGCAAGAACGCCTGCAAGACGTGCGCCCTGGGCATGGGCGGCCAGCAGGGGGGCATGGTCAACGAGAGCGGCCACTTCCCCGAGGTGTGCAAGAAGAGCGTGCAGGCGATGGCCGCCGACATGCAGGGCCGCATCCATCCCCGGTTCTGGGAGGAGTTCGGCTTCGATGCCCTCGAACGGTTCACGCCGCGACAGCTCGAGGCCGCCGGTCGCGTCGCCTCCCCGCTCTACGCGGCGGCGGGCGATCGGAGCTATCGCCCCATCTCATGGGACGAGGCCATGGAGCGGTCGGCCCACGCCCTGCGAGCCTCGCCGCCGGATGATTCGTTTTTCTACCTCAGCGGGCGATCCTCGAACGAGGCGGGGTTCCTGCTGCAGGTGCTCGCGCGGCTGATGGGCACCAACAACGTCAACAACTGCTCGTTCTTCTGCCACCAGGCCAGCGGCGTGGCGTTGGCGAGCGTGACGGGCTCGGGCACGGCGACGGTCTCGCTCGACGACGTGGCCGACTGCGACCTCTTCTTCCTGATCGGGGGCAATCCCGCGAGCAACCACCCGCGGCTGATGCGGTCGCTGCTGGAGCTCAAGCGGGCGGGCGGGAAGGTGGTGGTGATCAACCCCATGCGCGAAGTGGGGCTGGTGCGGTTCAAGGTGCCGTCGGATCCGATCAGTTTGATGTTCGGGACGACGATCGCGGACGAGTATCTGATGCCGCACATCGGCGGCGACATCGCGCTCCTGCACGGGCTGCTCAAGGCGACGGTGTCGCGTGGGCTGACCGACCTCGACTACGTGCAGACTCGGACGGAGGGGTACGAGGCGGCGAAGGCGGCGGCGTGCGGGCTCGAGTGGGACGTGATCGAGGCGCATTCGGGCGTGGATCGCGCGACGATCGACCGCATCGCGGCGTTGTACGGCACGAGCAAGCGGACGATCTTCGCGTGGACGATGGGCATCACGCACCACGAGCACGGGGCCGACAACGTGCGGGCGATCGCGAACCTCGCCATGGCGCGGGGCATGTTGGGCCGTCCCGGGCGGGGGCTGCTGCCGCTGCGGGGGCACAGCAACATCCAGGGGATCGGCTCGATGGGCGCGGTGCCGCGGCTGAAGGAGTCGACGGCGAAGGCCATCGCGGCGGAACTGGGCGCCGCGCTGCCCGAGGGCAAGGGGATGGACACGCTCGAGTGCATCCAACGGGCGTCGGAGGGGCGGGTGCGGGCGGCGGTGCATCTTGGGGGCAACCTCTTCGGCAGCGCGCCCGACGCGGGGTTCGCCAAGCGGGCGTTGTCGCGCATCGGCACGACGATCTTCCTGACGACGACGCTGAACACCGGGCACATGCACGGGCGAGGCAAGGAGAGCATCATCCTGCCGGTCCTGGCCCGCGACGAGGAGCCGCAGGCGACGACGCAGGAATCGATGTTCAACTTCGTGCGGCTCAGCGACGGCGGGCGGGCGAGGTTCGAGGGGGCGAGGGCCGAATCGTCGATCATCGTGGATCTGGGGCGGCGGGTGCTGCCTGCGGGGGCGGGGAAGCGGTTCGGCGGGTTCGACGACCTGCGGGAGGTCCGCCGCGTGATCGCGAGGACGATTCCGGGGTACGAGGCCATCGGGGCCATCGACGAGTCGCGTCACGAGTTCCACGTGGGCGGGCGGCTGTTCCGAACGCCGCGGTTCAACACGCCGAGCGGGCGGGCCCGCTTCCACGCGGTGTCGCTGCCCGAGCCGAGCGAGTTGGGTGATGGCGTGGTGCGGCTGATGACGATCCGCAGCGAGGGGCAGTTCAACACGGTGGTGTACGACGAGGAGGACGTCTACCGCGGGCAGGAGCGGCGCGACGTGATCCTGATGAGCCCGGAGGACATCGGACGTCTGGGCCTTCGCGTCGACGGCCGCGTGACGGTCTCGAGCGAGGCGGGGGAGATGCGCGGGGTGCTCGTGCGAGCGGCCGACATTCGGCCCGGCAACGCGGCGATGTACTACCCGGAGGCCAACGTGCTGGTGCCCCGCCGCGTCGACCAAGAAAGTCGAACCCCGTCGTTCAAGAACGTGCCCGTGCGCGTGGCCATGGAGCGGTCGCTCCCGGTCATCGGGTCGCGCGGGCCTGGAGTCGTTCATGCGCAATCTTGAGTTCAAGGCCGAACTCCGCGACCCGCTCATCGCCCGCGAGGTGTGCCGGGTGCTGGGGGCGACGCTCATCGGCACGATGCGTCAGGTGGACACCTACTACCGGATGGCGGCGGGGCGGCTGAAGCGTCGCGAGATCTGGGCGGAAGGGCCCGGTGGCGAGTCGCCGGCCGAACCCGAGGTCGAGATCATCTTCTACGAGCGTCCCAACGAGGTGGGGGCGAAGGTGAGCCGCTTCCGCATCTATTCCGAGCAGCGGGCGGCGGAGGTCTTCGGTCGCGAACCGCTGCCCATCTGGCTGGTGGTGAAGAAGGTGCGGACGCTGTACATGCTGGACAACACCCGCATCCACCTCGATCAGGTGGAGGGGCTCGGGTGGTTCCTCGAGTTCGAGCACCTGATGTCACGCGACAAGCCCATCGAGGACGCGAGGGGCGAGATCGCCCGCTTGAGGCAGGCCTTCTCGATGGTGACCGGCGAGCCCATCGACTGCGGGTACAGCGACCTCATCGCGGCGGGGATCGAGGGCGGCCGCCCCACGTGACCGGACGACCGACGTCACCGGGCGGCGGCGCGAACTCCGGAGTCAGTTCACCGCTACTGTCGGTATCATGCAAGGAGACGATCACGTCAATCCGGCGGTGAAGTGGACGCACGGCCCCCTGGTCTGGGCGGTGAGCGCGACGGTGGGCGCGGCGGCCGGTTGGCTGGCTGCGTCGGTGGTTCCCGGCGTCGTCGACGACCAAGGGCGCGCGGTGATCCCGCTGTGGCTCGTGGTCCCCTTCGCGACGCTGCTCGCCTCGATCGCCCTGATGCCCTTCATCAGCGAGCGGATCTGGCACCGTCACTTCCCCGACTTTTCCTTCGGGCTGGGCGCGTTCGTCGCGATCTACATGCTCCGGGCCTTCGGCATGCCCGAACCAGCCGGGCACGGCACGGTCGGCGGCTACGCCGTGACGCACGCGGCGATCGAGTACTACTCCTTCGTGGCGCTCGTGTGCGGGCTCTACGTGGTGTCGGGGGGCATCCTCGTCGACATCAAGGGCAAGGCGACGCCCATCTTCAACGCCTCCATCTTGGCCTTCGGCGCACTCTTCGCGAATGTCGTTGGCACCACGGGCGCGTCGATGCTGCTGCTGCGACCCTTCATGCGTGCCAACGAGGGGCGGCTGCGGCCCATCCACATCGTGCTCTTCATCATGATCGTGAGCAACTGCGGCGGCCTGCTCACGCCCATCGGTGATCCGCCCCTCTACCTGGGCTTCCTGAAGGGCGTGCCCTTCATCTGGACGACGGTGAACCTGTGGAAGGAGTGGCTGCTCGTGGTGGGGTGCCTGCTGGCCCTCTTCGTGGCCATCGACTGGCGCATCGGCCCCGCGCCGGCCGCCGCGGAGGCGCCGTCGCGGTTCTCCGTGCGGGTGTCGGGTTCGACGGGCCTGGTGGCCTTGGCCCTCATGATCGCGGGCGTCTTCATCGACCCCGTGCTCAAGTCGAGTTTCGGCATCGAGGGCATCCCGGTGGGCGCGACCTTCCAGTTGGCGGTCGCCGGGGCGTCGTACTTCCTCGCCCGCCGCGACATCCTCGAACGCAACCAGTTCTCCTTCTTCCCGGTGAAGGAGGTCGCGTTGCTCTTCCTCGGGATCTTTCTGACGATGATTCCAGCGCTCGGGTACTTGGCCGCCAATGGGCAGAAGATGGGCGTCGATTCGCCCACCGCCTTCTACTTCTTCACCGGCGGACTCAGCGCGGTCCTCGACAACGCCCCGACGTACGTGAACTTCCTTCAGATCGCCATCGGCCCCGTGGCCATCGACCGCACGAGCATCGACGCGATGTTGGCGACGCCCGCGGGACCTGCCACGCTGGCGGCCATCTCGTCGGGGGCGGTCTTCTTCGGCGCCATGACCTACATCGGCAACGGCCCCAACTTCATGGTCCGCAGCATCGCCTCGAGCGCGGGCGTCCGCATGCCGGGGTTCTTCGGCTACCTCCTGCTCGCCCTGATCGTGCTGCTCCCCATCCTCGTGATCAACTGGTTCGTCTTCATCCGGTGATCGGCCGCGGTGCGGGCCCGCGGGTTCGCCCGCGGAAACCCGAAACGGAAACCCGCACGGGCGGAATCCCAACAAGGGATGTCCTCCCACTCGACCGAAGGATCCCACATGCGCCTGACAACGTTGACCACCGCCCTTCTCGCCCTCGCAGGACTCGCGTGCCTCCCCGGCTGCATGATCATCGCCGGGAACGATTCCTCGCTCGCCGACTCGATGTCGGGCCCCAGCGAGACCCGCACGCTGACCGTGCCCCACGTCGCCGGTTCGCGGCTTGACGTCCGGACGCGCAACGGATCGGTCGAGGTCCGGCAGGGCGGCACCGACGACGTGCAGGTCACCGCCACCATCCGCGCCCGCAACCAGGAACGTCTCTCCAAGGCCCTCTTCACCGCCACTCGCGACGCCGAAGGCACGCTGGTGGTCCGCGTCGAATGGCCCGAGGGCCCCAAGAGCAACGAGGGCGCGTCGATCGTCGTCGTCACGCCCTCGGCGCCCAAGGTGTCGGCGGTCAGCAGCAACGGCGACCTGGTCATCGAGACCGACAGCACCCACGTCGAGGCGAGGAGCTCCAACGGCGACATCGTCGTGCGTGCGCCCAGGGCGGCCGTCACCGCGGTCTCCTCGAACGGTCGCGTGCAACTCGAGGGTGTCGCCACCGCCGACGTGATCACCTCCAATGAAGGCGTCACGGTCAACATGGCCGCCGACGCCGCGGGACCGCTCGCCATCCGCACGTCCAACGCGCCGGTCGACGTCAACGTCGGCCCCGCCTTCGCGGGGCTGCTCCGGGCCGACACCTCCAATGCCCCCATGACCGTGGGCGTCGGGCGGGCGGTGGCTCGTCAGGGCGGCTTCGACTTCGGTGCCGGCGCGACCTCGGTCGTTCGCACGTCCAACGCCCCGATCCGCGTTCGTGGGTCTTGACCCGCCCCCGGCGTTCACCCCGCTCGGGTGATGCCCCGCGTCCCGATCGCCTCTTTCGAGCCCTCCTCTCAACACCGCCACGACTGCCCGAAATCGGCTGGGTCATCCTGCCGATGACCTTGCGCGGGGCGTCGCGGCGGCGTTGTTTTTGGGCGAGGCAGCCTGATTATCGCTTCCGATAACGCCTCGGATCGGGTATAGTCAGGAGGTCGGGCGGGCCGCCATGAGCGAATCCATCACTCCAATCGAGACCACTCGGGGCTTCTCCCCGCCTTCAGTGACGCAGTTCAGCGTCTTCCTGACCAACAAGGTCGGCAAGCTCTTCGACCTCGTCGAGGCCTTCGAAGGGTCGACGTCCAGCATCTGCGCCCTGTCGGTCCACGAGGCCAGCGATCACGCGGTCGTGCGGCTGGTGACCAACAACGCCAAGGCAGCCGTCGAGCTTCTCCGCAAGGAGAGCCTGCCCTACAGCGAACGCGACGTGCTGGTGGTGGAACTCTCGGGATCCCACTCGCTGACCAGCATGTGCCTCTGTCTGCTGTCCGCCGAGTTGTCGATTCACTTCGCGTACCCGCTCATGCTCCGCAGTTGCGGCACGCCGACGATCGCCCTGGCCGTCGACGACCTGACCCTCGGCGGGCAGATCCTTCGCCGCAAGGAGTTCCGCCTGCTCGGCGAGGCCGACTTGGCGGATCACCCCGGCTCGGCTGGATCGTCCATGGGCTGATCGGCGATGGGCTGATCGGCGATGGGCTGATCGGCGATGGCGGGCGCCGCGGCGATGGCTGCGTCACGATTGACAATCAACAAGGCCCGCACCGAGAGGTGCGGGCCTTGCCGTTTCATGCGGATGGATTCGTCGGGGGCGAAGGCTCGCCCGCTTGACCGATTACTCGCAGGTACCCGTGGCGCAGGTCGTGCCGTTGCCGCGGTAGTTGCCCTGGGCGGTGGTGCAGCGTTCCTCGGTGAGGATGACGCAGCGGACGGTGCCGGCAGGGTCGCGGACGCAGCACGCGCCCGTGGCGGGCGGGGTGCAGGTGGTCTCGGTGCAGGCGGTGCCGTTGCCGCGGTAGAAGCCCTGGCGGGCGGCACAGTCGCGGCCGCTCAGCAGGACGCACTCGACGCCGCCCGAGGAGGTGCGGACGCAGCAGGCGCCGGTGGGCACGGAGGGCGGGGTGCAGGTGGTCGCGGTGCAGGTGCTGTTGGGGCCGCGGAAGTTGCCCTGACGGGTGCGGCACTGATCAGCGGTCAGGATGACGCACTCGACCGCGCCGGTGTTGGAGCGGACGCAGCACGCGCCGCTGGGGGCGGGCGGGGGAGTGCAGGTGGTCTGCGTGCAGGCGGTGCCGTTGCCGCGGTAGATGCCCCCGCGCTGGCGGCAGACATCGGCGGAGACGAGGATGCACTGGATGCCGGTGTTGGAGCGGACGCAGCACGCGCCGGTGGGAGCGGGCGGGCGGCAGGTGGGACCGGTGCAGGCGACGTTGTCGCCGCGGTACGTGCCGTTGCGGGCGGCGCAGTCGGCGGCGCTCAGGCGGACGCACGCGAGCGTTCCGTTGGGGGCCGGCAGGCAGCACGCACCGGTGACCGGGGGCACGCACGTGGTGGCGGTGCACTCGGTGTTGTCGCCCTTGTAGAACCCGCGACGCTCGCGGCAGGCGGCGGCGGAGAGGATCACGCATTCGACGGCACCGGTGGCCGAGCGGACGCAGCACGCGCCGGAGGCGGTCTGGGCCGAGGCCTGCGAGGGGGCGAAGGCGAGGGCGGCCGAGGCGGCCACGACGGTACAGAGCGACCTGACGAAGTTCACGACTCTCATGATGCAGACTCCCTTGGAGATCCCCACGCGTGGACAGCCACACGAACCGACCCGGCGGGACAACGTCCGGACGGCGCGGCCGCCGGACCATTATTCTGAATGGCCAACGTCGGTGCCATCAATTTGTTGCCGCGCAGCCCCAAAAAACCCCGGGTCCGACCAGTTGAGACCCAGTGTCAACGCAGTGGCGTGGGGGATTCCGAACGTCTTGCGAACGTTTCGCTCGTCAGGTCATGACGATCCAGACGTTCTCACCGTGGTGGACGAGGACGTTCTGGGCGTCGAAGGCCTCGTGGACGGCCTTCTTGACCGGGTTGTCGCCGCGCCAGAGGTAGTCGTGGCCGGCGATGATGCCGCCGTGCCTGACCTTGGGGAGCCACGCGGCGATGTCGGCCTTGACGGATTCGTACTCGTGGCAGGCGTCGATGAAGACGATGTCGATCGACCCGTCGGCGAAGTCTCTCGCGGCCTCGACCGAGGGCTTGCGGACAGGCGTGATGAGATCGGCGTAGTCGCTCGTGTTGCTGCGGAAGAGCTCGAAGAGCGAACCGCCTCGGACCCACGGGTCGTCGACGTTCTCCGGCGACCCCTCCCACGTGTCGACGCAGAAGAATCGGGCTCGCTTGCCGAGCGAGCGAAGTTCATTCGCCATGTAGACGGTGCTGCGGCCTTTCCACGAGCCGACCTCGACGAAGGTGCCGCCTTCGGGAATCGCCCGGGCGAAGTGGGAGTACGTGAGCGGAAAGGTGAACCAGTCCTCCCCGACCGTGGCTTGGGATCGCTTGAGCGAACCGAGGGAGGTGGCGTGACGAACTCGTGCGGCGTATTCGGCGTGCATGGGCGAATGTCCGTGAATGGTCCGATCGCGATCGATGCGGCTCGGACGTGGAGCCGCAACTCATCGGGGCGATCGTGGCCTTGCAAGCAAGGCGTTGCGGTCATCGGACGCCGCCGCGGGCGGCGTGAGCCTGAGCGGGGCGAGGAGGCGATCCGGCGGCCTTGGAACGCGCGGCGGCCGAACGGAGGGAGCGCGATTTCCCCGGAACGGGGCGGGTCGTCCGTCGTGCCGGGCGTACGCTGGGGTGGGAGAGAGGAGGGCCGGGTCGATCCGGTCCGATGCACCTTGAGGCACCGACGGAGCGCATCAGCATGGAACTGTACATCGACACCGCGAACATCGACGAGATCCGCCAGGCGCACGACATGGGCGTGCTCGACGGCGTGACGACCAACCCCTCGCTGATCGCCAAGGAGGGCGTCAAGTACGCCTCGCGGCTCGAGGAGATCTGCAAGGTGGTGAGCGGGCCGGTGTCGGCGGAGGTCATCGCCACCGACTACGCGGGCATGATGAAGGAAGGCATCGAACACTCCAAGATCGCGCCGCAGATCGTCGTGAAGCTCCCCTGCACGCTCGACGGCCTGAAGGCCTGCCGCTCCTTCTCCGACCAGGGCATCAAGACCAACCTCACGCTCTGTTTCCAGAGCCTGCAGGCGCTGATGGTGGCCAAGGCCGGCGCGTTCCTCGTGAGCCCGTTCATCGGGCGGCTCGACGACATCGGCCAGGACGGCATGGCGCTCATCCGCGAGATCCGCCAGGTGTACGACAACTACGGCCTTCGCACGAAGGTGCTCGCCGCGTCGGTGCGGCACACGAATCACCTGCTGCAGTGCGCCTTGGCGGGCGCGGACGTGGCCACGTGCCCCTTCTCGGTCATCAAGTCGTCGATGATCCACCCGCTGACCGACAGCGGGATCAAGAAGTTCCTCGAGGACTACCGCAAGGCCTTCGGCTGACGCAAGGCCTTCGGCGACGGCGCCGTGTCAGGTCGATAGCGTCATCATTGCGCCCGCAACCGGCTTGACCTCGCGGATCGCGGCGTCGCGCTGCGCTTCGGCCAGATCAAGGATCGCCGCGGCGGCGTCGTCGGCCGCGCGGGGGTTGCCCATCGCCCGGGCGGCCTGGCGCATGCGAGCGACGCGAGCGGAATCGAGCAGCAGGTCGACGGCCGCGTCGCCCGCCCTCGCCGGGTCGGGCACCAGCATCGCCGCTCCGGCCTCGACCAGTTGGCTTGCGTTGCGTTCCTCCTGGCCCGGAATGGGCTTGAGCAGCACCGCGGGCAGTCCGCTGGCAAGGGCCTCGGCGGTGGTGAGGCCGCCGGGCTTGCCGACCATGACGCCGGCGATCGCCATCAACTCGGGCATGCGGGTGGTGAAACCCATCACCTGACACGAGGGCAGCCCGGGCCGCGGCTCGCGCGTGAGGGGTTCAAGGCGACGGCGAAGATCCTCGTTGCGGCCGCAGACGGCGACGACGTGGAACTCGCCGCGATGCGTCAGGGCGGCGTTCACGGCAAGGTCGATGCCGCCCAGGCCCAGGCCCCCGCCGCAGGCGAGCAGGACGGGGCGCCTTTCGGGGATGCGAAGGTCGCGGCGACAGGTGTTGGCGGCGCCGAAGTCGCCGTCGATGGGGATGCCGCAGGAGAGCGAGGGCGCGCCCGTGGCGGCCGAGGCGATGTTCGCGGCATCAGGCGAGGCGACGAGCATGAGGTCCGCGCCAGGGACGAGCCACACGCCGTGAGGGTGGCGATCCGTGACGCAGACGGCCAGCGGTGCGCGGAAGGCGGGGCCGACGCCGCGTTGCTTGGCGAAGGCGAGCACGCGTGCGGCGAGGAAGTGGGTGGCGACGATGACGTCGGCCTTGGCCAGGCACGGCGAGTGCAGCAGGCGGTCGAGTGCGCGGGACTCGATGGCGCCCGAGAGGCCCGGACGGCGGGCGGGGCGGTCGGTGGCGTCGTACATGCGGCCCGCGAGGGCGGGCACGCGCGCGATGGCGGCGAGGTAGGCGTCGCGATAGCCGGTCACGAACCACCGGGGCGCGTAATCGAGGACTTCGATGATGCGAACCGAGGCGTCGGGACGCGCGCGACGGATGGCATGTCGGATGGCGGTGGCGGCGCGGGTGTGGCCGCAGCCCACCGAGGCGGTGCAGATGACGACGCGGGGGTGGCGGTTCAGCACTCGACCTCCGAGGCGATGGGCTCGAGATCGGAGCCGGCGGGTTCGAGGGCGTGCTCGCGGAGCAGGGCCTCGACGTCGAGGAGCTCGAGGCGGCCGTCGGCGTGTTCGACGAGTGCGGTGGGCTTCTCGATCCAGTCGCCGCAGTTGGCGTAGAGCAGGGGGCGGCCGTCACGGATCGTCTCGCGGAGGACGGCGTTGTGGATGTGGCCGCAGATCACGCCGTCGTGGCCGCGTTGAGTGGCGTCGGCGAGCAGGAGCGACTCGAAGTCGGCCATGAACGTGCACGCGCCCTTGACGCGGAGCTTGATGGCCCGCGAAAAGCTCAGGGGGCCCAACCCGACGAGTCCTCGGGCGGCGTTGATCCAGCGGTTGACGAGCACGAGGCGGTCGTAGGCCCAGCCGCCGAGGGCCGCCGTGAGCCGCGAGTGGCGGACGACGAGGTCGAACTCGTCGCCGTGGGTGATGAGCAGGGAGCGGCCGTCGGCGAGTCGGTGGACGGCGCGGGTGGCGACGCGGACGCCGCCGACGTCGAGCCCGGCGTATTGGCGGAGGGCGTCGTCATGGTTGCCCGGGACGTAGACGACGTGCGTGCCTCGCTTGGCGAACTTGAGGATGCGGCGGACGACCTGGTTGTGCGAGAGGGGCCATCGCCAGCGTTGGCGCAGCGCCCAGAGATCGAGGATGTCGCCGACGAGGTAGAGCCGCTCGCACCGCACGTGCTTGAGGAACGTGGCGAGTTCCGAGGCGCGTGAACCCATGCACCCCAGGTGCACGTCGCTGATGAAGAGTGTCCTGAACTCGAGCTTCATGGGCCCTCCGTGGCCGGCGAAAAAGACGCGTGTCGGTTGCACGACAGGGAATCATCGCACAACCGACACGCGGGATGTCGCCGCCAGGGAGGACTTCACGAAGGTTTCACGCAGGGGCGTTCGGGCGGCCGCCTTCGGCAATGGCTTCGCACGCTCGTGCGTCCGAGATCACGCCGCGGCGCGGGGCATGGCCGCCGCCGGCGCGGCGGGCGTGCGTTCCTGACGCGCCCACGACGGGGGCATGTTGCGGGGGATCTCGATGCACTTGAAGGCCTGGCTGGACTTGGCCCCGATGCGCTTGGCCCATTCGACCATGCGGGCCACGCCCTCCTCGAGCGAGACCGCTTCGCCGGGCGAGAAGGCCTCGCGGGCCGCGTCGTGGCTGCTGTAGGCGTGGACGACCTCGTTTCGCGGCGGCAGGTGGATGATGCGAGGCTCGACGCCCATGGCCCGGCAGACGACCTCGGCGAGATGGTTCACCGAGTGGGGCTGGTCGGCGCCGACGTTGAAGACGCGATTTCGGGCCTTCTCGACGAACGGCGCGCGGGCGATGACGGGCGCGACGTCGGCGATGTAGCTGAATGCGCGGGTCTGCTCGCCGTCGCCGAAGACCGTGAGGGGCTTGCCCTGCATGATCTGGTTGATGAAGATGCCGATGACGTTGCGGTAGCGGTCGCCGATGTTCTGCCGCTCGCCGTAGACGTTGTGCGGGCGGAAGATCACGTAGTCCATGCCGAACATCTCGTGGGCGCACCGCAGGTCCATCTCGACCGCGTACTTCGCCACGCCGTAGGGGTCTTCCGGCAGGGGCGTCGTCGTCTCGAGCATCGGCAGCTGGTTCTTGCCGTACACCGCGATCGAGGAGGTGAAGACGAAGCACTTGGTGCCCGCGTTCACCGCCGCGTTGATCAGGTTGACGCTCCCCGCGAGGTTGTTGCGGTAGTTGAAGGAGCGGATGAAGTGGCTGAGCCCCTCGGCGGCGTAGGCGGCGAGGTGGAAGACGTGTTCGAAGCGGTACTGCAGGAAGAGCCGCTGGATGAGCTCGTTGTCGGTGATCGTCCCCTCGACGAAGATGGCCTTCTCGGGGACGTTCTCGATGAAGCCGCCGCTCAGGTCGTCGAGCACCACCACGTCGTGTCCCTTCGCCAGCAGCTCGTCCGCCACGTGGGAACCCATGAAGCCTGCGCCGCCGGTCACAAGAACTGCCATCGTGTCGTCTCCTGATGCGAGTGGGGGGGAGTGGTGGAGGGAGTGAACGTGGTGAGAAGGGAAGTCAGTGAGCCATCGGCGTTGCCGCGGGGGGCGTCGAGCCGTCGGGCCGGTTCGGAGGCAGGCCGTTGTGGGCGCATTGCCGGTAGCCGTCGATCGCCGCACGCTCCTCGGGGGGCATGCGGTTGGCCTCGAAGAGGGCCATGAGCGCCTTGAAGTGACGGGCGGCCTCGTCGCGCCGGCCTGCCAGCAGTCGGCGGACCCCGCGGAGGGCCGAGGCCGCGCCGAAGGCCGTCTCCACCGCCGCCATGGCGAGCCACCCGTGGAACTTGCGGTGGTAGTGGCGGCGGCTGCGGGTCATGATGATGTCGAAGCGGAGCTTGCGGGGCGTCTTGACGGTGCTGAGCCCGTGGTGGTGCAGCACGTGCGTGCCGGGGTGGTACCACACCTCGTGCCCGGCCGCTCGCATCCGCATGCCGATGTCGGGGTCGTCGCAGTAGAAGAGGTAGTGTTCGTCGTGGTGGCCCATCGACTCCATCAGGTCCCGGCGCGTGAAGAGCGCGCCGCCGCAGACCCAGTCGACGCGCTCGGTGCCCAGCGCCCGCGGGTACCGCTTCTGCACGCCGTCGGCCCATGGGGCCTTTCGGAGCAGCCACGCGAGGCCGAGGACGCCCGCGATCTCGCGGACGGGCGTCGGGAATCGCTGCGCCGAGACCTGCGGCGAGTGGTCGGGGCCGCGGAGCGCGGGGCCCACCACGCCGCAGTTCGGTCGGTCGTCCATGAAGCGGACCAGCTCGCGGATGTTGCCGGGTTCGAGTTCGGTGTCGTCGTTGAGCAGGTAGAGGTAGTCGCCGTTGGCGGCGCGCATGCCCTGGTTGACGGCGCGGGTGTAATAGAGGTTGACCGGGTTGCGGATGAGTCGCACCCCCGGGAACTCCTCCGTTACCACCTGCGCGGTGATGTCGGTGCTGGCGTTGTCGACGACGATGATCTCGCCGTCGACGCCCTCCATCGCCTTCTGCACCGAACGCAGGCAGGTGCGGAGCAGGTCGTGCTGGCTGAAGGTGACGATGATCGCCGAGACGCGCATGCGGTGGTCCTCGCCTGCGGGTCCGGATCCGTCCGGCCTCGCCCGCAGCGCTGGTCCGCGGTCATCGGCTGATCGAGGGGATTCCTGTGCCGTGCGCCGAGCTTTGGGGCGGGCGACGCCGTTGCGGAACCGTCATGGTCGAAATGGCCGGAAGGCCCGGCAAGGGCCTCCCGGCTGACTGACGAGTTGTCGGACCTCGCGGACGGCTCACGCCGCGGCGAGCTTGCGGCGGCGGATGTGGCTGGCGCCGAGAAGGCAGCCGAGCGTTCCGAGGCCGGCCCAGGCGGCGGGGGGCAGGGGGATCATGGTCAGCTGGTCCTGACTTGCGCCCGAGAGGACGCCGCCGGTGTTGGTCGTCCACAGGCGGAGGACGCGAACGCCCTTGAGGCCGCTGGCGCTGTTGGCCCTGGCCCAGTTATAGAGGGCGAGGGAGTCGCCGGTCAGGGAGCTGACGGCGATCTGGCCCTGAGCGGCCCAGATGGCGTTCTGGATGGCGTCGGTCTGGGCGGTGGTGGTGTAGCCGTTGGTGAAGGTGCCGACGCGGCCGAAGTTGCCGTTGTTGCGGAACTCGCGGTAAAGGCGGGCGGTGATGTTGCTCAAGCGGACCGTGCCCGTCGTCACGCCGCCGTTGGCGGCCTGGCTGGACGACATCGCGATCTGGCCGAAGTAGGTCGTCGTGCCGTTGAGCTGGATGCTGGCGTTGCGCTCGACGCAGAAGGTGTAGAAGTTGTTGCCGGTCAGGCCCAGGCCGCCGGTGCGGCCGACGTCGCCGCTGACGCGGGTGGCGACGAACGCGCCGCCGGAGCCGGTGCCGTTGAACTTGCCGGTGGCGTCGGTGAAGCGGACGGTGTTGGCCGAAGCGAGGCCGGCGGTGCAGACGACGGCGAGCGAAGCGACGATGAGCGACGTGCGGTTCTTCATGATGGTGTCTCCCTCTCTCCGAGTGATCCGGGCCCGGCGTGCGAGACGCTCGTTGCGTCTTCCGCTCGCCGTCCTTGCATCTCGCGGCCGGTTGTTCGGGCTCGCGTGATGCATCTCTGCCCACAAGGTGCACGATGGCGACCGACTCGTCCACGCCGAGGCATTCCCGTGAGCGGATCCAGCGGGTCCGCGACACGCCTGGAACGGCTGTGCGATTCGAGAGGCGCGAATCCCCAAAGGAAACGCCGGGATGCCGCTGTCCGAGAATCGACGAGACTCTCGGGGAAATACGGGGGTTTCGGGGCTCCTGCTTGCGCGTCGTCTTGCCCGTCATCTCGCCCGTCGACGCGCCGGAAGTCCAAAACGCCGCAAGGCCCCGTCGAGGGGCCTTGCGGTTGCTTGGGCGAGTTGAGGTCGGATCGAAGGCTCACGCCGCGGCGAGCTTGCGACGACGGATGTGGCTGGCGCCGAGAAGGCAGCCGAGCGTTCCGAGGCCGGCCCAGGCGGCGGGGGGCAGGGGGATCATGGTCAGCTGGTCCTGACTTGCGCCCGAGAGGACGCCGCCGGTGTTGGTCGTCCACAGGCGGAGGACGCGAACGCCCTTGAGGCCGCTGGCGCTGTTGGCCCTGGCCCAGTTATAGAGGGCGAGGGAGTCGCCGGTCAGGGAGCTGACGGCGATCTGGCCCTGAGCGGCCCAGATGGCGTTCTGGATGGCGTCGGTCTGGGCGGTGGTGGTGTAGCCGTTGGTGAAGGTGCCGACGCGGCCGAAGTTGCCGTTGTTGCGGAACTCGCGGTAAAGGCGGGCGGTGATGTTGCTCAAGCGGACCGTGCCCGTCGTCACGCCGCCGTTGGCGGCCTGGCTGGACGACATCGCGATCTGGCCGAAGTAGGTCGTCGTGCCGTTGAGCTGGATGCTGGCGTTGCGCTCGACGCAGAAGGTGTAGAAGTTGTTGCCGGTCAGGCCCAGGCCGCCGGTGCGGCCGACGTCGCCGCTGACGCGGGTGGCGACGAACGCGCCGCCGGAGCCGGTGCCGTTGAACTTGCCGGTGGCGTCGGTGAAGCGGACGGTGTTGGCCGAAGCGAGGCCGGCGGTGCAGACGACGGCGAGCGAAGCGACGATGAGCGACGTGCGGTTCTTCATGATGGTGTCTCCCTCTCTCCGAGTGATCCGGGCCCGGCGTGCGAGACGCTCGTTGCGTCTTCCGCTCGCCGTCCTTGCATCTCGCGGCCGGTTGTTCGGGCTCGCGTGATGCGTCTGTGCCCACAAGGTGCACCGCGTCGGGCGACCTCGCCACGCCTCAGGCCGCGAGCGGCCCCGACTTGACGCGTCGCGGCATGTCTGCGCCACATGGGCGATTCGAGAGGGCACGATCCCCAATGAAGTCGTGGGGATGGTCACGTCCGGGAATCCCTGCGTGCACCGGTGAATCTCCCGGGATGCGAGCCGAACTCCACGCGTCGAGGCGGGGGACGCCATGGGGAAAAATGGCCGGAAGGCCCGTGAAGGGCCTTCCGGATCAACGCGCTGGATGTCGAGGCGGGGAGATCAGGCCGTCGCGAGCTTGCGGCGGCGGATGTGGCTGGCGCCGAGAAGACAGCCAAGGGTGCCCAAGCCGGCCCACGCGGCGGGGGGCAGCGGGATCATCGTCAGCTGATCCTGGATCGCGCCCGAGTAGACGCCGCTGGTGTTGGTCGTCCACAGGCGGAGGACGCGGACGCCCTTGAGGCCGTTCTGGTTGCTCCTGGCCCAGTTGTAGAGTGCGAGCGAGTCGCCAGTGAGGGAGCCGACGGTGATCTGACCCTGAGCGGCCCAGATGGCGTTCTGGATCGCGTTGGTCTGGGCGGCGGTGGTGTAGCCGCTGGCGAAGGAGCCCACGTTGCCGAAGGTGCCGTTGTTGCGGAACTCGCGGTAGAGGCGGGCGGTGATGTTGCTCAGCCCGACGACGCCGGTGGGCGCGGTCGAGGTGCCGCCGCGGACGGACGAGGTCGCGATCTGTCCCCAGTAGTTGACGCCGAAGTTGAACGTGGTGTTCGTCTCGACGCAGAAGGTGTGGAACTGGTTGGACGTCAGGCCCTGTCCGCCGTTGAGCCGGCCGATGTCGCCGCTGACGCGGTTGGCGACGAACGCGCCGCCGGTGGTTCCGTTGTACTTGCCCGTGGCGTCGTTGAAGCAGACGAGGCCGTCGGCCATGGCAAGGCCGTTGGCAGCCGCGATGACGAGCGAAGCGATGGCGAGCGTGTTGCGGTTCTTCATGACGTTGTCTCCCTCTCCGGTGTGATCAGGGCCCAAGTCCGTCGCACCGTGCGGCGGGCCAGAGCCCTTGCGATGTCTTGTCCGGGGTTGGCTTGATGCCGTCGTTGTCCCCGGGTTCACCCACACTGTGCACCACGGATCGGGGATTGCCATGGCCGGGAGATTCACCGGCACGATTCGGCGGGCCCGCGGACGCGTCGTGCGGTCTGTGACGGCGCACGCCGCACGGACGGCGCGCCGACGAACGACAAGGACCCCTCCACGGCCGGCGGCGTGAGCCGAGCGGGCGTGGAGGGGTCCGGGGAACGATCACGGCCACGAGGGCGAAGGAGCGAACCTGGTCGTCATTCGGCGTCGTTTCGACGTCGACGCAGGCGATTGAGGTGGAAGAGACATCCCAGCGTCGCCAGGCCCGCGTAACCGCCCGGGGCCAGCGGGATGAGGATGAGCTGGTCCTGCGCGTTGCCGGAGTAGGTGCCGTTGACGTACGTGCTCCAGAGCCGGAGAATGCGGACGCCGTTGATGCTGCCGTTGTTGGTGGCGGCGGCCCAGTTGTAGACCGCGAGCGCGTCGCCGGTCAGGCTGGGCAACTGGCCTTGTGCGAACCAGATGGCGTTCTGGATGGCGTCTGACTGGGCGGGCGTGGTGTAGCCCGAGGCGAAGGACCCGACGCCGCCGAAGGTGCCGCCGCTGCGGAACTCGCTGTAGATTCGTGCGGTGACGGGGCTGAGGGCGGTGGTCGACGTGCCCGTGCTCGACGAGGTGGCGATCTGACCGAAGTAGGTGACGCCGAAGCTCATGTACGACGTGCGTTCGACGCAGAAGGTCAGGAAGTTGGGCGCCGCGAGGCTCAGGTCGCCGGTCTGGCCGGCGTAGCCGCTGAGCACGGTCATGACGAACGCGCCGCCGCTGCCGGGCGACTGAAACCTGCCGGTGGAGTCCGACAGACGGATCTGGCCGTCTGCCAGCGCTATCTGGCCGCACGCCGCCACGCCAAGAAGCAGAAACGAAACGCGATGATTCATGACGATGCACCCCCGATTCGGATGCCCACCCGTCGCGTCGGTCTTGACGGCACGGTCGGCGCGACCCGATCAACCGCTCCCGGCCGCGAGGACGTCGCCCACGCATCAGACGGGAGTTCCGTCACACTCTGCATCACCGTTGCGGGAGTGCCAACCGGATTGCGTTGCATCATCTCCAGATTGGGTGTTCGCGGACGCTGCATGGTCGCCGGCGTCGCTCGTGACGATCGTGACGAGGCTGATGGAACTCACGATCATGAGGATCGTGCCGATCATGACGATCATGCCGATCATGCGGCCGGTGCGGTTCGTCAGGGCACATCGTGCGTCGCGCGAAGCGGCCGCGCAACGAACGACGCCCCCCGGAAGCGGCCCTGGTGCCGCGGTTCCGGGAGGCGTCGCGTTGGAGCGTCGGTGTCGAGCGGACGGATGCTCACTCGGCGTCGTTCTTGCGACGACGCAGGTGGGCAAGTCCCATGAGGGCGCCAAGCGTGCCCAGGCCCGCGTAGGCGGACGGGGGAAGGGGGATGATGGTGAGCACGTCCTGACGGTTGCCGTAGTAGCCCAGGGAGGGGTCGAAGTCGTCCCACAGGCGGAGGACCCGCACGCCGCGGAGCGCGCCGGTGCTGTTGGCCTGGGCCCAGTTGAAGATGGCCTGGGCGTCGTTCATGATGCCGGCCTTGGCGGCGGGCGAGTAGTTGTACGCGGCGAGCTCGGAGGTGTTGAAGGTCGCCAGTTCCTGCTCGGCGTACCAGAGGGCGAGCTGGATGGAGAGCGTCTGGAAGGCCGTGGAGTAGCCGGCGCCGAAGCTGCCGACGCCGCCGAAGAGGGGGCTGCTGACATCCCCGAGCCCGCTGCGGAACTCGCGGTAGAGAAGGGCCGTGACGCCGCTGACCGGATCGGGGCTGCCGCCCGCGATGCCGCCGTCGGCCGCGCTGGAGGCGATCTGGGCCTGATAGCTGGTGTTGTACTCGAAGATCTCGTTTCGCTCGATGCAGAACGAGTAGAAGGCGCCCTGGCCGGCCACGCCGCCGGTGGCGCTGAGACCCAGGCCTCCGAGTCCGCCGACGTCGCCGGAGAGGCGGTTGATGATCATGCCGTTGTACTTGGGGTCCGACGAGGCGGTGACCTGGATGACGCCGTCGGCCAGCGCCGTTCCATGGGCGAGGCCCGCGAGGAGCCCCGCGACGAGCACGAGTGTGTTGCCGCGAATCTTCATGTGACGATCTCCGTTCTTCCCTGGCGACGACGCGACGTCCTGCGCGATGACTTGCGTCGAGGGCACGAGCCCCCTCCGCGATCGCCGGATCGCCCGGCCGATGAGGTGGTTGGAGGCATCCCGTTGCCCCCGTCGTCATAGTGTGAGCGAATCGCGCTCCCCCGTCAAGGCGTACAGGCGTCATTGCCGGAGGAATCCGCGCATTTGGCGCAGACCGCACGGTCGCGCGGGCCTTATGAGACACCATCGCGCTCGCATCGCCGATAAGCCGCGAGGTTCCCGGTCCGACACGTCGCGCTCAAGGGCGTTCTCGGAACCGTCGATACGACCGGCGTGCGCGGCGCGGATCGCTCGTCCCGCCGCGCGTCGTCGTTCGCGCGCCCGCATGCACCCTCCGTCGCCCCCAAACCTCGCCGTCCAGCGTCCGTCGCCGGGCCGGGCGTGCTCGCTCCGCCGCGTGATCGCGTTGGTCACGCTGGTCGTGCTCGTCATGTCGGCGTCGGTGCCGCGAGCTCGGGCCTCAGTGCTCGAAATGGCGCCGCAGCCTGAGGCGACCGACGCCATCACCGGGGAGTTCCCCGCCCCGGCGGGTCTGGTGGCCGTCGACGCGGGCGACAGTTCGGTCGTGCGGCTCGGCTGGCGGGACTCGTCCGCGAACATCGCGGGGTTCTTCATCGAATCGCAGAGCGCCGCCCGCGGCGACGCGTGGGGCGAACTGAGGACGCTCGGCGCTCCGTCCCAGGCGAGGATCGCCTCCGATCGGCCGGGCCCGGGACGCCACCGCTACCGAATCAGCTCCTTCCGCGAGAGCGGCGAGCGATCGGCCTTCTCGGCGTGGGCCGAGGTCGAGGTGGCCCGAGGCTGGACGCCGCTGGTGCCTGCTCCCGATTCGCTCCGAATCTTCGTCAGCACCACCGGCAGCGACTCCAACGACGGTCTCACGCCCTCCAATCCGATTCGCACGCTTGAAGCCGCCAGGGCCCGCGTCCGCGCGGGCGCGCCCGACTGGGTCCTGCTCCGCTGCGGCGACCTCTTCCACGAGAACGACGTCGAGATCTGGCACGGGGGCCGCTCCGCGCGCGAGCCCGCGGTGTGGACCAGCTACGGCGAGGGCCCGCGACCGGTCATCGTGCCCAAGGGCACGTGGCCGGGCATCGCCATCCAGGAGGGCGCGTCGAATCTCGCCATCGTCGGCCTGCACTTCCGCGGCGTCGCCGACTCCCCGGCCTCGGGCATCCAGCTCTTCGTCGGCCGTCGTCCCTTCGGCAACCTGCTGATCGAGGACTGCGTCGTCGAGCGGTTCAAGGACAACATCAACATCCAGGGCCGCATCGCGGGCCCCAACTTCATCCGCGGGGTGGCGATCCGTCGCAGCATCGTCGCCGACGCCTACCCCAGAGGCCGATCACACTCGCAAGGCGCGTACGTCGACTCGGTGGAGGGCCTGTTGATCGAGGAGTGCCTCTTCGATCGCAACGGCTGGGCCGACAAGCAGCGTTCCGACGCCACGATCTTCAATCACAACCTGTACCTGGGCACCCGCAACGGCTCGAACGCGACCATCCGACGCTGCATCATCGCCCGTGCGTCGTCGCACGGCGTGCAGCTCCGGGGCGGGGGCGTCATCGAGGACAACCTCTTCCTGCTCAACCCCATCGCCGCCCAGCTCGGCGGGGGCGACCCCGTCCCCGCCACGCACGCCGAGGGCGTCGCCGGACAGGTCCGCGGCAATGTCGTGCTCAACGGGGTGGACATCAACGGATCGCTCCCGCGAGGCATGGGCATCCTGGCCTTCAACATCGGGCGCCGGGGCGCGACCATCGAGAACAACATCGTCGCCTTCAACCAGGCCTCCGACGTCAACGCGGTCCCCATCCACCTCTGGGCCGATTCCTACGGCGCGGGGGTGGGGGTCAACAACGTCCGCGTCGCGGGCAACGTCATCTACGACTGGCGGGGGCCGCTGGTGATCGCCGCGCCGGCCGCGCCGCGCGCGCCGTCGCCCGACTGCACCGTCGACGGGGTGGTGATCGAATCCAACGACATCCAGATGCCCGTGGCGAACGACACCACCGCCAACTGCGTCAGCATCCGCTTCGCGTCGACGCCCGGCCAGGTGCGAGTGGCCTCCAACCGGTATTGGAGCGTGCGGCCGCCCGACCAGTGGTTGCGCTACAACGGCGTCGCCATGTCCCTCGAGGAGTGGGCAAGTGCCTCTGGCGACCAAGGGTCGCGGGCCGAGAAGGTCGTGTACGTCGACCCGACGCGCGACGCGGCCACGCACGCCGCGTCGGCGGGCCTGGGCGCCACCGCGCTCGACCTGCTCGCCGCCGCGAGGCTCCAGCGCCGTGGCGACTGGCGTCCCGAGCGTGCCGCCACCGCCGCCCTCGCCCACGTCAAGGAGGGCTTCACCCGTGAGCGATGAGCCTCTCGCGACCAAGCACGAGACGGACGCCGCGTACGACCGATTCCGGAGCGTGCGGCACTTCGGATCGCTCGACGCCCTGCGGTGTCTGGCGATCCTCGCCGTCATCTGGCAGCATTGCCCGCCCGTGCCCCACGGCACGACGGGCCTGACCGACATCGGCGCCTCCGGCGTCTCGCTCTTCTTCGTGCTCAGCGGGTTCCTGATCACGACGCTGCTGCTGCGCGAGGCCCCGGACGTCTCGGGGATCGGCCTGCGTGACTTCTACATCCGCCGCGCCTTGCGGATCTTCCCGCTCTATTACGCGGTGCTGGGCCTGTACACGCTGCTGGTGCTGCTCTTCGAACGCAACTCGGCGGGAGACCTCTTCCTCCGCAACCTTCCCTTCTACCTCACCTACACGAACAACTGGTTCGTGGACCTCGCGCCCGACGCCGAGGGGCGTCGGCGGGTGATCTTCATCTTCGCGTGGACGCTGGCGACCGAGGAGCAGTTCTACATGCTCTGGCCGCCGCTGCTTTGCCTGCTGGGCCGCCGCCACGCGGCCGCGGCCCTCGCCGGCGTCGTCGCCGTGACGCTCTGGGCCCTGTGGACGTGGGGCCCGCTGAACGTGCCCGTCGGCCCCTTCGAGCGGTTCATCCGCATCCTGCAGAGTCCGTCGGTGCAGATCTGCGCGGGCGTCTTCCTCGCCATGGCCCTCGATTCGAGGCGGCTCTTCGGCGTGCTGCACCCCGTGCTGGGACGAGGCTGGAGTTCGCCGGTGGCGGCGGCCGTCTCCGTGGCGGTCCTCTTCTGGCCGGGTGACGCGAGCACCGGCTGGTTCGTCGTGCTGGCCCTGGCCTTCTCCGCCCTCATCGGCTCGTGCGTGATCCGCGAGGACCACGGACTGGCGAGGTTCTGCCGCCCGGCCGTCCTTCGGCGGATCGGCGTCGTCTCGTACGGCATGTACCTGCTGCACATGCTCGCCATCAATGCCGTTCGCGTCGTCTTGTCCAAGGCGGGCGTCGAGTCGGCCGTGCTGGCGTTCACGCTGTCGACGCTGCTGGCGTGGGTCGCCGCCGAGATCAGTTTCAGGGTCTTCGAGACCCCCTTCCTTCGCCTCAAGGATCGCTTCCGGCGCCACCCCGGGAGCGGACGCGAAGGCGGCACGACTTCCGTGCCGGCCCACGCGAGCGTGGCGGGAGGAACGGCGCGATGAGTTCCATGGCGATGGTCCGCAAGGTGCTCGGGCGAGAGTGCGTCAAGACCGCCCTCGACTGCCTGCTGCGATGGAAGCCGCTCTCGACGCCGGACGAGGGCTTCTCCATCGTGCTGGGCGTGCCGTGGGACCTCCGTCACCTGCTGGCGGTCAACCTCCGGTTCGTCGCTCGCACCGATCTCTCGCGGCTTCGGGCCGTGCACGTCGTCTTCGATCGGTGCCGTCGCGACGGCATGGAGGAACTCGCCGCCCGCACCCGCGAGGGCTTTCCGTCCCTGCCGCTGCAGTTCCACTGGTACGAGGGGCTTGCCGGGCGGCTCGTCGAGCGGGTGCACGTCTCGACCTTCTACAACTCGATGAACACCGTGCTCGCCCTCGCCAAGTGCACCACCAGGCACGCCATCCTCCACGACTTCGACCTCTATCCGCTGCGGCCCGACCACTTCACCAGCATCGTCGACGCCATGCGGACCAACGGTTGGCGGTTCTCCGGCCACGAACTCACGGAGTTCGACGGGCTGGCGAAGGACGACCTGCAGATCGGCACCTGGACCCTCGGCGTCGACGTCGAGTGGCTGCGGGCCCATCACCGGCCCATCCACTGCTTCCACCGCATGACGCGCCACAAGGGACGCCTCTTCAATCTCGATCCCTACGCGTGGCTCCAGTTCAGGACGCCCGACCGAGGCTTGACCGGCGTTGATCCCAAGGCCTTCTGCCACGTCAAGAATCTCTGCAGCACCTACCTGCGGTTCCTCAAGCGCGCGCCGCTGAACGTGGCGTGGCGGCTGCACTACCTGTGGTACCTCGAGTCGCTCTCCGGCGTCGAGGGGCGTCTGGCCGAGGTCGTCGCGGCCATGGAGAACGCCCGGTCGCCGGTGCTGGAGGTCGACCGCCTGCCCGCCGACTTCACCGGCGTCCACGCCTCGTGCGCCAATGTGCTCCGCGAGGAACTCGTCGCCATGGAGCGGGCGCTCTTCGGGTCGGCCCGTCCCGAGGCGTTGCGGTACGTCGACGCCTTCGCCGCGTTTCTCGAGCGGTTCGGGTCCGTGGAGCCCATCGTCGGCCCCGACGGCCGCGTGGTGTGGGCCCCCGCGACGGCCGGGGAGCGGGCGGCATGATCGCCAAGGAGCGACTCAGGCAGTGGGTGGACGCCGCCGCCGCGGGCACGGGCCTGCTCGCGCCCCTCCGCGCCCGCGCGAGGCGAGGCGTGACGCTGCTCATGTACCACCGCGTGCTTCCGCGAGCGTCGATTGGCGATTACTTCGAGGGCCTCGCGCTCGAGCCCGAGACGCTCGAGGCTCAGGCCCGGTGGCTGGCCCGCGAATGCGACGTGGTCGTCGCCCGCGAGGCGGCCAGACGCCTCGCTTCGGGTGAGGTCGGCGGTCCGCGCCCGGTCGTCGCCGTCACCTTCGACGACGGATACCGCGACAACTTCGAGCACGCGGCGGCCATCCTCGAGCGTCATGGCCTTCGCGGCACCTTCTTCGTCTCGACGGACTTCGCGCCCGGCGGCGCGATCCTGTGGTGCGACGCCGCCGCGAGGGCGTGGCGGGAGGATCGCGGGGCGTGTCGCCGGGCCCTGTCCGACGTGCGCGGGGAGCCCGCCACCGACGCCGACGTCGCGACGCTGGACGCCTGGATGAGCCGGCTCAAGCGTCTCGGTCGCGAACGCCGTTCAGCGCTGGTGGCCGCCCTGGGCGGGCCCGGTCCGGGCGAGTTCGAGGCCCCGATGGACGCGACGATGCTGCGCTCGCTGCACGGTCGCGGGCACGAGGTGGCCTCGCACACCTGTTCGCACCCGATGATGCCGGAACTCGACGACGCCGCGCTCGACGCGGAGTGCGGGAGGTCCCGCGCCACGCTCGAATCGCTGCTCGGGGCGCCCGTCGAGGGGATCTGCTATCCCAACGGTCGGGCCGACGCCCGCGTGAGGGATGCCGCCGCCCGCGCGGGGTATCGATACGGATGCACCACCCGAGCCGGGCTCAATCTTCCGGGCGTCGATCCGCTGATGCTCTGCAGAAACCACGCGAGCCGCCTCGCGGTGACCGATAGAGACGGGAGACACCACGAGGCGTCGTTCGCCGCCGTGGTGTTCGGGTTGCACGCCGCGCTCCGCGGCGCACTGGGCCGATTCGCACGCTGATCGACACGACGCCCGCGCGTCGAACGCAGGGAACACAGCCATGAGGAACTGGTCGAAGGAGCGCGTGGTGGTGACGGGGGCCGGCGGCTTCATCGGGTCCCACCTGACCGAGCGGCTGCTGGAGCTCGGCGCCGATGTCACCGCGCTCATTCACTACGACGCGAGGCAGGATCGAGGCAATCTCGAGTTCGTCGAGCCGGCCCTGCTGGACCGCGCCGAGGTCGTGGCGGGCGACATCTGCGATCCCTTCTTCATGCAGGAACTCTGCCAGGGCGCGACGGTCGTCTTCCACCTCGCCGCCATCATCCCCATTCCGTACAGCTACAGGGCTCCCGCGTCGTACGTGCTCTCCAACGTGCAGGGCACGCTCAACGTGTGCGAGGCCGTGCGCCGCTGCGGCGTGTCGCGACTCGTGCACACCTCGACCAGCGAGGCCTACGGCACCGCCGTCCGCACCCCCATCGACGAGGACCATCCGCTGCAGGCCCAGTCGCCCTACGCCGCCAGCAAGATCGGCGCGGACAAGATCGTCGAGAGCTACTGCCGCTCCTTCGACCTGCCCGCGGCGACGATCCGCCCCTTCAACACCTTCGGTCCCCGTCAGTCGGCCCGGGCCGTGATCCCGACCGTCATGGCGCAGCTCCTCAGCGACGCCCCCGAAATGCGACTTGGCTCGCTGACGCCGGTGCGGGACTTCCTGTTCGTCGAGGACACCGTGGAGGGATTCCTCGCGGTGGCCTCGTCGGACGCGTGCCTGGGCAAGGTGACCAACGTGGGCACCGGCGTCGCGGTGACGATCGGCGACATGACCGAACTGGCGATGCAGGTCGCCGGTCGCCGCATCCGCATCGTCACCGACGATCAGCGCGTTCGCCCCGACGCCAGCGAGGTGATGCAACTGATCTGCGACGCCTCGGCCGCGAAGGCCCGCTGCGGCTGGGCGCCCCGCTTCACGCTCCGCGAGGGGCTCGAGCGGGTGGCCGAGTTCATCAAGTCCAATCCGGGCCGGTTCCGCCCGAAGGAGTACGTGGTCTGATGTCAGAGCCCACCGTCGTCATCCTCGCGGGAGGCAAGGGCACGCGCCTGGCCCCCTACACGACCGTCCTGCCCAAGCCCCTCATGCCCGTGGGCGACATGCCGATCCTCGAGATCGTGCTGCGCCAGCTGCGTCATTACGGCTTCCGCCGCGTCGTCATCTCCGTGGGCCACCTCGCGGGGCTGCTGACGGCGTTCTTCGGCGACGGGTCGAAGTGGGGGATGAACATCTCCTACGTCACCGAGGACAAGCCCCTGGGCACCATGGGGCCCCTGCGCCTGATCCAGGGCCTCGACTCGCCCTTCATCGTGATGAACGGCGACCTCCTCACGGACTTCGACTTCGGGGCCTTCTACGACGCCCACGTCGCCGCGGGTCGCGAGGCCACCGTCGCGGCGATCGTGCGTCACGTGCAGATCTCGCTGGGCGTGCTCGACTTCGACGCCGGCAAGCGGCTCACCGGATTCCGCGAGAAGCCCACCACCGAGTACGCCGCCAGCATGGGCATCTACGCCTTCAACCCCTCCGTGCTCGGCCTGATCCCCGAGCACTCCTTCTACGGGTTCGACCACCTGATGCTCGACATGCTGCGGCACGACCGCCCCGTCCACATCCACCCCTTCGGCGGCCTCTGGCTCGACATCGGCCGCCCCGACGATTATGCCATCGCCAATGACACCGTCATCAAGCATCGCGACCGCTTCTTCCCCGGCGAATCCCTCCTCGAGCACGCCCCCCCAGTGGCGCGTCCCGCTCTTCGAGCCTGACTTCGGGCCCCTCGAACTCGAGGCGGTCATGCAGCCGCTGCGCGACCAGTGGATCACGATGGGCGAAACCACCGCCCGTCTCGAGACGCAGTTCGCGCAGGCGGGCGGCTTCAAGCATGCCATCGCGATCACCAACTGCACCGCCGCGCTGCACCTGGCGATGGCCGTGGCGGGCGTCGGACACGGCGACGAGGTGATCGTCCCCACGCTCACGTTCGTGGCCACGGTCAACGCGGTGAAGTACGTCGGGGCCACTCCCGTCTTCTGCGACTCCGCGGGCGAACACGACCTCAACATCGACCTCGACCGCGTCGAGGCGCTGGTGACGCCACGCACGAAGGCGATCGTCGCGGTGCATTACGCCGGGTTCCCCGTGGACATGGACCGCCTCACGCGCTTCGCCTGCTCGCGGGGGCTCATCGTCATCGAGGACTGCGCGCACGCCCTCTTCTCGTCCGTCGGTGGCCGCACCTGCGGCGCGTGGGGGCACACCGGCTGTTTCAGCTTCTTCGGAAACAAGAACATGACCTGCGGCGAGGGCGGGATGATCACCACCCAGAGCGACGAGGTCGCCGCCCGCCTTCGCGTCATGCGATCCCACGGCATGACCACCATGACGCTCGATCGCTTCAAGGGACGCGCCACGTCGTACGACGTGGTCGAGCACGGGTACAACTACCGGATGGAGGACCTCCGCAGCGCGGTGGCCCTCGCCCAGCTCCGCCGCCTTCCCGGCTTCCTCGAGCGAAGGGCGCTCATCCGCGAGCAGTACCTCGCCGGACTCGATGGCTCGCCCGTGGGCGTGCCGGACTTCGGGTTCGCACGCATGTCGCGCGAGGGCGACTCGGTGGGACACCACATCATGCCGGTGATCCTCCCCGCCGGGGCCGACCGTGCCGCCGTGATGGCCCGGCTCAAGGAAAGGGGCGTCCAGACGTCCATTCACTATCCGTGCGTGCACCGCTTCTCCGCGTTCGCCGGAACGCCGGCGGCGGGTCTTGAACGCACGGAGGCGTTGGCCGCCCGCGAGCTCACGCTGCCGATGTACCCGACCATGCGGGAGGACCAGGTTCGGCTCGTGTGCCGCGAGTTGCGCGACGCGCTGGCCGCCTGAGCGTTCGAGGTTCGCCGCGAGGAGACCAGTCGATGAAGAGCAGCCGTCAGCACGCCGATTCGTCCGACGCGGAGGGTCCCCTCCGCCGTGGCGACGTGGCCGTGGGTCAGGTGATCGGGTCGTTCGGCGGGGGCGGGGCGCAGCGGTTGGCGTACAACGTGGCGGTGGGCGTCGGGGATCGTGGCGTTCGCTCGCTCGCCGTCGCCCTGCGTGAAGCGGGCAGCTGGGCACAGGATCCCGACCCTCGCGTCCGGTCGGTCGCCCTGTGCGCGAAGTCGGCGGGCGCCGTCGGCATGCTTCGGGCCCTGTGGCGCTTCAGGTCGATCGTCAAGGCCGAGCGGGTCGGCTTGCTTCACGTGCACGGGACGGGATCGCTGCCGTTCGTCGCCTTCGCGACGCTCGGGCTCCCCGACGTTCGCATCGCCTTCACGTGGCAGGATTCGGAGCGAGTGCTGCACCAGCGGGGGTGGCGACGGACGATGATGGTGTGGGCGCTGCGACGGTGCGCGAGCGTGTCGGGATCGTGCCGAAAGGTGGCCGACAAGCTTCGCGTGGGCGCGGGCCTGAAGGACGTGGGGATCTTCCACGGAGGCGTGCCGCGGACGCCGGAGCCGGCGCGGCGGCCCGATGCGGAGCGACCGGGGATCGTGTGGATCGGCCGCATGGTGCCCCCGAAGGATCCGCAGGCGCTGGTGCGGGCGGCGGCGACGCTCCGCGACGAGGGGTTCCATTTCTCGGTGGACCTGGTCGGCAAGCCCATCCCGTCGACGCAGTGGTACTTCGATCAGACCAAGGAACTGGTGGCGAAGCTCGGCCTGTCGGACACCGTGCGGACGCCGGGCTTCCTCGATGACGAGGCGATGCACGCCTTGTCCATGCGATCGCAGATCGCGGTCCAGACCTCGCACACCGAGGGGCTGAGCATTGCGCTGCTCGAGCAGATGATGGCGGGCATGGCCATCGTCGCGACCGACGTGGGCGACACCTCGTCGGCGATCCGCGACGGCGAGAACGGCCTGCTGGTGCCCGCCCACGACCCCAAGGCCCTCGAGGACGCGCTGCGACGGTTGCTCGGCGATGCGGCCCTTCGCCGGAGGCTCGGGGCGGCGGCCCGCGAATCCGCCCTCTCGACGTACAGCCTCGAGGCCGTCGCCGATCGCGCGCTGCGGGAGTACGAGAGGCTGGTGGCCGCGTGAGGTCGCCGGGCGAGCCGGGTCGCGTACGGATGCGGGTCGTCGACGCCGCCGCGATGTCGCCCGCGCTCGTCGAGGCGTGGGCCCGCGTGCAGGAATCGGAGCCGGCGTTCGCGAGTCCGTTCCTGCGGCCCGAGTTCACGCTCGCGGTCGCCGCGCTGCGTTCCGACGTTCGGGTGGGCGTGATGGAACTGGACGGATCGCCCGTCGGGTTCCTCCCGTTCGTGCGGCGGCTGGGCGGCGTGGGCGCACCCGTCGCCTCGACGGTGTCCGACTGCCAGGCCGTGATCGTCGGACGCGACGTGACGTGGACGGCCGACGAGATGCTGACCGGGTGCGGCCTTTCCGGCATGGAGTTCAATCACCTGTTGGCGTGCCAGGCGCCGTGGCGGGCGTTCCACGGCCGGATCGCCGATTCGCCGCTGATCGACCTTCGCGATGGATACGAGGCGTACCGCAAGGAGCGTCGCGACGCGGGCTCGGAGCAGATCCGCAAGGTCGAGGGCCTCGCGCGCAAGCTCGACCGCGAGATCGGTCCGCTGCGCTTCGAGGCGATGTCGAGCGATGCCGCCCACCTTCAATGGCTCGTCGATCGCAAGCGAGAGCAATGCGACGCCAAGGGCCGCACCGACGCGATGTCGACGCCGTTCGTCAGGGCGCTGCTCGACCGACTGCTGACGATCCGGGAGCCCGGGTTCGCCGGGATGCTCTCGTGCCTGTGGGCGGGGGATCGCCTGGTGGCGGCGCACTTGGGCATGCGTTCCCGCACCCGCTGGCACTACTGGTTCCCCTGTTACGACGAGACGCTCGCCAAGTACTCCCCGGGGATCATCCTCCTGCTCCGCATGGCCGAGGTCGCCCCGTCCATGGGGCTCGACTCGATCGACATGGGCAAGGGCGACGCCCCGTACAAGCAGCGCCTGATGAACGCCTCGTCGCCCGTGTGCGACGCGACCGCCTGGGCCGACTCGCCGATGGCTTCCATGGCGAGGTGGATCGTGGCCGGGCGGCGTTCGCTGCGACGGTCCCCTTTCATGGGGGCCGCACGCACCTTGCAGCGATGGCTTTCCGCCGCGTGACGACCGCATGAAGACGAATTGATGAAGACGACATGACCGCCGCACCGGTTCCATCCTCGACGTTCGACTCCGCTCCCGGCGACGGGGGCAAGGACGCCGCCCCGCTGCGTTCGCGGGCGCTGACCGGGTCGGCGTGGACGCTCGGGGAGTACCTCTTCTGCAACGTGCTGCGGCTGGTCACCAACATGGTGATGGCCCGGCTGCTCTTCCCCGAGGCTTTCGGGGTGATGGTGATCGCCGGAGCGCTCGTGCAGGCGCTCGAGATGTTCGCCGACGTGGGCGTGGGCCTCTCGATCATCCAGCACAAGCGGGGCGACGAGCCGGCCTTCCTCAACACCGCATGGACCATTCAGGTCATCCGTGGCCTCGCGCTCTGCGCTGCGGCCTGTGCGTTGGCCCTCCCCTACGCCATGCTCTACGACCTGCCCGTGCTGGCGTGGATCGTCCCCGCCTGCGGGCTGATCTTCGTCATCAACGGGCTGCAATCGACCAACATGGCCACCTGCGGCAGGTCGCTCAACCTCAAGCGGGTGGTCGCCCTCGGCGTCGCCGAGGCGATCGTCAAGTCCTCGGTCATGATCGTCTGGGCGATCGTCAGCCCGTCGGTGTGGGCGCTCGTCGCCGGATCGCTCATCACCTACGCCCTCAGCGCGGCGGCCAGTCACGTGATGTTGCCGGGCATCCGCAACCGCTTCGCGTGGGACTCCGACGCCGTTTCGCAGATGATCCGCTTCGGCAAGTGGGTCTTTCTCAGCACGGCCCTCACCTACCTGGCCGTCTCCTCGGATCGCCTCGTGATCGCCAAGTTGGTTCCCCTCGCCGTGGTGGGCGTGTACGGCACCGCGTGCGTCTTCAGCAAGATCCCCTTCGACATCGCCAGCCGCCTCGCCGCCCAGGTGCAGTTCCCCGCGCTCACCGCCGTCTTCCGCCGCGATCCGTCGCGACTGGGAGACCGACTGCTCGAGTCGCGGGGCATGATCCTGTCGGTGGCGCAGTTCGGGGTCGCCGGCGTGGTCGTGGTCTCGCCGTCCTTCTTCGCGCTTTGCTACGACGATCGCTATGCGCAGGCGGCGGTCTTCGCCCCGATGATGGCGTGGGCGACGTGGATCTCCATCCTCCAGGCCACCGCCGACAGGGCCCTGCTCGCCGCGGGCGACACTCGCTCGCTGGCCTTGAGCAACGCGGCGAACTTCTCGGTGACCATCGCCGCGTCGGTGGGGGGCTTCCTCTTCGCGGGGATGCCCGGCTTCATCGCGGGGGTGGGCGTGGGCAACCTCGCCGGCCACGCGGTGGTGCACGCGGCCCTTCGGCGGCTCGACGTTCGCCTCTGGCGTCAGGATCTTGGCTTCACCGGCGCCTTGGCCCTCGCCACGGTCGTGGGGGCGGTGATGCCGGCCGTCTTCAAGGGTGACGAACGGATGGTGGTCGTCAATGCACTGCTCGTGGTTCTTTCGCTGCTCCTGTCGGCGGCGGTCTTGTGTCGCGGGCTGGAACGGGTGGTCGAGCCGGCGATTCGTCGCGTGGCGAGAGCGTTGACGGGGCGAGCGCCCGCGGGAGGGGAGACGACATGACGCCGCTGGTTCCCATCACGCTCTTCGGCTGGATTCCGCTCGTGTTGATCATGTTCATCGCGATGCCGCCGCGGCGTGCCGTGCTGGTGTCGTTCTTCACCGCGTGGATGTTCCTTCCCGTCGCGGGGTTCCGCTTCGAGGGGCTCCCCGAGATCACCAAGATGGCGGTCACGTGCGTGGGCGCGCTGCTGGGCTCGGTGATCTTCGATCCCACCCGTCTCTTCCGGCTGAAGATCAGTCCATGGGACCTGCCCATCCTGGTCTGGATCCTCGCGCCGCTCCCGTCCTCGATGGCCAACGGTTATGGGGTGTACGAGGGGTTGTCGCTGGTCTTCACGCAGATCGTCTCGTGGGGACTCCCCTACCTCATCGGCCGCCTGTACTTCAGTGATCTCGCGGGCCTGCGAGAGCTGGCGATGGCCTTCTGCATCGGAGGGCTCGTCTACATCCCCTTCGTGGTCTTCGAGGCCCGCATGAGCCCTCAGCTCCACACCTGGGTCTACGGGTTCCACCAGCACGAGTTCCTCCAGTCGCGACGCGGGAGTTCGTGGCGTCCAACCGTCTTCATGCAGCACGGCCTGGCCGTGGCCATGTTCATGGGCACGGCGGCCCTGTGCGCCTTCTGGATCTGGATCGCCGAACGAAAGCAGGGCTTCCGCGAACTGCCCATGTGGGTCATCGTCGCCGTGCTGTACGGCGTGGCCCTGATCTGCCGGTCGACCTACGCGCTCATGCTGCTCACCGGCGGAACGGCCGTGCTCTTCATGAGCCGCCGCCTGGGCACCCGGTTCGCGCTGGCGGCGATGGTGGCGGTCCCGCCCCTGTACGTGCTGCTGAGAACCTATGGCGGCTGGGACGCCCAGGTCATGCGATGGGCCGCCAACCTGATCGAGACGCGCCGCCTCGAGAGTCTCGAGACGCGCCTCCAGAGCGAGGACATCTGCTGGCAGGCGGTGCAGTCGTCCGCCCTGCTGGGACTCGGTCGACTTGACGGCGTCGTGATGACCCGCGATGGCATCGCGTTCATCCCGGACGGCCTGTGGCTCATCGCGTTGGGGCGTTACGGCTTCGTCGGTCTGGCCGCCATGCTCGGCACGCTGCTGGTCCCCATCGCCGTCTACGTCAGCCGCCATTCCCCCCGCACCCTCTTCTCTGCCCCGTACGCGGGGGCCACCGTGATGGCCATGGTGGTCGGTCTCTACACCATGGACAACCTCCTCAACGCCATGATCAACCCGGTCTACCTGCTTGCCGCGGGCGGCCTGCTCGGACTTCCGATGCTGCAGGCGCGTCGCCCGGCCTTCCGTCCAGCGCCGTTCGTCGCGGCGCCCTCGCCCGAACCCGTTTCCGTGGCCTCTCGTCGATGAACGCTCCCGCCCCGCATCATGGTTCCCGAATCGGCGTGCTCGACGGCTGGCGGGCCGTGAGCATCCTGCTGGTGCTCGCCGCCCACATGCTGCCGCTGGGGTTGCCGCAGTGGCGGCTCAACTCCGCGGCGGGTCCGGCGGGCATGTCGATCTTCTTCACGCTCTCGGGGTTTCTCATCACCTCGGGACTGCTGGACCGCGCCGCGGCCCTTCCCTTCCTGGTGCGGCGGGTCGCCCGCATCGTTCCGCTCGCCTTCGTCGCGTCGACGCTCGTCCTGCTGGCCCAGGGGGCCTCGCTGCACGACTACCTGTCCCTCTGGTTCTTCTACTGGAACTACGACCCGACGCCCGACGCGATCGAGCGCGTCAGCCACTTCTGGAGCCTGTGCGTCGAGATGCAGTTCTACGTGATGGTCGCGGGCATCGTCGCCGTGCTCGGCCGACGCGGCTTGGTGCTGCTCCCCTTCCTCGGCCTCCTCGTCACGGCGATGCGGGTGGGTCAGCAGCAGCCCATCAACATCATGACCCACCTGCGGCTTGACGAGATCCTCGCGGGCTGCACGCTCGCGTTGGCCCTGCGGGGCGAACTCGGCCGCGGCGGCGATCGCATCCTCGCCTTCCTTCGCGGCGTTCCGTGGCCCCTCCTGGCGGGCGTCTTCCTGGTCTCCTGCCACCTCGCGTCGGGCGCGTTCCAGTACGCCCGGCCGTGGCTGGGCGCGTCGCTGGTGGGCATCACGCTGGTCCGCTCCACGTGGCTCAATCCGTGGCTGTGCATCCGCCCCTTCCGGTACGTCGCGGAGATCTCCTACGCCCTCTACGTCATCCATCCGCTCACCATGTACGGGTGGATGGGCACGGGCGACTTCGTCGTGCGCTACGCGAAACGGGCCGTCTCCATCGCCCTCAGTGTCCTCCTCGCCCACGTCTCCACCTTCACCTTCGAGCGTCGCTTCACCGACTGGGGACGGCGGCTCTCGAAACGGTTCGAGCCCCGCGAGGCTCCCTCCGCCGTTCGGGTCGCCTGATCGTCCGACAAGGTCCTTTCCGCCATGAATCCCGCTTCCATCGGCATCGTCGTGATCGGTCGCAACGAGGGCGAACGCCTTCGGCGATGTCTCGCGGCCGTGTCCGGCCTGGGCGCCACGATCGTCTACGTCGACTCGGGCAGCACCGACGGCAGCGTCCGCCTCGCGACCGAGTCGGGCGCGGAGGTCGTCGAACTCGACATGTCGCGGCCGTTCACCGCGGCCAGGGCCCGAAACGCCGGCTTCCGGCGGCTGCTCGAACGAGTTCCCGACGTCGACTTCGTCCAGTTCGTCGACGGCGACACCGTGCTCGATCCTCAGTGGCTCGCCAAGGGGGTCGCCGAGTTCCCGTTCGACTCCGACCTGGCCATCGTCTGCGGCAGGCTCCGCGAACTCGCCCCCGACGCCTCGATCTACAACCGGCTCGCCGACCTCGAGTGGGACGCGCCTGTCGGTGACGTGCAGAGTTGCGGCGGCATCTTCATGGCCCGCGTGGCCTGCATGCGCGAGGTCGGCGGCTTCCGCGACGACATCGTCGCCGGCGAGGAGCCCGACCTGTGCAGCAGGCTCCTTCAGTTGGGCCGCCGCATCAGACGCCTTCCCTTCCCCATGGCCTTTCACGACATGGGCATGACCCGCTTCTCGCAGTGGTGGCGGCGTCAGGTTCGTGCGGGCTACGGCGGCCTCTACGCCTTCGAACAGGGCGCGGGACGGTTGGTTCGTCCCTTCTCCTCGCAGATCCACTCCGCCCGTCTCTGGACCGTCGCATGGCCTCTCACCATCATGCTCGCCGCCCTCGTCGGCATGCGGGTGTCCGGCGCGGAGGGGGCGGCCCTGGGCGCGGCGGCCGTGGCTTCCGTCGTGCCGCTGCAGGTGATCCGCATCGCCCTGCGGCGGTCGCGACGCGGTCGCGACGCCTTCGAGTCGCTCCTCTACGCGTGTTTCGTCATGATCGCCAAGGCGCCGCAGATGTGCGGACAGGTTCGGCGCATGGCCGAACGTCGCCGAGGCGTCGTCGCCACCATCATCGAGCACAAGTGACCATCGACATCCGCATGCGGCCCATCGCCTATCTCAACTCCGAATACCCCAGCCTCTCGCACACGTTCATCGAGCGCGAGGTTCGCCACCTGCGCGAACTCGGCGTCGATGTCCGCACCTTCTCCGCGCGTCGCACCTCGGCGACGTCGGCCCCCGGCGAGACCAACGCGGCCGCGGCCGCCGCGACCGTCGCCCTCCAGGACGGAGCGCTCTCGACCGTCATGTCGACGCTGGTCGCGGCCGCCAGCCGGCCCGCGGGGTTCATCCGCGCGATCGCCGCGTCGCAGCGGCTCTCCCCGGGCGGCCTGGCCGCCCGCCTTCGTCACGCGGCGTACGCCGCGCAGGGGGCGATCCTCGCCCGGCACCTGCGACGCATCGGCGTCGAACACGTGCACGTGCACATGGCCAACAACGGCGCGGCCATCGCGATGATGGCCTGCGAGGTCGACCCCGACCTGTCGTACAGCCTGTCGATCCACGGGTCGGCGGAGTTCTTCCACGTCGATTCGTGGACGCTCGCCCCCAAGGTCGAGCGGGCCGAGTTCGTCCGGTGCATCTCGCACTTCTGCAAGGCGCAGGTGATGACCTGGACCGACCCCGACGCATGGCGGAGGTTTCAGATCGTTCGATGCGGCATCGATCCCCGTGCCTTCGCGCCGCGTCCGGAACGCGAGCCCGGACCGCTCCGCCTCCTGACGGTCGGGCGGTTGCATCCGATCAAGGGCTACAACGTGCTGCTCGAGGCCTGCCGCCTGCTGGCCGATCGTCGCGTGCCATTCGAACTCGTCATGGTCGGCGACGGGCCGATGTCGTCGCGATTGGGTGAAGCCGTCGACCGGCTGGGGCTCGGCGGTCACGTGACCTTCGCCGGAGGCGTGCCGCAGGAGCGCATCCAGTCCCACTTCGACCGGGCCGACGCGATGGTGGTGAGCAGCTTCATGGAGGGCGTGCCCGTCGTGCTCATGGAGGCCATGGCGAAGGAACTCGGCGTCGTCGCGACGAGGGTCGGCGGCATCGGCGAACTGGTGTCGCACGGCGAGAGCGGATGGCTGGTCGACGCCGGGTCGGCCGAGTCGCTGGCCGAAGGCATCCGGCGGTACGCGGCGGATCCGGAACTTTGCCGCACGCACGGACGCCAGGGTCGTCGTCGCGTGATCGAGCTGCACGACATCCGCGACAGCGCGACCGCCATGGCGGAGTTGTTCCGCGGGCGAGTCGCCCATCGCGAGCAGGAAAGGAAGGCCGCATGAGGACGTCGTACCAAGGCATGCGAGTGTGCGTCACGGGCGGGGCCGGATTCATCGGGTCGCACCTGGTCGACGCGCTGGTGGACGTCGGGGCGAGCGTGACCGTGCTGGACGACCTGAGCACGGGGTGCCTCTCGAACCTCGCGGGCGTGCAGGATCGCGTGCGGTTCGTGCGGGGGTCCATCCTCGACGAGGAATCGCGTCGGCGGGCGCTCGACGAGGCCGCGGTGGTCTTCCACCTCGCGGCCTACGTGTCGGCCCCGGGTTCGGTCAAGGAGCCCATGGCCTGCCACCGGGTCAACACCGAAGGAACGTTGGCGATGCTCGAGTCGTGCGTCGCCGCGGGCGTGCGGCGGGTCGTCTTCGCCTCCTCGGCGGCCGTGTACGGCGACAGCGAGGTCACGCCCAAACGCGAATCGGAGCCGATCCTTCCCTGCTCGGTCTATGCGCAGAGCAAGGCGGCGGGCGAGCACCTGCTGCGGGTCTGGAACCACGTGCACGGGCTCGAGGCCTTCAGCCTGCGGTTCTTCAACGTCTTCGGCCCGCGCCAGCAGGCCTCGTCGGCGTATGCCGCGGCGATCGCGGCCTTCGCGTCGGCCCTGCTCGAGGGTCGTCCGATCACCATCTACGGCGACGGCGGCCAGACACGCGACTTCGTGCCCGTCGCGAACGTGGTGCAGTGCCTGATGCGGGCGGGCGTGCGGCGGGGCGCGTCGGGGTCGGAGGTCTTCAACGTCGGCATGGGCCGGGCCCAGGCGATTCGCGACGTGGCCTCCATCATGGCGGGGATCCTCGGTCGCGGATTCGACCCGGCGTGGGCGCCGCCCCGGCCCGGCGACGTGCGCCACTCCTGCGCCGACGTGGGCGCGGCGAGGCGGTCGCTGGGATACGACCCGCAGGTCTCGCTCGAAGAGGGGCTGCGCGAGACGCTGGCGTGGTACCAATCGACGCGTGCCGCGGCTGCCGCGTGACGACCGACCGATGAACCCACGAACCGATCCGACCAGGGACCTCGACATGAACAACCGCCGCTACGTCGTCATCGCTCCGGGCCGCAACGAGGCCGCCTTCATGCGTCGCACGCTGGACAGCCTGGCGGCGCAGACCGTCCGTCCGTCGCTGGTGGTCGTCGTCGACGACGGTTCGACGGACGACTCGCCGCGGATCCTCGCGGAGTATGCCGCCAAGCACCCCTGGATGCGCGTGGTGCGTCGCCAGGACCGCGGCGTGCGGAGCGTCGGTCCCGGCGTGATCGAGGCGTTCTACGCGGGCCTCGAGACCGTCGACCTCGACGCGGCGGACTACGTGTGCAAGCTCGACCTCGATCTCGTGCTGCCGCCGGGGTACTTCGAGGGCCTGATGGCCCGCATGGAGGCCAACCCGCGCGTCGGGTGCCTTTCCGGCAAGGCGTATTACCCGGGGCCCGCGAACCCGCAGGGCGAGTTCGGCAAGGAGCTGATTCCCGAGGCCATCGGCGACGAGGTGACGGTGGGGGCGAGCAAGTTCTACCGGGTGTCGTGCTTCAAGCAGATCGGTGGCTTCGTCCGCCAAGTGATGTGGGACGGCATCGACTGCCACCGCGCGAGGATGCTGGGGTGGCAGGTCGGCAGCGTCGACGATCCGTCGCTGCGGTTCATCCACCTGCGGCCCATGGGGTCGAGCCACGGCAACATCTGGCAGGGCCGCAAGCGCCACGGCTTCGGCCAGTGGTTCATGGGCACGGGATTGCTCTTCATGACCGCCTCGGCGATCTATCGACTCCCCCGCCCGCCCGTGGTGGTGGGAGGGGTGGCCATCTATCTGGGGTACCTCGAGAGCATGTGGAAGCGATTGCCTCGCTACGGCGACGCTTCATTCCGCAGGTTCCTGCGCCGATACCAGTTGGAGAGCCTGCTGCTGGGCAAGCGTCGGGCGGCCGCCCGTGCCGAGCGTCGGGCCGCCGCGTCGTGGAACCCCGCGGCGGGCGATCCGTTCTCCATCCCCGCTCCCCTGCAGGCCCAGCCGCCCGCAAGGACCGGGGCCGCGGCCTGAAGACCCTCTCACATGGCGCCCCCGGGGCGTCGGAAAGAAATCCATGCACGCCATCCCGACCGCGACCAGCCCCCGAATGATCCAGGCGGACCGACCCGAGGCCACCGCCATGGACACCTTCCAGACGCTTCTCACCAAGTTCCGCGAGGGCACCGCCCTGATCGGCGTCATCGGTCTGGGATACGTCGGCCTGCCGCTGGCGCACACCCTGCACAAGGGCGGGTTCCGCGTGCTTGGCTTCGACATCGATCCGGCGAAGATGGAGGCGCTCGCCAAGGGCGAGAACTACCTCAAGCACCTGGGCGCCGAACTGACCACCGACCTGTCGAAGAGCGACCGCTTCGAGGCCACGACCGACTTCTCGCGGCTCGGCGAGGTCGACGCGATCATCATCTGCGTGCCAACCCCCCTGGGGAAGCACCAGGAGCCGGACATGTCGTACGTGCTCAACTCGGCGCGCGACATCGGCCGCACGCTCCGCAAGGGGCAGCTGATCGTGCTCGAATCGACGACGTATCCCGGCACGACCCGCGACGACATGCTGCCGGCGATGCTGGCGGCGCGGCCCGCGGGCGCGCCGGCCCTCGAGCACGGCGTCGACTACTTCGTGGCCTTCAGCCCCGAGCGTGAGGATCCGGGTCGCAAGACGCACACCACGCGCACCACGCCCAAGCTGGTGGGCGGCCTCGAGCCGCGGGCGACCGAACTGGCCGCCGCCCTGTACGAGCGGGGCATCGACCGCGTGGTCCGCGTGTCGACGGCGGAGGTGGCCGAGGCTGCCAAGATCCTCGAGAACACCTTCCGCGCGGTGAACATCGCGTTGGTCAACGAGCTCAAGCTCGTGCTGACCCCCATGGGCATCGACGTGTGGGAGGTCATCGAGGCCGCCTCCACCAAGCCCTTCGGGTACATGCCCTTCTGGCCCGGGCCCGGCCTGGGCGGCCACTGCATCCCGATCGACCCCTTCTACCTGACGTGGAAGGCGAGGGAAGTGGGGCAGTACACGCGGTTCATCGAACTCGCGGGCGAGATCAACACGCGGATGCCGCACTACGTCGCCGATCGCGTCGGCCACGCCCTCAACGACGACGGCAAGGCCGTCCGCGGGGCGCGCGTGCTGGTGGTGGGTCTGGCGTACAAGCCCAACGTCGACGACGTGCGAGAGACGCCCGCCGCGGAGATCATCGACCTGCTGTCGGACGTGGGCGCCGTCGTCGAGTATCACGACCCGCTCGTGCCCAAGTTCCCGCACATGCGGCGTCACAAGCGGGACATGACCTCCGTGGACCTGTCACCGGGCGCGCTCGCGGCGTACGACTGCGTCGTGATCGTCACCAACCACGACTGCGTGGACTTCCGCGCCATCGCGACGCATGCCAAGCTCGTCGTCGACACCCGCAACGCCCTCAAGGGCCTGCACGGTCTGGGCGCACGGATCGTCAAGGCCTGACCTCGGCGGTCCGATCAACAGTCGTCAAGGCGGGCTTTCAAGCCATGGAACACCGGGCCGGGACATCCCGTGGAGACGTCGAACTCATGGGCGTTCCCGTCGACGCGATCACGCTCGACGGAGCCGCCGAGCTGGTGGCCGCGCGCGCGGCCGGTGGGGAGGGGGGCTGGGTCGTGACGCCCAACCTCGACATCCTGCGCCGCGCGGTGGTCGACCCCGAGTTCCGGCGGCTGTACGACCAGACGACACTGCGACTCGCCGACGGCATGCCCCTGGTCTGGGCGGCGTCGCTCCGCGGCACGCCCCTGCCGGGACGCGCGGCCGGGTCGGACCTCATCTTCGCTCTCGCGGCGCACGCGGCGCGTCGAGGCGTTCCCCTGCATCTGGTGGGCGGCAATCCGGGCACGGCCGATAAGACGGCCGCGCGACTGCGCGAACTGCACCCGTCGCTCCGCGTGGGCGGAATCGAATGCCCGCCGGTGGGATTCGAGCGCAATGAGGCGCTCGTGCGGTCGATGATCGAGCGGCTGGGCACGGCGGGGCCGGGCATCGTCCTGGTGGCCCTGGGCTGTCCCAAGCAGGAGCGGCTCATTGAGATCATGCGACCCCACATGCCGGGCAGTTGGTTCGTCGGGATCGGCATCACCTTCAGCTTCGTCGCCGACGAGGTCCGCCGCGCGCCGCGCTGGATGCAGTCGTGCGGCCTCGAGTGGGTGCACCGTCTCGTCCAGGAGCCCCGGCGGCTCGCGAAGCGATACCTCGTCGACGGACTCCCCTTCGCCGCGCGACTGCTCGGGCGCTCGTGGCTCGAGGGGCGTCGGCGAGCAGCCTGAGCACGCGATCACCTGAGGGCCTCCATCATGCACACACCCATTCCGGCCGCCCAACTCATCCGCTCGCCCCTCGACCGTTATGTCATGGCCTCGGGCACGGCGTCGACGCTCGAGGCCGTGGTGCTGCTGGCCGGCATCGTCCGCCAGGCGCCCATCGACCGCGCCTCGCGTCGCTCGAGGCTCGATCTGCCCCTGCGGACCGATCGAACGCTCGGCCAGACGTGGCGAGAACGCGTCGCCGGGTTGCGTCGAACCCTCGGCAAGCCTTCGCTGCGGCTCATCGTCTCGAGCAACGTCACCGCGGGCGTGCCCGCGGGCGCCGAGTCGTGGGAGCACGCCACCCTGCAGGTCGATCGCGAGATCCGCGGGTCGGGGGGCGCGCTCCGTGACGTCACCGAGTCGATGGACCCCGCCTCCCACGTGCTGATCGCGCCGGGCAACGCCCTCTGTCGCGAGAGTCTCGAGTCGGTGCTGGCCAGCATGGCCGACTGCCCCGCGGACGTCGTGGTGCAGACCACGCCCACGGGAACGCCCACCGGCTTCTTCCGCATTCGCTGCGGCGTGCTCGCCGGCGTGGGCCCACGCGGATTCATCGATCTCAAGGAACAACTGCTTCCGAACCTCGCGAGCCGCTTCGATGTCCGCGTGGTCTCGACGCCGCTGGCCCCGCCGCTTCCGATCCGCAGCCTCGACGGCTACATCAGGGCCTTGCGATGGGCGGCGCACGACGGCGTGGTGGCGGGTCGCGACGAGGCCGAGGAGTGGGAGTTCACCTTTTCGCTCGCCGAGCAAGGCGCGAGCGTCGATCCCGCCGCTCGCCTGCACGATTCGGTCGTGCTCGCCGGCGGCTCCGTCGGCTCCAAGGCCCTCGCGGTGAGGTGCCTGGTGGGACCCGGCGGCCGCGTCAAGGCCGGCGAGTCGTGCTTCGATCAACTCGTGGGCGAGGGGGTGGAGGAATGAGCGTCACCGACCGTCACGCGCCCCGTGCCGCGGGGTCCGTCTTCCGAAGCCGCACCATGCTCGCGCTCTGGCTGACCCTCGTGGCGGCCTGCATCTGGACGATGCGCGAGACGTGGAACGACCTCATCAACATCGTCTCGCTCGACGAGGAGCAGAGCCACATCATCCTCGTCCCGTTCGTGGCCCTGTGGCTGGGGTGGATCCGTCGCGTCCGCCTGAGGCACCTGAGCCCCACGGGCACGCTCTTCGGCCCGGTGATCATCCTGATCGGGTGGTTCATGTCGTGGGTGGGCTTCCATCACGCCATCCAGGCCGCGTGGCACGCCGGCGCGGTGGTGACGCTGGTGGGCGCGTTGGTCACGGGGCTTGGCGTCAACACGTTGCTCAAGCTCTTCCCCGCCTTCGCCGTGCTCGCCTTCGCGGTGCCCCTGCCGGGCGCCATCCGCCACGCCGTGGCCGGTCCGCTCCAGACCGCGGGCGCGCAGGCCACGCAGGTGATCCTCGAGACCTTCGGGGTCCCCATCGAGCGCTCGATGAACCTGCTGACGCTCAACGGCCACGACATCGCCGTGGCCGAGGCCTGCAACGGCATGCGGATGGTGCTCGCGCTCATCCTCGTGACCTACGCCTTCGCCTTCAGCATCCCCTTCAGGGGATACGCCCGCGCCATCGTGCTGGTCGCCAGCCCGATGGTGGCGCTGGCGTGCAACGTCGTGCGGCTCATTCCCACGACGCTCTTCTACGGCTACTCGTCCCAGTCCTTCGCCGACGCCTTCCACGACGCCAGCGGATGGCTGATGCTGCCAGTGGCCTTCCTGGCCCTGCGGGGCATCCACACCGTGCTGGGATGGGCCCAGGTGCCCGTGACCCGATTCAACCTCGCGTACCAGTGAGCCGGGAGGCCGTGACGCCATGACGTTCTCGCTTCGCTTCATCCCCATCGCCGTCGCCGCCATCCTCGTGACGGCCATGAGCCTCGAGACGGAGGGACGCCCCTCCGCCGCCGACGGCATCGAGTTCCACGCCGCGGCGGCGCAGGCCGTTGGCGACCTGCCCCTGCAGTTCGGCGACTGGCGGGGGGAGGAGATCGCCGTGCCCGCCGCGGCGCAGGTGCTGCTCAAGCCCAACGCCATCCTGTCGCGTCGTTTCGTGAATCGACGCACGGGCGAGACGGTGAGCATGTCGCTGGTGCAATGCCGCGACACGCGAGACATGTCCGGCCACTACCCGCCGATCTGCTACCCCGGCATGGGGTGGGCGGAGAAGTCGCCGGCTCGCGAGGTGCCCATCGAGGTGGACGGCACGCGGTTGATCGCGATGCGGTACCACTTCACGCGCCAGTTCTTCGACCAGGAGCGAACGCTGGTGGTGTACAACTTCTTCGCCATGCCCGGCGAGGGCTTCCCCGCCGAGATGGGGGCCATTCGCAGGGCGGCGTCCGACTACACCTCGAGGCCCTATGGAGCCGCACAGGTGCAGGTTGCCCTCAATCAGGCCCGGGAACCGTCCGAAGAAAAGCAGTTGGTGCAGTCCGTGCTCATGCCGTGTGCGCCGGCCCTGCGCCTGCTCAGTGACCCGAACTGGAAGAATCGATGACCGGAGAACCTCCATTCCTCAGGTACGGCGCCCCTGACGCCGAGTCGCTTCACGGCGGCCCCGTCGATCCAGGCCAGCAGCAGGTCAGCATCGTCGACTTCGTGCGACGACACCTGCGAGGCCGCTTCCTGCTCACGGGCGCCCTCTGCGGCACGCTCGGCCTGGCCGCCGCCGCCGCGGGGTACCTCCTGCCCAAGCCGCAGTACAAGGTCGAGGGGCTCGTGCGCGTGCAGGCGTCCATGCCCAAGATCCTCTATCAGGTCGAGGAGCCTTCGCAGCAGCCGATGGTGGCGGCCTTCGCCAACACGCAGGCGAATCTGCTCCAGAACCCGCGCGTGCAGGCCCGCGCCATGAACAGCGTCGGATGGCGCGAACTGAGCCGCCCCCGCACGCCCGAGTCGGACGAGGAGTTCACCAAGAACCTCTCGGTCTCGACGAACAAGGAAGCCCCCGAGCTCGTGTTCGTGAACTTCATGGATCCCGAGCCCAAGGCCGCGCTCGTGGCCGTGCAGGAGATCATCAAGGCCTACCAGGAGCTCTTCGTCGGCGCCGAGGCCAAGAGCGTCCGCGACATGCAGGTCTCCGCGCTCGCCTCCCGCAAGACGACGCTCGAGGCGCAGAAGCGAGACTTCGAGAGCCGGATCAGGGCCGTCGCCGCGGAGTTCGAGACCAGCGACCTGCGGCTGCTCAACGAGCACTACGTCACGCAGATGCTCAACTTCGACACCCGCATCTCGGCCCTCGCGATGATGCTCGGCGAGGCCGGGATCGATCCCGCCGCCCTCGAGGCCGAGGCCGCCGCGCAGGGCGGCGCGAAGATGCTCGCGGTCGCCAAGACGCCCGATCAGATCGCGTTGTCGGATCGCAAGATGGCCCGGCTCATCTTCGACTACGAGAACACGGCCCGCGCCATCGACCAGCTCCGCTCGACCTACGCCGACGACCACCGCGTCCTCCAGCGGGTCCGCACGGAACTCGAGATGCTCGAGCGGGCCATCGATCAGCGGGCCCGCGAGTGGATGAACCCCGCGATGCAGGCCAACACCATGCCCGTGCCCATCGAGGCGATGACGCCCCCCGAACTCGCCAACGCCTATCTGCGCTTGCGGGAGCAGACCGAGAAGTTCCGGGCCAAGGCCATGGCCATCAGCAAGTCGCTGTTGCAGTCCGAGGAGCTGCAGCGAGAGGTCTTCAACACCACGGTCCTGCTCGACGAGGTCACCAAGCGCATCGACCAGCTCGCCCTCGAGGCCAAGGTGCAGGACCGCATCGGCCGCATCGACGTCATCCTGCCCGACACCCCGCCCTCGATGCCCGCCAAGGACCCCCGCGTCAAGTTCGCCCTCTTCGGGCTCATCGCCGGGTTCGGCCTCCCCTTCGTGACCATGCTCTTCATCGGGTTCGCCGACCGGCGGTTCCGCTACGCGGACCAGACGGCCGATGCCGGCATCCCCGCGGCGATGCTCGGCGTGCTTCCCGACCTCGACGAGGAGGAGGCCGACGCCGGCCGCCTCGCCGCCGCGGTGCACGCCGTCCACCACATCCGCATGCGACTGCGACTCGGAGGCGAGGGGCGACGCACGCACGTCGTGTCGAGCCCGCGCTCGGGCGACGGCAAGACCACGCTCGCGCTCTCCCTGGGCATCTCGTGCAGCGCGGCGGGCGCCCGCACGCTGCTCGTCGACTTCGACCTCGTCGGCCGCGCCCTCAGCAATCGGTTGGGCGCGTCGCCCGCCCACGGCACCGGCCATGCCATCCTGCACCACCGCAAGGCGCCGGAAGTCGTGGCCACCGCCATCCCGGGCCTCTCGCTCCTGCCCGCGGGCACCGCAGACGTCCGGCTCCGCAGCCGTCTCACCCACGAGCACTTCCGCCAGTTGCTCGCGTCGCTCCGCGAGCAGTACGACGTGATCCTCGTCGACACGGGCCCCGTCCTTGGCAGCCTCGAGGCCAACATCGCCGTCGCCATCGCCGACGAGACGCTCCTGGTCGTCGGACGTGGCACGCGTCACGGGCTGGTCCGCGACGCCGCCACGCACGTGGCGAGCATCGGAGGACGACTCGGCGGCATGGTCTTCAATCGCGCCAGCGAGAGCGACTTCGGTCACTCCGCCGCCGGCAGCGAGGCGCTCAACTCGGTCCGCTCGGGCGATCCGATCCCGCTGCGTCCCGCGACGACGCCCGTGCCCGGAATGGAGTCCGCCGACATGCTCGCCAAGTGCGTCGCCGCCGAACGCATGGAGAACGAGATCGCCGCATGACCGAGGAACGCACCATCTGGGGCCTGACGCTCTCCGAGGTGCACGATCGATTCTGGGCTTCCAGGGGCGTGCAGGTCGTGCGCCCGGGCGAGCCCTCCGTCATCGTGCCGCACGCGGAGCTCTACCTGCTCATCAATCCCGGGGTTCTCGCCATCTGCCGTCCCGCCGCGCTGCTCGACTCCATGTCGTGGGCCGACCCCGACCTGGTGGCCGTTCGGCTCGTCGATCCCGGCAGCGGCGACTTCGCCGAGGTGGTCCGGAGCGACCCGCAGGGACGCTTCATCCGCTTCGAGCGGCTCTACGGCGGCGGCGACTCGCGCCGTCATCGCATCGGCCTCACCACGCAGGCCGAGGTCGCTCGCATCTGGCAGGCGGCACCCGACGCGACCACCGGCTGGCGGCGGCTGCGCAAGAGCATCCGTCGCGCCTCCCGCACCGCGGCTCGGCTTCGCGGCCGCGTCTTCCACGTCGTCAGCGAGGCCGAGCGTTCGCGATTCCTCCGCGAGATCGTCCGCCGCTGGCGTCGACCCGACGCCGTCGTCGACGGCATCAGCCAGTCCGGCGACGACGTCTGGACGGCGGGAGACGCGGGCGACACCGTGCCCGACACCGTCCGCGGACCGCTCTGGGTCGGCGCGGGACGCCAACTCCCCGCGCACGCGGCCGCCGTCGGTCCCGCCGTGCTCTTCGACCTTCCGGAGCAGCGGCCCGCGCCCCAGCCCCTCGAGTGGCAGGAGATCGAACCGGTCGCCGCGTCGCTCGCCGCAGCCAAGCCGCCGGTCATCGCCCGTCGTCCGCTCAAGCGACCCTTCGACATCCTCTTCTCGCTGCTGGTCCTCGCCCTGACCCTTCCCCTCTACCCGTTCATCGCGCTGGCGATCCTCATCGAGGACGGATTCCCGATCTTCTTCGTGCACCGCCGCGAAACCGTCGGCGGCAGGTCGTTCGGCTGCATCAAGTTCCGCTCGATGCGACGCGACGCCGACGCCGTCAAGGCCACCCTCGCCGGCGCGAACCGCGCCGACGGACCGCAGTTCTTCATCCCCGACGATCCGCGACTCACCCGCGTGGGTCGCATCCTCCGCGACTTCCAGCTCGATGAACTCCCCCAGTTCATCAACGTCTTCCTCGGCGACATGTCGGTGGTGGGGCCCCGCCCCAGCCCCTTCAAGGAGAATCAGTACTGCCCCGCGTGGCGCGAGGCCAGACTGAGCGTACGTCCCGGCGTCACCGGCCTCTGGCAGATCCGACGCACCCGCGCCGAGGGCACCGACTTCCAGGAGTGGATCAAGTACGACATCGAGTACGTCGAGCGGGAGAGCTTCCTCCTCGACTTCAGGATCATCTGGCACACCGTGCTGCTCGTCATCAGGAAGGTCACCAAGTCATGAAACTCAAGCCCAAGGCCGCCCGTCGTCTCATGCTCGTCAGCGGCATCGCCGCCGTCGTCGTCGCCGGCGTCGTCATGGTCGTCGTCGTCCGCGGCTGGCAGAATGATCGTCACTCCGCTCGCCTCCGCGCCGAGGGCATGGCGGCCTTCGAGCAGGGCCGCTACCGCCCCGCCCTCGAGGACCTCGCCCGCTACCTCCGCCGCACCCCCGAGGATCGCGAGGCGTGGCTGGCCTTCGCCAAGTCGCGTGAACGCCTGGAGGAGCCCTCGGGTCGCCACTTGGTGCAGGCCGCCAACGCCTACTTCCGCGCCCTCGAACTCGACCGCGCCGACCGCGAGACCTCGATGAAGCTCCTCCGCCTCTACAACGAGGTGGGCCACTTCGTCGAGGCCAAGGATCTCGCCCTTCGCCTGCGTCCATCCGAACTCGGCGTCGCGACGACCTCCGATCTCGACGTCCTCTTCGCCGAAGCCGAGGCCCGCGCCGGCGCCACCACCTTCGACCACGGCTTCGAGGAACTCACCGAGCGACTCCTCTCGCTCGCGCCCGAGTCGTGCCGCGCGGCCATCGTCCGCGTCGACTTCCTCATCGGCGCGGATCGCAAGGACGAGGCCGTCGCGTTCGCGGGCCAGGCCGCCAAGGACCACGCCGGCTCGCCCTGCTTCGCCTTCCTGCCGCACCTGGCCACCCAAAGAGCCGGACGGCAGGTCGACGCCGCGGGCTTCCGAACCACGCTCTGCGCTGCCGCGGGACTCGATCCGGTGACCGGTGGTCGCGTCGCGCCGCCCGCCTACCACGAAGTGGCGGTCGCCGCCGAGCTGTTGAGCGCACTTGACGATCAAGGGTGGTTCGGGCTTTCCATCGAGGTGCTCCGCGACGCCGCGGGCCGGCTCGAGGACCCGATGTGCCGCCGCCTGCTCGCGCGTCGCCTCTGGGCGGCCGGGCTGACGAGCGAGTTGCTGGCCGACATCCGCCCCGGTGACAAGCAGCCCGACGGAGAGAGCAGCGAGGTGCTCGGCATGACGGCGCTGGCCCTCGTCGACGCCGACCGCAAGGACGACGCCCGCGCCATCGTCGCCACCCTCGACGCTCGCGATGGCGAGTCGGGCGCGCAGGCGTGGTCGCGTGCCGTCAAGATCGCCATCGATCGTCCCGCGCCCCGCGAGGCGCTCGATCACGCCGACGCGGCCATCAAGCTCCATCCCAACGAGCCCATTTTCGCGTACTTCCGCGGCAACGCGCTCATGGAGCTCGGACGCGCCGACGAGGCCCGAGACGCGTGGGGCAGCGTCTACGCCTCGGCCCTCTCGCGCGGCTGGCCCGGCCCCATCGTCCGTGTCGCTCAGACGCTGCTTGACGAGGGGCGCATCGACGAGGGCTCCCAAGCGGCCGTGCAGGCCGTCAAGGCGGCCGCCTCCAGCCCCGCCGCCGCGCTCGTGATGCTCCACGCGCAGGCGCTCCGCGTCGAGGCCGGCCGGCACGTGAACAACCCCGCCGAGCTCCTCCTCCGCATCGACGCCGCCATCACCGAGCTGGGCAACGACACCAACGAGGACGTCCGCAGGGAGGCCCAGCGGATGCTCCTGCCCGCTCGCGTGGCGCTCCTGGCCCTCGAACGCCACCCCGACGAGGCCAAGGCCGCCGTCGAGCAGGCCCTCGCCACGCCGGGCCTCGTCGACGCCGACCTCTCGCGTCGCCTGGTCTCCATGAGTGTCCGTCACAAGCTCGGCATCGAGTCGCATCTCGTCGACTCGACCGCCGCGAAGGCCGATGATCTCGCCTCGCTCCTCGACCGCGCCCTCGCCATGACGTCGGCCGGTCGCCGCGACGAGGCCGTGGCCATGGTCGATCAGGCCGTCAAGGCTCAGTCCGCCGACCGTCGCGTCGAGGCCGACATCGTTCGCGCCCGCTTCCGCGACATGGTCGAGCACCCCGCGGCGCTCGAGACGTGGCGCACCCTCGTCCGCGACCACCGCGATTCCCTCGAGGCCCACATCGCCGCGTTGCGAGCCGATGCCCCGACTCAGGACGTGGCCTTCGTTCGCGAGGTGGCCCAGCGCGTGACCGAACTCGGCGGGTCGGATCCCGACCAGCCTTCGGTCGATGTTCGTTACGCCAAGGCACGGGCTTTCCTCAAGCTTCACGCCGATCAGGGCCAACGCGACGAGGCCGTTTCGCTCCTCCGCACGCTTGTCAGCGAGGCTCCCGGCCGGCTTGACGTCCGCATGGCCCTCATCGACGCCCTGCTCATCGACGATGCCGCCCACGGCATCGCCCCCGACTACACGGGTGCCATCGAGCATCTCGCCGCGGCGGCTTCGCTCGCGCCCGACCGTGCGCCCCTCACCCTCCGTGTCGCCGAACTCATGCAAAAGCAGGGCCGGACCGCCGACGCACTCGCCGAACTCGGTCGCCTCGCCCTCGACGAGGAAGCCGACCTCCGCGGCCGGTTGCTCGCCACCGACCGTCTGGCACAGCTCGGTGACGCCCAGACCGCGTTGCAGGCCGTCGACGACATCGCCGAGGACAAGAACGCCGACGGACGCGAGTTGACCTATCGCCGCGCATTCCTGCTCGCCACGCTCCGTCGCGACCAGCAGGCCGTCGCCGCCTACCGCGAACTCATTCGCACGCCCGGCGTCGACGCCCGCATGCTCGGCGGCGCGGCCGCCGCGCTCCGCTCGCTCTCGGACGCCGAGGGCGAACGCCTCGCGATCGAGGCGCTCGAGCGTTCTGACGCCTCTGCCTTCGACAAGGCCATCGCTCGCGCCGTGCACGCCGAGGAGAGCGATCCCGAGGCCGCCGTCGGTCACTATGCCGCGGCGTGCGAACTCGCCCCCGACAACGCGCAGGCGTGGGTCGCAGCCGCCCGCTTCCGAATGAGCCTCCGCGACTTCGCCGGCGCCGAGGCCGTCGCCCGCAAGGGGCTTGAACGGCTCCCCGGCACGACCGAACTGACCGTCGTCGTGCAGCAGGCCGCCGTCGCCGCTCGCCCCGATGATGTCGCCGGCCTGGAGGCGCTTGCCGCCAGTCTTGAGGCAAACCCCGCCACCGTCCGCCGCGCGGCCGCCATTCGCGCCGTCATCGAGACCCAGCGCGCCGGCACGCTTGACGATGCCGCGTCGCTGGCCCGCATCGCCGATACCTTCGCTGACGACCCCTCCACGCAGCTCTTCGTCGTGCGTCGTTTGGGCACGCAGGACGCCGCGCGTCTCGCCGAAGCCGCGAGAATCGCCCGTCGCGCCTTCGCCGCATTCCCCGGTGATGCCGAGATCCAGCAGACGGCCGCCGAGACGCTCGGCCGCGCCGGCGACTGGCGGCAGGCCCTTGACGCCGCCAACGCGTGGCGAGCCACCAGTCGCGGCCTCGAGGCCGACGTGCTCGTGGCCGAATGCCACCTGGCCTTGGGCGAGGCCCAGCCCGCCCTCGCGGCCCTTGCCGCGAACCGAGTGCCCGCCGAGGTCGGTGAGCAGGACCTCCTCAAGCTCCGCCTGATCGACGCCACCGTCCGCGCCAACGTGCTCGCCGGACAGGCCGCCGTGGCCAAGCGGCTCGTGCAGCCGCTCGCCGAGAAGTCCTCCGTCGTGCGAGCCCGCATCGCCATGCCCGCCGCGGCGATCGTCGCCGATCCCGCCGCCGCCCGCGACTGGCTCACGTCGCTCGCAACCCTCCGCGACGCCGCCTCGAAGGACGAGGCCATCGCGTTGGCGCAGGCCTGGAGCCGCCTCGCGGCACGCTTCCCCGACCAGCGAGCCAGCCTGCTCGATCGAGCCCTCGCGGTCACCTCCGAACTCGTCGCGTCCCCCAAGGCCGACGGCCAGTCGTGGGAGGCCCACGCCTCCGTCCTCGAGATGCGGGGCGAACGACCCGCGGCACTCGAGGCCGCTCGCAAGTCCATCGCGCTCGATCCCTCCTCCGGCTCGGCCCAGGTGGAACTGGCGAACATCATCCTCGGCATGAACGGCGAGCCTGGCCAAGCCGTGGCGGCCGCCCGCAAGGCGGTCGAACTCGCGCCCGGCGCGGTGCTCGCACGCACCACCCTGCTCGCCGCGTGCGTCGCCGAGTTCGAGGCCGCGGGTGACGACACCGCTCGCCGCAATGCCGCGTCCGCCGAGATCGCCGCCACCATTCGGGCGACGCTCGCGATGAACGCCGGTGACTTCGGGGCCCTGAGCTCCATGGCGTTCGCGGCCGACACCATCAAGGATCGTCCGCTGGCCATCTCGCTCTACGAGCGTCTGCTGGCCCGCAGCCAAGGTGCGTCCCTGCGAGATCTCGCCGCGGCACGCAACAACCTCGCCTTCCTTCTGCTCGCCGAGCACCGCGCGGGCGGCCAGACCGACGCGCTCGCCAAGGCACGAGCGCTGTCGGAAGAGGCCGTCGAGGCTCTGGCGATCGCGCCGACGCTCGAGACCCTCGGGGCCATCGCCGCCGAGATGAAGGACCGCGGCGCGGCCATCCGGGCCTACCGCCGGGCTCTTTCCATCGATCCGACCTCGCTGGCTGCGACCGTCGGGCTGGCAGAGTTGCTCGCCTCGGGCGACGAAGGCGAACGCCGGGAGGCCAAGCAGCTCGCCGCGGCCGTCGATGCGGCGATCGCCAAGGGGCAGCGTCTCTCCTCCGAGCGGTTCGCCCAGATGGAGCAGGTGCGTCAGATGATCGAGCCCTGACGGTTCGCCTTGTCTGCCCGCCGCGTCACCGAGGCGCGGCGGGGGGGGCCTTGGACTGCTCGTCCTCGGTCGTGATGCGATCGAGCAGCGTGCCGACGAGGGCCGATGCGCCGCCCCCGGCGCCCTGCCCCGTGACCAGCACGCGGGGAGCGATCTGGATGTTCCGTTCGCCCACGATCTTGAGCACCTCCATGAGGGCGGCGTTGCTCTTGCCGATCTGCTCGGCGATCTGCTTGTAGGCCTCGGCCTGCGCCACCGCCTTGATCTTCGTGGCCTCGGCCTCGGCCTTGGCCTCGATCACCTTGCGCTTCTGCGCCTCGTCGGCGATCTTCACCTCGTAGGTGGCCGTCGCGAGCTTGCGCTCCTCCTCGGCCTCCTGGGTGGTGCGGGTCAGCTCCTTCTTCTGGTTGGCGGCCTTCTGCTGCTCCTGGAAGGTCTGCTGCTCCTGCTTGGCGAGTTCGCGGTCGGTCTGCGTCTTGAGGAGCGTGCCCAGGCTCAACTCGTCGCCCACGTTGCCGATGCGGACCGCCGTCACCGTCACGCCGAAGCGGGCCATCTGCGACCGCAGCATCACCAGCGACTGCGATTCCTGGTGCGACCGCATCTGCACGTAGTCGAGGGCCTTCACGTTCTCCGCGTTGTTGCGGAAGATCGCCCGAACCGCCGAGTTGAGCGCGTTGCGGAACCGCTCGCCCTCGTCATCGCCCAGTTTCGCCACCACCAGCGGAGCGTCGGCGGGCTTGATGAGGTACTCGACCCGCACGTCCACCGGGAAGGTGAAGCCGTCCGTCGTGCGGACGGTGATCTCCTTCTCCTCGCCTGCGGCGGTCGATGTCTCGCCCTTGGTGCCCGGCTTGGGGTTTGACGCCGCGTGCTGCGTGTAATGCGCGATGATCTGCGTCGTCCACATCTCCGTCACCGTGAAGGCGTCGGTGTTGATGGCGTACTTGCCCGGGGGCAGCACCTCGGCGCGGATGCCCATCTCCCCCTCGGCCGCGAACTTCACCGGGTCCTCCGCCACGGGGGGCTGGTTGCCTTCCGCGGGGGCCGGCGGGGGCGTCATCGTCAGCGTGGGGGGCTTGCCGTAGTTAGCCTTCAGCACGCCCACTTCACCCGAGAGGATCTCGGTCTGCTTCACCATCGTGACCTTGTAGAGCCGCGTGTTCAGCCGATAGCGACCCGGCTTGAGCACCGACGCCTGCTTGCCCTTGTACCCCTTGCCCGTCGTCAGGAAGTGCCTGGCGTCCAGCATCTGCTGGAACTCGGCGGGCGGGAAGTCCGGCGCGAACAGCTGATCCGCCTCGAGCGGCACGCCGTCGGAGGTCTCGATCAGCCCCACGTCGTCCGACTCGATCGACACCAGGTCCACGTTGCTCACGCTGAAGATGACCGGCCAGTACCCGAAGTGCCACCCGGGCGGCAGCACGTCCGCCTGCACGCCCATCTCGCCGTCGACCGCGATGATCTTGCCGTCCTTGAGCGACGATCCGAAGGCGTGCTTGGTCACGATGCCCGCCTTGTCGCTGGGCACGTACACCACCGAGCAGATGGCGAGCCCCAACGCCACGAGGGCCGGCGCGAGCACGGCCAGCGCGGAGCGGGCCGCCGCACTGGTGGCCTTCGCCATCCCCGCCAGGCACACCAAGGCGAGCACCACGAACACGAGCAGGAACACGAGTCCCATGAGAGGTCTCCAAGGCCGCGGTCGCCGTTGTCCGGACGCGTTGTCTCACGACGCCCGTCGTCGGTCCATGTCAGCCGCGCGCAGTGTATCAGGCCACGGTGTCCGGAAGGTCGAGATCGGGCACCGATCGGAACGCGATGCCCCCCGCCGCGCTCTTTCGAGCCTCGTGCATGGCCCCCGTGTACACGGTCAAGGGCCCGTGCGACGCATCCAGTTCGTCGATGAGCCGGCTCAAGCGCTCACGTTGTTGCTCTTCCTTGAAAAGGGGCAGCGTCACGCTCGCCGCCGGGAGCAGGTCGTGCAGCGTCACGCCCACGAACGTCGGGTCCCCCGCCGGCCGGCTCTCCCAGAGCCGCCTGAGTTCGCTCGCGAGCGTCAGCGTGTCCTGCTTGCCTCCCTCGAGCGAGGCGCCCGCGCTCCACGCCCGCGACTCGGCCTCTTCCGGTCTCGGGCCCCACGTGCTCGGGCGACGCCTGCCGCAGGCCACCACGAGCGTGAGCCGCTGGGCGTAGTACCCCAGGTGCCGCATCCTCGCGGCGGCCTTGTGGAGCAGCCGCACGCAGATGCCCCAGGCCGCCTCGGGGTTCCTCGCCTCCGGGGGAAGCACGTGCTGGTGGCCCACGCTGCGGGTGCGAGTCGGCCGGTGCGAGGTCTCCTGCCCGCGGAGCCAGCGGTGCCAGTAGCGGCCCAGGACGCTCCCCCAGGCTCGCTCGAGTTGCTCTTCGTTCCTGGCGTACAGGTCCTCCACGGTGTCGATGGCGAAGGCCCGCAGCCGCTGGAACATCCGCGGGCCGATCCCCGGGAAATCCTGGAGCTTGAGCCCCAAGAGCCGCGCGGGCAGTTCCCTCGACTCGATCACCACCAAACCGTCGGGCTTCTGCATGTCGGTGGCGAGCTTGCCCAAGACCCGGTTGGGCGCGAGCCCGATCGAGCACCGCAGGCACTCGCCCACGCGCGTGGCGATGGCCTTCTTGACACGGTGGGCGAGTTCGACGGCCTTGGCGGGCTCCCGTTCGTCGCGGGCGAGGCGACAGGCCATCTCGTCGATGCTCAGCACCTCCTCGACGGGCAGGCACGTCTCGACGGCCTCGATGATCTTGTGGTGCATCTCGACGTACGCGCGGTGGCGGGTCTTGACGATGTGGATCCCCGGGCACAGCCGCTTGGCCTCGCCCACCCGCGTGCCTGTCCGCACCCCGAAGGCCTTGGCCTCGTAGCTTGCCGCCACGCAGCACCCGCCATCGGCCATCACCGGCGCGACGGCCACGGGCTTGCCCCGCAGCGAGGGCTCGAGCTGCTGCTCGACGGAGGCGAAGTACGAGTTGAGGTCGAGAAAGAGCGTCCGCAGCGGGTTGTGGCGCGGGTCGGCGGAGTCGAAGGGGGTTTCGCCCGGAGGGTTCACGGCTCCCCATTGTTGGGGCTACCGAACGGGCGGTTCCGCCTCCGGGCTGACGCCGCTGTCGGCGGCGATGGCCTCGAGCCGCGTGATCAAGGGGGCGAGCATCCCGTGCAACTCCGGCTCCTCGGCGTGAGGGTTCGCCCTCCCGGGGTCGGCCTCCAGTCGTGCCAGTTCGTCTCGGAGCATGACCAGCACCTGGCGTGCCACGTCGGGGCGGGGCGACACATGGGTGGCGAGGATCAACCCGACGCGAGTGCCGAGCAGCACGCTCCGAAGGTGGGCGCCGCGGGCGAAGTTTCCCGCAGGCGACCCCTCCCAGGCCCGACGCGACCCGACCAGCGCGTCTCCGAGCTCGCGGACGAGCGATTCGGGCGATTCCGAGTCCAATCGCCACTTCAGCAGCCGCATCCGGATCACGGGAATCAGACGGCGGTTGGAGTAGTGGTCGCGGCCAAGTTGAATGGAGCGTTCCAAGGTCCGTTTCGCCGCGTCGAACGCCTCCCTCGCGCCGGGGTGCCCGCCGTCGTCGAGCAAGCCGCCCAGCAGCCACTCCATGATGCCCAGTTCGTCGAGCACGTCGGGGTCGTCGGGATTCCTCGCCGCCACGGCGCGCAGTCGCTCGACGCATGTCGTCATGGTCGCCCGGTCGCCCTGCGTGGCCGCGGAGCGAGATCGCAGATTGATGTCGTGCCGCTCGTATCGGCCTCGTTCGGCAGGGTCCGCGAGCGCCGCCGCACGGGCTGCTTCGTCGGCGGCCTGCGCGAACACCGCGGGTCGTTCCGGCAGCGGGACGATGAACGCCTTGACGCTCAAGGCACCGCTCAAGGCCATGCGGTGCTCTGGCGTGTCGCGAATCTCGACCAGACGTCTTCCCAAGGTCTCGGCCCGATCGATCAGGGCGGCGGCCTCGTCGCGGAGGCTGAGGCTGTCGTCGCCGCTGGCGCCGGTGATTCTCGCCAGTTCGGCGTAGGACTTCACCAACGCGGCCACCACGATGGGATCGTCGCCCACGCGTTCCACCGTGCCCTCCAGGTGTCGCCTGGTTGCTTCGAGGACGACGCGCTTGGCCTCGAGCGGCTGGCGCGTGTTGTAGAGCGTCGTGTTCGCGTCCATCAGCATCGCGAGCGAACTTCCCGCCACTTCCTGCAGGGCTTGTTCGGCCTTCCGCTCCGCCTCCCTCGCCCGCACCAGTTGCACCGCCCCGAAGACCACCAGTCCCGCGATCGTCGCCGTCACCCCCGCCGCCGCGACGAACCGGCCCCGGTGCCGCCGAGCCGAAGCGACCAGCACCCGCCACAACCCCGGCGGCTCGATGGCGATGGGCTCGCCCCGCAGGTGTCGCCGCAGGTCCTCCGCCATCGCCGCCACCGATTGGTACCGCCGCGACGGGTCCGGGTCGATCGCCGCGTGCACGATGCGGTCGAGGTCTCGCGCGACGTCCGGCACGAGCGTCGACAGCCGCGGCGGGACGCCGTGCATCACGCGCTCGAGCAGGTCCGCCATCGACCCTTCGCCGGGGTCGTGGGGGGGCCGGCCCGCGAAGAGTTCGTAGAGCACCGCACCCATCGCGAAGACGTCCGCCCGCGTGTCGACGGGCCGCGTGGGGTCGCCCGCCGCCTGCTCGGGGCTCATGTACGGCAGCGTGCCCACCAAGTGCCTCCCCGGCATGCTCGAGAGGGTGCCGGTCGCGTCAAGGGCCCGGGCCACGCCGAAGTCGAGCACCTTGGGCTCGCCGGTGGCGTGATCGACGATGAGATGCGCGGGCTTGAGGTCGCGGTGGATCACGGCCGACCGGTGCGCGTGCTCCACGCCCTCGCACGCCTTGAGGAAGAGTTCGATGGTCGCCCTCGCGTCGAGGTGCCGCTCCCTCGCGTGCGCCGTGATGGGCGTGCCGATCACGAGCTCCATCACGAGGTACGGGCGGCGTCCCTCCTCGCCCTGATGGATCCCCGACTCGATGTGCCGCGCGATGTTCGGGTGGTGCAGCTTCGCCAGCGTCGCGGCTTCGAACTCGAACCGCCGCCGCAGGTCCGGCGGCACCACGCCCGGCCGCATCAACTTCACCGCCACCCGCCACTCACCCCCCGCCGCGGGCGAGGCGCGATACACGTCGCCCATCGATCCCGACCCGAGCAACGCCTCCACCCGCCACGGGCCGATCATCGACCCCGGCGCAAGCCCCTCGGGCCGCCGCAACGCCTCGGCGACGGGCGACTGTTCCAGAAACTCGCCTATCCCCGCCGTTGCGCCCACGATCGCGCGGACGCGGGCCGCCACGGCGTCCGATTCGGCCAGACGTGCGATCGCCGCGGCCTGTTCGGGCGGCGAGAGGTCCAGCACCTCCTCGGCGATCCTGAACGCGGCGGCATCGACCATGTCCCGCTTGGCTGACGCGTCCGGCCCGTTCACGCCATCGGCACCGGGGCTGGTCACGTCGGGGGCGGGCTGTCGTTCGTCGGCGTGCATGAGCCCTCGTCCCGCCCGTTCATTCGTTCGAAGAGCCACGCCTTGGCAAGCGTCCACCGCCGCGTGACGGTGCGTCGATCGACTCCCAGCACCACCGCCACGTCCTCAACGCCAAGCCCCGCGTAGTAGCGGAGCATGACGACCTCGTGGGCCTCGGGGTGCACCGCCGCGAGCTTGGCGAGATGCTCGCGAAGGTCCGCCGCCTGCGCCGCCATCCCGTCGAACTCCGGCGGCAGGCGATCGAGGTCGTCGCCCGCCATCGGCTGCACCTTCCCCCCGCCCCGCTTGGCGGCATTCCTTCTCCTCGCGTGCTCCACGAGAATCCGCTGCATCGCCTCGCCCGCCGCGAGCAGGAAGTCGCGCCCGGGCCGCCCGGCCCCGCCGCCCAAACGCAAGTAGGCCTCGTGCACGAGCGCGGTGGGGGTGAGCGTGTGCCCGGCCCGTTCACGCGACAGCCGAAACCTCGCCAAGCGACGAAGCTGCGAATAGGCCAGCGCAGCCAACGGCCGGGGCGGGACATCGACTCCGGCACTTTCGCTGGTGACGGGAGCGGGCTGGGGGGCGTCGATGGGCATGGTCATGGGCCCGAGCGGCTCCCACATGATACCGGATGATGGCGGCGGCTGAAAGGGCCCGTCGCGGTTTCAGCCTGCCTGCAACGGCCACGGCGGCCCGGGCGTGTCCGACGAAGGTCGAGGGCAGTGTGGCCGTGTCCACCCAAACGCATGCCGATCTCCACCCCGCGCACAAGGCGCTGCGAGATCGGTGGCGGCGTGTCGATTCTCAAATCGGTGATGGGCCGGGGTCGCGGGCCGCGTTGAACTCGGGGCGGCAAGCAGGTTCGACCACGTGTGGGTTCGCCGGCTGCGACCGCCACGTTCCACCCTTGGAACTGCTGTTGGTCGCCTTGCGGGAAGAATCTCCATGAAAGCAGTCGTATCGGCAAACTCGCAACCATTGCGGTTCTCGAACGTGCATCGCCGGCGGACCTTGCCCGATCCCGTGTTCTTGTCCGGCACGAAGCCGACCAGGTGCGGGCGAGACGGTCGCGTGTGCCGATTGATCGGGTGCGGCGTCCTGGCAGTGGCCTCGCAAGCCTCGGCTCAACTGGCAATTGTCGACTTTCCCGCAGGATTTCCCGATGCAGCGGGGCTCTCCTTGGTCGGGTCGAGTTCGGTGGTCGGAGGGCGACTGAGAGTGTGTCCTGCGAGCTACGGAAGCCAAGGCGCCGCGTGGGCACTGCGGCGAGCGAGCGTGGCATCGGGCTTCGAGACGCAGTTTGCGTTCAGATTCTCCAATCGCGGGTCGACCCCCGGCGCCGACGGACTTGCGTTTGTCGTACAGAACGCCGGTAGCAGGGCAATCGGCCAAGGGGGTGGCGCCTACATCGGCTACTCCGGGATGGTGCGATCGCTCGCGGTCGAACTGGACACGTGGGCCAATACCGATTCGTGTATCAGGGACTTGAACGACAATCACGTGGCGGTTCACACCAGAGGCGAACAGCCGAACACCGTGTGTTCGAACGCTCGGCTCGGACATGCGAACGTTCCCTTCAATCTCAGGGACGGGCAGACACACGTTGCACGCATCTCCTATGCCAATCGGGTTCTCCGAGTGTTCTTCGACGGCGCTTCCTCGCCCACGCTGACCGTCAACGTCGATCTCGGCGCGGTGAACGGCGGGAGCATTTTCGATGGGTCAGGTCGTGCATGGGTCGGATTCACCGCCGCCACCGGAGGCGCGTGGAATGATCACGACGTGATGAGTTGGTCCCTGGTCGAGGGCGATTGTCGACCGACGCCGCGAATCGGCGAGGCCGCCCTGTCGAGGTGTGAGGGGGGCGAGGTCTCCTTCAACGTGGACTGCGAGGGTGCCGGATCCCTTTCCTATCGATGGCGACGCAACGGCGTCGAGATCGATCCGGCCGCCAACCCGACCGCCGTGACGTCCCGACTCGAGCTTGCGGCCGTTCACGTCGACGACGAGGGGACCTACGACTGCGTGGTGACCAACGCGTGCGGCGATGCTGTCAGCGACGCCGCGACTTTCGTCACGTGTGCCTGCCTTGATTGCCCCGCCGACTTCAACCGGGATGGCGGCGTGGACGGTGCCGATGTCACCGAGTTCTTCGCGGCGTGGGAATCAGGAAATTGCGACGCGGACACCGATGCCGACGGAGGAGTCGGCGGCCTTGACGTCGAGGTGTTCTTCGCGGCGTGGGAAGCCGGCGGCTGCTGAAGGTAGACGCATTCTCGCCAAGATGGACCGGCCCAAGACGCCCCTGCCACGCATTGACGCAAGAGTGTGGACCCGTGCCCGGGCCCGGCTTTATCGATGATGTCCGCAGGGTTGGTCGGAATTGTCCATCCCGCCCTGCTCGCACGAACGCTTCGAACTCCGCCGCCCAAGACACGGCGGCTCCATGCGCCGCTCCCGCTCGATCCATTCCGTCGGTCATGGTCGTATCGCGCCTCGCCCGACGCGGCCAGGTCCGAGGCGACGTTCGCATGATAATGGATCCTGCGCGAGTTCCAACCGACCTCCGCTTCAACAATTCGCGATCGCGCGGCGCGGCCTGAGGAGCATGGTCGAACAGAATCCTGACGGACGCGGCGTCGGCAGGCGGTCATCGGGCCCGATGACCGCCTCCATGGGCGAAAATGCGCACGAGTCCTGGCCAGTTTCGGGTATAGTGGCGAGTCCACGCGTCGGGAGACTCAAGGGGGTGAACGCCATCACGGCGCTCGGTCCACGTGCTCCGCGGTCGCCGTCGGAGACGATCCATGCAGCTCGCCCCGTGTCTGTCCGTCCTGATCGCTCGTCTTCGCCGCGTCTGCGGCATGGCAACGACCCTCGACGCCGCGAAGGGCGTCCTGCGTCGCGGCGTGATCGGTGTCCGTTCGTCCCGCTCTCCGCTCGACGCGCTCGAACCCCGCGTGCTGCTCGCCAACGTGCAATGGATCAACGGCTCGGGCGGATTCTGGGACGAACCTTCGAACTGGGACGGCGGCGCGGTACCCGGCATCCTTGACGACGTGACCATCCCGTCGGGTGGCGGCGCGGTCATCGTTCGCCAAGAGGCGAATTCGGTGCGAACGCTGACGACCCTGCGGAACATGGATTTCTCCGGCGGCACCTTCACCGCCACGACCGCTTTCGACATCGACGGCGGACAAGTCGTCCTTCGCGGCGGTCGCATCAGCGACACCACCATTTTCGTCGATCCGGCTTCGGGTGGCATTCGAGCCACCGAAACCGACAGCCGGTTCGAGCGGGTGACGCTCAACGGGGACATGGACCTCTCGAACGCGGACCGAGGCGATGGTTACTACGGGTACTTGGTCGTCAACGGCGGCCTGACGCTCAACGGCACGCTGATGGTGGGGACGGAGAGCCGGCTCCGGATCGAGGGCGATCAGGCGATCACGACGACCTCGTCGGGCGTGATCCTGATGGACTCGGTCCAGGACGTGCCGTGGTACCTCTCGCGGATCGAGTTGGCGGGCGACACCACGGCCACGATCGCCTCGGGGATCACGATCCGGCAGTCTCGCGGCTACGGCTACATCGGCGAAGGGTGGTACGGGTCGGGCGGCCGCGGCCAGCGGCTGATCAACCAGGGCACCATCGAGGTCGTCTCGCCGGGCCGCGCGTTGTCGGTTGGGCAGTACATGGAGGGCGTGACCAACGCCTCGAGCGGCGTCCTCTCGGCGAGCGGCGCGCGGCTGGAGGTGCACGGGCTGACGGGCAACGTCGAGACGTTGTCGGTGACGGGCGGAAGCGCGGAGTTCTACGGTGGCTCGTACGCGATCAATCGTCCGTTGACGATCCCGTCGGGCGTCGACATCGCCTTCGGCGGCTCGTGGACGAACGCAAGCACGATCACCGTGAACGGCGGCGGGCTCTGGATCGGCACGAGCAACGGGGAGTGGTACTCGCGGGATCAGCTGGGCACGATCGTGCGCAACGGCGGCACGGTGACGCTCCGCGGCACGATCGACCAGGACCTGCCCTTGCCGCCGACGGGTCTTGCGATCAACGCGACGGCGTCGAACTTCGTGATCCTGACATGGAACGACGGCTCGTACAACGAACGCGGCTTCGCGATCGAGCGGTCGACCGACGGGGGAGCGACGTTCGCGCAGATCGGGACGACGGCGGCGAACGTGACCCGGTACGCGGACACGACGGTGGCGGCGTCGACGGCGTACGTCTATCGCGTGAGGGCGTACAACGCGTACGGGTCGTCGACGCACTCCGATTCGGTGGCGGCGACGACGGCGGCGTCCGGCACGACGTCGCTGCCCGGCCTGTTCGCGACGTACTTCGACAACGACGGCCTGACGGGCCTCGCGGCGACGCGGGTGGTGCCCAACATCGACTTCGACTGGGGCTACGGCTCGCCGGACGGGGCCATCGGGGCCGACACGTTCTCGGCGCGGTTCGTGGGCCTCCTCACGCCGACGTCGACGGGGCAGCACCACTTCAGCCTGGCGAGCACCGACAACGCGGCGCGGGTGTGGGTGAACGGACAGTTGGTGGCGAGCAACTGGGACGGGTCGCCCAACTACCAGATCCACTTGGAGGCTGGCCAGAGCTACGAGTTCGTCGCCGAGTACCGCGAGGACTACGGGTATGCCGCCCTGCGGCTCGACTGGTACACGCCGAACACGGGATCCTGGCAACGGATCCCGGCGTCGGCCTTCACGTTCGATCCGACGACGGCGACGCCGTCGGCGAACGTCCCGGGCCCGGCGGTCTCGGCAATCAGCCGCACGCTGGACGTGAACGCGACCTTCGGCGGGAACGTGTCGATGCGTGGCGGCCGGGTGCGGGGCGGCGAGGTGGCGCCGACATCCGCGGCGACGCTGCGGTTCACCGAAACCGACAGCCGGTTCGAGCGGGTGACGCTCAACGGGGACATGGACCTCTCGAACGCGGACCGAGGCGATGGTTACTACGGGTACTTGGTCGTCAACGGCGGCCTGACGCTCAACGGCACGCTGATGGTGGGGACGGAGAGCCGGCTCCGGATCGAGGGCGATCAGGCGATCACGACGACCTCGTCGGGCGTGATCCTGATGGACTCGGTCCAGGACGTGCCGTGGTACCTCTCGCGGATCGAGTTGGCGGGCGACACCACGGCCACGATCGCCTCGGGGATCACGATCCGGCAGTCTCGCGGCTACGGCTACATCGGCGAAGGGTGGTACGGGTCGGGCGGCCGCGGCCAGCGGCTGATCAACCAGGGCACCATCGAGGTCGTCTCGCCGGGCCGCGCGTTGTCGGTTGGGCAGTACATGGAGGGCGTGACCAACGCCTCGAGCGGCGTCCTCTCGGCGAGCGGCGCGCGGCTGGAGGTGCACGGGCTGACGGGCAACGTCGAGACGTTGTCGGTGACGGGCGGAAGCGCGGAGTTCTACGGTGGCTCGTACGCGATCAATCGTCCGTTGACGATCCCGTCGGGCGTCGACATCGCCTTCGGCGGCTCGTGGACGAACGCAAGCACGATCACCGTGAACGGCGGCGGGCTCTGGATCGGCACGAGCAACGGGGAGTGGTACTCGCGGGATCAGCTGGGCACGATCGTGCGCAACGGCGGCACGGTGACGCTCCGCGGCACGATCGACCAGGACCTGCCCTTGCCGCCGACGGGTCTTGCGATCAACGCGACGGCGTCGAACTTCGTGATCCTGACATGGAACGACGGCTCGTACAACGAACGCGGCTTCGCGATCGAGCGGTCGACCGACGGGGGAGCGACGTTCGCGCAGATCGGGACGACGGCGGCGAACGTGACCCGGTACGCGGACACGACGGTGGCGGCGTCGACGGCGTACGTCTATCGCGTGAGGGCGTACAACGCGTACGGGTCGTCGACGCACTCCGATTCGGTGGCGGCGACGACGGCGGCGTCCGGCACGACGTCGCTGCCCGGCCTGTTCGCGACGTACTTCGACAACGACGGCCTGACGGGCCTCGCGGCGACGCGGGTGGTGCCCAACATCGACTTCGACTGGGGCTACGGCTCGCCGGACGGGGCCATCGGGGCCGACACGTTCTCGGCGCGGTTCGTGGGCCTCCTCACGCCGACGTCGACGGGGCAGCACCACTTCAGCCTGGCGAGCACCGACAACGCGGCGCGGGTGTGGGTGAACGGACAGTTGGTGGCGAGCAACTGGGACGGGTCGCCCAACTACCAGATCCACTTGGAGGCTGGCCAGAGCTACGAGTTCGTCGCCGAGTACCGCGAGGACTACGGGTATGCCGCCCTGCGGCTCGACTGGTACACGCCGAACACGGGATCCTGGCAACGGATCCCGGCGTCGGCCTTCACGTTCGATCCGACGACGGCGACGCCGTCGGCGAACGTCCCGGGCCCGGCGGTCTCGCCGATCAGCCGCACGCTGGACGTGAACGCGACCTTCGGCGGGAACGTGACGATGCGGGCCGGCCGGGTGCGGGGCGGCGAGGTCGTGACCTCGGCCGCGGCGACGCTGCGCTTCACCGAAACCGACAGCCGGTTCGAGCGGGTCACACTCAACGGCGACTTGGACCTCTCGAACGTCGACCTCGGCAACGGCTTCTACGGCAATCTGATCGTCAACGGCGGCCTGACGCTCAACGGCACGCTGACGCTCGGGACGGAGCGACGGCTCCGGATCGAGGGCGATCAGGCGATCACCACGACCTCGTCGGGCGTGATCCTGATGGATTCGAACTACGACGCGCCGTGGTACTTCGCTCGCATCGAGTTGCCCGGCGACACCACGATGACGATCAGCTCGGGCGTCACGGTCCGCCAGTCTCGCGGCTACGGCTCGATCGGCGAGGCGTGGTACGGCTCGAGCGGTCGGGGTCAGCGGCTGATCAATCAGGGCACGATCGAGGTGGTCTCGCTGGGTCGGACGCTGAACCTGGGTCAGTCCCTCGAGGGGTTGACCAACGCCGCGAGCGGTGTGCTGTCGGCGAGCGGCGGACGGCTCGAGATCCTTGGCAGTTCGGCCACCGTCGACTCCATCGGAACGATTCGCGCCGCCGCGGGCGGTCATGTGGTCTACCCCGGCCATTCCCTCATCGAAGGAGGCCGCCTCTTGTCGGCCGGCGTCGGATCGAGCGTCGAGGTCCGGGGCGACCTCCTGGGCTCGACGACGAATCGAGGCGTTTTCCCAGGTCCGGGCACGATCCTGTTCGGGGGCGAGGGCACGGGCGCCTCCCCCCAGTTGCTCGAGGTCATGTCGGCCGACATCGGGCTCTCCTCCTCTCCCTCCCGCGGCTTCGTGTATGGCACGCTCCGGTTGGCCAACAACACGCGCGTGCGACTCGTCGACCTCTCCGACAACTCGTCGGGCGGCGGGAGCGAGGCCCTCTACGTCGATTCGCTGATCGTGCCCGACGGGACCACGCTCGACCTCAACGGATTGCGTGTCTACGCCCGAGCCGCGCAGCTCGTCGGCACCATCGTCGGCGGCGAGGTGCAGCAGGTGGCTGACAGCGGACCGCTCGTCCTCAATGCGGTGACGCCCGGCGCCATCGGCGTGCCCGGGGAACTCGACGAGTGGACGTTCTTCGGCCATCAGGGTCGATCCGTCTCGATCCTCCTCAACCCCGGTTCGACGGGCGTCAACCCCGCCCTCTCGCCCACGCTCAGGCGCGTCCAGGCCACGCTCATCGATCCCTCCGGCATCATTCTCAACGCCGACGGCAGCGCGTCCGACAACGCCGCCATCTCCTTCGTCGACGTGACGCTCCCGACCGCGGGCATCTACAAGCTGCAGGTTCGGGCCGCCTCCTCCGCACCCGCCAACACCGGCAACTACACCGTCGGCGTCTGGGACGTCACCGCGGATGTCGCTCCCGTGGAGTTCAACCGGCTCGCGGTGGGATCGATCGAGAACGTCCTGAGCGTCGACCGCTGGAACTTCAACGCGGTTGCCGGACAGTCCGTCCGATTCGACTTGCTCGGCTCCTCCGCGGGCGACGCGACCTTCTCGCTCGTCGGACCCGGCGGATACGCCGGCTTCACCGACATTGCGGGTGATTCGCCCTTGTTGACGCTCCCGGCCGCCGGCGCCTACCAACTCGTGGCCCGCGGCAACGGGTCGTCGGTCGGAGCCTACTCCTTCCGCCTCGACCAGACCTCGCTGACCGATCTCCCGGTGGGCGTCACGCTCGCGGGTGTTCAGTCGGGCAGCGACTCGGCCCAGCTCTACCGCATCCCCGTGGCGACGCCGTCGCCGCTGCTCGTCCGCCTCGAAGGCGCCTCGGGTGCGACCCGCAACGAACTCTTCGTTCGGTTCGGCACGCCCCCGACCCGGGCAGACTACACGCTCCGGTCGGATGTCGCCGCCAGTGCGGACCAGACCATCCTCGTGCCCAACGCCGAGGCCGGCGATTGGTACGTGCTCGTCTATGGACTGTCGGTGCCGCTGGCGACCACCTTCGAGATCGAGACCGTGGCTTCGTCGGTCATCATCCGGGAGGCCGGACCCGACCGATCCGCCTCCGGCAGCGTCGCGCCCATCACGATCCGCGGCGCGGGCTATCGAGCGGGCACCACGATCGAACTCGTCGATGCGTCGAACGTCGTCGTCGTCACGGCCTCGGCCGTCAGCATCGACAGCTTCACGCAACTCTCCGCGCAACTGCCGCTGACCGGCGTGGCTCAAGGCGTCTACGGCCTTCGCGTCCGCACCCCCGACGGCGCAACGGACGTGCTCCGCGAATCGTTCACGGTGCTGCCCCCGGGCACGCCCCGTCTCGAGACCCGGCTCGTCCTGCCGCCCGCCTTCGGGCGCCATGCCACGGCGACCGTCTACGTCGAATACGCCAACACCGGCACGGTCGCCATGCCCGCGCCGCTCCTCCGCCTGCAGTCGGCGGACCCCGACGGAAGCGATCGTCCCATTCTCACGCTGGACCACGCCCGTCTCGTGGAGGGCTTCTGGACCAGCGGCATGCCCGAAGGGTTCAGCCAGTCCATCCAGATCCTCGCCAGCGGCGCCTCGCCCGGCATCCTTGCGCCCGGCGAGCGATTCTCCGTGCCCGTCTATTACGCGGGCCTCCTGACGCCGTGGGACTTCGGCGACACCGCCGTCGAGATGGAAATCCGGATCTTCGACGCCACGAACGCCGAGACGATCCCGTGGACGGCGATGCGCGACGAGCTGCGCCCGCCCGCCATTGGCGACGAGGCGTGGACGGGCATCTACGGCAATCTCGTCTCCAACGTCGGCTCGACGTGGGGCGACTTCGTGCGGACGCTCTCCGACAACGCCAGGTATCTCGGGTCCCTGGGCCATCGCGTGATCGACGTGGGACTGTTGTGGGGGTTCGAACTCCAGCAGGCCGTGGGGTTCAATCCCGTTCGGGCGATGGCCTCGGCGATCGACGCCGCGTTCGACGTCCCCGGACGCGATGTCGCCTTCGGGCGTTCCTACGCCGTCTCCCTGGCGGAACGACTCGAGACATCGATCTTCGGTCGGGGCTGGTCCGTGCCGTGGTTGATGCGCCTCGAGACCGAGCCGAGCGGAGCGGTCGAGGTGCTCGGCTCCGGTGGCCTCCGCCGTCGCTTCGAGCCCGATACCCGGTTCACGAACGCCTATATCGCGATGTACGCCGACACCGGCAAGCTCCGCCGGACGGGATCGGAGCACGAGATCCGCGAGCAGGACGGTTCGCGGCTTCGGTTCGGCGCCGATGGCCTGCTGCTGTGGTCGGAGGATCCCAACGGCAACCGAGTCACCCTGGGCTACTCGGCAGGAGGGCTCGAGACGCTCACGCATTCGACGGGGCCGTCGATCACCCTGACTTACAACGCCGCGGGCGTCGTCGAGTCCGTTGCTGATTCGATCGGTCGAGTCTCCAGCTTCACCTACGACCCGACCTTCCAATACCTGCTCACGGCCACGGCGCCGAACGGCGACGTGACCACGTACGCCTACGACACCCTCTCCGCGTCGCCACGTCTCCACGCGCTCGTCTCGGTCACGGCCGGCGGACGCGTCCGCTCGATGGAGTACGACGATCGCGGCCGCCTGGTCGCCACGTCGCTCTCTGGCGGCGCAGAACGAGTCGCCTTCGAGTACGACGGCACCGGCCGCGTTTCCGTCATCGACGCGACCGGCAGCCGTTCGGAACTCGATTACGACCATCGCGGCCTCATCGGCCGCGTCGTCGATCCGCTCGGACATGTCGCCACCGCCGAATACGGTGCCGATCGGCGGGTCGCGAAAATGGTCGATCCGCTGGGGCAGAACAGGCTCTACACCTGGTGCGGTTGCGGCAGTCTCACCAGCGTCACCAACGAACTCGGCGACACCACCAGGTTCCGCTACGAGTACGTCGGCCCGGGCGGCACCGTCCGCCGCATGACGTCCACCACCGACGCCAACGGGAATGTCACCCGTTACGACTACGACACGCGAGGCAACCTCGTCCGCACGGTGTATGCCAACGGCTCGATCGAGCAGGTCGGCGGCCATGACGCCGTCGGCAACGCCCTCTCCTTCATCAACCGACGAGGGCAGACGCTGTCGTTCCAGTACGATGCTGCGGGACGCCTCACGCGGCAGACGTTCACGGACGGTTCGGTGACCGACTTTGCCTACGACACCCACGGCAACCTCGTCACGGCCGCCGAACCTGACGGCCGCGTCACCGGTTTCACGTACGACGCCGCCAATCGGCTCGTCCGAGTGGCCTACCCCGCCGGTCGGTTCCTCGACTTCACGTACGACGCGTTCGGCCGTCGCTCGTCGATGATCGATCAGTCGGGCTTCCGCGTGAACTACGGGTACGACGCCGCCGGTCGGATGGAACGGCTCTCCGACACGTCGGGCACGCCGTTCGTGCAGTACGCCTATGACGCCGCCGGTCGCCTGTCGCGCAAGGACAACGGCAACGGCACCTTCACCGACTACGCCTACGACGCCGCGGGGCAGTTGCTCGGCGTCTTGAACCGCACCTCGGGCGGGAGCGTGAACAGCCGCTTCGATTACGCCTATGACGCGCTCGGGCGTCGCGTCTCGATGGGCACCGTTGACGGCGTGTGGGCCTACGGCTACGACGCCGCGGGCCAGCTGACCAGCGCCGTCTTCACGCCGGCCGCCGGCTCCGCGATCCCGGCCAAGAACCTTCAGTACGCGTACGACAGGGTCGGCAACCGCGTCCGCACCGTCGAGAACGGCACGGTCGTCAACTACGCCGCCAACAACCTCAACCAGTACACGCAGGTGGGCGGCGACGTGCTCGTCCACGACGCCGATGGCAACCTCGTCAGTCGCTCCGGTCCCGGCGGCAATGCGACTTACGCCTACGACCAGCAGAACCGCCTCGTCCGCGTCGTCACGCCCGACGGCACGTGGGAGTACGACTACGACGCCTTCGGCAACCGCGTCGCCAGCACCTTCAACGGTCAGCGGACCGAGTTCGTCCTCGATCCCGCGGGGCTGGTGAACGTCGTCGGCGAGTACGCCTCCGCCGGCACCATGCTCGCCAGGTTCGTCCACGGTCTCGGACTCCGCGCCCGAGTCGATGGATCGAGCGGTCAGGCCGCCTATTACGACGCCGACGGCGGCGGCTCCGTGGTCGGTCTCACCGACGCCACCGGCGCGCAGGTGAACCGCTACGCCTACGACCCCTTCGGCGGCGTGATCAGCCGCGTCGAATCGCTCTCGAACGACTTCGAGTTCGTCGGGCAGTTCGGGCTGCGTGCCGACGGCAGCGGCCTCGTCCACGTTCGCGCGAGGTTCCTCGATGTCGGGCTCGGCCGGTTCGTCTCCATCGATCCGCTCCGCTCGCCCATCGTCGAACCCCTCACGTATCGCTACGCCTACAACTCGCCCCTCAACTACGCGGACATCAATGGGCTGTGGGGCGTGGAGATCGGTGGATTCTGGGCCCCCGTGGGTGCCGGTCTGGGCGTGAGCGCGCTCATCGGCTCCGATGGCATCCAGATCTCGGTGGCCGCGGGGATCGGCATCGGCGGCGGAGTCAGCATCGGAGTGTCCACTGACAGCCCCGACGGCGGCGGGATCGGCGGATTCATTGATGGTGAAGCCGGTCCGATCGGTGTCGGCGTGAGCGTCGATAGCGGCGGCCTGTCGGCCGGTGCGGATATCGGCGCGGGCGCCGGCGGAATGGGCGGCGTCGAAATGGCTTTCCCGTCGTTCTGCCCGTGGTGCCCGCCCCCGCCGCCGGCACCTCCTCCGGCCGCTCCGGGCGGCGACGCCGGTGGCGACGGCGACTCCGGCACTTCCCAATCCGTCGACCCCAACGCCCTCTACGGCCCCTCCGGCTTCGGTCCGCAAAACTTCGTCGCCGCCGACGCCCTGCTTCCCTATCGCATCGAGTTCGAGAACTACGGACCCGGCAGCGTGAACGAGGACGGCACCCCCGTGGCCCAGAGCCGCTGGGCCTCCGCGCCCGCCCAGCGCGTCGTCGTCACCAACTCGCTCAGCCCCCTCTTCGACCTCTCCTCCTTCCTCTTCACCGGCTTTGGCTTCGGTGACGTCGACGTCCGTCTCCCCGTCCCCGCCCAGTCGTGGCGTCAGATCGTCAACATGACCTTCAACGGCAAGTCCTTCGAGGTCTGGTTCGAGGCCGACCTCGACTATGCCCTCCGCCAGTTGCGGCTCGTCTTCCAGTCCATCGATCCCACCACCTCCCTCCCGCCCGATGTCCTCACCGGCTTCCTGCCACCCGAGGACGGCACCCGCCGCGGCATGGGCTTTGCCACCTACACCATCCGCCCCGTCGTGGCCCTGCCCACAGGCACCTCCATCCGCAACATCGCCCTCATCCAGTTCGACGGCCAGACCTTCATCGCCACCAACCAGGTCGACCCCCTCGACCCCTCGCAAGGCACCGATCCCGACAAGGAAGCCCTCGTCACCTTCGACGCCGGCATTCCCACCAGTCGGGTCGAGGCCCTTCCTGCCCGTCAGTCCGACCTCTCCTTCCCTGTCCGTTGGAGCGGCGCGGATGACGTCGGCGGCTCGGGCGTGAAGGCCTACGACATCTACGTCTCGGTCGATGGCGGCCCCTTCTCCCTCTGGAAGACGAGCCCCGGCAACGTCACCGAAGCCCTCTACCCAGGTCAGCTCGATCGCACCTACGCCTTCTACAGCGTCGCCATCGACCAGGTCGGCCACCGCGAGGCCGCGCCCGCCACCGCGGACGCCACCACGCAGATCGGCGGCTTTGGCGTCAGTTGGGACGGCGAGGCCGCCGACGGCCTCTGGACCAATCCTCTCAACTGGACCGGCAATCGCGTGCCCGCCGGTGCCGACGATGTCATCATCCCCGCGGGCTTCGGGACCATCCACCTCATGGATGCCGAGATGGCGGTGCGGTCGATCGTCACGCTCTCGCCCGTCCACTTCACGCAGGCCACGTTCTCGGTGGGCGAGACCGCCACCTTCAACGCCGCCACCAGCTTCACCTCCTCCATCGTCTCCTTCGGGGGCTTGGCCTCCTTCAACGCCGCCGCCGAGTGGAACGGCGGCTCCTTCGGTGGCCCGGGCAGCATCCGTGCCGCCGCACCCTTCACCCTCGCCGGCCCCGCCCCGCGCGACCTCACCCTCCATCTCACCGTCGTCAACACCCTCGCCTGGACGGGCGTCGGCCCGCTCCTGGTCGGTCCCGGCGGCGAGATCGAGTTGGCCGACGGCTCGATCCTGGCGGCGCACGCCGCGGCGTCGATCACGCTCGCCTCGGGCACCCGCCTCCTTGGCGGCGGCACCGTCCGCATCGAGGACGAGCACTCCCTTACGGTCACGGGCGAAGGCCAGTGGCTGGGCACGGGCCCGATCGTGCTGGGCCAAGGCGGCCTGATGATCGGCCTGTCGGCCTCGCTCTCGGGCGCGTTCGACACCGGCACCGGCCCGGGCCTGCGGGTGGTGGGGGGCTCATCCACCATCAGCGGCACGCTGCAGGGCGGCGGCGGCCTGACCATCGAGGGCGGCAGTCTGACCCTCGACGGTCCCGACGCCACCGTGGGCAGCCTGCTGGTGACGGGCGGCGAACTCACCCTCATCGGGCGGCTCAATGCCGCGTCGGCCTCGCTGCTGACGGGCACGTTCACGCTCGACGTGAACGCCATGCTCGTGTTGGCGGGCGACTACGAGCAAGGCGCCGACGGCCTCCTGATCTCGAAGGCGGACGCGGCGGGTGTCTCGGGCCGCATCGAGGCCTCGGGCCAGGCGTCGCTCGACGGCACGCTGCGGGTCGAGTTCCTCGGCGGCTTCGACCCGGCCTTCGGCCTGGCGAGCTACGAGATCACCGTGCTCGACGCGGCGGGCCTTGGGGGCCAGTTCTCGCTCTACGACCTGCCGGCCACCGCGGCCGGCGCGATGAAGGGTTCGGCCGACGACCGCACGGTCCGGGTCCTCTTCAACGTGGCCGACTTCAACGCCGACGGCGGCGTCGACTTCGCCGACATCGACGCCTTCTTCCTCGCCTTCGACGGCGGCGAGTTGTGGGCCGACATCAACGGTGACGGCGGCGTGGACTTCGCCGACATCGACGCCTTCTTCGCGTGGTGGGAGATCGGCGGGCGCTGAGCCGTCGAGGATCGACCTCACGCGTTCGCCATCGCGGGCTCGCCGGCACGGGCGGGCTTTCGGAGTCCGGCTTCGTCGCGAGAAGCCCCGTGGACCTGCAAACGCGAATCAACGCGTGCCTGCGGTCCTCACCCCCGCCGAATCCGCGTCCGCTTCACGTCCCCGCCCCTCGCCCCTCCCGCACGAACGCCTCGAACTCCGCCGCCGGCATCGCCTTGGCGTACAGCCACCCCTGGCCCATCTGCACGCCACGGGCCTTGAGGTGCTCGTGCTGCAAGCGCGTCTCCACGCCCTCGGCCACCATCTCGACGCCCAGCGTCGCGCCAAGGTGCGTGATGGCCTCCAGCACCCCCTCGCTCACGTGCCCTTGCCCGATGCGCCGCACGAACGACGCGTCGATCTTCAAGACGTCGAACGACAGGCGGCTGAGCGACGACAGGTTCGAATACCCCGTCCCGAAGTCGTCCAAGGCGATCCCGAAGCCCAGCCGCTTGAGCTCCTCGAAGGTCTTCGCCACCGCGTCGCTCTCGAGCGCGGTGCGCTCGGTCGCCTCGAGGTGCACCTGCTGCGGGCGGATCGTCCCCTCGTGGAAGTGACGCAAGAGCCGCATCGGCAGCCCCGGCTGCGCGAACTGCTCGGGCGTCAGGTTGATCCCCACGTGCAGCGTCGGCCTTGCCGCCATCAGCCCAGACAGCTCCGACGCCGCCCGCGCCATCACCTGGTCCATGATCGGGTCGATCAGCCCCGACGTCTCCGCCGTCTGGATGAAGAGGTCCGGCCGCACGTAGCCGCTCTCGGGGTGCTTCCACCGAAGCAGCACCTCCGCCCCCGCGCACGTCCCCGTGGCCATGTCCATGATCGGCTGGTAGTGGGGCTCGAACTCGCGCCGTGCGATGGCCACCCTGATCTCGTGCTCCAGCCCCTTGCGGCGACGCGTCGCCTCGCCCACCAGCAGGGCCATCACGCCGCAGGTCAGCAGCCCGCCGATGGTCAGCAGCCACGCGTCGTCGAACCAGCGCCGCATCGCCCAGCTCCGCGCCACCCTCGCTTCGTGCTCGAGCGCGTACTTGGGCGACACGGCCCGCTCCTCCAGCCAGGCCCGCGCCGCCTGCTGCCCGCTTCCCGCCTCCGACTCGAGCAGCACCCGCCCGTCCGGACCGCGGATCGCCGCCGTTCCCTCCCGCAACTCCTCGGGCCCCAGCACCGCCGCCCGCAGCAGGCGGGGGTCGATGAGCAGGTTCACCTCGCTCCCCGGCTCCGTCGACCAGGCCACCACCAGCGAGTCGGTGTCCATCACCTTCGTCCGCACCAGGCCCACCACCTGCAGCCCCGTCGTGCCCGGGCGGCTCATCTCGGCGGGCGTCACCGCCAGCGGCGGCTCCACCGGCCCCAGACTCGTCGCCACCAGCTTCCCGTCCCGCACCAGCCCCGCCTCGCGGAAGGCCGGCGACCGGTAGACGGCCTGCTGCATCGCCTTGGCCGCCTCCGTAGGCGTCTTGCCGGCCGTCTCCTCGTCGAGCCGTCGCAGCACCAGTTCCGCCTCGGCCAGCAGCCGGTCCATCGCCGTGACCCGCCTGGCCACCGCCGCCGACAGCCCCTCGCGGGCACGGCTGAGCTCGCGGTCGTACGTCAGCCACAACGCCAAAAACAGCGGCACCAGCCCGACCACCAGCGTCAGCATCACCGGGCGACCGAGACTGGGCATCCGACGCTGGATCATGCGACTCCATCATACCGCCCGCGGCTTTCCCGCCCGCCCCCATCCCCGGCCCCCCGGCATCGGTTCCGGCGATACGCTTGCGCCGAGCATGCACCTCTCCCTGCCCGTCCTCCCCGGCACCCCCAAGACCTCCTGCGCCGTCGACCCGGCCCCCAAGGAAAAGTGCGGGGTCGTCGGCGTCTGGGGCCACGCCCGTGCCGCCCA
>JBBAVG010000006.1:0-49080 GCA_040397805.1 Phycisphaerales bacterium
CGAGCTGCTGCACGAGCGGCTTCTGGCCGTAGACGTGCTTGCCGCGGGCCAGGGCCATGGTCATGATGGCGCAGTGCGAGTGGTCGGGCGTGGCCACGATCACGCCGTCGAACTTCCCGCCGTGCTTGTCGAAGGCCTCGCGGTAGTCGGCGCAGGTGAAGGCGGCGGGGTGTTCGGTCGCGGCTTGCGCCAGCACGCCCGCGTCGATGTCGCACAGGCCGGCGATCTCGACCTTGGGGTGCGAGGCGATGATCTTGCGGTCGGTGCCGCCGATGGTGCCGGTGACGCCGATGGAGAGGACGCGGAGTTTCGTGTCGACTCGGGCCTTGGCGGTGCGGGGCAGACCCGTGAGCAGCACGCCGGCGGCCGCGGCCTGCTTCATGAAGTCACGACGCGAACTCGGGACGGTGGGCATGACGCGGGCTCCTTGTCGGCGGGGCGGGGCGGCCGTCTCGCCGAAGATACCGTACGCCGTCCGTCCCGCGCCCGCGGCCGGTCAGCCACTGATGCCGGATGCAACCGCCGGACGATACATCCGAACAACCACGCTCGGTCCGGGCCCCGTTCGCACGCCCGGCCGCATGGAGGACCTGAACGCATGGATCCGAGAGTCAACCAGCAGTTGCTGTACGACGCCCACAAGAAGTCGCTCTTGGTGGCCTACTTGCTCTGGTGGTTCCTGGGCTGGGCGGGGGCGCACCGCTTCTACCTCGGCCGCACCGGCAGCGCGATCGTGATGCTGATGGTCTTCGTGATCTCCAGCGTGCTCCTGCTCATCATGATCGGATGGTTCGGTTATGTCGCCTTGGGCCTCTGGTGGCTCGTCGACGCCCTGCTCATTCCCTCCATCGTCACGCAATGCAACGTGCGGCTGATCAACCGCCTGCAGTGACGGCGGTCCCCGCTCCGCCCGCACGCGGCGTGGCCGCCGCCCCCCGCCTCGGGTGGTCGTCATCGCTGTGCCTCGTGAAGGAGAAGGTCCTCCCGGACGATCAATGGACGGGAACGGAGTTCAATCGCCATCGGGCGTGCGGATGAACCGCTCCGGCCACCCGAATCGGCGATGAACTGATGCCCCACGCCAACACGAAGTCCCTGCCGACGGCCTACCTGCTGTGGTTCTTCCTCGGCACGTTGGGGGCCCACCGCATGTACCTGGGCCGACCCTTCAGCGGCATGCTCATGCTGCTGCTGTGGATCGCGTCGTTCCTGCTGACCTTCGTGGTGGTGGGCGTCTTCGGCTATCTCCTGCTGGCGGCATGGTGGCTCGTCGACGCCTTGCTCATCCCGGCGTGGGTCGGTTCGGGCGCGAGCCTCGGCCCGTTCAGGTTCGGAGGCCTACGCCTGCCGGGCATCGGCGAGGTGACGTGGAATCGGTCCACGCCCGCACCGTCGAGGTCGCGCCAGCATCTTCGGTTCGTCGATGGTTGCAGCATCATCTTCGTCGGCGCGTTGACGATCTTCCTGGTCGGGCGTTTCGGGCCCGACGGCTTCGAGGCGCTCACCAGTCCGTGGACATGGCACGTGGCGGTGCTCATGGGCGTGGCCGCCCTCGGTCGACTGGTTTGTTCGCCACGAATCGGTTCGCTGTTCGCCGTCGCCGCCGCGTGCTGGGCGATGGCCGTCGCCATGCCGGTCGTGCTCCCCGACGCGGCGCCCGCGCGGCCGGACGGGGCCGAGTCGTCGCTTCGCGTCGCGTCCCTCAACGCACAGGTGGGCACCCGGCCCGAGCATGAGGGTCTGGCGTGGCTGCGGTCGATCGATGCCGACATCCTCGCCCTGCCCGAGTGTTCCTCGGCGTGGGACGAGGCGATCCGAAGCACCGGGCGCTGGCCTCACGCCGTCGTCGGTGTCGATGACGGCGGGCCCGGCGGGATGTGCCTCTACAGCCGCTTCCCCCTGCGCGATGCCGCCGTTCGGACCGCCCCCGACGCGTTCTTCAGTCACGCCGAGGCGGTCGTCGTCACGCCCGCCGGCGAGGTTCGCGTCTTCGCCGTCCACCCGCCGCCTCCGCTCGACAGTGACTACACGGCCGCCCGCAACGCCGAGCTGCGCTGGTTCGCCTCGCGGGCGGCGACCTCCGAGTTGCCCGTCATCGTCGTCGGCGACCTCAACGAGACGCCCTTCGGTCGCGCGTACGCGGCGTTCGTGGACGCCTCGTCGCTGCAGCCCTTGGCCGCGCTGGGCGGTTCGCGGGGAACCTGGCCCGACCTGCTCGACGAGGTGCAGGTGCCCGCGCGACTGGGCATCATCATCGATCACGCCTTCGCGTCGCGACACTTCACGCCCGTCTCGTTCGAGGTCGGACCGTCCGTCGGCTCCGATCATCGGCCGATCGTGGCGGAGGTCCTCTGGAACGACCCTTCCCCGGCCTCGCTGCTAACCTCGACTCCATGAACAGCGAGCCGGCGCCCGAGTGGCAGCCCACCCTGCGTGGCGATCTCATTCACCTGCGTCCCCTGCGGGCCGATGACCTCGACGCGCTGCACGCCGCCGCGGCCGATCCGCTCATCTGGGCGCAGCACTCGGAAAAGGACCGCCACGAGCGCCCCGTCTTCGAACGATTCTTCGCGGGCGCGATGGCCTCGGGCGGCGCGCTCGCCGTCCTCGACGCGTCCACCGACCGCGTCATCGGCTCGAGCCGCTACTACGACTGGAACCCCGCCGACCGCAGCGTGGTGATCGGCTACACCTTCCTCGAACGGGCCGCGTGGGGCGGCACGATCAACCGCGAACTCAAGCGCCTCATGCTCGATCACGCCTTCCGGTTCGTCCTCACGGCGTACTTTCACGTCAGCCCCGGCAACGTCCGCTCGCAGAAGGCCCTCCAACGCATCGGGGCCGTCTTCGACCACGCGCAGGATGTCTCCGTCGGCGGCGTGATGAGCCCTCGCCTGATCTACCGCCTCGATCGGCCCTGAATCGGCCGCCGGCCGCGTTTCGGTCGATCGTTCGACGCCTGCTCGGCTCGGTCGCGTTGCTCGATGGCCCGCATGATCTTGGCACGAAGCGGAGCCGGCATGGTGCCGTCATCCATGCGGGCGCAGGCGTCCTGCACGAGGTCGAGCTCGCGGAACACCGCGCGGCAGCGTTCGCACACCTCGGCCTGCGGCACGGTGAAGCCCGCCGCCCGCCCGCCTCGGTCCATCGCCTCCATCTTGGCCTTCAGCAGGTCGAGGCAGACCTGCTTCTCGTAGATGGGCGCGGGGGCCTCGACCGCCGCGGCTTTCGCCGTCATCGCCTTGCGGAGCGCAAGCCGTGCCCGGTGCAGTCGCGTCTTGACGGTGTTCTCGGCCAACCCCAGCGAGGCGGCTGTCTGCTCGACCGAGAGTTCCATCACCTCCTTGAGCACCAGGGGAAGCCGAAGGAACGACGGCAGTTTCGCGATCTCGCGCTGCACGCGGGCGATGGCCTCGCGTCGTTCGCTTTCGCTTTCCTCGCCATCGGGGGCGGCGGCCGCTTCCATCACGGTCGTCTCGGTCCAAGGCATGAGCTGCGACGCGGCGGGCATGCGCCGCGCCGCCGCGCGGCTGAATCGGCGGCGGCAGGTGCGGGCGGCGATGGCGTGGAGCCACGTCCCGGCGTCGGCGTCGCCTCGGAAGGACGGCCACGAGCGGAACGCCTGCAAGAAGACCTCCTGCACGAGGTCGTCGGCGTCGGAGCGGTTGGCGCACAGTCGCCCGGCCAAGGCCCGCAGGCGAGGTCCGTACGCGTCGGCGAGCGTGGCGAGGGCCTGTGCGGCGGGCGTGCCCGGTGCGACCTTCGCCGGAGACGGGCGACCTCGAGTTCGCGAGCGGGGTGTCGTCGAGGTGGTCACGGTCGAAGCGTACGCGTCGGCGTCTGCGATCGATCCCGGCCAATACCATGCGGTCATGCCAACCACCCCGCGCGCCATGATCCTCGGCCTGCTCGCCTCGTGCATCGCGTGCGCCGCGGCTCCCGCCGCCGAGCCGCCGGACCAGGCGGCCGAACTCGCCCGCTGGAGCGAGACGCGCGACCAGCGCATGGCGTGGTGGCGGGAGGCCCGCTTCGGCATGTTCATCCACTGGGGGCTCTACTCGGGCGCGGGAGGCGTCTGGGACGGCAAGGTCTACCCGCAGCACTACGCCGAATGGATCCAGCACTGGGCCGCGGTGCCCTGCGCCGACTACGCCCGCGCGATGAAGCCCCTCTTCCGCCCCGATCCCGGCGTGACCGACACGTGGGCCGATCTCGCCAAGGAGGCGGGCATGCGGTACGCCGTCATGACCTCCAAGCACCACGACGGCTTCACGCTCTTCAACTCGAGGCAGGAATACTCGATCTCCAACCCCATCACCGGCGGCACGAACATCTCCCCCGAAGGCCGCGACGTGGCCAAGGAGTTCGCCGACTCGATGCGATCTCGCGGCCTTCGCGCCGGCTTCTACTACTCCCTCCTCGACTGGCAGCATCCGGACGCGTACGAGATGGCCCTGCCCGCGTATCCCAAGCCCACGCGAACCCGCGAGCACGCGACGTACGTCTCGTACGTCCGGGCGCATGTCGATGAACTCCTCGCCGGCTACGGGCCCTTGAGCACCATCTGGTTCGACTACTCCGACAGGCAGCGACAGGGAGCGGCCTGGGGGGCTGCACGGCTGCTCGAGGATCTTCGCGTCAAGCAACCCGAGATCGTCGTCAACAACCGGCTCTTCGAAGGGCTCGAGAACCGCAACGGCGACTACGGCACGCCGGAGAAGTACGTGCCGCCGACGGGCCTGCCGGGCATGGACTGGGAAGTCAACCACACGCTCAACGAGTCGTACGGCTTCAGCTCGCACGACGCGAACTGGAAGGACGTCAAGACGGTCGTCCGGCTGCTGTGCGACGTGGTCTCCAAGGGGGGCAACCTGCTGCTCAACATCGGACCCGACGCGAGGGGTCGCGTGCCCGAGCCCGCGCAAGCCGCCTTGAAGGGCGTGGGTGCGTGGATGAACGTCCACGGCGAAGCGATCTACGGCACCACCGCCAGCCCCTTCGCGAGACTGCCGTGGGGGCGTGCCACGCAGAAGCCCGGGTTGCTCTACCTGATGGTCTTCGACTGGCCCGAGAACGGGCGACTCTTCGTGCCCATGAAGGGCGAGGTGCGGAGCGCTCGGGTGCTGGGCACGAACGAGGAGGTGGCGTATCGCCGCAGCGTGACCGAGGGCGGGCGTCTCGAACTGCGCCTGGCCAAGCAGCCCGCCGACGCGTCCTGCTCGGTCATCAGGCTGGAACTCGACGGCGACGTGCAGCCCATGCCCTTCGCGGCATATCCCGCCGCCGACGGCGCGCTCACGCTGCTGCCGCACGACGCCACGCTCGAGGGGCCGTCGCTCCGCGTCGAGCAGGTCGGGGCGGTGGGCGACGTGACGTACAACCTGGGCTACTGGCTCGACACCGCGGCGTCCGCCACCTTCACCGTGGGCGTCGGTTCCGCCCAGGGCGGCGAATATGCCATCGAGGCCGACCTCGCGTGCAAGGACGATTCAGCCGGGGCGACGATGACGCTCGCGACGCCCTCGGGCGACCTTGAGTTCAAGGTTCCCGCCACGGGCGGCTGGCAGACGTACCGCAGGACGCCCGTCGGCAAGGTGATGCTGACGCCGGGCATCCACAAGCTCGTGCTCCGCGCGGTGACCAAGCCCGGCGAAGCCGCGGTGAACGTGCGATCGATCACGCTGCGGCCGAATCCGTGACGAACGGCCTTCGTCGATCGCGAAGCGATGGGGGAATCGCGATGGTCGGCGCTCACCGCGCCAGGTCGAACCGATCGAGGTTCATCACCTTCGTCCACGCCGCCACGAAGTCGTGGACGAACTTCTCCGTCGCGTCGCCCGACGCGTAGACCTCGGCGAGCGCCCGCAGTTGCGAGTTGGAGCCGAAGACCAGGTCGACCCGCGTGGCCGTCCAACGGCGCTTCCCCGTGGCCCGGTCGAGGCCGTCGAAGGTGTGCGCCTCGGGGCTCGTGGGCTTCCACTGCGTGGCCATGTCGAGGAGGTTGACGAAGAAGTCGGTGGTGAGCGTACCGGGACGCGAGGTGAAGACGCCGTGGGGCGAGCCGTCGGTGTTGGCGTTGAGGGCCCGCATGCCGCCGATCAGCACCGTCATCTCGGGCGCGGTGAGCGTGAGGAGCTGCGCGCGGTCGATCAGCAGCCGCTCGGCGGGCACGGAGAACTTCGCCTTGAGGTGGTTGCGGAACCCGTCGGCCACCGGTTCGAGCACGTCGAACGACGCGGCATCGGTCTGGGCCTCCGTCGCGTCGGTGCGGCCCGGCGTGAAGGGCACGGTGACGGTCACGCCCGCGGCCTTGGCCGCCTGCTCGACGCCGGCGCATCCGGCGAGCACGATGAGGTCGGCCAGCGAGATCCGCTTGCCGCCCTTCTGCGACGCGTTGAACTCGCCGCGGACTCGCTCGAGCGTGGCGAGCACGCTCGCGAGGCGAGCGGGTTGGTTGACCGACCAGTCCTTCTGCGGGGCCAGACGGATGCGGGCGCCGTTCGCGCCGCCCCGCTTGTCCGAGCCGCGGAAGGTCGAGGCCGACGCCCACGCCACCAAGACGGCGTCCGAGACGCTCAGGCCCGACGCCATCACGCGCTGCTTGAGGGCGGCGACGTCCGCGGCATCAACCAGCGGATGGTCGACCGCGGGCACCGGATCCTGCCAGATGAGGTCCTCGGAGGGAACTTCCGGCCCGATGTAACGGGAGCGGGGCCCCATGTCGCGGTGCGTGAGCTTGAACCACGCGCGGGCGAAGGCGTCGGCGAACTCGGCGGGGTTGGCGAGGAATCGTCGAGAGATCTTCTCGTACGCCGGGTCGAACCGCAGCGAGAGGTCGGTGGTGAGCATCGCCGGCGCGTGCTTGAGCGAAGGATCGTGCGCGTCGGGCACGGTGCCCGCGCCCGCGTTGCCCTTGGGCTTCCACTGATACGCGCCCGCGGGGCTCTTGGTGAGCTCCCACTCGTAGGCGAAGAGGTTGTGCAGGTAGTTGTTGCTCCACGTGGTGGGCGTGGTCGTCCACGTCACTTCAAGGCCGCTGGTGATGGTGTCCTTGCCCTTGCCGCTGCGGAACGACGACGTCCAGCCGAAGCCCTGCTCCTCGATCGCCGCGGCTTCGGGCTCGGGGCCCAGCAGCTTGGCGTCGCCCGCGCCGTGGCACTTGCCGAAGGTGTGGCCGCCGGCGATGAGCGCGACGGTCTCCTCGTCGTTCATGGCCATGCGGGCGAAGGTCTCGCGGATGTCCCGGGCCGCCGCGAGGGGGTCGGGGTTGCCGTCAGGCCCTTCGGGGTTGACATAGATGAGGCCCATCTGCACGGCGGCGAGGGGGTTCTCGAGATCGCGCTCGCCCGTGTACCGCTTGTTCTCGAGCCACTGCTTCTCCGTACCCCAGTAGATGTCCTGCTCGGGCTCCCAGATGTCGGGGCGTCCGCCGGCGAAGCCGAAGGTCTTGAAGCCCATCGTCTCGAGGGCCACGTTGCCCGCGAGGATGAACAGGTCGGCCCACGAGATCTTGCGGCCATGCTTGGCCTTCACGGGCCAGAGCAGGCGGCGGGCCTTGTCGAGGTTCACGTTGTCCGGCCAACTGTTGAGCGGCGCGAACCGCTGGCTGCCGTTGCCGCCGCCGCCGCGGCCGTCGCCCGTGCGGTACGTGCCCGCCGCGTGCCAGGCCATGCGGATGAAGAAGGGCCCGTAGTGGCCGAAGTCGGCGGGCCACCAGTCCTTCGAGTCGGTCATGACCGCCACGAGGTCGCGCTTGAGGGCGGCGTAATCGAGCGAGCGGAACTCCTTGGCGTAGTCGAAGCCCTGGCCCATCGGGTCGGAAAGGCTCGACCGCTGGTGGAGCATCTGGAGGTTGAGTTGCTCGGGCCACCACTCGTGCGTGGCGGCGCGGGTGGCGGGGGCGTGGGCGAAGGGGCACTTGGACATGGTCGACATGGACGACTCGCTTTCGATGGACTGGCACGGCGAACGACGCCCGCGCGAACGGTGCATCGTTGGCGACTTCCGGGCGTCCCGCCGGATCGTCTCTCTCGGTTCCGACCCGCGCGTGCCCCTCGCCCGGGACCGACCCTAGAGTGTTCCCGGGTCGCGTCAATCCCCGGAGGAGATGCCATCGATGAGCCGCTGCCGCTACTGCAACGCGTCCGCCTATGGCGGATGCCCGACCAGCCCCCACAAGAAGCACGAGCACGTCGCCGATGACCGCTCGTGCGAGTTCTGCGGCTCCTCCGCGTACGGCGGCTGCCCCAACAGCCCGTCCAAGAAGCACCGTCACGGCCACGGCAACAACAAGTGCGTCTGGTGCGGGTCTACGGCCATCGGCGGGTGCGCGTACAGCCCCAACCGCGTGCACGAGAAGTGAGGCGGCGCGTGCATGCGCTTCGTCCGCGGCTCCGATCTTCGGTCCCTGCGGGACCGCAGCATACCCATATCAAGGGCCCGCAGGGCCCACGAATGTTGCCACGAGTGACCGAACCCGCAACGCGGGTGAGGGAACTCGTGGAGGAGCGCCCATTCGCGAGCGGCCCCGGCGGGGCCGACGACCGAGCGTCGACTCCTCGTCCGCCCCTCGCGGGGCGTGTTCGCGTGTCTCACGTCACGGCGGGTTCAACTCACCCGCTCCGCGGGTTCGTTTCACCCGCCGCTACGGTCGTCGGTCCCTCCGGGACCGCAGCATACCCATATCAAGGGCCCGCAGGGCCCACGAATGTTGCCACGAGTGACCGAACCCGCAACGCGGGTGAGGGAACTCGTGGACGCGCACCGAATCGCGCGAGGCCCCGGTTGGGCCGACGACCATGGCTCACGCCTCGTCCGCCCCTCGCGGGGCGGGTGCGAGTGTCACGCGTCACGGCGGGTTCAACTCACCCGCTCCGCGGGTTCGTTTCACCCGCCGCTACGGTCGTCGGTCCCTCCGGGACCGCAGCATACCCATATCAAGGGCCCGCAGGGCCCACGAATGTTGCCACGAGTGACCGAACCCGCAACGCGGGTGAGGGAACTCGTGGAGGAGCGGGGCGGGTTCGCGCATCGCACGTGACGGCGGGTTCAACTCACCCGCTCCGCGGGTTCGTTTCACCCGCCGCTACACTCGTTGCCCCCTCCGGGGGCTTCGCGATTCGACGCTCGGCAACAAGTCGAACGGTTCCTCGCCCTCGCTCGCTCACTTTCGATACACCCACAACAGCCCCTCGTTGTCCATGGTGAAGGTGGTGCCGTCGCTCGTGCCCACCGTCATGCCTGCGCCTTCCCATCGCATCGTGAACTTCACGACGTGCTCGATGCGAGACTGCGTGGAGGTCGCCTTCACCTCGCGGGTCAGTTCCCCGCCGCGCGGGCCCACGAACACCGTTTTCGTGCTGCACGTGCCGTCGGCGTTGATCGTGAACGATCCTGACATCACCCGGATGGTGGCGTCATCGTGCGTGATGGTGGCGGGCACCGGCCTGCCGTCGACCGTCATCAGCGTGTAGGTGCCGGCGGTGTCGATCGGTTCCGACGCCGCGTCTCGCGACGTGCATGCGGCCAGCAACAGGCCCGTGGCGGTGAGCAGACTCCACGAGCAAAGCGACCTTCCTGATGCGATCATCGAGGCTCCTCTCATTGCGACCTGAGGAACGATATGGCGCCGCCGGCATCGCGCTCCGCGTGGTTGGTCACTTCGAGGTGGGCGTTGCCGCCGGGTCGCGTCGATGCTTCGACAGGAACTCCCACACCTTCGCCGCCCCCTCGAAGGCGGCGATGGGCTTGTTGCCGCCGCGACGCACGGGCGTGCCCGGCCAGCCGTGGCCGCCCGCCTCGTCGAGCACGAAGACCGTCTCGGCCCCGCCTTCGGTCGCCTCGTGCGTCGTCGTCGTCACGGTGCCCGACCTCGCGAGCGTCGCCTTCGGGTTCGAGCGGTTCGCCTTCACCCAGAAGTTCACCACCTCGCTGAGCGGCTTGAAGGGCGTGGCCTGCGCGCTACGAACCAACGCGTTGCGGCTCATGCCGCCCTCGAGGGGCACTTCGTCGTCCTTGGCCCCGTTGATCAGCAGGATCGGCAGCGGCACCTCGGGCACGCGGTCGAAGGTGAACATCGTGGCCACCACCGGCGCGATGGCCGCGAGACGCCCGGGCCGCGCGACCGCGTAGGTCAGCGTCATCATGCCACCGTTCGAGCCCCCCGTCATCGTGACCCGCGCGGGGTCCGCGCCGTGGTCGCGAATCAGCGCGTCGATCAGGGCGTCGAGGTAGGCGATGTCGTCGGCGTCCTTCACTTGTCGCCGCAGCAGGTGGCCCGTGTTCCACCCGTGGCGTTCACCGCCGAAGTTCGTGCCTTCGCCGTAGGCCACGATGAAGCCCTTGGACTTCGCCAACGCGTCGAACCCCGACGACTGTCGCATGCGGTCCGCGCTGCCCATGCCCCCGTGCAGCACGATCACCGCCGGTCGCTTCACGTCGTCGGTCGGCGCGTTGACGATGACGGCCCTGCGATCGGCATCCTTCACCGTGAGCGTGATCTCGTGGTCGGGCGACGGCGCGGCCTTCAAGGCTTCGCCGAAGGCCGCGCGGTAGAAGGCCCACTGGTCGTCGCCCAGCGCGTCGATCACCCCGTTGGGGTCGTGCCCGACGCCCGGCACCACGCGCCAAGTGTGCGGGATCTTCAGCCGCTCGAGGTGCTCGTGGAAGGCACGGTTGTTGTCGAGCGTGTTGTCGCGGTCGCCGATCACGACACGGATGAGCGATCCGCTCCGGAGCGTCGTCGCATGCTCCTCGGCCATGCGCCGGGGGCTGACGGCCAGGAAGAACGCGGGATCGTTGCCGTAGACCGTCCGCAGCACCTCCTCGGCGCGCTGGGCGCCGGCCCGGGGGGCCTGCAGCAGGTCCTCCTGCATGGGCCCCGCGCCCACGATCGACACCGCGCGGAAGAGAGACGAGTGCTTGAAGCCCAGCCGTGCCGCCCCATAGCCGCCCATGCTGAAGCCGTCGAGCATCCGCCCCTCGCGCGTCGCGATCGTCCGCCAGGTCGCGTCGACGTGCGGCAGCAGATCCTGCACGATCAGGGTCTCCACCGGCGTCGAGCCGTCCTTCCAGTCGACGTACATGCCGTTGGGCAGCCCGTTGACGAAGACCACCAGGCAGGGCGGCGTCGCCCCCGCCTCGATGGCGTCATCGAAGCGCTTGGCCACCTGCACGACGCCCGGCAACCCGCCCCCCGAGCCGTGCAGCCAGTAGACCACCGAGAACCGCCGCTGCGGCTCCCGGTCGTACGCCGCGGGGCGGTACAGGTGGTAGCTCACGCGACTTCCCGTCGCCTTGCTTTCGAAGAACTGCTGCGAGAGGCCTTTGCCCTCCATCGCGGGCGTCACCCAGCGTGACGCGGCCGGCGCGGGCGGTTCGTGGGCGGCGCCGGCGGAGCCGGTACCGAGAATCCACGCGAGCAGGACGTTGATCAGCATCATCACGGCGGGCATGTGGCGGCTCAACGTGGAAGTGGCGGGTGGCATTGCGTGCGGCGGCCTACGGTGCGATGGATGACGTCAACGCGTGCCATCGTCGAGGACTTTACGTCCAAGTTCGCCGAGATCCGCCGCGAGTCGGAGGCGGCCATCGCCCAACTCGACGCGACGCAGATTCGCCGCTCGCTCGATGGCGACGTCAACGCCGTCGCCGTCATCATGAAGCACGTCGGCGGCAACCTCCGCTCGCGATTCACCGACTTGCTCACCACCGACGGCGAGAAGCCCTCCCGCGATCGCGAGGCCGAGTTCGTCGACGACTTCCCCAGCGGCGAAGCCGGGCGTCAGGCCGCGCTAGATGCGTGGAAGCAAGGGTGGGACGTGCTCGAAGCCACCCTCGCCTCGCTCAGCGATGCCGACCTCTCGCGCACCGTCACGATCCGCGGCGTGCCCCACACCGTCGCCAAGGCCCTCGCCCGCTCGCTCGCCCACATCGCGTATCACCAAGGCCAGATCACCCTGATCGCCCGCATGATCGTTGGCCCGGCCCGGTGGAAGACCATCACCATCCCCCGCGGCGGCACCGCCCAGCGTCACGTGGAGTTGGGGTTCGATCCGTCTCGGCCGACTGCATAAGTGAAGTGGGAGCAGATATCTAGAGCTGCTCCGCAGGGCCGGGCGGGCCGTTATCGGTCTCGGCCGTCAAGAAAAACCGCCAAAGTCGCCACGGCGTGTTGACCGGTGCGCCGTCTGAGTGTATTACTACACTAAGACACCAGCCATGTTGATCACGCTTGAACGCAACTCCGGAGTCCCCGTCTTTCGCCAGATCTGCGAGCAGGTCCGCTTCCAGGTGGCGGCGGGGGTGTTGGCGGCAGGGGCCGAGGTGCCCTCGACACGCGACCTCGCGGCCACGCTGGGGATCAACCCCATGACGGTGAGCAAGGCGTACGCCCTGCTCGAGCAGGAGGGAGTGCTCGAGCGCCGGCCGGGGTTGTCGCTGATGGTGCGGGGCCGCACGGGGCCTGCCGCCGGCGACGCCAAGCACGAGGAACTCGCCCGTCTGCTGCGGCCCGCGGCAGCCGCGGCACGGCAACTGGGCATCCCGCCCCACGAGGCGTTGGAACTCTACCGCAAGGCGCTCGACGCGCCGGGAGACGATCGATGACCACGACGAACGCCATCGCGACCGACTCGCTCACCAAGATCTTCGGCACCCGCGCCGCGCTCGACGGCGTCACCATCGCCGTGCCCCGTGGGCGTGTGGTGGGGCTGGTGGGCCGCAACGGCTGCGGCAAGACGACGCTGCTGCGGTGCCTGCAGGGCCTCGCGCTGCCCACCTCGGGTCGCGCGACGCTCTTTGGCGTCGATGGCGGACGCCTGAGCGACGCCGACCTCGCTCGCCTGGGCGTGGTGCACCAGGAGAACCGCTTCCTGCCGTGGATGACCGGCAAGGCGCACCTCGACTTCGTCCGATCCTTCTACGAGCGGTGGGACGCAGCTCGCGAGCGGCGGCTGATCGAGGCCTTCGAGCTCGACCTGACGCAGCGCATCGGCACGATGTCGCCGGGGTCGGTGCAGAAGCTTGCGGTGATCACGGCCACGTGCCATCACCCCGAGGTGCTGCTGCTCGACGAGCCGGCCTCCGCGCTCGATCCGCCGAGCCGTGAAACTCTCTTCAGCACGCTCTTCGATTTGCTGCGAGAGGACGAGCCGGCGATCCTGATCTCCTCGCACCTGCTCGACGACATCGAGCGGAGCGTCGATTGGATCCTCTGCCTCGACCGTGGCCGCGTGGTGCGCGACGAGGCGCTCGATTCGCTGCAGGAGCGGTACCAGCAGTGGCGCGTGCTGCCGGTCGTGGGCGAGTCCAAGGGGGACGGCTTCGGCAGGAACTTCATGGAGCCGTGGATCCGCCACGCCTCGGTGGAGACCTCCGGCGCGGTGCTGATCGTCGAGGACGCGCACGGCGAGCGAGAGGCCTTCGTGCGGCGGCACGGCGTGATGGTCGACGCGCAGCCCGTGCGGCTGTCGCAGATGTTCAAGGTGTGGACGGCGGGGGCGGGCGATCGTGCGAACGCGGGCGTGAACGGAGGTGGGCGATGACCGGCATCGTGACGATGAGGGCGATGAAGGGCTGGCGTCCGGTCTTGCGAGCGTGCATGCTCGGCGCGATGGTCGTGGGCGTTTCGAGGCCGGGGTTCCTGGCACGGCGCGAGATCGCGCCCTTCGCGTCCGAGGACTTCGAGCGTGCGATCCTCCCCGCCGCGATCGCGGCGTGCGTCGCCGCGTGGATCGGGGCGGTCATGGCCGCCGCGTGCTGGGAGGTTCGATCGTGCACGTTTTCGTGGAGCGTGCCGCGACTGCTGCGGAGCATGAACCGCGAGATGCTGGTGGGGGGCGTGGTCGCCGTCGTGTTCGGGGCGATGCTGGGCATCGTGGTGAACGGCGGGCTCGTCGACGCCTCGTGGTCGCCCACGATCGCGGCCGCGCTCGCGTACGCGGCCGGCGCGAGCTTCATGATGCCGCGGGGCAGGGCGGCCGGCGTGATCGCGTTGATCGCGATGTTCATGATCTCCTTCGCGTTGCCGGAGATCGACCAGGCGGCCGCTCGGTTCGGCCCGTTCGGCGCGCTCGTCGCGATGGCCGTCATGGTCTCGGTCATCCTTCGGAATTTCGCGAGCGTCGCGCGTCGCGAGGGGCTCGAGGCCCGCGGGTCGTGGCTCGAAGCGGTGGGCCCCGACGCCCGGCTCGAGGGCCGCACGGACCGCTTCGGCACGGCCGCATCGCCGGTCGGCGACGGGTTCCACGCCGTGCGCCATGGCGATCTCGACTGGCTGCGAGCCCTGATCCACGAGGTTCACGGCGAGCAGCGGGGCGGCTTGATCTCCACGGCCAAGAAGTGGGCCGCGGTGATGCTGTTCATGGGCGCCATCATCCACGCGTACCTCTACGCGCTGCGGGAACAACTTCCCGCGGACTTCGCCTCGACGTTCTTCCCGGTGGCCATCGTCATGTCGATGATGGTGGTCTCCGCGCCGGTGCTGCCGCTGCTCGGCGTCAACCGGCCTCTCTCGAGACGTCGCCTAGCGTGGCTGCTCTGGCTTCGCACGCAAGTCGAGGAGGTCGCGGTGTTCGGCGCGGTGATGGTCGCCTTCCTCGCGACGGCGATCGTCGCGGACCTCGTCGTCGGGGGCGATGCGTGGAAGTTCCTCGGCTGGTGGGCGCAGACGCTGCTGGCGACGTTCGCCCTGCTGCCGTTCGCGCGTTGGATTCGCCTGCGCACCATCGACGTCGACGCTCGGGTCGCGAGAAGCAACGGCGCCGTGATCTCTCCCGGCTACGTGGCGGGGCAGGCGGCCATCATGTTCCTGCTGCTCTTCGGGTCGTGGGGCACGGTCGTCGGGTGGCATGAACTCATGGGTCGTCTCGAGGCGTTCCCCCCGGTCGTGACCTTGGGGGCCTGGGGAGGCGCGTTGCTCGTCGCCGCCGCATGTCGGGGGTGGTGGCTGCTCGCGTTGCGGCGGGTGCTCGAACGGCGGGATCTCGTCACGGCGTGAGGGCCAGGGCCGTGCGTCGCGTCCGCACGTTCGTGTGACAAATCAGTGACGACACCCCGGTGCTCCTCGCAGGTATCACCCCGCGGAAAGGAGCACCACCATGTGCACTCGAATCAAGCGGACCGCGGCAGCCACCCTCGTCGCTCTCTCCCTCCTCGGCACGGCCTCTCCCGCGTTGGCGGAAGGCCCCGAACCGACTCGATCGGTCACGGACGAAGCCGAGCGAGCGTGCAACTCCGTCATCCAGGTCGCCATCCTCCTCGACACGTCGGGCTCCATGGAGGGGCTCATTCACCAAGCCAGGTCGCGCGTCTGGGCGGTGGTGAATGACCTGGCCCGGGCTCGCAAGGAGGGGCTCAAGCCCACGCTGCAACTCGCCCTCTACCAGTACGGCAGCGGCGAACTGCCCGCCTCCGAGGGCTTCCTGCGGTGCGTCCTGCCCTTCACGTCCGACCTCGACGCCGTCTCCGAACGACTCTTTGCCCTCCGCGTCGATGGCAGCACCGAATACTGCGGCATGGCCCTCGACGCCGCGCTTCGCCAACTTTCGTGGGATCAGACGCCGCCATCGGCTCCGGCCAAGGCCCTGCCCCTCCGGGTTCTGATCATCGCGGGCAATGAGGAGTTCACGCAAGGACCCACCGACTACGGACCCGTAGCCGGTCGCCTCAAGGAGCGGGGCATCTTCCTCAACACCGTGCACTGCGGCCCCGACGACGTCGGCGCCCGCACCGGCTGGCTCTCCGCGGCACACCTGGGCGGTGGGCACTACTCGTCGATGGACCATGCCGCCCCGCTGCGCGAAGTGGCCACGCCCTTCGACAAGGACTTGCTCCTTCTCAACGAGGAGTTGAACGCCACCTACGCCTTGACCTACGGGGCGCAGGGCCGCGCGAACCTCGCGCGACAGGCGGCGCAGGACCAGAGCAACCTCGCGTCGAGTGCCTCGGGCATGATGAGTCGCGTGGCGAGCAAGGCGAGCGGGCAGTACCGCAACGAACAGTGGGACCTCGTCGATCTCGCCGACAGCGGCAAGGACATCGCCGCGGTGCCGGTCGACGAGTTGCCCGAGCACCTTCGCTCGCTCACGGTCGCCGAACGCAAGGCCAAGGTCGACGAAGCCCGATCGCGACGGGCGTCGATCCGGAAGGGCATCGAGGAGTGCGATCGCCGTCGCCGGGAATGGCTCCGCGAGCATGACAAGCACACGGATCGCGCCGAAACCTTCGACTCGGCCATCCGCAAGGCCATTCGCGAGCAAGCCGTTCGGTGCGGCTTCACGTTCGAGCCGGATTGACACCCGGGACATCCTCTGGCGGAGTATCATGGGCCGCGGCGCTGGTGCCGCACGCTCGGAGGATCCCTGCCATGTTCGATCGATTCCGTCGTTCGTGGGTGCTGGTGAAGCAGTCGTGGGGCATTCTCAGGGTGGAGAAGGGCCTCGTGCTCTTCCCCATCCTCTCCGCCGCCGCTTCGCTGGCGGTGCTCGCCTCCTTCGCCGTGCCCATCGTGACGTCCATCGACTGGGAGACGCTCAGCCGCGAGGACCAGAAGGTGGAGGATCAGCTCCAGCCGTGGCACTACGCCGCGATGTTCGGCTTTTACCTCGTCAGCTTCTTCATCACCACCTTCTTCAACACTGGCCTGATCGCTTGCGCCAACGAGCGGCTCGAGGGGCGCGACACGAACGTGAGCTTCGGGCTTCGGGCCGCGACGAGACGCATGCCGCAGATCCTGGGCTGGACGATCCTGAACGCGACGGTGGGGGTGCTGCTCAACATGCTGGCCGAGCGTCTGGGCTGGCTGGGCCAACTCATGATCCGACTGGTCGGCATGGCGTGGGCCATCGCGACGTTCTTCGTGGTGCCCGTGCTCGCCGTCGAGGGCGTCGGGCCGGTCGAGGCGGTGAAGCGGTCGGTGGGCGTGCTTCGCAAGACGTGGGGCGAGGCGGCGATCACCACGCTGGGCTTCAGCGCGGTCACGACGCCCCTGGTGCTGCTCCTCGTGCTGCTCACCTTGGTTCCGGGCGGCGTGCTCTCGATCATGAGCGAGTCCGTCCTGCCGATCATCGTCGGCGGCGGGGTCTTCGTGCTCGGCGCCATCGTGCTCGCCGTCGTGATGAGCACCCTGGGCGTCATCGTGCAGGCCGCCCTCTACAAGTACGCCGTCACCGGCGCGGTCTCCGGCGGCTTCGACGAGACCCAGTTTCGCGGGGCGTTCGCCCCGAAGAAGTGAGCCGAGAGGTCGCGGCATCGATCTTCGTGACCGTTATGGGGTCCGCACCCGGGTCTTGATGGTCCGGTCATCGCCCTGCCACCCCGATCCGGGCTGCACGGGTCGCGTCGCGAGGTACAATCGTGACATCGATGCGCCACGCGTGGATTCGCATCCTGGTTGCCACCCTCGTCGGCGTGTATTCGTCGGTGTGCTGCTGCCGCATGGTGGCCTTCACGGGGCAGGCGTGTCCGGGCCTGAGCCCGGTCGAGGCCGAGACTCGGTCCTGTTGCGATTCTTGTGGGTGCGAGTCGTCCGCCTCAGATGACGCGCCGGCGCCGAGCGACGAGTCACCTCGTCCCGGCGAATGCCCCGACTGTCCCTCCTGCAGCGGCCGCGTGGACACCCTGGGCATGAAGGTGGAGCCGGCCGGATTCGCCCCGCCGTCGCACCCGCACGCGGTCGCGGAGGTCGCGTGGCCCTCGCCAGCGTCGCATCCGTGCGCCGCGCGGGGTCGCTGGGCGACGCGGTCGGCATGGGAAGAGCGTCCGCCGCACGTGAGATCCAATCGCGATCTGCAGCGGTGGCACTGCGCGCTCATCGTCTAGGTCGATTCGATCGACCTTCGATGATTCGCCAGGTCCGTGCTCCACCATCGCCACGCCCACGATCGTTTCGCCCGCGTGGCGACGTCCAGCAAGGAGACGTCATGAACGCCCCTGCGCCCGACCTTCGCACGCTGCAAAGGTCCCAACACCCTGCCACGGCCGTGCCCCGCCCGCGCGCGAGGTGGGCCACCCGCCTGCTGCTGCCGCTGGCCATCCTGCTCGCGACGGTCGCGCTGCTCGCGTATGCCGCCCGCGATGCGCTGCGTCCGCGGGTGGCCGTGCGTGTCGTCGCCGCGATTCCGGCGTCGGCCCAGACGTTGGCCGACGCTCATGGCTCGTCGGTCGACACGCACGCCGCCACCGTGCAGGCCCCCGGGTGGATCGAGCCCGCGCCGTACGCCATGGGCGTGCCCGCGCTCGCCGAGGGAGTCGTCAAGGAAGTCGCCGTGCTCGAAGGCCAGCCGGTGGAGGCGGGCCAGGTGGTCGCCACACTGGTCGATGACGATGCTCGGCTGGGCGTTCGACTTGCGGAGGCGACTCACGCCGCACGAGAGGCGGATGTGGGGCGTGCCGAGGCCGCCTTGGCCACGGCGCGAGCGCAAGTCGAGGTCGAGCGGCTCGCGGCGGAGGAGCTCCGCGACGAGGTGACCCGCAGCCGCGACCTGGTCGCCGCCGGCGCGGTGGGGGCGGGCGACTTCCGGCGCATGGAGATCCGCTTGGCCGCGCTCGAGGCCCGCGTGGTCACGTCCGAACGCATGGTGCTCGAGGCGCACGCCGCGGTGACGCAGGCGCAGGCGGCACGCGGTGTTTCGGCCGTGGGCGTCGATGAGGCCGCCCTCCGCCTCGCCCGCATGGAGGTCCGTTCGCCCGTCTCCGGCGTCGTGCTCGCCCGGCTGGTCGAGCCCGGGGCGCGACTGAGCATGGGCACGAGCGACGCGACGGGCCACCTGACGGGCCTGATCCTCCGCGTGTACGACCCCGCGAAGCTCCAGGTCCGGGTCGACGTGCCCTTGGCTGATTGCGCCAGCGTCGGCGTGGGGACCGTCGCCACCGTCGTCACCGAGGCCCTGCCCGACCGCACGTTCCGAGGCGTCGTCACGCGGGCCGTGCACGAGGCCAACATCCAGCGCAACACCGTGCAGTTCAAGGTGACGCTCGATGAACCGTCCCCTGAACTCAAGCCCGAGATGCTGGTGAGGGTGAAACTGCACGCCCCCTCGGCCACCGGCGGTCACGCGACGCACGACGATGGACCGCACGGGGGCGAGCCATCGCTCCTGCTGCCGGTCGACGTCGTCACGCCCACCGGCGAAGGCACGGGACGGGTGTGGCTCGTGGACGCCCGCGGTGCTTCGCCGGTGGCGAGACTCCGCGACGTCCGCACCGCGCCATCGAGCCGCGAGGGATTCCTGGCCGTGGTCGAGGGGCTTCGCCTCACCGACCGTGTCGTGGTCGAAGCGTCGGCGCAGGGACCGATCCGCGACGGGACGCGGCTCGAGGTGCTCGGCGAGACGACATCGGCGGCCGCGCCCCAGGAGGAGCCATGACCTTGCCATCCACGACGACCGGCGAACGCGACGAAACCGTCGCGCCGCTGATCCGCTGTCGCGGCGTGTCGAAGTTGTACCGCAAGGGCGACACGCTCATCACGCCGCTGCGAGAGCTCGATCTCGACGTGCCTGCCGGAGACTTCCTCGCGCTGATGGGACCCTCGGGCAGCGGCAAGACCACGCTGCTCAACCTCATCGCCGGCATCGATCGGCCGACGAGCGGACAGCTCGTCATCGGCGGCGTGGACCTCTCGACCCTCTCCCGCGGGCGGCTTGCCGACTGGCGGAGCGTGCACGTGGGCTACGTCTTCCAGCTCTACAACCTCGTGCCGGTGCTGACGGCGTACGAGAACGTCGAGTTGCCGTTGCTGCTGCACCGCATGTCGTCGCGTGAACGCCACGAGAAGGTGGCCGCGGCGTTGGAGCTCGTCGGCATCGCCGACCGGCACGACCACTATCCGCGGCAGCTCTCGGGTGGCCAGGAGCAGCGTGTGGCCATCGCGCGGGCCATCGTGGCCGATCCGACCATCATCGTCGGGGACGAGCCCACGGGCGACCTCGACGCCGAGTCCGCCGCATCGGTCATGGGTCTGCTCACGCGGCTGTGCGAGGACATGGGCAAGACCCTGATCGTCGTGACGCATGACGCCAAGTGTGCGGCGTACGCCAAGCGGACGCTGCACCTCGACAAGGGACGATTGGTGGAAGCCGCCGACGGCGGCCTTCGCGGAGCGTCGACGGCCGGAAGGGGGGCCGACCGTTGATGGCGCCCAGATTCTTCCCCGTGGTCTTCAAGCAGCTCTGGAGGCACCGCGTCCGCAGCGTCCTGACGCTGTCGGGCGTGGCCATCGCCATGTTCCTGTTCATCACGGTGCAGGCGCTGCAGGAGGGCGTGCGTTCGGCCACGCAGCGTGCCGCGAGCGACGCGACGCTGGTGGTCTATCGCGCGAACCGCTTCTGTCCGGCCACCAGCCGCTTGCCGCAGTTCTATGTCGATCGCATCGAGCGCGTGCCGGGCGTGACCTCGGCGACGCCGCTCAAGGTGGTGGTGAACAACTGTCGCGCCTCGCTCGACGTGGTCACCTTCCGCGGCATTCCCCGGGAGGCCCTCGAGAGCGGAGGCGGCGACATCGCCTCATCGTGGCGATTCGTCGCGGGCTCGGCGGCCGAGTGGTTGCGACGGTCGGACGCCGCGATCGTGGGCGAACGCCTCGCCTCCCGGCGGGGTTTCAAGGTGGGGGACTCCTTCGATTCGTCGGGGGTGACGGTGACGGTGGCGGGGATCATCCGGAGCGACGAGCCGCAGGACCAGAACGTCGCGTACGTGCACCTCGACTTCCTGCAGCAGGCGGGGGAGTCGGGGGGCAAGGGGGGCGGGTTGGGCGTGGTGACGCAGTTCACGGTGCGGGTGGACGATCCGGTGAAGCTGGAAGCCGTGGCGGCGGCCATCGACGAGCAGTTCGCCTCGGAGGCCGATCCGACGACGACTCGACCGGAGAAGGCCTTCGTGGCGCACGCGGGGGCCGACATCGTGGAGTTGGTGACGTTCACGCGGTGGCTCGGCTGGGGGAGCGTGGCGGCGGTGCTCGCGCTCATCGCCAACGCGATGGCGCTGGGCGTGCAGGACCGCGTTCGCGAGCATGCGGTGCTGCAAACGCTGGGCTTCAGGCCCGGGCTGATCGTCCGCATGATCGTCGGCGAGGGCGTGCTCATCGGGCTGATCGGCGGCGCGATCGGCACGAGCATCGCGCTCGCGGTCGTGCACCTCGGGCGATTCAGCCTGTCGCAGGAAGGGTTGTCGATCAACGTGAGCGCGTCGTGGGCGGTGCTGGGCTGGGGGCTCCTGGTCTCGAGCGGCGTGGGACTCCTGGCCGGGCTCACGCCCGCGGTGCGGGCCGGGCGACGCGAGATCGCGTCGTGCTTCAGGGCGGTGTGACGGAGATGCGACCGTGAGACTCCTTCCCTTCCAGTATGCCGTTCGCAACCTCGGTCGATCGCGGTCGCGGCTCGCGCTCTCCGTGGCGGGCGCGGCGATGGTCTCGCTGCTCATCTTGGTCGCCGGCGGATTCGTCCGCGGCATGAGCCAATCGCTGCAGGCCAGCGGCGGCGATCGCAACGTGCTCATCCTGGGCGCGGGGAGCGAGGAGAGCGTCGAGCGGTCGGAGATCGAGGCGAGCGTGCCCGGCGTGCTTGAGGCCAGCGTTCCCGGCATCAGGGCCCGAGCGGGCGTGAGCTACGTGTCGCCCGAGGTGCACGTGATGCTTCCGGTGGCGGTGGGCGGGGGCGCTTCGTCGACCGAAGCCGCGAGCCAACCTCGGCGTCAGGTGATGCTCCGGGGCGTCACGCCCGCGGCCGCCCTCGTGCACGCGTCGGTGTCGCTCCGCGAGGGTCGATGGCCGGTTGCCGGGGCGGACGAGGTGATGGTGGGGCGGACGGCGGCGACCGTGCTGGGCGTTGGGGACGCCGAGCTTGCGGTGGGGCGGACGCTGACGATCGACGATCGACCGTGGACCATCGTCGGCCGGTTCGACGCGCCCGGCACCGTCGTGGAGGCCGAGGTGTGGCTCCCCCTTGCCGACGTGATGACGGCCACGAAGCGCACGACCATCTCGTGCGTCGTCGTCACGCTCGATCCGTACGACGAGCAGACGGGCCAGGGCGCCGAGTTCGACGACGTGGCCGCCTTCGCCATGACCCGGCCCGACCTTGAGCTCGTGGCCATGACGGAGCGGGCGTACTACGGCAAGCTCGCCGAGTTCCATGGGCCCGTCAAGGTGGTGGTGTGGGTGACGTCGGCGCTCATCGCCCTCGGGGGGCTCTTCGGCGGGCTCAACACCACCTACGCGGCGTTCGCCTCGCGCGTGCGGGAACTGGGCACGCTGCAGTCGCTGGGCTATCGCCGTGCGGCGATCGTCTGGTCGATGGTGCAGGAATCGACGTTGGGCGCGGCCGCGGGCGGGTTGCTGGCGTGCGCCGTGGGCGTGGTCGCCCTCGACGGGCTGGCGGTGCGGTTCTCGATGGGGGCCTTCGGGCTGGTGATCGACGAGACGGTGGTGGCTTTGGGGTTGCTCACGGGCTTGGCGCTGGGCGTGATCGGCGCGGTGCCGCCCGCCGTGCGGTGCCTGCGGCCGTCCATTCCCGAGGCGTTGAAGGCGGTGTGACGCGTGATCCCGACGCGAGGGTGAGGCGGGTGCAACGATGAACGCAAGGAGACTTGGCATGAATCTCGTGATGACGCGATGGATGCAGGCGATGGTGACGGCGGCCGCGGTGCTCGCCGCGTGTGCAGGCCCCCAAGTGGCGATGGCGCAGGTGAAGGGCGTCTCTGACGTCAAGACCCTGCTCGTGTCGACGCTCCCGGCGAACGCGCTCGAGGTCGCCGCCGCCGTGAGGTCGGCCAAGCCCGGTGAGACGATCACGCTTCGCGGGAACGTCGCCCTGTCGAAGGACGCCTTCGGCGAGCAGGAGGCGACGTTCACGCTCGTCGACGAGGGGGCGAGGGAGGGGCCCAGGCCCGCGGCCGACGCGCTCCCCGAGACCTCCGTTGCCGTGCCCGCTTTCGCCCGCGCGACGATCCGCGTCGTCGACGCCGGCGGCAAGACGCTCCGTGGGTCGCTCCGGGGCAAGCACGGCCTCAAGCCAGGTCAGGAGGTCTTCGTCACCGGCGTCGTCGATTCGGCCAACGGAACCGACACGCTGGTCGTCACGGTGGCGTCGATGCACGTTCCCCGGGCCTCGCTCCCGGTCGGGTTGTTCGTCGAGCGTGCGTCCGAGGAGGCCCGGGACGTGTCCGAGGTCCGCAAGGCGGGCGGGCTCAAGGCGGGCGATCGCGTGTCGCTTCGCGGGCGTGTGGGCGGCAGCAAGGAGCCCTTCGTGGCGGGTCGGGCCGTCTTCACGCTGGTGGGCCGCGGGCTCAAGGCGTGCAACGAGATTCCCGGCGACGAGTGTTCCGCCCCCTGGGACTACTGCTGCGATACCGCCGCGGAGATCATCGCCAACTCGGTGACGGTGCAGGTGGTGGACGCCAAGGGCGGGCCGCTCCGCACCGACCTCAAGGGGCGGCGCGGGCTCAAGGAGCTCTCCGAGGTGGTCGTCACGGGAACGGTGGCGGTCGCGGGCGAGAAGGGCGTGGTGGTGACGGCGGCGACGATGCACGTGATCCCCTGACCGTGGCGAGGTGGGCGAGGCGGTTTCCGTCGTTCGCGCGAACGGACGCATGGTCATGGACGTACCCAACGACTCGCACAGTCGCGGTGATCCCGCGGCGCGCGGTGGAGGTCATGGAGCCAGAGGCATGAGCCAATCGAAGGTCGAGACTGACAGTGGAACACGGGCCGGCGCGGGCCATCTCGCGGCCAAGATCGTGGGCAGCAAGCCCTTCGGCGGCACGGTGATCGCCGCCATCCTCGCGGGCGCGGTGCTGGTCGGGCTCGAGACGGTGCCAACGGTCTTCAAGGCCCATGGCGGACTCATCCTCGCCCTTGATCGAGTGGTGCTCGCGATCTTCGTGGTGGAGGCCATCCTGAAGATCGCGGCCGAGGGGAAGCGGCCCTGGCGATACTTCGCCAACCCGTGGAACGTCTTCGACTTCGCCATCACGGCCATCTGCCTGCTGCCGCTGGATTCGGCCTTCGCGCAGGTGCTCCGGCTGGCCCGGGTGGCCCGGAGTCTGCGGCTGATCACGGCGATTCCCGACCTGCAGCTGATCGTGGGCGCGCTCTTGCGGAGCCTGCCGAGCTTCGGGTGGATCACGCTCCTGCTGCTCCTGCTCATCTACGTCTACAGCGTCACGGGCGTCTTCCTCTTCGGCAAGGGCGACCCCGAGCGGTTCGGCTCCCTGTGGTCGAGCGTGCTCACGATGTTCAGCGTGCTCACGCTGGAAGGGTGGTTCGACGTGATGGACACCCAGATCAAGGCGGGCTCGCGGTTCGCCGGCCCCCTGTTCTTCGTCAGCTTCATCCTCTCGGGCACGATGATCTTCCTGAACCTGCTGGTGGGCGTGATCGTCAACAGCATGAGCGAGATGCCGGGGGCGAAGGAGCCAGCCGAGGCCAAGGCCGATCGCTCGCCCTTGCCGTCGCTGCGTGCTCCCGAAGTGCCCGGCGACGACCACGCGCTCCTCGCCGAGCGGGTGCAACGCATCGAGGCGATGCTCGAGCGGGTGGCGGCCGATGTCCACGCGCTGCGGCGGTCCGGCGGCGATCGCTGACCGCCGGGCGTGTCACGTCGACGATCTTCAGAGCGACCGTTCGCAGGCCTTGCGGCCGGAGAAGAGCAGGCGGACCTCCGGGTCGACGACGATGCGGGCCGGACGGAACGTCGTCGGCACCTTCACCTCCGTCGACTTGCCCGGACCCACGCGGACGACGACGTCGGCGTGCGGCGGGGCGGGCTGCTCCGTGGCGGTCGTTCCGCCCGCATCAGTCGCCGGCGTCGGGGCCTCGCCGAGCACGCGAACGACCACTTCGGCCATACCCGTGCCCGTGTTCCGCAGTTCGGTCGTGACGGTGAAGTCGCCGCCCGTGCCGGGCTCCACCTTCGGGGTTTCGAGCTCCAGGATCGGCAGCACCTTGCCGAGGATCCAGTCGTTGACGAAGGCGTCGAACGCCGCGGCATCCGGAGCGTGCGGGCGGAGGTCGGCGATCAGGTCCTCGATGAGCGGGAAGTCGAGTCCATCGGGCGTCTCGACGCCGTCCTTCCAGCGGGCGACGAAGGAACGCAGGCCCGCCACCATCGCCTCCTCGCCCATCAACTCGCGGAGCATCCAGAAGGCGAGGCCCGCCCGTTGATAGGTCACGACCTGATCGCCGGGCCGCGTGCCGTCGGTACGGTTGATCGAGCGTTCGTTGTCGGCGCGGCGGCCCTCGACGTACTGCTTCTCCCAGCGGCGGCGGAGCGCGGTGGCTTGCGAGGGGCCCAGCTCGTGGTGCAGCAGCATGGCTGCGCTGAACTCCGCGAGCCCCTCGCTGATGATGTTGCCGCCCGGTCCGCGCCCGGGGGTCAGGATGTTGCCCCACCATTGGTGGCCCGCCTCGTGTGCGACGATGTAGAAGGCGACGTCGACCGCGTTGCCTTCCTCGGCCTCTTCGCGCGACACGGGGCGTGAGAGGAAGCCGATCCCTTCCGAGAAGGAGATGTTGCCCGGGAAGCCCTGCGCGTAGCCCGCCAGCGCCGGGAACTGCGTCACGCGGAGGTTCGTCCACGGGTATGCGCCGAACCACGAGGCATAACGCTGGCGCGAGGCGGCGAGCGCCTTGGTCATCGTCTCCACGTTGTGCGGCGTCCGCGACGAGTGGAAGATGTCCGCTCCCTCGCCGTGCCTGGCCACCAGCGGTCCGCCGACGATGTTGAAGAGACGCACCGGGTGCTCGGTCTCCCACAGCGTGCGCTTCCGGCCGTCGACCGTCGTCGACTCCTTCTCGACGCCCACGACGTTCATCGTCCAGTCGGCCGGCCCCTCGACGGCGAGCCGCACGTGGGTGGCCCACGCGGGTCCGAAGGCCGGATCGACGCGCGACTTCCAATGGTCGAGCGGATACTCCTTGGCGTCGCGCTGGTTGTCCTCGTTGACGCCCACGCCTTCGGAGAAGCCCACCATCGGAAGGAAGCTCGGGCTGAACGACGTCAGCACGACGCCCGACGGGAGCAGGAACTCGCCCGCACCGGCCCTCGAGCGGGACCACCCCTTGGGGAACTCGCCCTTGAGCTTGAACGAGACGGTGACGGTGCCATTGCGCTCCAGCGGGCGAGTGGGGCGGATGACATGGAGACCGCTGCGGTTCTCGATGCCCGGCACGGTTTGGTCCTTGCTCTCCGGATCGCAGGCCACGCCGTCGACGGTCCAGTCGCTCGTCGTGAGGTGCGACCCCACGGTGATGGGCACCTCGGCCATCGGCGCACGGTGCGGGTTGCGGAGCACGTACGTGGCCGCGACCTCGAGCGAACGCGTGTCGGGGTGGAGCTTGACCTCGCCGTCGACTCGATCGAGCGCGGGCACCGGCACGCCCTCCCACGTCGAGGAGTTGCGGCGCCAGTAGGCCTTCTGGGCGTCGCGGCTGGGCGCGCCTTCGAAGCCGTGGCGCACCTCGAGGCCCGCGTAGATGACGAGGCTCGCGACGGGCGCGGCGGCCGCCAGCGGCAGGATCGCCGCCCGGATCAGCCGCCCGGGGCGGAAGCGGTCGGCGACGGCGCGAAGGTCGGGCGTCCGGCGCGGCCACAGGCGGAGCGTCGCGACGATGAGGAAGACCGCCAAGGCCAGGACCAGCAGGCGGTTGGTGGCGATCGCGGGCCACATGAAGGCCAGGCGATCCAGCTCGCTCCACTGCACCGCGCTCCACAGGTGCCACTTGGTCACCCAGTTGAGATAGTCGAACTGCGTGGCGAAACCCGTGGCGACGAGCACGGCCAACGCGACGCCGTAGACGGCGAAACGGTTGCGGATCGCCGCGTGCAGGAAGGCCACGAACGAGCCCCACACGATGAGCGTGGGCGCCAACAGGACGCCGAAGATCAGCACGAGCGTCGGGAACTCGAGGTCGATCGTGATGCCGGTGTCGAAGGACTGCTTGGCCAGCACGATCACGATGGCCACGGCGGCGCACGCCACGATCACCGACGCCATCACGGCGTTGGCGAGCACCTTGCCCGCCAGCACCGCGGCGGTGGGGGCCGGCGAGGCGCGGAGCATGGCGTCGAGCCCGCACCGCTGCTCGCGGACCAGGCTCTCGACGGTGTAGAAGAGGATGAGCAGGCACAGCAGGAGCGTCAGCGTGTTGAACGCGCCCGCCGCGGCTGCTCCCGTCGTCATCAGCAGTTCGGTGTCGAGCGGGCCTTGGCGGAAGGCGGTGGTCGCCCAGGTCTGCAGCAGGATGAGCGGTCCGAAGAGCCACACGCCCGGTGATCGCAGCAGCGAGCCGGTCTCGCTCCGCAGCACGTGGAGCGTCGTCGACAGGAAGCCGGGCAGGCTCGTCGTCGAGGCGGGCGGCTGTCCGCGGGCGGCGATCGCCGCGTGGAGCGTGGTCGAGGGGTCCATGGCGGCCGTTCTCGCCGCCTCCGCGAGCAGCGCGTCCGGATTCGCGACACGGCGGTCGCGACGTTCGGTCGCCGCGAGACGGCGGCCCGCCGCCCACACCGCCAGCAGGCCCGTCGCCGCCACGGCCACGCGGCTGGCGACGAAGGCCGCGTCGGGCACCAGCGTGGCCGTGTTGTAGAACGACACGCCCCGGTCCTCGTTCAGGAAGGTCTGGAGGAACCACCGCAGCCCGGTCGGGTCGAGCCACTGCATGGCGAGGTCGACGCGACGTGGCAGCCATTCCGGGTTGAACGTCCAGACGCCGAAGAGGCCCGTGACCACCACCGCCACCGGGAAGGCGAAGACCAGCACCGGGCGGCGTGAGCGGATGCCAAGCCACGTCGAGACGCCGCCCACCAGCAGCGTCAGGGGCAGCGCGAAGAGGACGAGGGGCAGCAGGTAGTTCCACGCGACGAAGTCGCCGCGGGTCCGTTCGTTCGCGTCGAGGGGAAAGAACTCGAAGAGCGCGACCTGCACGCCCGTCCACGCCACGAGGATGGCCGCCAGGACGGCCAACGAGCCCAGGAACCGCGACAGGACGTACTGGAGGTGCGAGAGGGGCGTGGCGGCGATGAGGCGGTCGAACCGGCGGTCGGCGTCCGACAGCACGGGCATGCCGAAGGCGACGGCGACGAAGAAGGGCAGGAAGAGCGCGAAGATCGCGACGTCGGTGAAGGCGAGGTTGAAGGCCGAGTTGATCGAAACCTTCGCGCCGCCGGTGTCGGCCGAGCCCGAGCTCACCTGAACGCCGCCGGTGACGAAGCCGAGCATCATCAGGCTCAGCACCGCGAACATGATGATGTTCAGCGGTCGCCGCCAGCACGTCGACAGGTCGTGCCTCGGAAAAGTCAGAAGCGTGGCGATCATGCCGCACCCCCGACCATCGTCGTCTCGGCCGAACGCGACAGGGCGGCGGGAACCTCGGCCGGGGGGCAGCGCATCAGCACGAGGTACGCATCCTCGAGCGTGCCGGCGACGGGCGCAAAGCCTTCAGGCGACACGCGGCCCGGCGACACGAAGACGCGGACGCGGTTGTTGCGTCCCTCGTCGAGCGTCGCCGAGAGGACGCGGTGGCGCGTGGCGAAGTCGGGCATCGTCGCGTCGGCGACGAACCCCTCGTGGATCAGCCCCTCGACCGCACGTCGCGCAGTCGACGGCGTCGTGTCGGCCACGACGTGCCCGGAGCGAATCACCGCGAGCCGCGGGCAGAGCGTGGAGACGTCGTCGACGATGTGCGTCGACAGCAGCACCACGCGGCCGGGGCTCATCTCGGCCAGCAGCCGGTGGAACCGCTGCCGCTCCTCGGGGTCGAGGCCCGCCGTGGGCTCGTCCACGATCAGCACGCGGGGGTTCCCCGCGATCGCCTGCGCGAGGCCCAGCCGCTGACGCATGCCCCCTGAATAGCCGCCCACCTTGCGGCCCGCGGCAGCCGAGAGGTTCACGCGGTCGAGCAGCTCGTCAGCAAGGACGCGCCGCCCGCGAGGGCCGTTCACGCCCTTCATCTGCAGGATGAACTCCAGCATCGCCCGACCGGAGAGGTCGGGGTAGAAGCCGAAGTCCTGCGGCAGGTACCCGAGCCTCGAGCGCATGTGTCGCGGGTCGGCGACGATGTCCACGCCGTCGAGCAGCACACGGCCCGCCGTGGGCTCGAGGATGGCCGCCACGATGTTCATGAACGTGGACTTGCCCGCCCCGTTGGGGCCCAGCAGTCCGAACATCCCCTCGGGGATGTCGAGGTCGACGCCTCGGAGGGCGCAGACGGGGCCGGGGTGGATCTTGACCAAGCCGCGGATCGACAGGGGGGCGGGTTGCATGTGTAATGACTCCGAAGGGACGCGAACGACGCACCACACCGTTGGGAAAGGACCGAGCGGCGTTGCACCAAGAAGTTCGGGCGATCGGTCAGGCGGCCCCGAACGGCGAGGGGGGCGGCGTCAGGGGCGGGCCGCCGGCAGACGGAGCCGGTGCACGTTGGTGCCGATGGCGAATCCGGTCACGTCCTGGCCGGTCCGGACGAGTCGGATCTTGTTCACGGCGTTGCCGAAGCCCGCCTTGCTCCACGTGAGGCCGCCGTCGCGGGTGACGAAGCCGTGGGGCATGGCGCCGACCCAGCCGGTGGTGGCGTCGAGGAAGGCCACGCCGAACTGGCGGACGCGGTGGTCGTTGACGAGGGGGACCTCCGTCCAGGTCCGGCCGCCGTCGACGGTCTTGGCGACAAAGCGGGCGGAGGCGGTGGGGTCGGGGTCGTACGACTGGATCGTGCAGTAGCCGACGTTGGCCTCGGGGAAGGAGAACTTCCACGTGAGCTCATAGGGCCGCGTGGACCGGTAGACCTCCTTCCACGTCGCGCCGCCATCCTCGGTGGCGAGGATGAGCGCGTTGGACGCCGCGACGTCCGTGCTCGTGGACGAGGCGATGAACCCGCGTCGTTCGTCGAGGAACGTGACGTCGAAGGCCATGGTGCCGATGGCGGGAATGGAGCCCTGCTTCCACGTGCGTCCCAGGTCGTCCGACCAGATGTACGCCGCCGGCCCGCCCACGCGACCGACGCCGACGATCCGCGGGCGGTGGTCGAGGTTGCCCGCATTGACGAAGGGCACCTTCACGACCTCGAAGGCGCACAGTCCGACGACCGGGGCGCCCTCGATCGACGTCGCCGGCGTCCAGGTGACGCCGCCGTCCTCGGTGCGGTAGACGGGCGTCGGATCGGTCACGCCGGGGAAGTATCCCGGGCCGATGTTGCCCATCACGCCGACCTTCTCGTCGACGAAGGCCAGGCACCGCACGAAGGTGCCGGGCTTCTCCCACACCTTCGTCCACGTGTCGCCGCCGTCCACGGTGCGGAAGATCTTGCCCGCGCCGTTGCCGTACCAGCCGGTCTTGTCGTCGATGAAGAAGATGTCGTCCTGCTTGCCCGGATAGGCCTCGGTCGCGAGGCGCGTCCATCCCGCGTCGTCGTTCGCGGCGGCGGCGGGCGTGGGCGCGGGTGCGCCGCCGCCGGGGCCGTCGACGGACTCGATCCACGCGAGCATGCGTCGGGGCAGCTCCGCGTCCCACTCGCCCCCGCCCATGGCGCGAACGCTCTCCTCGAGCGACGCGTGCGTGGTGAAGGCGTGGTCGGCCTTGGGCATCGTGATCGAGGCGCCCGCCCCGGGCGTCCGGCGGTTCACGATCGCCGCGATCATGTCGTGGTCCTTGAGCGAGGTCACCCAGTCGTACTCGCCGTAGACCGCCAGCACCGCGCCGGTCGACCGCTCCCACGCGCGGGCGAGGTTGAGGTCCTGCAACTGGTGGAAGAAGGGCATGCTCCGCGTCGACATGTGGTTCTCGTCGAACATGATGCCCTGCGTCGGCTGACGCAACTCGGGCCAGCGGGTCCACGCGTCGCCCAGCGTCTTCTTGTCGACGAGCACCGTCGCGCTGGTCTTGGCCTCGGCGAGGACCGCGTCGGTGATGTCGGCCTCCGAGATCGAGGGGTCGAGGGCCGATTGGCGGCGCACGTTCTCGAGTTGGTACTCGAACCACGTGCGCACCAGCGTGCCGTAGACGATGGTGCCGCGGACGGGCACCTCGGCCGACATGTACGGCGCCATCACGCCTCCCATCGAGTGGCCGAAGATGAAGATGCGGCCCGGGTCCACCTCGGGCATGGCCGCCAACTGCTTCAACGCGGCCTGGTAGCCCTCGAGTTCGGTCTTGAAGTCGATGGTGTGGCACGGCGGGCCCTCGCTGTCGCCGATGCCCGGCTTGTCCACCCGCATGGTCACGAAGCCGGCCTTGGCCATCTCGTGGATGATGCGGGTGTCCACCGCGTCCGGCGATGACGGCCGGTCCACCGTCTGGCAGATGATCCCCTGCACGTACATGAAGGCGGGGCGGCGGCCGTCGCGAACCCGCGCCTCGCCCGTGGGCGTCGTCACGATCGTGCGGAGCCGGTACCCCGCGGGCACCGTCACGCTGCCGTAGGTCACGACGCTCCCCTCAATCGTCTCCGCGGCTTGGTCGAGCGTGGCCCGCAGTTCGACCGTCTCGCCCCCGCGACGGACGGCGATCGTCACCGTGTCACCCGCCGCGAAGGTCCGCAGGCTGGCCCCCAGCGTCTCGCGGCTCGTCACCGGCGTGCCCGCCACGCTCACGATCGTGTCGCCCGCCGCGATGCCCGCCTTGGCGGCCGCGCCGCCGGGAACGACCTCGACGACGCCCAAGGCCTCGCCCTCCGCGGCAAGACGCACGCCCAGCGGACCCGGTCGACGCGGCAAGGTGGATGCCGCCGCGGCGGGGGCCTCCGGCGTCGGCGGCTGAAGGGCGGCGGGGGAGGAGGACGCGGCGACCAAGATGGCCAGGGCGGTGGAGGAGATCAGCGTGTTCATGAGTGTCCTGACGTGCGGAGTTGCGGTGCGGCGGACGAGGAACGACGTGACGATCAGGCGGAGCGGGGACGCGGGCGTGTGGGGCGAGGCGCCGCGCTAGGCACCTTCGCGCCGCGGGTGCGGGCGACGGGCAGCAGGAAGAACGCGGCCATGTGGAGCGAGCCCTCGCGCCGGGTCTTGCGACGGTCGAGGAATTGCTTGATCGCGCGGAGGCGGTCGCGGACGAGTCCGAACTCGGCGGGCGTCAGCCACGCCATCTCGATCTTGCCGATGACGTTCTGTACCTCGGCCCCGAAGGTCAACAGTCCGGCCCGCGACGCGGCGCGGGAGGTCTTCGTGACGATGCCGGCCATCGTCTGCATCGAGCGGTCGATCGCCTTGGCCGTCGAGGCGGGACGCCCGCGGCCGAAGGCGGGGCGAAAGTCGTCGGCGGCGAGGTCGTAGACACGCTCGGAGCGGGTGCGGCCGGGCCGCTCGCCCGCGTCGGTCACCACGCCGATCCTCAGCAGATGCCGCAGGTGCGGGTAGAGCGTGTCCGCGGGTCGGTCGATCGTCAGGGCCAGCTCGCGCACCGAGCAGGGCGCGATCGACCGCATCGCCTCGAGCATCTCGAACCGCACGGGCGCCATCATGAGCGTCCAGTGCGAAGGGCTCTTCACCACATGGATGGCAGGTCGTGGCATCGAAGGATGGTAGCGGACAATGGTGTGAAAAACCATGATTTCACAACAATCGTTCGCGCTCAAGTGCAGGGATGCTCGGCGCCTGAGCCGAGCGGGACGGTTCCCGGACCCGGAAGCGGGGCGTATCCTCCGGACAAGCCGTCCTTTGCGCTCGCCTCCCGCCATGACCCCTCCGCGACATGCCGCCCTCCTCGTCTCGATGCTCGCGCTCGGCCTTTGGGGATGCGGGCTCGTCCGTCCGGGGCACTCGACCGGAACCGAGTGGGCGGCGATCGGGGCCAGCCGCGAAGGGCGGCCCATCGAGGCCGTGACCTTCGGCGAAGGGTCGCCGCGGGTCCTGGTGGTGGGGGGCATCCACGGCAACGAACCCGAGCACGCGCCTGCCGTCGACGCGCTGGTCGTCCGTCATCGCCGAATCGAGCCCCGTGCCACCATTCGCGTGATTCGCGACGTCAATCCCGACGGCGGGGCGGCGGGCACCCGCGGCAACGCCCGCGGCGTCGACATCAACCGCAACTGGCCCGCCTCCAACTTCCTCCCCGCCGCGGCCCACGGGCCCGCGCCGCTCAGCGAACCGGAAACCGCGCTCCTGCACGTGGAGATCCGTCGCTTCGACCCCGACCTCCTCGTGGTGCTGCACTCCATCGCCTCGGGGCCCTTCGTGAACCACGACGGACCGTCCGAAGCCTCGGCCCGCGCCTTTGTCGCCGCGGCGGCGGCCTCCGACCCGCGATGGCACGTGCGGCCGTCGATGGGTTATCCAACGCCCGGTTCGCTGGGAACATGGGCGGGCGTCGACCGTGACATTCCCACGCTGACGGTGGAGTTCGACCGCGGCCACGCGCCGGACCAAGCGTCCGTCGCGTTGGTGGACGGCGTGACGGCGATCATCAAGGCATGGCGGGAGGAGCGGGCCGCTTCAGCGATCCGGCCCGGCCGATGAGCGCGAGATTTCCGCACGGCGAATCAGCGTCCGCCACTCGTCGGTGAGCCGCGATTCCTCGCCCATGGCCCACGCGATCATCTGCGCAGCGATCACCCGCACCTCAGGGTTCGCGAAGTCGCCCGCCTCGCCCAGCGTGGTGAACGCCACGCGTCGCCGAATCGGGTGCTTGGGCACGTCGACCTCCCGCACCCACAGCACCGGCCGCCGCTCGCCGTCGCCCGTGGCCACGCCAGCCGGTCGGCCCCACAGCAACACAGTGCAACCGGGTTCGAGTGTCCCCACCGATCGCGGCGAACCGGGCACCATCAGCCCGCTCGCGCCGATCGTCACGCCCGTCAAGACCGGATGTCGCGACGCCTCCTCGCTCGGGGGCAGGATCAGCGTTCCTTCGCCCTCGTTTGCGTCCTTGAGGTCGCGGACGGCGAAGTGCTCGCGGCCGAAGGCGTCGCGTCCCTTGAGGGGCCGGGCCGAATCGCGGAACCCGACGAGGGGCATGCCGCGTTCGGTGGCGTCGAGGAAGGCGCGTTCGTCGATGGGCGAGGGGTCGCCGTCGCGCATCAGCAGCACGGTGCAGTCGCTTGTACCAAACGACCACCACTGCGAAGCTGTTGCTCCGGGAACGGCAAGCACATGAGTCGATGCCAAGCCCGCCTCGCGCATCGAGGCGGTCACGCCGACGAGCCCGTCGCCGCCGGAGGCCCCGCCCGAGATCAGCAGGCCCATGGTCCGCTCCGCGGCCTGCCACCCGTTGGGCAGGATCGGTTGGAGGATGGTGGTCGTGCCGCCGGCGAAGAGGCGGGCGCGATCCCCCTTCCGCGGCAGGCCGTTCATGCCGCCGAAACCGGCCCGGTGCCCCGTGCCGCCCGGCGTCGGCGTGGCGTGCGTGCGGACCTGCGACACCACCGCCGTCTCGTCGCCGGGCTTGAGCCCTTCGCCCGCCATCACGCGGTCGATCCGCACGCGGTGCCAGACGCGCGTGAGTTGGTCCGTCTGCGTCTTGGCCTCGACCGAGAGGACGGTCACTTCCAACTGGAATCTCGCCTGCGCGAGCACGTGCCGCGGCATCGGCGGTTCCACCGCCATCGCGACGGGCGGCATGGCCGACACGGTGGAGAGTGCGGCCAGCGTTGCGATGGTCATCAACCGTGCGGGCATGCGGAACTCCTGCAGGGGGGGCGCTTGATTCGACGTGGTCGGCCGGCGGACTGTACGGTTCGGCGTTGCCCGCGAGGCCGGCGTGCCTGCCGGGCGGGTTGACGGTCTCGCGTTCCGCTCGCGCGGCCCTTCATGGCTCGACCGTCGAGCGGGTGCGGGAGCCCGTCAGACGCTCGAACGCGCTGTCGCGAATGAGGCCGAGGCTTCGCATGCGGGCCTGGACGTCCTCGAGCTTCATGCCCTTGGCGTTGACGAGATGGGCCATCCAGAGCTGGAGCGCCCGTCCGCCGCTCGCGCAGTGAAGGACGACCTTGCCTCCCTTGTGCTGCTCCATCGCCGCGGCGAGCGCGGCGAGGTCGTCGGGTTCGAAACCCTCGTTGCCCCCGAGCGGGATCTCGACATACTCGAGGCCCAGCCGCTTGGCCGCGGCCGCCTCCGAGAAGCCGAGCGAGGCGGTCTCCGCCGACGTGCGACAGTTGATGATCGTCGTCACGCCATCGGCCGCCATCTCCGCGAGTTGGGCGGCCGTGGGTTGGCCGCCGATGGAGACCTCGCCGTCGGCGATGAACGTGGCGTCCGACTCGTCACCGGTGGCGACGTGGAGTTCGGGCCGGGCCGACCACTCCGTCCACGAGCCCTCGTACAGGCGGACCCGGGGCCACTCGAGCACGCCCTTGAGGTACATGAAGAGCAGCGTCGCCTCGCGGCCCGTGCCGCAGTAGACCACGGTTGGATTCCGCGCGTCGAGCCCCGCCTCCTTCAGAAGCCGCTCGATCTCGGCACGTGGCTTGAAGCTCGCCTCGTTGTCGGTTCGCACCAGCGACCTCCAGTCGAGGTTGATCGCGCCTGGGATGTGTCCGTTGCGGATCCAACTCCGGTCCTCGCCGCGGAAGAGTCGTGCGGGTCGTGCGTCGACGAGATCGCCTTCCGAAGTGTCGCTCATGCGTCGGACATCGGCGAGTTTGGCGGAGACCGCGGCGGCGTCCCGTGTTCCCCACGTGGTGGAGGTCCACGCGCGATGCTCCTGCGTCACGGGATGATTGCCGCGCCACGCGTCGAAGCCGCCGTCGAGCAGGTGCACGCGCGGGTGACCGGCCATGAGGAGGGCGTACGCGGTCATCGCCGCGGACAACGGGTCCTCGTCATCCGCGTAGACGATCACGGGCCGATCGATCGCCACCCCTGCTCGTTCAAAGGCCCGCCGCAGGTCCGCGACGTCGAGGAACCGGGCCGGAAGGCCCGCGGCCGAGGCGCGGAGGGATTCGTCATCGAGGTGCACCGCCCCGGGAACATGCCCATTCGCGTACTTCGCGAAGGGTCGGGTGTCGAGCACGTGGGCCCGTTCACGTTCGATCAGTGTCGCCGCGTGGCCTGGTCGAACCACGTCGAATCGGCCCACCGCGACGGCGGTGGGCGGCGGCGTCGCGGTGGGTGTTTCGTCCGCGGCCGGCGCGAGTGACGAGAACGATGAGATGAGTGCGCAGCAGCAGGCAGCCGCGAAGCGCGCGATCGCGTTCGACTCCATGGAGGCAACTCCGTCGTTGGTTGATGGGCGGGCTCCGCGTGACGGGGCGGAGCGTGCGGCGAACGCCGCGGCCTGTCATTCCCCCGCGTGCGAGCGTCGTTCGGGCCTTCCAGCCAAAATCGTGTCGGACCGGTCCGTGGCGACGGCGCTCCGAAGGGCGTCGTGCGCTCGGGGTAGAGTTCCGCCATGTTCCATCGACTCCTGGCCTTGCTCGCGGTCATGTCGGTCAACATGTCCTGTCGCCCCGGGCGGGCGACGCCGCCGGCCGACGCGTCCGCCGATGCGTCGGGCGAGCGACTGGTGGTCACGACCTTCAACATCCGTTACGGCACCGCCGCCGACGGCGACAACCGCTGGGAGCGACGGCGCGACCTCGTGGTCGACGTGCTCCGCGAGGGTGGCGACATCCTCGGTCTGCAGGAGGCCCTCCCCTTCCAGGTGGAAGAGGTCGTCAAGGCCCTGCCCGGCCACCGACACGTGAGCCGCACGCGGGAGGAGGACCCGGCCAAGGGCGAGGCGTGTCCCATCTTCTGGCGGTCCGACCGCTTTGATCTCGTGGATCATGGCACGTTCTGGCTTTCCGAGCGTCCCGAGACGCCGGGGTCCACGTCGTGGGATGCGGCCCTGCCCCGCATCGCGACCTTCGTCCGCCTCGTCGAACGGTCGACCGGACGCGGGCTCTGCGTGTACAACACGCACCTTGATCACCGGGGCGAGCGCTCGCGGATGGAGGCGGCACGTCTCATCGCGGCCCGCATCGCGGCCCGGCCGCATCCGTCCGAACCCGTCATCCTGCTCGGCGACTTCAACGCGGGCCCCGGCTCCGTGGCCGTCAAGACGCTGATCGACACCGGCCTCGTCGATGTCTGGCGAGTGGCCAATCCCGACGCGACGGAGCAAGGCACGTTCAGCGGCTGGAAGGACAGGGTCGAGGGCGATCGCATCGACTTCGTGCTCGTCTCGCCCCGGCTGGCCGTGCGGCAGGCGGTCATCGATACCCGACGTCCGGCGGGCCGATGGCCGTCCGACCACCTTCCGGTACGCGTCGAGATGGCGTGGTGCCTCGAATCGAGCGCCGGGAAGTGACGTTCGACCTCGTCGAGGGCTCCACCGCGACGAATGACGTCGCTGTCGGCCGTCGTGCCGTTCGTTCTCGCGGATGGTGAAGGCCCTGGGGGCTGACGGACCTTGCGCCTTTGCCGCCCACGACCACCCCATAACCGCCGACAAAGGGGTCAAGAGGGCCGAAAGCACCGGAATGTCGGCGTGGGCAATTCCATGCTGTGGGTAATCCACCGTGACCGTGGGTTGTCAGGGCCGTGAAGTCCTGAGCCGCTGCATCGACGTGCGTGGAAGCAGATTGACCTTTTCGAAGGAGCGTGTGATCATGAATGGGTCTTGCCTGATGATGTCTTTGGTGCTGGTGGCGGGAACGACCGCCGCTCATGCCGCCGCACCCCATGCTCCGCCGACGTGCACCGTCTTGCCTGACGACGTGACGGTCGACATCAACGGGGGCTTCTCGTGGAACGGCTGGACGAGCCGCGGCTTCTCGAATCAGGCGGGGGTCTACGCCGCGGGATCCACCACCGCCGTCTACGAGATCTACACCACCGTCTTCACGTTCAAGAAGTGCAAGCACCGGGTGGAGGAGCGGGCGATCCAGATCAACTCCGACCAGATTCCTCGAGACTTCGAGAAAGGCAAGCTGGCTGGCGGCTGCAAGGGGTTCACCCACTACAACCAGGGCGATTCCTCGCTGCAGAACGGCTCCGGCCGAGCCGTGACCAACGGCGGCGCGTTCGACGACGGCAACACCATCCTGGGTATTGGCGTCCGGGTCGTCAACAACGCCCAGTTCGAGGCCTTCGACACCACCACGGCCGATTCCGACGAACGCCGCCAGAATCGGTGGGGGGGCTGGCGGTTCTTCCAGTTCGGGCTGAACAACGCCGGCCAGACGAGCTTCGTGCCCGCGTCCACCGTCGGCGGCACTGACGGTCGCGTCGATTGGCGAGGCCACTCCAGGCCGGGCGACTTCGTGATGTCGGCGTCGCCAGGGACGTTCCGGTTCACCACGCAGGAGATCTCGATCCGCATGAAGGGAAGTGGCCCGAGCGCGGGCGGATCGCTGTACATCCCTGGCGGCTTCCATGGTCCGAGTGGCGGCGCCGTGAGCTACGACTTCCCGATGCGGTGCTTCGGTGCGGACGTCGATGGGCAGGTGCACGCCTTTCAGGTGTTCCTGGACATCACGGCCGTCCAGAAGCTGTATGGGTCCGACGTCACCTCCGAGGACAGCATCCTGGACATCGGCGGCCGTGACAAGGGTTTGATCGAGGAGGGCGTCGGCTCCATCAATCTCGACACCCTGGTCTTCTGCATCAACGGCTACCGGGACAACCAATCGGTGATCAGCGTCGCGCCCAAGCCGCAGGTTCGCACGGTCAGCGCGCCACTGATCGATCCCGGGTACGACTGATGGCGCACCCGCTCCCGGCTTCGCCCTGTTCTTGTCATCTCGAGACGCCGTCGCCGACCGCCCCGCGGTCGGCGACGTCCTTTTTGATCAGCAAGCGGTCATGGCGAATCACTGCGGCGGCGTGAACGACAAGGGCGCCTCGGGCCCCAGCGGCCACCCCGTCATCCACCACAGCAGCAGGAAGCCGGTCCACACCACGAACAGCACCACGCTGTACGGGATCATGAGGCTGATGAGGCTCCCAAGCCCCGCCTTCGCGTCGTACTTCTGCAGCACCGCCAGGATGATCAGCAGGTAGCTGTTCAGCGGCGTCACGATGTTCACCACGCTGTCGCCGATGCGGTACGCCGCCGTGGTCAGTTCCGCGCTGATGCCCACCATCATGAACATGGGGATGAAGATCGGCGCCATCACGCCGAACTTGCTCAGCATGCCGCTGAGCGCGAAGTCGCCGAAGACCACCAGCAGCACGAAGAGGGTGAGGAGCACCGGTACCGGCAGGTCCGCCTGCACGAGCAGCGAGCCCCCCGCGTAGGCCAGCATTCGGTCGAGCCGCGTGTAGGCGAAGTAGTTGACGAACTGCGCCATGAAGAAGGCGATGGCCAGCACCGGCACGATGCTGCGGATGCCGTGGTAGATCGCCTCCACGAAGTCCTTCTGCGACCTCATGGTTCCCGTCACGAAGCCGTACGCCATGCCCGGCAGCAGGAAGGCCAGGAAGATGATCGGCACGATCACGTGCGACCAGCGGTCGCCGGGCGTCTCGGCCAGGCGGGCACGCGTCGCCGTCTCGGCCACCAGCAGCGGATCGCGGGCCAGCACGTCGTGGGCCGGGGCGGCGGTCGAGCCGCCCGGCGGCAGCACCTCCACCGCATGGTGAAGGATCACCCGTCCGTCGTTGAGCGAGGGTTGCCCCGTGCCGTGCAGCGGCATGCCTGGCACGAAGATGAGGGCGGCGAACCCGCCGAGCACCAGCCCCATCGTCGCCATCGCCGTCCACAGGCCCCGCTTCTCCGTCGCCGACAGCGCCATCTCGGTCGCCGCGCTCGTGTCGCCGCTCGCCGCCCCCTTCCGCTGCAGGCGAGGCTCAACGACCAGGTCGGTCACCGCCCACCCCGCCAGCATCACCACGATCGCCGAGCCCGCCTTGAAATAGGCGTTGTGCAGGTAGTTGACGGTGTAGTCGGGGGCGATGACCCGTGCCGCGTCCTGGGCGAAGCCCGTCAGCGCGCCGTCGCCGCCGGTGGGGAAGAAGCCCCCGCCGAACCCGCCCGCCACGCCCGCGAAAGCCGCCGCCAGGCCCGCGATGGGGTGGCGCCCCACGGCCAGGTACAGCGCGGCGGCCAGCGGCGGCAGGATGATGTACCCCGCGTCGCTCGCCACGCTGCTGTTGGCGCCGATCAGCACGATCACCGGCGTCAGCAGTTTCCTGGGCGTCACGAAGGCGAGCGCCCGCATCAGCGCGGAGAAGAGGCCGAACTTCTCCGCCAGACCGATGCCCAGCATGGCGACGAAAATGAGCCCGAGCGCGGGCATGTGCGTGAAGTTCCGCAGCATCGACGAGAGCATCCAGTAGACGCCCTCGGTGGTCAGGAGGCTCCGCGGCTCGATGGGCGCGCCCGTCGACACCAGCTCCGTCACCACCTTCCCCGCCTCGTCCTTCCTCGGGGTCATCACCGCACGCCCCTCTGCGTCCACCACCGGCGCGCCCGAGGCGTCCACGGCGGCCTGCATCGCCACCCGCGGCTGCACGGGCGTGACCTTCCACCCCATCGCGTCGCCCATGGCGGCCACCGCGATCACGATCGCGGCGAGGATGACGAAGATGATCGCGGGTTCGGGGAGCTTGTTGCCGACCCATTCGATCCAGTCGAGCACTGAACGCCGCTGCGGCTGAGCCATCGATACCTCCCGTGAATCTCGAGGATACGCGAGGGCCCTTGGGGCCTCGTGACGCCAAGCCCGGCTGTTTCCCCGGGTCGCCGGACTCAAGGCGGGGGCGAGGTCCCCGCGGCGGTCGGACTTTACCGGACCGCACGGGCGCGACCCCGCGCCGCGGCTGCCGTTCCGCCGACGCCGCTCCACTCGTCACCGTCGGCGCGGACGTCATTGATTCCGCGCCGGCGCGGAAGCATTCGCCCCATCCGGACGATTCACTCCCACCGGCGGAAGGTCCGCTCCGAAGCGGGCTTGTCGCTCGCGGTGATGCACGAATGGGCTCCAAGAACAGACCATGATCCAACGCGTTGTGCCATGGCTTCGCTCGTTGGTTGCGCGACTCCGCCCGGGAGCGCGGCCGCCCGCTGCGCCCGCGCATGAGGGGCCGCAGTTCAGGTCGGACCAACTCGAGCCCAGAATCCTGATGTCGGCCACCGCCGGCGACGACACGCTGACGGGCACTGCCGGCAACGACGCCATCGACGGGCTGGGAGGCGACGACGTCATCGACGGCATGGCGGGGAACGACACGCTCACGGGCGGGTCGGGGAACGACACGCTCGTCGGCGGAACCGGCATCGACGCCGCGAGCTACGCCGGGGCCGCGTCGGGGGTGAACGTCGACCTCGGGGCGGGCACGGCCACGGGGGGTGACGGCAACGACACCCTCTCGCAGATCGAGAACGTCACGGGCTCGGCCTTCAACGACACGCTCACCGGAGACGCGGGCGACAACTCGCTCGACGGCGGCGGCGGCGACGACCTGATCGACGGCGGGGCCGGCAACGACACGCTGACGGGCGGCACTGGCAACGACACGCTCATCGGCGGCACGGGCACGGACACGGCCAGTTACGCGGGCACCGGTTCGGGCGTCAATGTCCATCTCGGCATGGGAATCGCCACCGGGGGCGACGGCAGCGACACGCTCTCGGGCATCGAGAACATCACGGGCTCGGGGTTCAACGACACGCTGACGGGCGACGCGGGCAACAACGTGCTCGACGGTGGCGGCGGCACCGACCTGATCGACGGCGGCGGGGGGAACGACACCATCAGCGGCGGTGCGGGCACGGACACGGCGAGCTACGTGAACGCGACATCGGCGGTGGTGGTCAGTCTGGCGACGAATACGGCCACTGGGGGCGACGGCAGCGACACGCTCTCGGGCATCGAGAACATCACGGGCTCTGGGTTCAACGACACGCTGACGGGTGACGCCAATGCCAACGTGCTCGACGGCGGCGGCGGCAACGACACGCTGACGGGCGGGGCGGGCAACGACACCATCATCGGCGGCGCGGGCACCGACACGGCGAGCTACGTGAACGCCACGTCGGCGGTGACGGTGAGCCTGGTGACCAACACGGCCACGGGGGGCGACGGGAGCGACACGCTCTCGGGGATCGAGAACGTGACGGGCTCGGGCCACAACGACGTGCTGACGGGCGATGCCAACGCCAACGTGCTCGACGGCGGCGGCGGCAACGACACGATCACGGGCGGCGAGGGCAACGACACGCTCACGGGTGGGGCGGGCACGGACACGGCGAGTTACGCGAACGCGACGTCGGCGGTGACGGTGAGCCTGGTGACCAACACGGCCACGGGGGGCGACGGAAGCGACACGCTCTCGGGCATCGAGAACGTGACGGGCTCGGGGTTCAACGACACGCTGACAGGCGACGCCAACGCAAACGCCCTCGACGGCGGCGGCGGCGACGACACCCTGGCGGGCGGCACGGGCAACGACACGATCACGGGCGGCGCGGGCACGGACACGGCAAGTTACGCGAATGCGACGTCGGCGGTGGTGGTCAGTCTGGCCACCAACACGGCCACGGGGGGCGACGGGAGCGACACGCTCTCGGGGATCGAGAACCTGACGGGCTCAGGATCGGCCGACACGCTGACGGGCGATTCGGGCAACAACGTCCTCGACGGCGGCGGTGGCAACGACACGCTGACGGGCGGGGCGGGCAACGACACGATCACCGGCGGCGCGGGTACGGACACGGCGAGCTACGCGAACGCCACGTCGGCGGTGACGGTGAGCCTCGTGACCAATACGGCCACGGGGGGCGACGGGAACGACACGCTCTCGGGGATCGAGAACGTGACGGGTTCGGGCCACAACGACGTGCTGACGGGCGATGCCAACGCGAACGTCCTCGACGGCGGCGGGGGCAACGACACGCTGACGGGCGGTGCGGGCAACGACACGCTCACGGGTGGGGCGGGCACGGACACGGCGAGCTACGCGAACGCGACGTCGGCGGTGACGGTGAGCCTGGCGACCAACACGGCCACGGGGGGCGACGGGAGCGACACGCTCTCGGGGATCGAGAACGTGACCGGCTCGGTCTACAACGACGTGCTGACGGGCGACGCCAACGCCAACGTGCTCGACGGCGGCGGGGGCGACGACACCCTGTCGGGCGGCGCGGGCAACGACACGATCACGGGCGGCGCGGGCACGGACACGGCGAGTTACGCGAACGCGACGTCGGCCGTCGTGGTGAGTTTGGCGAGCAACACGGCCACCGGCGGCGACGGGAGCGACACGCTCTCGAGCATCGAGCGGATCACCGGCTCGAACCACGCCGACACCCTGACGGGCGACGCCAATGACAACGTGCTCGATGGCGGCGGCGGCAACGACACGATCACGGGCGGAGCGGGCAACGACACGATCACGGGCGGCGCGGGCACGGACACGGCGAGTTACGCGAACGCCACGTCGGCGGTGACGGTGAGCCTGGTGACCAACACGGCCACGGGGGGCGACGGAAGCGACACGCTCTCGGGCATCGAGAACGTGACGGGCTCGGGGTTCAACGACACGCTGACGGGCGACGGCAACGCCAACGTGCTCGACGGCGGGGCGGGCAACGACACGTTGGCGGGCGGTGCGGGCAACGACACGCTGACGGGCAACGCGGGAACCGACACGGTCGATTACTCCAACGCCGCGGCCGCGGTCACGGTCAACCTCGCGACGGGCTCGGCCACCGGCGAGGGCACCGACACGCTCGCGACCATCGAGAACGTGACGGGCTCGGTCTTCAACGACACGCTGACGGGCGATGCGGGCAACAACGTGCTCGACGGCGGTGCCGGCAACGACACGCTCAGCGGCGGTGCGGGCAACGACACGCTGACGGGAGGGGCGGGCACGGACACGGCGAGTTACGCCTCCTCGACCGCCGCGGTGACCGTCAACCTCGCTACCGGCGTCGCCACGGGCGACGGCACCGACACCCTCTCGGGCATCGAGAACGTGACGGGGTCGAACCAGAACGACACCATCACGGGCGACGCGGGCAACAACCGCCTCGACGGAGGCAGCGGCGACGACACGTTGACGGGCGGCCTGGGGGACGACCAGCTGATCGGCGGCGCAAACACCGACACGGCCAGTTACGCCGACGCCTCCGGCTCGGTGAACGTGAACCTGACGGACGGCACCGCGGGCGGCGCGGACGGCAACGACACGTTGACGACCATCGAGCACGTCATCGGCTCGGCCTACGCCGACACCATCACCGGCGACGGCAACGCCAACATCCTCCGGGGCGGCGGCGGCAACGACACCATCAACGCGAACGCCGGCAACGACACCGTCTACGGCGGCGAGGGCGACGACGTGATGAACGGCGGCACGGCCACCGACACCGTGGCCTTCGTCACCACGAACCACGTCGTGGTGAATCTGGCCGCCGGGACCGCCACGGGCGAGGGCAACGACAGTTTCTCGCTCTTCGAGAACGTGCTCGTGGGCAACGGCGGCAGCACCGTGACCGGCGACGGCAACACCAACGTCATCACCACCGGGTCGGGCGTCGACACCATCAACGCCGGCGGCGGCAACGACACCATCAACGCCGGGGCGGGCGACGACAGCATCGACGGCGGCGCGGGCACCGACACGCTCACCTTCGCGGGTGCCGCGTCGGCCGTCACGGCGAGTCTCGCGACCGGCACGTCGAGCGGCGGCGCGGGCGCCGACTCCTTCACGGGCATCGAGAACCTCACCGGGTCGAGCCACGCCGACTCCCTCACCGGCGACGGCGGCGCCAACACCATCGACGGCGGGTCGGGCAACGACACGATCGTCGGCGGGGCGGGCAACGACAACCTGCAGGGCGGGTCGGGCAACGACACCATCGAAGGCGGCGTCGGCAACGACACGATCAACGGCGGCGCGGACACCGACACCGTCACCTACGCCAACGCCTCCGGGCCCGTGACCGTCAACTTGGCTTCCGGCGGCAGTTCGGGCTCGGACGGTTCCGACACCATCTCGAACGTCGAGAACGTCGTCGGTTCGTCGAACAACGACACCATCACCGGCAACGCCGGCAACAACGTGCTCGATGGCGGCGACGGCGACGACGTCATCGACGGCGGTGCGGGCAACGACACCATCTACGGCGGGGCCGGCGACGACACCCTCATCGGCGGCGAGGGCGTCGACACCGTGGTCTTCACCACCTCGAACCCGATCCACATCGACTTTCTCACCGGCACGGTCACCGGCGAGGGCAACGACACCATCTCGGGCTTCGAGAACATCGTCTTCCTCAACGGCGGACACGTCGTGGTCGGCGACGCCAACGCCAACACCATCACCGGCGGCCCGGGGTCGGACTCCATCAGCGCGGGCGACGGCGACGACATCATTGACGCCGGGCTGGGCGACGACACGATCGACGGCGGCGGCGGCAACGACACGCTCTCCTTCGCCACCGCCACCTCGGCCGTGGTCGCCAGCCTCGTCACGAACTCGTCGAGCGGCGGCGGCGGCAACGACACCTGGTCGAGCATCGAGCACCTCACGGGGTCCGGCTTCAACGACACGCTGACCGGCGACGAGGGCGACAACATCCTGACCGGCGGCCTGGGCAACGACACCATCGCGGGCGGCGCGGGCAACGACACCGCCTCCTATGCCGCCGCCGGTTCGGCCGTCACGGTGAGTCTCGCCGCGGGCACCGCCACCGGCGGCCACGGCTCCGACACGCTGACCGGCATCGAGAACGTCATCGGCTCGGCCTTCAACGACGCGCTGACCGGTGATGCGGGCGACAACATCCTGACGGGCGGCCTGGGCAACGACGCCCTCGTCGGCGGCGCGGGCAACGACACCGCTTCCTACGCCAACGCCACCGCGGCCGTGGCCGTCAACCTGAGCACGAGCGCTTCCTCGGGCGGCGACGGGACGGACTCGCTCTCGCAGATCGAGAACATCGTCGGCTCGGGACTCAACGACACATTGGTGGGCGACGGCAACGCCAACGTCATCGACGGCGGCGCGGGCAACGACACGCTGATCGGCGGCGGAGGCAACGACACGCTGATCGGCGGCGGAGGCACCGACACGGCGAGTTACGTCTCCGCGACCGGAGCGATCACGGTGGATCTGTCGACGGGCACGGCGACGGGCGAAGGCGTCGACACGCTCTCGGGCATCGAGAACGTGACGGGCTCGAACCAGGCCGACATCATCACGGGCGATGCCAACGCCAACGCCCTCGACGGCGGCGGCGGCAACGACACGCTCATGGGCAACGCCGGCAACGACACGCTGACCGGCGGCGCGGGCACCGACACCGCCAGCTACGCGAACGCCTCGTCCGCCGTGACGGTCAACCTGGCGACCGGCACGGCCTCGGGCGCCGACGGCAACGACACGCTCGCGACGATCGAGAACGTGATCGGCTCGACCCACAACGACACGCTCACCGGCGACGCGAACAACAACGTCCTGACGGGCGGCGCGGGCAACGACACGCTGACCGGCGGCGCGGGCGCGGACACGGCCAGCTACGCGAACGCCTCGTCGGCGGTGACGGTGAATCTGGCGACGGGCACGACGTCGGGCGGGGATGGTAGCGACACGCTCTCGGGGATCGAGAACGTGACGGGCTCAACCTTCAACGACACGCTGACGGGCGATGCGGGCAACAACGTGCTCGACGGCGGGGGCGGCGATGACACGCTGATCGGCGGTCTTGGCAACGACACGCTGACGGGCGGCACGGGCACGGACACCGCGGACTACTCGAACGCCGGAGCCGCGGTGACGGTCAACCTCACCACGGGCAGCGCGACCGGCGAGGGCACCGACACGCTCTCGGGCGTCGAGAACGTGACGGGCTCGAACAGCAACGACACGCTGACGGGCGATGCCGGCAACAACGTGCTCGACGGCGGGAGCGGCAACGACACGCTCAACGGCGGGGCGGGCAACGACACGCTGATCGGCGGAGCCGGGACTGACACGGCGACCTATGCGTCGGCCGCCGGGGCGGTCACGGTGAACCTGACGACGGGCACGGCGACGGGCGAGGGCACCGACACGCTCTCGGGCATCGAGAACGTCACGGGGTCGAATCAGGCCGACGTCATCACGGGCGATGCGGGCAACAACGTGCTCGATGGCGGCGGGGGCAACGACACGCTCAACGGTGGCGACGGCAACGACACGCTGATCGGCGGGGCGGGCACGGACACGGCCAGCTACGCGACCGCCTCCGGATCGGTCAACGTCGACCTCACCGTCGCTGCCGCGCAGGACACGGGCGGGGCGGGCGTCGATACGCTCAGTTCCATCGAACGGGTAATCGGCTCGAGCTTCGGCGACGTCTTCGCCTTCACGCAGGCGAGCGTGGGCGCGACGTACACGATCGACGGCGGCGGCGGCCAGGACGTGATCGATCTGCTCGGTTTCTCCAGCGGCCAAGTCGACTTCTCGGGCGGGTCGGGCGTCCTCACGGTGTCGCTCGGCGGCGGGGCGAGCTTCACGATCCTTTACTCGAACGTGAGTCAGTTGCTGCTGGCTGATGGTCTGACCAGCGCGTCGAACTTCGCTCCGGAGGCTTCGGCCGGCACGGACTTCGCGATCGCCGAGGGCGGCCTGGCGACCCTCGACGCCATGGCGAGTTCCGACCCCGAGGGCGTCGCCCTGACCTACTCGTGGTCGCAACTCTCCGGACCGACGGTGACGCTGTCGAACCTTGCCGCGGCATCGCCGACGTTTGTCGCTCCGAACCTCCTCACGAACGCGAACCTCGTCTTCGAGGTGACGGTGTCCGACGGGCAGTACTTGCGTTCGGACACCGTCACAGTGACGGTGAACGCCGACAACGACGCCGCGGCCGCGGACGCGGGCGTGGACCAGACCGTCGACGAAGGCGACGTCGTGTCGCTCGCGGCCACGGCGACCGACCCCGAAGGGCAGGGCCTGTCGTATGCGTGGACGCAGGTCTCGGGTCCGGCCGTGACGCTCAGCGGCGCATCGACCGCGACGCCGTCGTTCACCGCCCCCGAAGGTCTCACGAACAGCTCGGTCGTGCTGCAGTGCTCGGTGAGCGACGGCACGAACACCACGGTCGACACGGTGACGGTCACGGTCAACGCCGACAACGACGCCCCCGCCGTGGACGCGGGCTCCAACCAGACCGTCAACGAGGGCGATGTCGTCACCCTCGCGGCGACCGCCTCCGATCCCGAGGGCCAAGGCCTCACCTACACGTGGACGCAGGTCTCCGGTCCCGCCGTGACGCTCAGCGGGGCATCGACGGCGACGCCGTCGTTCACCGCGCCCGAGGGTCTCACGAACAGCTCGGTCGTGCTGCAGTGCTCGGTGAGCGACGGCACGAACACCACGGTCGACACGGTGACGGTCACGGTCAACGCCGACAACGACGCCCCCGCCGTGGACGCGGGCTCCAACCAGACCGTCAACGAGGGCGATGTCGTCACCCTCGCGGCGACCGCCTCCGATCCCGAGGGCCACGGCCTCACCTACACGTGGACGCAGATCTCCGGTCATTCCGTGACGCTCAGCGGGGCATCGACGGCCATGCCGAGCTTCACGGCCCCCGAGGGTCTCACGAACAGCTCGATCGTGCTGCAGTGCAGCGTGAGCGACGGCACGAACACGACGGTGGATACGGTGACCGTCACCGTCAACGCCGACAACGACGCGCCTGCGGTGGAGGCGGGCGCGAATCAGACGGTGAGCGAGGGCGACGTCGTCACGCTGGCCGCGACGGCCACCGACCCCGAGGCCCAGGGCCTGACCTACACGTGGACGCAGGTGTCGGGCCCGGCGGTGACGCTCAGCGGGGCATCGACGGCCACGCCAAGCTTCACGGCCCCCGAAGGCCTCACGAACAGCTCGATCGTGCTGCAGTGCACGGTCAGCGACGGCACGAACACGACGGTCGACACGGTCACGGTGACGGTCAATGCCGACAACGACGCCCCGGCCGTGGACGCTGGCGTGAACCAGACCGTCGACGAGGGCGATGTCGTGACCATGGCCGCGACGGCCACCGACCCCGAAGGCGAGGGCCTGACCTACACGTGGACACAGGTCTCCGGTCCCGCCGTGACGCTCGGCGGCGCATCGACGGCCACGCCGAGCTTCACGGCCCCCGAAGGTCTCACGAACAGCTCGATCGTGCTGCAATGCAGCGTGAGCGACGGCACGAACACGACGGTCGACACGGTGACGGTGACGGTCAATGCCG
>JBBAVG010000006.1:49180-81870 GCA_040397805.1 Phycisphaerales bacterium
CCTACACATGGACGCAGGTCTCGGGCCCGTCCGTGACGCTCAGCGGCGCATCGACGGCTACGCCGAGCTTCACGGCCCCCGAAGGCCTCACGAATAGCTCGATCGTCCTGCAGTGCTCGGTGAGCGACGGCATGAACACCGCGGTGGACACGGTGACGGTGACGGTCAATGCCGACAACGACGCCCCTGCCGTGGACGCTGGCGTGAACCAGACCGTCAACGAGGGCGATATCGTGACCATGGCCGCGACGGCCACCGACCCCGAAGGCGAGGGCCTGACCTACATGTGGACACAGGTTTCGGGGCCGTCCGTGATGCTCAGCAACGCATCGACGGCCACGCCGAGCTTCACGGCCCCTGAAGGCCTCGCGAACACGTCCATCGTCTTCCAGTGCACGGTGAGCGACGGCACGAACACGACGGTGGACACGGTGACCGTGACGGTCAACGCCGACAACGACGCCCCGGCGGTCGATGCCGGGTCGAACCAGACGGTGAGCGAAGGCGACGTCGTCACGCTGGCCGCCACGGCCTCCGACCCCGAGGGGCAGGGTCTGACCTACACGTGGACACAGGTCTCGGGCCCGGCGGTGACGCTGACCGGCGCGAACACCGCCGCGCCGAGTTTCAACGCGCCGGAGGGCCTCGCGAACATCGCCATCGTCTTCCAGTGCTCGGTGAGCGATGGCACGAGCACCACGGTGGACACCGTGACCGTGACGGTCAACACCGACAACGACGCCCCGGCCGTGGAGGCGGGCGCGAACCAGACGGTGAGCGAGGGCGATGTCGTCACGCTGGCCGCGACGGCCACCGACCCCGAGGGCCAAGGCCTGACCTACACGTGGACACAGGTCTCGGGCCCGGCGGTGACGCTGACGGGCGAGAATACTGCCACGCCGAGCTTCACGGCCCCTGAAGGCCTGACAAACAGCTCGATCGTGCTGCAGTGCTCGGTGAGCGACGGCACCAACACCACGGTGGACACCGTGACCGTGACGGTCAACGCCGACAACGACGCGCCCGCGGTGGACGCCGGCGCCGATCGGTCCGCTCGGCACGGCGAGGTCGTCTCGCTCGCCGCCACCGCCTCCGATCAGGAAGGCCGTCCGCTTTCCTACACGTGGATCCAGCGGTCTGGCCCCCCCGTGTCGCTGCTCAACGCCAACACCGCCACGCCCTCCTTCGTGGCCCCCAACCTCGCGAAGGACGCCGTCCTGGTCTTCGAGGTCGCCGCCAGCGACGGAACCACCACCGTCATCGACACCATCTGCGTCGCGGTCGCGGCCGTCGAGATGACCTTCCAGCCTCCTTCGGCTCATGACTCGTCTCCGGTCGACGTGGGGGCGCAGGCGCACGCGGACGACGTCGACCCGGCCGACGCTCCATCCATCACGCCAGAAGACACGCTCGTTTCGGCCGATTCCTCGACCGACGCCGCCGCACCCTCGGCCCACGCGCCAACACCGCCCGCCATCACGCTCGAGAACGCCATGACCGCTCCCCAGCCCGCCGAACTCACCCCTCCCGACTTCGTCATCGCGACCGTCTCGCCCACGGAAGTGTCGGCCCCACCCGTTCCGCCGGCGACGAACGCCGGTCTCCACGCCGCCACGTTCGATGGCGACTTCTTCGCCGCCTTCCAGGAGAACGCCGACACCGTCGCCGCCGAACTCGATGCCCTCCAGCGGCACGTCGACGAGGCCGCGACCGCCGCACCCACGTCGCAACCGGCCGCCGCCACGCCCCAGGCGATGGTCGCCGCCATGTGGAGCGTGGCTCGCGCCGTTCAACCCGGCGACCAGTCCGACGCGCGACACGCGTCCTCCGATCGACGACGCGATGACGAACGCCGCGACGGCGACCGGGCCTGAGCGGCGTCCGTGACCCGCGCTGCGCCGTCCGCCAAATTGCCCCGGGCTTTCCCGGAGGCCGATCCACCCGGATCGGGGGTGGTTGCGTCTGTTGACGCACGGCCTTGCGCGAATCCGGAAGCATCGGGTGATAATCCATCGAGTGAGGCTGCCGCACCGCCGATGCCCGGGTTGGAAGGGATGCCCGACCGCGCCACCACGACGTGTTCGCCGACGGCCGTAGCCATGAACGACGACCTGCTCATCTCGGAACTGGCGGCCAACACGCCGCGCGAGATCGCCTCAAGGCGCCACAGCCCGCGCTTTCATGCGACCATGCAGGCCCGCGTCGTCAAGGGCAACTTCTCCGACCGCATCCACGGCGACTTGACCGGCACCACCGTCGACATCTCCCAAGGCGGCTGTCGCGTCATCTTCGATCGCGCGGTGCAGGTGGGGGACGTCTATCGCCTCGATCTCCACGCCTCGACCGTCAAGCTGCCGCGTGCCTATGCGAGGTGCGTGCGTGCCTCCATGCTCCACGACGACTCGGTCGAGGCGGGATTCAGCTTCTTCGTTCCGCTCGAGGAGTCCGTGCTCCGCGACGCCATGGACCGCCTGGCCGACGACGCGAGGCGGGCCGCGTGACCTCGTCCGCGACGCCAGCAGGGAACCATGCCGCGGACGATGCGTCGCCGCACGCCCCTCACGCCGCGCGCCGCGATGCCCTTGCCGACCTGCTGACCGCCGCCGACCGTTGCGCCACCGTCGACGCGTTGTCGCGAGAGGCGGTCGAGATCGCGACCAATCACTTTCACGCCGTCTACGCGCTCCTTCGCGTTCAGTCGCCCACGGGCGAGAGCGAACACGCCGCCCACCGCGGCCCGACCGACCCCGCCTTCTGGACTCCCGCCGCCGCGGGCGCGCTCGCCACGACCATGGCGACGGGCGAGATCGCCGAACGCCGCTTTCGATCACGCAGCGGCGACCTCCATCTCGCCGTCCTCGCCGCCCCCGTCTCCGACGGCCTAGGGCGGCCCGCCGGCGCGCTCGCGATCGTCGTCGAGCTCCGCGACCGGCACGCCATCGACCTGCGGTGCGCCGAGTTGCTCGCGTTCGGTCGAGTGCTCTCGATCCTCACGCGTCCGCGGCCCGCGCCCGCCACAGCCGCTTCGACCGGCGCCGACTTTCGTGCCCGCGTCATCGGCTCCGTCACGCAACGCCGCGAATCGCTCGCCATCGCCATCACCAACCAGCTCCGCGCCTCGCTGGGCTGCGAGCAGGTGGCCCTCGCGGCGGTGCATCGCAACCGCGTCAAGGTGCTGGCCGTGTCCGGCATGGCCGACGTGCCCACGCGATCGCCGGGCGCCATCGCCATCGCCCAGGCCATGGAGGAGTGTCTGGACCTTGGCCGCGTCGTCGATGCGTGCTCGCAGCGGGCAGACGGCGACGTCTTTCCGATCCATCGACGCTGGAGCGCGTCGGTCGACGGCGCGAATGTCGCCAGCATTCCGCTGCGTCGGGCCGTCAACGGGGCAACCGCCGGCCCCTCGTCCGACGCGTCGCCCATCGAGGCCGTGCTCACGCTTCGCCACAAGCCCGATCGTAAGTTCACGGCAGAGCAGCTCGCGGCGGTCGAACGTCTCGTCGCGCCCCTGCTCGTCGATCTCGAGACCGCTCGCCTCGCCACCCGTCACCTCGCGACGCACGCCCGTGACGCGGCGGTCGATCTTGTTGCCGGCGTTCGTCACGCCCGAGGCATGATCCGCATGGCAGGTGTCGTCGCCGCCGTCGCCACGCCCCTCTGGATGGCCTTCGGCACCATGCCCTACACGGTCCGTGCCCGGGCCGTCATCGAACCGACCGAAGTGCGCCATCTGACCGCCCCCTTCGCGGGCCGCATCGCCGCCGCGTCGTGCGAAGAGGGGCAGGCCGTCGCCGCCGGTCAGGTGCTCGTCCAACTCCACGTCTCCGAACTCGAGGTGGAACGCGACCGACTCCGCGGCGCGATCGCGGCGGGCGAGGTGGAGGCCGACAGCGCACGCTCGGCCGACGACCACGCCAAGGCGAGAATCCTGGGCGCCCGCGTCGATGTCGATCGCGCCGCCCTGGTCGCCGTGGAGGATCGCATCGCCAAGGCCGTCATCGTCGCCCCCTGCGACGGCTTCGTGCTCCGCGGCAAGCCCCGTGAACTCGTCGGCTCGACCCTTGCCGCGGGCGAGACGCTCGTCGAGTTCGTCCCCGGCAACGCCCTTCAGGTCGCGCTCGACATCCCCGAACGATCCGTCCTGCACGTGGGCGAGGGAGCGAAGGCCGAGTTCCGGCCCAAGGCCCGCCCCGACCTGTCGCTCAAGGCCGATCTCACGCACGTGCGTCCCGTCGCCGAGGTTCGCGACGCTTCGAACGTCTACGTCGCCAAGGCCGCCCTCTCCACGGTCGAGCCGTGGATGCGCACCGGCGTCGAAGGCATCGCTCGCATCGACGCGGGCCCGCGTCCCGTCTGGTGGGCGTTGCTCCACGGCCTCGTGGACGAAGTGAGGCTCCGGCTATGGCTCTGAGCCCCGAACCCACGGGCGATGCCGCCGCGTCCACGTCGAGCGAGCGCCCGTCCCCGCGTTCGACGCCGCTGGCCGACAAGCTCCGCAACGCGGTGGTGGGCCTTCGCGCCGACCTCGACATCTCTCGCCACGTCATGCGAGGTCGTGCGGCGTACGTCGTTCGCGACCCCGTGAGCTTCGAGACCCACGCCTTCTCCGCCGCCGACTATCGCCTCCTGGTGGCTCTCAACGGCGAACGCACGCTCGGCGAGGCCTTTGCTTCCTCCTGCGAGCAGGGGGCATGCAAGGTGGAGGACGAGGAGTCCTTCTACCGATTCATCCTCGACCTGCACCGTTCCGGGCTCCTGTCGCTTCCCATCTCGAACGATCGGCAACTGCAGGAACGCCACGAACGCAACCGGGCCGCGAGAGTGACGCAGTGGCTGCTCGCCCCGCTCTTCCTGCGGATTCCGGTCTGGAACCCGGACACCTTCCTCTCCCGCACGCAGCGTCTCGCGCGTCCGCTCTTCACGACGTGGGCCTTCATCGCGTGGTGCGCCATGATCGTCGGATGCGCGGCCATCGTGACGACTCGGTGGAACGACCTCAAGGCCGACCTGCCCGGCCTGCTCGAGTGGGAGCAACTCCTCTCGATGTGGGTGGTGCTGATCGTCCTCAAGGTGATCCACGAGTTCGGGCACGGGTACGCGGTCAAGTGTTTCGGCGGGGCGGTTCCGGAGATGGGCGTCTCGCTCGTCGTGCTCACCCCCAGCGCGTATGTCGACGCCTCGGCGTCGTGGGGCTTCCCCGACCGGATCCGCCGCATGGTGGTGTGCCTGGCGGGCGTCTACTTCGAGTCCTTCATCGCCGCCGCCGCGCTCGTCGCCTGGTCGATGACCGAGGCGGGCCCGGTGCACACCATCGCCCACCAGGTCATGGTGATGGCGAGCATCACCACCATCGGGTTCAATCTCAATCCGCTGCTTCGGTTCGACGGCTATTTCCTGCTGAGCGACCTCGTGCAGATCCCCAACCTCTGGCAGGTGTCGCGAGCCCACGCGCTCCGCGTGCTGCGGCGGGTCGCGCTGGGCGTCGACGGCGGCGGCCCGACGTGGACGCGGGCCGAGGCGGCCGGCCTCTTCGTCTACGCCGTCGCCTCGAGCGTCTTCAAGTTCAGCCTCATGCTCGCGATCTGCGCGATCATCGCCCTCAAGTTCGCGGCTGTCGGCATGATCGCCGCCCTCGCCTACGGCGGGTACGTGATCGCCTCGTCGATCGTGCAGGCGATGCGATACCTGTGTTGGTCGGCCGAGACCGCGCCGGTGCGGGGCCGCGCGATCGTCGCGGCGGCAGCGATGCTCATCGTGCCCGCCACGCTGCTGTCGCTCCCCATGCCCCGGGCCGTGCGGGCCGAAGGGGTCATCGAGGCGCAGGTCCGCGAGCAGGCCAACGCCGTCGAGCAGGCGGGTATCGGAACGCCGCTGGTCGCCGACGGCACGGAGGTTCGGGCGGGCGATCCCATCCTGCGTCTGGAGTCGACCGAGGTGGAGGACGCGCTGAACCACGCCAAGGCGCAGTGGAGGGTGGCGTCGCTCGAGTTGGAACTCGCCGAGGCCGCGGGCCCCGTCGACGCCGCGGTGGTGCGTCATCGCATTGTCGAAAGCGAATCGCGGCTCAAGGTCGCGCGTGCCCGCGCCGACGCGCTCACGCTCCGCGCCCCGGTCGGGGGCGTCGTCACGCTCGAACGCGCTGCCCGCGAGCAGGGCCGCGTCGTGCCCGCCGGCACGCCGCTCGCCCGCGTCGACGGCGGCCCTCGCATCGCCACGCTCATCCTCGACCAGCGGTCCTTCGCCGCGCTCCCCGAAGCGCTCGATCACGTCGAGTTCCGTTGTCTCGCCGACCCCTCGCTCGTCCTCCGCGGCAAGGTGCGATCGATCTCGCCCGCCGCGGACACGACGCTGGCGAGCCCCGCCGTGGCCGTCTCCGGCGGCGGCTCGATCGCCGTCTCGCCCCTCGACGGCCGCGCCGCCAGCGGTCACGTCGAACTCAAGGCCGAGATCGAGATGCCCGAGGGCGTGAACATTCCCCTGGGGGCCCGCGTCGAGGCGAGGTTCCCGCTCCGTCACGAATCGCTTCTCCGCCGCTGGTACGGGGCGGTGGTCTGGTTCAACGAGGAGCTCGCGGCGGCGAGGTGAGTGCTGCCACCATGCTGGTCGGGTGGCCTCAGGGCAACTCGATCACCATGACCTCGCTCATCGCCTTCGCCGTCACCGGTGCATCCGCCATGACCGAGATGGCCGCTCCGTCGCCGGTGTCGAGCGTGTCGCCCTCGATCGCGATCGTCCCTCGCAGCACCTGCAGCCACGCATGCCCCCCGGTGCTCGTCGGCAGCGCGAGCGAACGGCCCGGCTCCATGTCCGCCAGCCACAGCTTCGCGTCCTGACCGATGCGCAGCGACCCCTCGGCGCCGTCGGGCGACACCGCCAGTTGGAATCGGTTCACGCGATCGCCGCGGGCGAAGGCCTTTTGCTCGTAGCTCGGGGCCGCTCCGGTCGTGCTGGGCCGTATCCAGATCTGGTAGAAGTGCACCTCTTCGATGCTCGACGCGTTGAACTCGCTGTGGAGGATTCCTGTCCCCGCCGACATGCGCTGCAACTCGCCCGCCTTCAGCGTCTCCGTGGTGCCCAGCGAGTCCCGATGTCGCAGCGATCCTTCGAGCACGTACGTCACGATCTCCATGTCGCGGTGGCCGTGCGTGTCGAAGCCCTGCGACGGCGCGACGCGGTCCTCGTTCATCACCCGCAGCACGCGGAACCCCATGTGCGCGGGGTCGTGGTAGCTCCCGAACGAGAAGGTGTGACGGCTGTCGAGCCACCCATGGGCGGCATGGCCTCGGTCTTTGGAGCGGCGGATCGTCAGCATGGGCGTGGTTCCTCGCAGGTGTCCCCCGGAAGGTATGGGGTGGGCCCGAGGTGGTCGATGCCGGACCGGGGACGCTGTCCCTGCGTGGTGCGACCGCTCGCTTCCTTCACGGGTGCGGCATCCCGATCCCCGCCCACCCCGCGAGGAATGTCGCGATCTCGGTGGCCCCGACGAAGAACGTCCGCCCCTCGGCACGCCGCCCGGTCGTGACCGCCTCGGGCCAGTCCCGCGGCAGGATCAGCACCGGGCACGCCTGGTTCGCTTCCCCGAGCTCCGCGATCACCTCGCGTCTCGGACGCGCGAAGTCCACGTACCGCACGTCTAGCCGCTCGCGGAGTTCGGGGTGGAACGACAGCAACCCCTCGACCGTCGCGCTGTGCGGGCAGAAGAACGTCCCCGACCCCGCCTTGGGGTCCGCGAACGACGGCTTGAGCACGAACAACACGGGACGCATCATCGGAAACTCCTGAATGCATGTCGGGTCATGGCAACCCGTCCAGCCACGCCAACAGTTCCGCCGCCGACCGCTGCCCCCGCAGCGACGCGATCACCTTCCCGCCGCGCAGCGCGTAGGTCATCGGGATCATCGTCGTGCCCAGGTGGTCCTTCGCGAGCTGCGGCGAGCGATCGACCTCGACGTGCGTGGGCAGCAGGCCAGGGTCCGACAGCCGAGCGATCACCGCCGCGTCGTTGAGCGCATCACGCTTGTACTGCTGGCACGGCGCGCACCGGTCCGCCGTCGCGAACGCCACGACCACGCGCTCCGAACCCGCCCGCGCGATCGCCTCGTCCAGCGGCGGCGACGTCGCGATCACCGGCGGCAGCGTCACCGTCTCGCGGGCGACGATGAATCCCGTCTTCGGGTCGTACTCGTGGGCCACGGTGAGCCGGTCCATCCACGCGCGAATCGCCGGTGGTGGGGTGGTCTCGGGCTTTGTCGCCTCTGGTTTGGACGACGAGCAACCGCCGAAGGCGAGGACGGCAACGCACACGATGACGGCCGTGGGGGTGTTGTTCGACATCATGGGCTGGAGCGTCCGTGTCATCACGCCCCCCGTCTCACCAGGTCGAGCAGCTTCCCCGTGTCAAGCCCGCGGCTTTGCTGCTCGATTGCACCTCGATGCTGCGTGTACAGGCCCTTGGCCTTCTCGGCCTGCGCCGTGAAGAGGCCCTTGAGGTCGACGGCGCGAAGGGACCGCCCGCCCGCGTAGTACGCCTTCGCCGCGTGGCCGAGCGCGTACGTCGAGGCGAACGAGAAGGCCGAACTCGTGGCCTGATCCACCACCGCGCCGCCCATCTTCCCGAGCACCTTGCGCCCCAGCCCCCCGAGGAACTTGCGGGCGTAGTTCTCCAGCACCTGCGAGGTCATGCCCACGCCCACGGTCGCCAGGAAGTCCTTGATGTGCCCGGTGTTCAGCGTGTACCCGTACTTCGCGCCGATGCGGTAGACCATCTTCATCTGCAGGGGGACGATCGCCGCCGTTGCCAGCCCCTGCGGCAGCAGCTCGATCGCCGCGTTCAGGATCGAGTAGCGAGTGATGGAGGCGTCGATCTCGGCCGTGTCCACTCGCGAGTTGCCGGTCGAGGCGCCGGCCGTCGCCGCTCCGGCCGCCAACGCCGCGCCGCCTGCTGCTGCGGCAACCGTCGCCGCGCCAACCGCCGCCGCGCCAACCGTCGCCGCGCCAACCGTCGCCGCGCTGGTGACGCTCGTCGTCGGCACGACATCCAGGCCCAGATCCATCAGTTCTTCGGCCTGCGCGACGGCCGTCGTCGCCACGGATCGGTCGAGCGAGAGCGCGCCGCGCAGCCGCTCGAGGAAGGCCTTCTCCTCCGTCGACGCCTTCCCGTCCGCGTCGCACACCGTCACGGCCATCTCGTACGCGAGCGTCTTGTGCTCGGGCGCGGTTAACGGCGCGACGGCACGTTCCAGCGTGACGCGGCCAAGCAGCACGTCCTGGTACAACACCGACAACCCGCGAGACGCTCCGTCGCCCTCGGCGCCCGCGCCGAGGTTCTCGACGATCCGCCGAATCTCCCCCCGTTCGGCGTCGTCCTTGCGTCCGTCGGCGAAGGCGGCCATCAGGCACACCGTCGCGATTGCGTCCTGCTCGAGTTGGTTCATGGTTCCGGCTCCTGTCGTCCTGTGCCGAGATGTGCCCGCGCATGCGCCGCGGACCTCAGCAGCAAGGGTATGAATCCGGGGGGCGATGCCGACCCCGGTAAAGCCCCTGCCCGATCGCGTGAGCCGCACGACGCCGTGGACGTGGCCGCTACCGGGCCTGCCGTGCCGCGTCGAGGATCTCGGCCACGACGACGTTGTACTCGAGACTCGAAAGGGGATCGACCTCGCACTCCCCCCGCACGACGTGCCGCAGATACGTCCATTCGTCCTTCAGCGTCGCGGGCAGCGCCGGGGGGCGGATGGGGTTGGGCGCGGCGTTCTCCTCGCGCACCGTCAGGTCATCCCACTTGCCCGCGTGGAGCGAGCCCCGCTCGGTGTGCAGATCCATCTCCTTGGTGTCGTGCGTCCAGGCCCACGAGGCCTGGATCACCGCGCTCGCGCCCGGGTACGTCAGCACGATCGTCGCGTCGTCGTCCACGTCGGGGTAGCGGTCGGGCTTGAGCGTCGAGCGGCTCGCGACCACGCTGGTCGGCCGTCGGCCTTCCATGAGCCACGTCGCGAGCACCGCGCCGTAGCAGCCGAAGTCCACCACCGCGCCGCCGCCGTTGGCCTTCGGATCGGTCAGCCAGCCGACAAACTCGGGCGAGCAGCCGATCTCCCGCGGCCCCTTGTGGCCGTGCCGGAAGACCATCCGGCGGATCGGCGACCGCTCACCCGAGGTGGCCAGCCGCCCGGCCTCCCGCACCGAGGCGTACCAGCTCGTCTCGAAGTTCGTCAGCACCAGCACGCCGTGTCGCCGCGACAGCGCATCGATTCGTGCGGCATCGTCCTTCGAGAACGCCAGCGGCTTCTCCACCAAGAGGTGCACGCCGCGGGGGGCACACGCCTCGACCGCCGCCACATGGTCCGCGATGGGCCCCATCACGCTGACGGCCTCCGGCTTCGCCGCGTCCAGCATCGCCCCGAGTGTCTCGTGCCGCAGCGATGCGTTCAGTCCGTACTTGGACGCCAGCCGGTCGAAGACCGCGCGGTCGGGCTCGTACACGCCGACGATCACGAGGTCCGTGCGCTTCGAGGCCTGCCACAGCAGCCCCTCCACGTGCCCGTGCACCATGCCGACGATGCCGATCCGCAGCGGCCCCGTCTCCTTGGAGACCAGCCGCGACTTCGGCGGCGTCGCGGCCGCGGGCGGCTCGGGAGCCTTCCCGCACGCCCAGGTCGTCGCCGCCAACGCCATCGCCGCGCCAAGCACGAGTCGGATCATCCCCAAGCATACCCGCGGCCTGTGCCGCACCAACCCGATCCGACCGAGCGGGCTTTCCGGCCGCGAGCGACCGCTGCCGGCGTCCGGAGGGCTTGACAAAGTATCAGAGTATGATACAATAGGTGCAATGCTCACCGTGTCGCTCGCCAGTCCGGTGCCGCTCCACGACCAGATCGTGGGCGGGCTGCGAAACCTCATCGCCGCGGGGGCGTTGGTGGCCGGGGACGAACTCCCACCCGTGCGACAGCTCGCCGCGGACCTTGGCATCAACCTGAACACGGTGGCCCGGGCCTACCGCGAGTTGACCGATGCCGGGCTGTTGGCCTCCGTTCGGGGCCGGGGCACGGTGGTCATCGCCACCGTCGAGCGCCCCTCGGGCCCCAAGGCCGAGGAGCGCAAGCGCATCGAGGGCGGCATCGCCTCGGCCATCGGCGACGCCAAGATCGCCGGCTTCTCCCGCGAGGCCATCGAGTCCATCGTTCAACGCCAGTTCGAGCGCCTGTGGAAGCAGGCCTGATCCGCACGCCCCCCGCCTGAAGGGAGCCCCGTCATGTCCGACCCGTTCCTGCTCATCGGCCGCCTCGTCATGGTGCTGCTCCCGCCGTTCATGATCCTGCTGCCACTCGGGCTCGTCCTGCTCGTGCCCAACCGTGCGGCCGAGGAGTCGGCTCGTCTGGCCGTGCGGGCCCGGCTCGTGGCGCTCCTGGTCGCCACGGTCGTCTGCCTCGCCGTGTGGGGCGGCCTGCTGCTCGCGAGCGTCCAGTGGCCGTGGGCGAGGTGGGCGGCCACCTTCTCGTGGCCACTCTTCTTCCCCCTGTGGTTCGGGCTCGCCTGGCCGCTCATTCGCGCCAAGAACCCTGCGTGGGAGGGCGCGATGCACGGGCCCACGCAGGCCTCGGCCACCGTCCGCACCGCGTCCCTGGTCAACCGCGAACGCACGAGCCCCGTCACGCGCGGGATGTGGGTGGCGGGGACGCTGATGTGCCTCGTCGGGCCCGTCGCGATCGCCCTTCGCGCCGTGCATCTCTTCCCGATCAAGTCGGCCGACGGCGACGCGTCGCTCTTTCAAAGCCCCGAGCACCTCCGTTGGCTCGTCTTTCTCGTCGTGACGGCGACAACCTCCCTGGGCCTGCTGTGGCTTCCTCGCGTGCTTCGGTCGATGCTGCTGGAGGCGGAACCGCTCGACGCGGCAGGGTCGAAGGAGCTCTCCGATCTCTACGCCGCACAACGTCGTCGCCGCGTGCTCGGCATGTTCTGGCTCAACGTCATCAGCCCCGCGGCGATCGGCATCATCTTCGCGCTCGCCGCCTGGCTCCCCGGCTTCGGCGCCATGTGGGGGCTCGTCGGCGGCCTGGCCGGCATCGTCCTTGGCGGCACGGGCGCGGCCTTCGGCTTCATGATGACCGCCCAACGCGCCAAGATCGCCGAATTTCGCGCCAGACTCGAGCGGTCGCCGCAGGCCTGAACGCGTCGCCCTCGAGTGGGCCAACGCCAAGCCGCGTCGGAGTCTGGGCGGTCCCGCGACTGCCCGGAGATCGCCATCCGCCGGAAGCGGGCTCAGATCCGGTAACTCGCCGGAACGTCTCGCCGCCGCCCGTGTCGGATCCCGTCCGACCATGTGATCCGGGGCATGCAATAGACCGTTCGGCAAGGACGTTGAACCATCGGCATGACGCGACCTCGGAACGGAATTGGCAGGATCGGCCTGCGGGACGGGCTCGCAGCCCTCGTCCTGGCCGCCTGCCTGCTCACGCAGGTCGCCCCAGCGCAACCCACCGACGCCGAACTCCGGACGCTCGCGGCCGCGTTTCCCCCGATGCCCCGCGAGACCGCCGACCTCGTCCCCTTCGTCGTCGGCACGCCCACCTTCGCCTCCGGCACGCCCATCGCCGACACCAACTACACGCTCTTCGACACCGACTACGTCGATGGCGAGAACGGCGGCTACGACGTCTTTCTGCCCGTGGATCCGAGCGATCCCTTCCCCGGTGCCGACACCGTCAAGCTCATCCGGTGCGCGTTGAACACCGACCTCGACCTGGTGTACGGCGTCACGCCGGGCGATCGCGTCATCCTCGGAACCGCCGAGCATCCCCGACCTTTCTTTCGACGCGGGGACAACGGCCGCGATGATGACTACGCCGTCATCCAGCACTTCAGCTACCGGCACGGCCACATCCAACTCCGCGGCGATCCGGCCGAGTATCGCTTGCTTCGCGTCACGCTCGCGCAAGGGGCCCGCACCGACGGGTGGTACCTCTTCCACGTGGCGGACGGTCCCCCGGACCTGATCGCCTTCATCTTCCCCTGTGACGTGGTGTTCCCTGCCGTCAGCGGGAATCCGCCGGTCAACCCCAATCCGTACTGCTTCGGTGACGGTTCACTGAGTCTCGCCAACGCGGCCCAGTTTCGATATGCGTCGCCGATCGATCCGACGCCCACGATGCCGCGGGCGCTCCTCCAGTTCGGCGGGCCCGGCAAGGAGATCGTCGGCGGGATCGCCGCCGATGATGTCGGCAACGTCTACATCGTCGGCGCGGGCGACAGCAACCTTGACGGCAACGCGATCGACGATGCCGACGAGATCTTCGTCATGTCCATCCGCAACGACGGCACGCGGGCATGGGTGACGGAACTGCCCCTCCCGGACGGCTCGCTCCTCTGGGACGCCGCCGCCGATGACCGACACCTCTACGTCGCCGGACGCACCCTCGGGGCCCTGCCCGGCTTCATCAACGCCGGTCGTTGGGACGGCATCCTCCTCAAGCTCCGCCTGGTCGACGGCGCGGTCGTCGCGACCAACCAGTGGGGCCGTCCCGGGATAGACGGGTACGGGAACATCCTGCTCGACGGCCGGGGCAACCTGTACGTCTCCGGCCAAGGGTCGCCAGCGGGTCCCGCGACCAACGACAACGCCTATCTGGTGGCCAAGCATCGCACCAGCGACCTTTCCAACGTCTGGCGGGCCGTTGATCCCGTTCCCGTCGCCGGCTTCGCCGCGTCAGCGGAAGCGTGGGGAGGACTCTCGCTCATCCGCGGCACGACGCCCGAACAGGACCGCCTCGTCGCCGCCGGGTGGTACTTTGCAGCCCAGGGGGCCGACGCATTCGTCACCGTGTACGACAACCTCCAGAACCCCGAACCCTCGCGGCCGCACTTCCTGACCATCCGCTCGCCGGGCGCGAGGGCGGAGTGGGTCTTCGATTCGGCCGTCGGTCCGCAAGGCCACGTGTACGTCGTCGGTTACACCACGGGGTCGTTGCAAGGGCCGCCGCTCGGCCGCGGCGACGCCTTCATCATGCGGCTGGACCCGACCTTGACCAACCCGATCATCCGGCAGTTCGGCACCGCCGAGATGGACACGGCCCGAGACGTCGCGATCGACGCGCAGGGCCGCATCTGGGTCTTCGGATACACGCATGGCGATCTGGCCCGTCCCAACCCGATGACGGGGGGACTGTCCTCGGACCTGTTCGTCCGTCGTTTCGACGCGAACCTCGCGACCCTCGACTCAATCCAGTTCGGCACGCCGTACGAGGATCAGGGGCGGGCCTCGCTCGTGCGCGACGCGATGCTGATCTCGGGCATCACCGAGGGCTCCCTCGACACGCCCTCACGCGGTTCATTCGACGGCTTCATCGCCTTGCTGGAGGGCGACCTCACGCCCGCGTGCGCCGTCGACGTGAACGCGGACGGACGCGTCGACGTGCTCGACCTGTTCCTGGTGAGACAGTCACCCATCGACATCAACGACGACGGAACGGCCGACTTCCGCGACGCGGCATGCCTCGAGCGCCACGTCCGTCGTCACGAGCGGGTGGAGATGACCTTCGGACGAGACTGAGCGTGGGTTCGGCTCGGCGCGTGGAAACGGCGACCCGAGCCGCACCGCGGCTCGCGGACGCCCTGCCCGAACCGACCGGGCAGCGCCCTTCATCCCAGCGTGTTGATGTCGCACTCGGGCATCGCCCGCCTGAGGGCCGCGAGGCCCGCGCCCGTGAACAGGTTCCCGCCGACCAACACGCGTCTGAGCGATCGGATCGACGCCAGGGAGGAGGCGTCCCGATCGGTCAGCTTCTGACGCTGCAGGTGAAGCGTCCGGAGGTTGGCGAGCCCCGCCAAGGCCTCCAAGCCTCGTCCGGTCGCCTTCGTTCCCGAGAGATTGAGTTCCTCGAGTTCCGTGCATGCCGCAAGGACGCTCACGCCCGCGTCGGTGACCTTGGAGCATCTCGAAACGTCGAGCGAGCGCAGTCGCCGACATCCCGACAGTGCCGTCATCGAGACATCCGTGATCTTGGCCAGCACCAGGCGCACCCGCTCCAGTCGGCCCGCCGCGGCCAATGTCCGAACGCCTCGGTCGGTCGTCCTGGAGGGCAGCCGAATCGTGGTCAATCGCGGCAGCGACGCGATCGCCTCCAACCCCGTGTCGGTCACGGCCGCCGGGAGTTCAAGTTCGACGATCGAGGGCGCCCCCGCGAGCTTCGCAAGGCCCGCGTCGGTCACGCGCGTGTCCACGAGCTTCACGGTCTCGAGGCCGTCCAGCCCCGCCAACCCGTCGATCTCGTCGTCGCCGAACTTCCCGTCCCCCGTGATCCGCAACCACCGCAGACTCTTCAACGCGGCGATGCACGGGTACGCGGCACGCTTCAGCGTCGCCCCTCCGATGTCAAGCCTCGCCAGTCGCGGCAGCGACGCAAGCGCGGCCATGCCGGCCGCACCGAGCGGTGACGCCGCCAACTCGATCGACCTCAACTCCCGAAGGGTGCCGATCGCCAGTGCATCCTCGTCCGTCACCTGCGAGAATCGATAGTCCGTCTCGAGGACGATGCGAATCTCGTCGGGCGATAGCTCGGACGTTGTCTCGCCGCGTAATGCCGCCATCACGCCCGCCATCTCGGTGAAGCCGCTGACGACGCGATGGCCGCGGAGACGACCTTGGCGGTTCAGCGAATCACAAACCCCCGAAAGGACCATGCGACTCGGTGCAGGAGGCTCCATGGGCGGATCCTACGAGTCCGCGCAGCGGCGTCATGTTCATGCTCGGCAAAGGGCCTTCGCCGCTCGTCCTGGCCGCCTCGAGCCGTGTGGCCCGCCATGGCCTGCAGCCGCCGCTCCGCGCCGGCCGCGCCCAACAATCGCCCATGCACCGGAAACCCGCCCCATGACCCACGCACCCTTCCGAACATGGGGCCGCGTCGGCGACGACTTCGACCAGCAGTCGCTCGATCAGTTGACCCTCGCGTGCACGCTCCCCGTCGCCGCCCGCGGGGCCCTCATGCCCGACGCCCACGTCGGCTACGGGCTGCCCATCGGCGGCGTCCTCGCCACCCGCGGCTGCGTCATCCCCTACGCCGTCGGCGTCGACATCGCCTGCCGCATGAAGCTCTCCGTCCTTGACGTGCCCATGGCGGACCTCCAGTCGCAACACCGCCGCGACCAACTCGCCCGCGCCATCGAGCAGGAGACGCGCTTCGGCGTCGGCGCGGAGTTCGCCCGGCCCAACCAGCACGCCGTCATGGACCGCGACTGGACCTTCTGCCACCCCGTCCGCTCCAACAAGGACAAGGCGTGGCGACAGCTGGGCACCAGCGGCAGCGGCAACCACTTCGTCGAGTTCGGACGCCTCACCATCACGGCCGATGGCCTGGGCCTCGCCCCCGGCGAGTACGTCGCCCTGCTCAGCCACTCCGGCAGCCGCGGCACCGGGGCCGCCATTTGCGACCACTACTCGAGACTCGCCTCGACCATGCACCCCGAACTCGGCAAGGACCGCGCCCGCCTCGCGTGGCTCGATCTTTCCTCGCAGGCCGGCGGCGAGTACTGGGCGGCCATGGAGCTCATGGGCGAGTACGCCTCGGCCAACCACGCCGTGATCCACCGCCGCGTCGTCGACCACCTGAACGCCACGGTCATCGCCGGCGTCGAGAACCACCACAACTTCGCGTGGAAGGAGACGCACGTCATCAACGGCCGCGCCGAGGAGGTCATCGTCCACCGCAAGGGCGCGACCCCCGCGGGTCAAGGGGTGCTGGGCGTGATCCCCGGCTCGATGGGCGCGCCGGGCTTCGTCGTGCGGGGCCTGGGGAATGCGGAGAGTCTCGAGTCCGCCAGCCATGGCGCGGGGCGCCGCTTGAGCCGCACCAAGGCCCGGGAGTCGTTCCGATTCGGCAACGTCCGCCGCGAACTCGAGGCCATGGGCATCACCGTCCTGTCGGCTGGCGCCGACGAGAGCCCCGGCGCGTACAAGGACATTGCCCGCGTCATGGCGATGCAGACGGACCTGGTCGAGCCCCTCGCGAGGTTCGACCCAGCGATCGTCAAGATGGCTCCCGAAGGCGAGCGGGCGGAGGATTGATGCGGGTTATCGGGTGCACGGGCGGGATGCCAGGGACGGCCCGATGACCGTCCTCGTCGAAAAGCCCGGCGTTCCCCCGGCGAGTCGTGTCCACGGGTGTGCCGCACCAACAGACCGCCGCTGCCGATACAGTGGGGGAGGCTCGCATGAAGGCCGTCGCGGCACGTGCTCGCGACGGCAATCGACTTCCGTTTCGCGCATTGGAGTCGTGTGTCGCCATTCACCCGTCAAGCATGGGCCCTCGGGTTCGGACTGCTGATTGCGTCCGGGGTGTGCCACGCGCAAAACGTGCTCCGAACCGCCGTCTTTCAGGAACGCACCGGCCCCGTGCAGCGCGCCTGGCTCGAGTATCGCCCGTCCGCGGCACCCGCGGGCGAGGCCCTGCCGACCGTGTTGGTCCTGCACCCCGGTGTCAGTTCTCCCGACAACATCGCCGCCGCGTCCGGGTGGAACGCCGTGGCCGACGCGCACCGCCTCATGATCGTCTATCCCGCCGCGACCCCCGGCGCGACGACGTCCAGCGGCACGTGGAACACGTGGGACTGGACCGACGCTCCGACGCCCAGCGGCACCCCCGCCGGCATCGCCGCACGCGACGACGTGGGCTTCCTCGCCGCGTTGATCCAGCAACTGACCCTTCGTGCCGCCCAACCGGCTGACGCTTCCCGAGTCTACATGACGGGCTTCTCCAGCGGCGCGATGATGACCGACACCCACGCCGGAGCCGGCCTTGGCGGCATCGCGGCCTTCGCGCCCGTGTCCGGCGGCTGGTGCGACGCCTACGGCGTCCCGTCGTCGTTCTGCCGCCCCGCCGGCCCGGTGCCCGTCTGGTTCTGGCGGGGCGACGGAGAAAACTCGATCACCACCGCCGGCGTCCCCCGCCTGGTGCAGGATCTTCAGCAGCGGGACTTCTGGGTGCGATGGAACAACGCGAAAGAGACGCCCGACACGATTGACTCGCGACAGGTCACCGGCACGAGAACGTCGCAGTTCGGTTCGGTCGTCGTCACCGTCGTTCACGACACCTCCGTCTTCGCCTCCGGCGCGGTGGAGTTTCGCTACACCGAGGTGATCGGCGGTCGCCATGAGTATCAGGTCGGCGCCGCCCCACGCATCTGGAGCGAGTTCTTCGCGCGTTTCCGCTTGGCGAATCCCCCTCGCTCCAACGCCGACGCCGATGGCGACGACGCCGTCGACATCGACGACCTCTACGCGATGTCCGCATCGCCCGTCGACCTCAACGGCGACGGTTCGGCCGACCCGCGCGACGCCCGATCGCTCGAGGTGTTCCTGCGAAAGGGCGAAACTCGTTCCATGATGGAACGGCGTTGAGCGGTAGGCGATCGGCACGATCTCGTGCCGAGTCGTGTCGTCCAGCCACCCCTCGCGGATCAGGTGCGAGCGAGGGACGCGCTCCGCCAACGCCCGCAGGGACTTCAACGCCCCCGCATGGCTTCCATCCACGTGCGTCGTTGCTCCGGCGTCAGCACGTCGAGGATCTTCCTCGTCAACTCCGCACGCTGGGCCTCGGTCTGCTTGTACCCGGAGGTCTCCGACGCGCTCTCCCTCGCCAGCCGCCGGATCTTCTCCGCCTGTTCGTCCGTCGCGTCCACCGCCTTGAGCAGTTCGTCCATCCGTTCGCGTCGCTCGGTCACCTTCGCGGCAAGCCCTCGCCCGGTCTCTCGGAGCAGCAGGTTCATCTCCATCATCATGGCCGCGGCCCCCGCTCGCTCGGGTCGCCGCCCCGCGGGCCGCTCGCCATCCATCGCCTGCATGCCGCCCCGACGTGCCGCCGCCTCGTCCTCGTTCATCGCGCTGGTGTACTCGTTCACCAGTCGCCTGAACTCGGCCCGCTTGGCGTCCGGCAGCGTCGCGCTCAGTTGCTCCGCCAGCGGCGGATTGAGCAGCCCTGAGGCCGCCTCGCGGAACTCACGCATCTTCTGGCGAAGGTCCTCCGGCAACCTGCCGCCCTCGCGCGATCCCTTGAGCGACATCAGCAGCGTGGCGTGCTCGGTCGCGAGCGTGCTGACCTTCGCCGCACGCTCGGTGAGCAACGTGTCCGCCGCCGCACGCTCCTGGGTCGTGAGCCCCAGCAGGTCGATCGCGGCGGCTTCCGGCCGTTGAGCAAGCGGCTCGAGGGTGCCGTCGAAGTGACGCTTCACCAGCGTGGCCGACGCCGCGGGCGACGCGGCTTCGCTCGGCGCCACCTTGGGGCCCGACAGCGGGGCCTGATCGGCGGCGGGCGGCTCGGGCTCTACCCCCTGTGATGCACCCGCCGCCGCCAGCAGCAAGGCCATCGCCACGATCGAGTGCGCCGCCTTGTTCGCGGCCCGAGTCCGCACCGGTCCGGTAGTGTCCATGATTCGCTCCACGCCTGGTTGCTCCATCTCGTGCCGGCCTCGGCCCCGTGCGTTCGGGGTCTTAAGTCGATCCCGAGGCCCGCCGCATGCCGTGCCGAACGCTCCGGCCGCCGCCGTATTGCAAGCCCCTCACGGCGTCGGGCGGGTGCCGCGAGCGTCGGGAGACAATCGGGCCCTCACGTTCTCGGAGCGATCAGGGGCGGCGGACCGTATGGACGGCCGTCCTTCGCCGGATCACTCGCGGCGTCCATGACCCGGCATTGACATAGTCACGCAATACGTTACTATTGAGTCGCGTGATCACGAGCCTTGCCGATCGTCGCACCAAGGACCTCTTCGGCCGGGACCGCGTGAAGGGCCTGTCCGATGAAGTGCAACGGGCGGCGCTCAGGAAGCTGCTGATCCTCGACGCGGCGGCCCGTCTCGACGACCTTCGCGTTCCGCCGGGCAACCGGCTGGAGGCCTTGCGGGGCGACCTCCGCGGCTTCCATTCGATTCGCGTGAACGACCAGTGGCGAATCGTCTTCCGCTGGTCCGGCACCAACGCCTCCGACGTGCGCCTCGTCGATGACCACTGAGCCGACTCGCCATGCCCAGCACCCATGCCGCCCGCCACCGCCCTGTGCACCCCGGAGAGATTCTCCGCGAGGAGTTCCTCGTTCCGCTGGGGATCTCGATGTACCGTCTGGCCAAGGACACCGGGATGCCCGCGGACCGGGTCGGCCGTCTCGTGAGAGGCACCCGGGCCTTCAGCGCTGACACGGCGCTGCGTCTCGCGGCTTACTTCAAGACCACGGCCGAGTTCTGGATGAATCTCCAGGCACGCTACGACCTCGAAGTCGCCCGCGAGGCCCGTGGCGCCAAGGCGATTCCGAGGATCCGGCCGTTCAAGGCCGCTTGAGCCGGCGTCGGTCCAGGATGGCCCGTCCAGTCGATCGCGGATGCGTTTCCCCGGCCCTCACCATGCCGGGGTCGCTTCGTATCTGCTCGGCGCCGCACTCAGCGTGGCAATCACGCCGATCCGCGCACGCCAGCCCGCTTCGGGCGTCCCTTGGTTGAGCCGGGGTGCGCAGCCAGGCTCTGCGGGCAAGCCCCCGGCGGAGCCGATACGCGCCGTCGGCCGCAAACATGTTGCCGTCGCTCAACGCGCTCCCTTCGCACATCAGCGGTCGCGTACCCAGGGCTCGCCCGCAAAGCCGGGCCGCGCCCCGGGCTCCCTGCCGAGCGCCCGAAGCGGGCTGAGGACGGACATTCACGCCGATCCGCATACGCCAGCCCGCCTCGGGCGTCCCCTCGTTGAGCCGCGGGCGCGACTCGGCTCCGCGGGTCAAGCCCCCGTTCGTCCTCCATGAGGAAACGACCACGACCGCCGGATGTTGGCGGAATCTTCCTCGCGCATCGAAGGTGCTTGGCCCACGGGTAGCTATAGTTCTCCAGAGAAGACGCCATCCGGCACCGGGATGACGGCACTCCGATGGTCCCTCCCACCGGATCGGCACGCGTCGATCCCTCTTCCCTTCATGCGACGGCCCGCCTCGCAACTCATGCACGAGACTGGACGGCTCCGTGTGTCATCCCCGTGATCGGACCCGCAAACAGTGACCAAATCGCAACAGGGGAATCCCCGAATGAACCCACGCGGAACCATCCCGCCCATCCTGCTCTCGCTCCTCGCGATCATCGTCGCGGGCTGCGCCTCCACGCCCAAGAGCGAGGCCGTCGCGAGTTCGGTGACCGCCTATCAGTCGAAGATCCGCGACATCGTCGCCGATCCGGCCCGGGCCGAGATGTTGGTGCAACTGGTCGATCAGGCGGCCGCCGAGGTCAACGCCGCCGAGACCGAGGCCGCCGCCTTCGCCGAGCAGTTCCAACGCCTCAACGCCGACTACGACGCGACCAGGGAGCAGTTCACGGACCTGCTGACCGCGCACCGCCAGCGGCGCCATCAGTTCGCCCAGTCGCTGCTCTCGATCCGTTCCAAGATGGTCGCCGGCACCACCCCGCAGGAGTGGGAGTCGCTCTCCAAGGTCCGCACCAAGGTCCTCGAGACCATCTTCAAGGCGGAAGCGCCGGCGGACGCGCTCCCCGCCCTCGCCGCCGCGAGTGGGGGTGCCCCTTGCTGATCGCCGCGTTCCTGATTTGGCTGAGCAACTTGTTCGGCGGGGGCGCGGATGCCGCCGCCCAGTTCCTCACCGCCGCACGCGACGGCGCACGCGAGCACATCTCCGAGCACGCCCGTCGCAAGGCCGCGGACACGGTGTTTGGCGCCCTTGAGACCTTCCGTCGGGAGGTCGCGACCCGCCGCGAGGCGGCTCGAACGGCCGTCTCGAAGGACATGTCCGCGAGGGACGGCAATCCCCGTCCGGCGTTGGAGTCGCTCGCGACCGACGCCGCGGCCTTTGATGCTCAGCTCGTCGAACTGCGATTCCGGCTTCGCGACACGATGACCCGCGACGAATGGCAGCGCGTCTTCCCGAAGGTGGATGCGGCAGCCGCTCCCAAGTAGAACGATCTCCTCGGCCACGCTCGACCCTTCCGGCCGAGAATGGCCGAAACACGGTCGCTCCAGTCCCCACGACGCTCACCCCTCACGGAGGATTCTCATGAAGCTGTTCCGCTCGGTAGTCTGTCTGCTCGCCCTCGTCACCGCCGCCGCCACGCTCCAGAGCGGGTGCTCTTCGTCGCCCGCCTCGAAGGGCCAGAACGTGTCCAAGAGCCTCGACCGGATGACCAAGTCGCTGGTCAAGGCCGACAAGACCCTCGACGCCTCGATCGTCGCCCTGCGCGAGTTGCCCTCGGGCGGCGGCGACCTGAAGAATCGATACGACCGCTACAGGAGTTCGGTGGACGACCTTGCCGACGCCGCGAAGGACATCCGCGGCGAGGCGGAGTCCATCAAGGCCGAGGGCGAGTCCTACTTCAAGTGGTGGGAGCAGCAAGTCGCGAAGGTCAAGAACGAGGACCTCAAGGCCGCGAGCGATGAACGCCGCCAGACGATCCGTGCGCAGTTCAACGCGTTGAGCGGCTCGTTCCAGACCGTCAAGACGCAGTTCGGGCCCTACATGAGCACGCTTCGCGACATCGAGGTCGCGCTGGGCGCGGGGCTGACGCCGGCCATGGTCAACTCCGCCCGTCCCGTCATCGCCAAGGCCGCCTCCCAGGGCGCCGACCTCCGCCAGAGTTTGAACGTCTTGATGAACGACTACCGCGCGGTCGGTCTTGAGTTGACATCCAAGACCACGTCCGCCGCCCCGGCCATGAAGCCCATCCCCGCCCCTGAACCGCCCCCGGCTCCCGCTCAGGCGCCGGGCGAATCGCCCGATACGACTCCAGCCCAGGCTCCCACCCCCGCCCCGACGCCGACCAATCCGAAGTAAGCTTGCCGGCGTGAACGTCCCGTCTCTTTCGTCGCGAGGTTCCGCGGGCTCTTGTCCCTGATGGAGGGCGCGTCGAATCCACCGGCGGCCGTCGAGGGCACGCGAGCATCTGGACGCTGCCACGCTGCACCGTCCACTGCCGCACTTTCAAGCACCCAACCCGGAAATGAACACGCTCATGAACACCAAGTACACCCACGCTCTCCTCGCCGGCGGTCTCATCGCCGCATCGGCGATCACGAGCGCACAGGCGCAGCATCTTCCCACGACGGGCGCCATCGAGTCCCGGCTCGGGACGCTCGAACTCAAGAACGGCTATCCGACCGACGCCACCGTCAGGAAGGTCTACGACCACATCGACTTCCAGCGCGCGTGCCAGGCGTACCTGTGGGCGCTGCCGCTCATGGGCATGGTCCAGTGGCAGGCCGAGCAACACGACAAGTTCGGCGCGGGCAACCTCGACTTCGTCGACTACCTCACCTTCACCGACAAGCTCGGGCTCCTCACCGCCAACGCCACCACGCCCTACGTCATGGCGTTCCCGAACATGAAGGACACCGGCCCGCTCGTGCTCGAGGTCCCCGCCGGCCCCACGGCGGGCGGCATCTCCGACTTCTGGCAGCGACCCCTCTCCGACACCGGCCAGACCGGACCCGACAAGGGCGCGGGCGGCAAGTATCTCGTCCTCGGCCCCGGCGATCCCGACATGAAGCCGGATGGCTACTTCGTCGTTCGCTCCTCCACGGTCAACCTCTGGATCGGTCAACGCGCGCTCGATCCCGACCGCGCGAAGGCCCTTGCCACCATCGCCGCGTTCCGCATCTACCCCTACAGCCAACGCGACAACCCGCCGCCCGCCGCTCGCCACCTGACCCCCGCCGGCCGCACGTGGTCGGGCGAACAGCCCCGCGGCATGGCCTACTGGGAAGGACTGGCTCGGATCATCAACGAGGAACCCGCCCAGGAGCGCGACCGCATGATGCTCGGCATGCTCCAGCCCCTGGGCATCGAGAAAGGCAGACCGTTCGAACCCGATGCCAGGCAGCGAGCAATCCTGCTCGAGGCCGCGCAGGTCGGCGAAGTGATGGCCCGCACGATCGGCTACGAGAAGCGATTCCGTGACGTGAAGGTCTGGCCGGACAAGCAGTGGGACATCTCGCTCTTCCTGAAGGAAACCTCGCAGGAAGCCCCGCACCACACCCAGTTCGACGAACGCACCTCGTGGTTCTACGAGGCGGTCGGCGTCTCCGTGGGCATGATGGGCCGCACCGTGGGGTTCGGGCAGGTGTATCTCGAGGCGGCAAAGGACTCGCAAGGCCAATGGCTCGACGGGAGCAAGACGTATCAGCTCCGCGTCCCGTCCAACGCACCCGTGGCGCAGTTCTGGTCGTTCACCGTCTACGACAACGAAACGCGCTGCTTCGTGAACACCGGCGTGGCACCCGACCGTTCGTCGCGCGACAACATCGTCAAGAACCCCGACGGCTCGGTGGACCTCTACTTCGGACCCGCCGCGCCGGCCGGCAAGCCGGAAACCAACTGGATCAAGACGCTGCCCGGCAGGGGCTGGTTCACCTACTTCCGTCTCTACGGCCCGACCCAACCCTACTTCGACCGCAGTTGGGTGTTGCCGGACATCGAAGCCGTGAAGTGATCGCCGTGCGAGCGGTTCAGGGCACTTCCGCCAGCAGCTCCGCCGCACGGTGGGCTGGGAGCCATGGCCTCCCCGCCGAGCGCCCGCAGCGGGCTGAAGACGGACATTCACGCCGATCCGCGCACGCCAGCCCGCCTCGGGCGTCCCCTCGTTGAGCCGCGGGCGCGACCCGGCTTTGCGGGTCAAGCCCCCGGCGGAGCCGATACGCGCCGCCGGCCGCAAACATGTTGCCGACGCTCAACGCGCTCCCCTCGCGCATCAGCGCCCGTGCACCCAGGGCTCGCCCGCAAAGCCGGGCCGCGCCCTGGGCTCCCTGCCGAGCGCCCGCGGCGGGCTGAAGACGCGCCTTCACGCCGATCCGCGCACGCCAGCCCGCCTCGGGCGTCCCCTCGTTGAGCCGCGGGCGCGACCCGGCTCAGCGGGTCAAGCCCCCGGCGGAGCCGATACGCGCCGCCGGCCGCAACCATGGTGCCGTCACTCAACGCGCTCCCCTCGCGCATCAGCACCCGCGCACCCAGGGCTCGCCCGCAAAGCCGGGCCGCGCCCTGGGCTCCCTGCAAAGCGCCCGCAGCTGGCTGAAGACGGACATTCACGCCGATCCGCGCACGCCAGCCCGCTTCGGGCGTCCCCTCGTTGAGCCGTGGGCGCGACCCGGCTCTGCGGGTCAAGCCCCCGGCGGCGCCGATGAGCGCCGCCGGCCGCAAACGCGGGTCCGAGTCTCGCAACCCGGGTGTTGTCAAGGAGAGGACGCGGGACCATGTGACGATCTTCCCAGAGCCCCGGCTGCACGGCGCGTGCATGAGCCCCTCGGCAAGGTCCTGTCTACCATCCTCGAAAATGCTCTCGCCTTTGAAGCACTCCGACACCACCTTGCCGCGATTGTGGTGCGTGGCCGCTTCCCACGCCCCGATCGTCGCGGTGTTGGCCCGCTGCTACGGCGAGCCCCGATGGACGTGCGTGCTCCGGTGGAACTGGCAATCGCAGACCGTCGAGGAAGGTGCGTGGACCACCATGCACATCCGTGCCCACCGCTGCACGCTCTCGCCCGATGGCGAGTTCTTTCTGTATCACGCGGAAGGTCCCTCGGACGGCCCGTTCTCCGGCTTCTTCGGTGGTGCGTTCGCCGTCTCGCGGCTGCCGTGGCTCTCGGCGTTGACGCACCCCGACACCTTCGGACCAGCCGGCACCGCGATCAGTCGTGACGCCCTTGCGGACGAGGACCAGGCGAGGTTGTGGGCAGGGTTCGACAAGTGGCCGAAGTACGTGCGCGACGAGCACTGGCCCCGCCACCTCGGCCCGGGCTGGACGGCGCTCCCGATGGAGCACGCCGCGATGTTCGGCGTCGAGACGGAAAGCCGGGGACATCTCGCCGCCATCCGCGAACTCGGCGGCATGCGCATGGCCATCCTCGCGGTCGTCGACGCGCCCAGGAACAAGCATGACGACCCGCTCTGGAGCGTGTGGCACGACAGTCTGCGATACTTTCTCGTTTCACCCTCCGATCCTCCGCGTTCGGCGACCGCGCTCCCGGGAGTTCGATGGCTGTACGCCGCGAAGGCGGGTCATCTCCTGCTCGCCGACGATCAGGCGGCGCTGAAGGTGGTGCGGTTCAGGCGGGCGAGCGATCCGGACCAGTCGCCCCAAGCCGTCTTCGAACACTCGCTCAAGTCACTCACGCCCAATCCTCGTGCGGCACCCGCTTGGGCCAAGGCCTCGCTGTCGCCTGCGAGGTAGGTCGCGACGGAGAGCCCCTTGAGCCCAAAACGACAACCGCCGGGCCTCGCGATCCGCGAGCTCGGATACGCGGCAGACGGCCTCGTTCATTCGCCCTACCGGTGCATGACGAGGATGTCGTCGAGCGGCTTGCGGACGATGTTCGGCACGCGGCAATCCTCGGCGGGGTATCCCACCGGCAGGAGCAGGTATGGCCGCTCGTGTTCCGGCCGCCCGAGCAGTTCGGACAGGAATCGCATCGGGCTGGGTGTGTGGGTCAGCGTCGCGAGCCCGACGTGGTGGATCGCGGCGATCAAGAAACCCGTGGCGATGCCGACGGACTCGTCCACGTAATACACCTTGCCCTGGCGCCCGTGCTCATCAGGGTCTGTCTTCATCAGCTTGAACACGACGATGATCCAAGGGGCGAGCTCGAGGAACGGCTTGGATGCATCGGTGCCCAGCGGCGCGAGGTCCGCCAGCCACTCGGGCGTGGCGCGACGGGAATAGAACTCGCGTTCCTCGTGTTCGGCGGCCTCGCGGATCCGCCGCTTGATCTGCGGGTCGCGCACGGCAACGAATCGCCACGGCTGCTTGTTCGCGCCGGAAGGCGCCGTCCCCGCGGCCGCGACACACGCACGAATCACGGCCTCGCTCACGGGCGTGTCGGCGAAAAAGCGAACGCTCCGGCGCGTCTGCGAAACCGCGAGGAATCGTTCCGCAGCGACCTCGGCGGACTCCGTCGGCCGATGCCGGATGAGCGGAATGTGTTCCGAGTCGTTCATGCACGCCGAGTATAGAACCGCGAGCCGTGGCCGCACGCTCGAGCCCTCCGAAACGACAACCCCCGAATCTCGCGACCCGGGGGGTCTTCGAATCGAGGACGAGGGGTGGTCTGACGACGTCCTTTTCAGAGACTCAGCGACACCTCGGGCGGATGCGGTCTCCCGGCAACACTGCCGCAAGCTTCTCGCTACCGGCGTCCCGCCGCCATGTCCTCCGACTCGTACCGCCGCATGAACCGCTCCAGGCACGCTGTATCTTGGCTGTCGATCACCCCGTCGCCATTGATGTCCGTCGGGTGTTGATGGGCACGGTAAAGGTCTTCGACGTCGATCTGCCCATCGCCGTTCACGTCGACGGCACACGTCAGGTCGCCGAGCAGACGGTCACGCATCCATGCCGCGGCCTGGGTGCTGATGTCGGCACCGACGGACCCGTGGCCGAAGCCGGTGGCGACGGCGAGCGAGACGGGGATGCGCTGCGCCAAAGCCGCGTCGCGCAGTCGAACACTCTGGCGAAGCGGCACCACGGTGTCGAGATCGCCGTGAGCCAGAAAGAGGGGCGGGTCGCTTGGTGTCACGTGCGTGACGGGATTCGCGTTGGCGGCAAGCGCGGCCAGTTCGGGGAACGGGGAGAGGGGATTGCTCAAGTTGGCCCGGAGCCATCCGAGGCCTTGGCCAGGTCCGCTGACGTCGAGCAACTTGGACTCCGGGGAAGTGTTGAGATCGTGGTTGGTCGAACACGGGGGAGTCTGCAGGTTGCAGTCGGGCTGCATCTGCAGGAGGTCGGTGGGCGGGTAGAACGCGGCGGCGGCGAGCACCGTGCTCGAGAAGGCCAGGTTGCCGCCGGAGACGCCTTCGAGCGCCGGGTTGTCCCCCGAGGTTGCGACGAGGGCGGCGAGGTGGCCTCCCGCCGATGATCCCCAGACACCGATGCGACTTGGATCGATCTGCAGCGAAACAGCGTTGGCGCGGAGCCAGCGGATCGCACCCTTGCAGTCGTGAATCTGCGCCGGAAAGACGGCTTGGTCGGTGAGTCGGTACCCGATGCTGACGACGGTGATGCCTTGGCCGCGAAGGTCGAGGGCGTACGAGAGCACCTGATTGTGCGAACCGCTCTGCCACCCGCCGCCGTGGATCCAGACGAGCGCGGGTCGCGGGCCGGCGCCGGTCAGCGCGCCGTGAACGTCGAGCATGAGCTGCGTCTGACCGGCGAACGTCGGCACGGTGGCAAAGACCTGATCGTCCAGCGAAGGGGCCTGCGAGGACGTCGTATCGGTCGGCGCGGTCATCATGTACGACCACACCGGCGTATAGACCGCGCTCCCGTCGGTGTTGCGCGGCGTGACCGAGTCGGCGACGACGCTGTTGTGAAACTGCCCGGTGATCGCCGGAGCAACGCTCGTCGAGAGCATGTGCGTATGGGCGTACGGCGGAACGGTGGCGGCGACGTCGGTCACGGGGCCGAACGCCGCCATGCCCAATGCCGTCCAGAAGGCGACTTTGGTGTTCAGGCCGTCCTGCGTGTGACAGAAGCCGAAGTACGCTCCCGTTGGAGTGGCATGACTGGCCCACCACGGAGCCGGCGAGCCGGGGCCGCCATCCGCGGCGGGTGCGGAGAGGCAGACGCGTGCGAGGGCCTGGTGGCGAGCGAGCACACCCGCATTGCCGCCCCCCTGCGAGTGACCCCACACGGCCACGAGGTTCCAGCGGATGGCGCCGGTCGTCGCATCGACATAGCCGCCCCAACCCTCACCCGGATGCATGGTTTCCAGATGAGCAAGGAGCTTGATGAGTCGGTTCTCGATGGAGTTGGCCCGCGAGACCGCGATCAGCGACGAGCGGTCGACGCCATCGATGAGCTCACGCCGAATGTTCTCCGCGCACGAGGGATCGGTCGAACCGGAGCACAGGTTGAACGGGCTCCAGTCGTTGGGGTACGTGAGGCCGACGGCGTGATAACCGACGCGAGCGGCGGTACGCAGCAGTTCGTTCGCGCCCGTGCCCGTGCCGCCCTGACCATGGAGATAGACAAAGAGCTGCCCGCGCTGGTCGGTCTCTTGGCTGAAGGCGACGGAGTGTGCGCCGAGCCAGCCGCTGATGGCCGGATCGGTGGAGGCGGGCAAAACGGACTCCACTCGGACAGGCTGCCCCATGGCGTCTGCCCCGAGCAGCGTCAAGACGGCGAGGAAGGTGATCGGCGGCTTCAACTGGATCATTCCTTTCCCTTCAGTCGACGCAAAAGGAACCCCGCTTGCACACAGTCAGCAGGCCAAACGCACCCAAAGCAGTCCTATTGCTCGTCCCGCTGCGGTCGGCCGATTCGGGCAAGAACGACAGCCCCCGAGTCTTGCGAACCCGGAGTGATGTGAATGAGAGGCGGGGGTGTCCTGACGAGCTGCCGCTCAGAGGGAGAGACCCTAGAACGAAAACGAGCACTGCACCCCGAGCAGCGGACCGTAGCTGATCACGTCCCATCCGAAATCGCCCGACTCGTAGTCCTGCCCCAGCAAGCGATACCCCCCGAACGCCGCGAGCGTCCAACCGTCCATGGTCCAGCGATGGCCGACGAGGGCCATGGTCGACCAGGCGAACGTCGCCCCGGAGACGTCGAAGCCGCCGACATCCCCTCGCAGACTCAACGACCAGCGATCGTTCAAGTCGAGGCCAAGTCGAGCGCCGACGAAGGGCTCCACCCACTGCTCGGACTGGCCGCGTTCCTTCGTCGTCCCCAGCTCGAGCGACTCGCCGTCCGGCAACGTCACCGTCGTCGACGCGCTGAGCGTGGCGTTGACGTCGATCGCGGTCAGGCGACCGCCGACGAACCCGTCGAGGGTCACGCGTCCGCCCCGCGCCGCGTCCTGCCCCAGCGGCGCATCCAGCAGTCGATACCCGCCGAACAACTCGTACCACTCGAGGGTCTCGGTCACGTCCGCGCTCACGGTTCCGTTCCGGAACACGCCCCGCGATTCCTCGAACGTCACTTCGGAGTACTGGCCACCGACCTGCACGACGAAGCGCCCGTACGCCACGTCCACCGCCCCGGCCAGCGCGAACAACGTGTCCGACGTGTCGACCAGGTCCGCGAAGCTCACGTCGGCATCGATGGTGATGCCGCGGACCGTGAGATTCCCCGACTGGCTCGTGAGCCACGCGTACGGCGAGATCGTGACTTGGGCCGACGTCCCGGCTTCATCCGCCCGCGGCGACGAGTCGGAGGGTTCGTCCAGCGTCACCAGCGGCCGAGGTGCCGCCATGACGAAGCCGGTTGGCGGCTCCTGCGGGCCGCGCGAGTCGTCGGCCCGAACCGAACCGGTGGCGGTCAGATGGGCCAAGACGCACAGCGCGGCGGGCAACACGGGGAACGTCAACCTGTCCACGATGCGCCCTGCATCGGCCTTCATGACACGTCCTTTCGATGCCGCGTGATCCGCCGCCAAGCTCACTTGACGCGCGTGACCGCGGGCGGCGCCCAGCGGCCGTCAAGCACCTGCGGCTTGGGGGCGTAGAGCCGCATCGTCACGCCCAGCACGCCGGTGGCGGGCGACGGCAACCAGTTGGACTCCTTGTCCGCGCCGGGAGACTGGGATTGGATGTAAAGGTCCAGCGACCCGTCGGCGTTGTACCTGAGGGCGTCCCGATCGCCGATCGCGAAGCGGTGGAGCGGGTTGGCGACCTGATACCCCTCGGCGTCGTACATCGTCACCGACCAGAACGCGCCGGTCGGCGGCAACTCGGCCTTGCTGAAGTGCAGCACGTACGCGTGCTCGCCCACCAGCCGCTTGCCGTCCGCATCGCTGACGCACAGGGGATATGCCGCATCCTCCGGCTGATTCGCGCCCAGGCCGACCATCGCGACGATGGCCCGCTTCAGGTAGCTGTTGCCGTACACGCCCATCGTGTCGGTGTTCATCTGCCAGCCGTTCACCACCCGGGCGAGCGTGGGGGCCTTGTCCTTCATTCCCTGCAGCCCGGCGGCGACGGCGCGATCCAGTCCCGCCTTGACGGCGGGAGTCGCCTTCGCGAAGTCGAACCCCCTGCCCCGCTCGATCCCCAGCCGCTTCAGGCGGGCGAGGATGGACCAGTCCGTGGCGTGCGGCGCGTGCATCGCCATAAGCGTCGCGCCGTAGGAGAAGTACTTGTCCGCGGGCATGGTGTTGATCTGCGTCAGCGGCGGCGTCTTCATGTCCACCGTCGGATCCGGCGTGAACGCCACCGGCCGCGCCTTCTGGCCCCATTGCGAGAGGGGCGTGACGGCGTAGCCGTCCTGCACCGCGTGCACGGCCTCGTAGTCCTTGGGGCCGTTGGTCTGCGTGCGGCCGATGATCCACACGTACGGCGTCGGCGCGTCGATGCGGTCGACGCTCGCGGGCAGGCTGCCTTCCCATCCCTTCGGCACGACCGCCCAGTGGGCCGCCCCGGTGCCGCTGGTGCGCTTCCCGGGCGACGCGAAGACGTCGCTCCACATGTCGAGCATGGGGAGCAGGTAGTACCGCTCCTGCGTGTCAGGCGCGGAGACGATCATGGGCTCGTTGGTCAAGTCGAGCCACGCGACGGAGTACAGCGTGTCGAAGTTCGGCCGCACCACCTCGCGGAACTCCGCCGTCGGGTAGGCCCGGAAGTGATGGAAGGCGTTCATCGGCCCCAAGCCCGGTTTCACGCCCGCTTCGACGTTGGTCGTGACCCGCCGCGTGATGTCCATCGAGATGAGCGGATAGAAGTACTGGTACGCCTCGACGCCGATCTCGAAGGCCTCCTGCTCGCTGACGGGACGGTTCGCGGCGATCGCTGGCTCGTTGCCGGGCGAGCGCGGCGTCGTGGACTGGGCGAGGGTGCACGTCGCGATGGTGGCGTTCAACACCAGACCAATCGCGGTGAAGCGGCGTTGTGGGCCGGAGAGGTTCACGGTTCGGTTCCTTTCTCTGGTGGATGATGCAGAGGCCGTGGGTGCCGATCTCGCGTGTCATGATGAGGATACACCTGCCGAGATGCGACTCAAGCGGTCCGTGGCCGTGCGCACGGCCACGCGAGGTTGCGCGAGCGTGTTCGCGGTGCGTTCCTGCGGTCTCGCCGCATCGATCTGGTGTGCACACGAGGGTCTGACGTGCGGTGCCATCCTGTCGGGACATCCGTGCCTTGGGCGTGGCGTGACGCCGCAGTCGCCGGGCGTGCGCGGCGAGCAGGCCCGCGGCATGTCGGGGCGAATCGGGAACGCCGACCGGAACGAGCACGGCTATTCTTGCGTCATGGTGCAAGTACGCAACAAGGCCTCGCCCGCCATCCGGCGTCCGGCCACGCCCCGTCAGGCGGGCGCCCGCCGTGGGCCGCTGGACCAACGCTTGGTGCCGGACCTGTTCAAGGCGCTGGGCGACCCCGTCCGCGGGCGACTGCTCGCGTGCGTCGCCAAGTGCGGCCGGGCCTGTTCCGTCGGCGAAGTGGCGGAGTGTTGCGACCTCGACCTGTCCACCGTCTCGCGTCACCTGATGACGCTGGCCCGCGCGGGCGTGATGGAGTCGTCGAAGCGAGGCACGTCCGTTCTGTATGCCGTACGGTACGAATACCTCGCCACCACGCTTCATGCCCTGGCCGCGGCGTTCGAAGCGTGCCGTCCGCCGGATGCCCGTGATCGAGGGGCAGGAGGGTGCCATGGGCGCTGCTGACATTCGCCTCACGGCCCTGTTCCCACGGACGGGGAGATCGCGTCGGATCGAGGGAACCGAAGGCTCGGTTCCAGCCCTGAAGGCCGACGCG
>JBBAVG010000006.1:81970-84294 GCA_040397805.1 Phycisphaerales bacterium
TGTCCGCGTAGGACCTTCGGCCATGCAAGGAGATTCCAATGTCGACCGTCAAGGTGTTCGATCCTCCCATGTGTTGCTCCTCCGGCGTGTGCGGGCCTGATCCCGACGTCGCGCTCGCTCGCTTTGCCGCCGATCTTCGGTGGCTGCAGGGTCAGGGCGTCGATGTCCAGCGATTCACGCTCTCGCAGCAACCCGAGATGTTCACCGCCGACGCCGCGGTGCTGTCGGCCGTGAGCATGCACGGCACGGCGGCGTTGCCCATCGTGATGGTGGACGGCCAGATCGTGGCGGAGCGGCAGTATCCGAGCAGGGAGCAGCTCGCGGCCAAGCTCGCCTTGAGCGCGAAGGCCGCCACCGATTCGCCCAAGGCCGGCGGGTGCGGCTGCCGGCCCGGCAAGTGCTGTTGAGCCGATCCCGCCTGCACCCGCACCCGGCCGTGTGCCATTCGGATGATTCGACCGTCCAAGGACCTCATCATGGACTTCATCATGGACCTCATCATGGACTTCGTCACGTCACCGACACGCTATCTCTTCTTCACCGGCAAGGGCGGCGTCGGAAAGACCTCGCTCGCGTGTGCCACGGCCGTCACGATCGCGGATCGCGGAAAGCGGGTGCTGTTGGTGAGCACCGATCCGGCCTCGAACCTTGATGACGTCTTCGGCATTCGGCTTTCCAACGTTCCCGCGTCCGTGCCTGGCGTCCCGGGGCTTGACGCGGTGAACGTCGATCCCGAGGCGGCGGCCAAGGCGTACCGGGACCGTGTCGTGGGGCCCTATCGCGGCGTGCTTCCGGCCGACGCCGTGGCCCACATGGAGGAGCAACTCTCAGGCTCCTGCACGGTCGAGATCGCGGCCTTCGACGAGTTCACGGGCCTTCTCACCAACAACACGATCGCCGAGCGGTACGACCACATCGTGTTCGACACGGCCCCGACCGGGCACACGCTGAGGCTCCTCTCGCTGCCCGCCGCGTGGGCGGGCTTCCTGGACACCAACAAGCAGGGGACGTCCTGCCTGGGGCCGCTTTCGGGACTCAACGCGCAGAAGGACCGCTACGAGGCGACCGTCGCCACGCTCGGCGACAAGGCGCAAACGACCTTCGTGCTGGTCGCCAGGGCCGAACCCAACGCCCTCCGCGAAGCCGATCGGACCAGCCATGAACTCGCGACCTTGGGGCTCCAGAACCAGCGGCTCGTGATCAACGGCGTCTTCACGGCCGCCGGGGTGGGCGACGAGATCGCCGACGCCATGACGGCGCGCACGCAATCGGCCTTGGCCGCGATCCCCGCCGGGATCGCCTCCCTGCCCCGCACGCTGGTTCCGCTCAAGCGCCGGAACATGGTCGGACTCGCGTCGATCCGTGCCCTGCTGCAGGACGAAGGTTCCGTCTCCGAGGCGGCCGGCGTGCCCCTGGGCCCGAACGCGGCGTCCGGCATCCCGCCGCTGGTCGAGCTCATCGACCAGATCGAGGCGGCGGGTCACGGGGCGATCATGACCATGGGCAAGGGTGGCGTGGGCAAGACGACGATTGCCGCGGCGATCGCCGTCGAGCTCGCCCTTCGCGGGCATGAGGTTCACTTGACGACCACCGACCCCGCCGCGCATGTCGCCGCGGCGATCGGCGGCTCCATCCCCAACCTCACCGTCGACCGCATCGATCCGCAGGCGGAGACCAGGGCTTACCGGGAAGGCGTGCTTGCGGCCTCCGCGAACCAGCTTGACGCCGCGGGGCTGGCCCTGCTCGAGGAGGACCTGCGATCGCCCTGCACCGAGGAGGTCGCGGTCTTCCGGGCGTTCTCCCGCGTCCTCAACGAAGCCAAGCGCCGCTTCGTCGTCATCGATACCGCGCCCACCGGGCACACGCTGCTGCTTCTCGACGCCACCGGCTCGTACCACCGCGAGATGATGCGGCAGATGGCCAAGCTCCGGTCGGCGGACGCCGCCCATGCGGATGGCCCGGTCAGGGGCGTCAGCACGCCCATGATGAAGCTTCAGGATCCTGCGTACACCAAGGTCATCATCGTGACGCTGGCCGAGAACACGCCGGTCCTCGAGGCGTCGCGACTGCAGGACGACCTGCGGCGAGCGAAGATCGAGCCCTATGCATGGGTGATCAACAGCAGCCTCTCGGCCACGGCCACCACCGACCCGATGCTCCGAGCCCGAGCGGCGGCGGAGGGTCCGATGATCGAGGAAGTCAGGGATCGCCGCGCCGCGCGGACATTCATCGTCCCGTGGCAGACCGAGCCGCCGGTCGGAGCGACGTGCCTGCACACGCTGATCGGCGTCGCGACCGAAGGACATCCGCGGACGTCTTGAAGG